>DTUF01000054.1 GCA_012964335.1 Candidatus Poseidoniales archaeon | reverse complement strand
CGCACTGAAGTATAGCGTGTCACCGACTAATATCGCCATGCTATATCCGGGGTTACTGCCGCCTGCCCCGCTGTAGATATCAACCACTTGCCAGGTTGAGGAGGTTGAGGTATCATGCGCCCACAGTTCAACGTTGCTGCTTCCGTCATACGCACTGAAGTAGAGTGTATCACCGACTAATATTTCCATGTAAGATCCGAGGTTACTGCTGTATGTCCCGCCGTAGATATCATCCACCATTCTGACAACATACTTGCTACAATAGGTGGTTGTGTAGTCAACTTCGCCAGATTCAAGAATACCGTTCTGGGTGGTTCCGCCACCATCTCCGTTGTCAAGACCTTGCATCATAACCCGCCCACCAGCGTCGCATTCCAATGATGCCGCAGGAGATGAAATGCTGGTCAGCATGGTGTTTGGTGATCCACTTCCGTTGGTTCCGTCAGTTCCGTTCGTACCATCTTGGCCAGTCGTACCGTCCTCACCATCCACACCGTCTTGGCCACTTGCACCGTCACAGACGAATGTGGAGTAGTCAATTTCGCTGGCTTCAAGCGAGCCGCTTTCGTCATCATCAAGTCCGACATCAATTTTCACTCCGCCATTTACGCAGTTTGCGCCTGAAGGTTCTGGGGTGGTGATTGCGAGGGCTGTGAGACCACCAATCCCATCATTTCCATCCATGCCATCTTGACCTTCGGTTCCGTTCACGCCATCTGCGCCATCAGAGCCGTCAGCGCCCGCAGGACCAGTCAGGTCAACAAAGGTCCAACCGATACTTGTGCAGGTCTGGAATCCAGCATCAGCTTCAACATAATAGAGTCGACCATTGGTGTCAGAATTGCACAATGGCAGGTCATCTCCGGATTGGACATAGTAGACGTCCCATTCGTTACCAATTTGGTTGTTATTGTCACCAGTTCCATCACCATCACCGGGTGAATTTGGGTCGTTTCCATCGTTGTTCAGCATCAGATACCCACCCGCTGCCAATAACATTAGTAAAACGAGGCCGGCTCCAATCACTTCCTTACGCATGACTTCTCACAATGGCAGCGAGGTTTTGACGCTTTTGCCGTCTCAAAGGATGGTGTCTTGGCGCGGACCCTTGTGAGTCAAGAACCTTGACCCATTGATAATACCATAGTTCTACTCAGTTGCAGGTGAATAAACGCCATCAGGAGCGTTCTGCGGCAACTTGTATTGTGCATCAGTTATTAGCGCGAACATCATTGTATCCATACTCTCTAACAAATCTCTTGAACATGGCTCCCATTCATTTGCAATCCCATCACAGTAGCAACATTCCGAAAGTAGGGTGTAGGGTCGCGCCTGCTCTCTTGAATCCCACCGCTAGCGCTTGCCAACAGACTCAGGTCGTGACGCCAAAACCGTAAGCGTGCACAATATTGTCGTACTTCAGATAATCAGGAATCAACCACCAACTATAGAGAACTTGGATGTCACCTTCAATCGGCCATGTTGCAGGAACCGGAATTAGTCCCCCTGCCATGTGCAATACGCACCAACCTGAAAGCGCCCAAATTGTGGCATTGTTCAATCTCACATGATGATGGATGTAGCCAAGAATGACAAACACGACACCCATCATTATCGCGTTCACGAAGAACCAGTCGTTACCACTAGAAAGTGAGATAATTGCCGCTGCCAAAAGAAATGTGATGGTTAGTCCGCTCGCAGCCTTCACCTGAGGATTCCAAAAGGGCTCATCATGCTCATATTCTTGCCAAAACTTGGTCATTTCCACACTTATTTAGCCCCCGCTTTGCTAGATTACACCACCCAATGAAGCAACTAGTTTTGGGCGGCCATTGTAGGATGGCAGGAGATATTGATAGGATCAGTTTTCGCATCAAGCAAGAACTGGTGAATCGCCTTCAGCGATTGGCAAATCAAGCGCTTCGGTTTCATTGCGGTCAATCCAAGCCTCTTCTTCAGCAGGAACATCTGTGTCAGCAAAAATTGCTTCAACAGGACATTCTGGAATACAAGCACCACAATCAATGCACTCATCAGCGTCGATTACAAGGTAAGTTTCGGCTTCTCTAAATGCTTCAACAGGGCAAACTGCCACACATTCTTGGTACTTCGCGTCAACGCATGCGGTGGTTACTACGTGAGTCATCGTAATTCCTCTCAACCTATGGTGCAGGCCACTCTTCTATGAAGTTAATCATTAGCATCGTCTGAGTTAGAGATTTCGGGTAGACCTTTTCGCGTTGCGATTTCAGACGCTTCAGTCAATAATCGGTGTGCCACTTCTTCTACAATGTCCCCTGGATAAACCTCAAGTTTCATTCTTCCTTTTACACTCTCACAGGGGTTGTGAGGGCTAGTTAGGGTAGGGTTCCCACATACAAGTTCGTCTAACTTTAGTCTCAGATGTAGCCAGTTTTCTTCATCAATTCGACCTTCAATACTTGTTGAGAGTTCGTCAAGTAATGATTTGCCTAAACGTGGTAGAGATCGGCGGGCATCAGACCGTTTCTTTGCCTCAGCGTGAACGATGTACATCGGTGTATTGTGGTATGATTGGGTTTTTTCAACTTCAACGAATTCCTCATCGCCAATTAACCAAGATAATGAGTCTGCAATTACATCAATATCGCTAACACCGGATGCGTGAACTGTCCACTCGAGGCGGTGGATAGGAAGTGCCATTGTGTTTGGCCGGCGCGATACGATAAATGACAATGCCGGCCTATATTGCAAATATTGATTGAAAGTCGATACTAAGGATTTTTATCAGGAAATAGTCCATCTCCTGAATGGATACTTATTTTCCCACCTTAGGGGTGAGCCGGCCCGTTCAAATACTGCTTGAAAGTCGGCGGGACGCTAATGGGGTAGCCCCCGTAAGACCACAGGTGTTTGATAATGGCCGCAAAAGGAGCAAAAGCACGCGCAGCAGCGAGAAAACAGAGAGATAAGTGGAAGTCAAAGCGGTGGTTCACCATCCGTGCACCTCGACAGCCTTGGCAATTCAAGGTCATTGGAGAAACACTTGGCGAAACCCCAGAACATTTGATTGGTAGAATCTATGAAACTACCCAAAATGATGTTGATGGCGATTTTTCAAAGATGCACGTCAAGCTCAGATTCCGTGTTATTGACACTCGTGGCGAAGATGCTCTAACCGAGTATATTGGACATGCACTACAGAGTGATTACGTCCGCCGTCAAATCCGCAGAATGAGTGGAAAGGTGGATGATGTAGTCGATTGCGTAACTGCTGATGGATATTACATTCGAGTAAAACCAGTTGTAGTTGCAACCAATCGCATCAAGACAAGTCAGAAAAGTCAGATGCGAAAATTGATGCGAGACACTTTGCTTCAGTTTACTGCTCGTTCTACTTGGTTAGAAGTTCAGAATTCTCTTCTAAGTGGAGCCGTTGAAACCTCACTTGTTGATGCAATCAAGACTATTCAACCAACACGAACCGTAATGATTCGCAAGGTACAGTTAGTTCAATCTGGAGTAATTGTTGAAGACGGACCAACTCTTGATGAGATTCATGAAGAAGAAAAGCGCGAGAATGCCGAAAAAGCAGCCAAGAAGGAAGCGGCTCTTGAGAAGGCACTGGCTGGTGAAGACGATGATGACAGTTCAGAAGATGAAGATGAATCCTCAGAGGATTCCGATGATTCAGAGCCTGCTGAAGATTCAGAGGCCGAAGCAGAGCCTGAGGACTCAAGCGATGATTCCGATGATAGTGCTGATGAACAAGACCTTTCATCTCTAAAGGTACCAGAACTCAAAGAACTCCTCAAGGCAGCAGGAAAGCCTGTTGGTGGAAAGAAAGCAGACCTAATTGCAAGACTTAGCGAGTGAGGTGATGTTGGATGAAACGTATCGCCGTTATCGGCGGTACTGGCATGAAGCAACTGGTTGCTGATGCTGATTTTGGTAACACAGGTTATTCAGTATCAACGACTGATTCACTAGTTGCCCAAACTGATTACGGTGATGTGCCTCTTGAGGTAATGACTCTCAACGGACAGTCTGAGTTGAGTGAAGTCAAGATTTTCATCGTTCACCGTCATCACGGAGATGGCAAAACAACGCCGCCTCACTTGATTAATTATCACGCAAATGTGAAGGCGGCACAAGCCTGTAATCCCGATGTAATCGTTTCAATCCAATCAGTGGGAGCGATTGACCCACATTTCCCTCCAGGTATAGTTGGAATGGCAGAACACACGCTTGATTTAGTGAGTATGCCTGTGACTTTCTCAGAAGAAGATGCACACCACGCAGACATGACACACCACTATCCTAGTGACCTCCGTGACCTTTTACGACCAATTCTTAGTGCGCAAAGTGACGATGAACTTACCCTTGACCATGTGGTTTCACATGTGAACGGGCCACAGTTTGAGACACCTGCAGAAATTGAGGCTTTCTCCCGCTTAGGTGCTACAGCAGCAAGTATGACAATATCTCCAGAGGCTAGATTAATTGCTGAAACTGGAATCCCTCATGTTGGGTTAATTGCCTCAAGTAACTGGGCCGCTGGAAAGACTCCAGGGGACGCTAATGCTGCCATAGACCACGACTCTGTTGAGGCTAAAGCGGCCGATATGCGTGGCATAATCTGGCAGTGTTTGACCTCCCTTATCGCACACGAATGATTTTCACCCGACCACAAGGAGGGTTGGGTATGAGCGAGCGCGCACGTGACGTGAATGAGTGGATGGCACACCCAAATCAGGAAGGGTTGGAAGAAACTGGCTCACCGGATGGGTCGTGGGAGACGATGATGTGCAGGGTTGCTAAATTCCATGCTAAACATGATTTTGCCAGTCCAGAAAATAATGGTCACGATATGGGTTACCGCCTTGCTCTAATGATTGAAGAGTTAGGGGAGTTGTCGGCGGCGATAACAAAGCGTAAGCCGGCGGAAGAAGCTGCAGAAGAGTTGGCAGATGTGTTTATTCTGACACTTGGCAATGCATTGGCGATGGAAGTTGATTTAGAAGCAGTTTTTCATCAGAAAATGGACCGGATTATGCAGCGTAAGGCACGTCGAGGAAATCTCGGGATTCGGATCACTGAATACACTGATGAGACCGAATGATAGGGTGCCCTTTTATTCAAAATGAATGAATGGGGGGCCCTTTACTTCAGGCGTTCATAAGGGTCTAAACCCCAACGTGCCGTTGTAATGAATTTATCATCCTTGATTCGA
>DTUF01000053.1 GCA_012964335.1 Candidatus Poseidoniales archaeon | reverse complement strand
GGCGCGGTGAATATGCCCCTGCTCCTTGCACACACCGCCCGTCAAACCATCTTAGTTGGGGGTGGGTGAGGCTACCTTTAATTGGGGTATTCGAGCCTGCCTTCGACAAGGAGGGTTAAGTCGTAACAAGGTACCTGTAGGGGAACCTGCAGGTGGATCACCTCCTAAGAACCTCGAAAACGCGGAGGGTAGGGTGCTTCGGCACCCTGCCTTCCCAACTTTTCTTCAATTTTTTAGTCAAACTGGAAACAATCAAATTCTCACAATACTTGATAAATCCAATTACGATACGACACTTTTTCATCTATTAGTGTATGGAGGTAACAATGACTCTTGTTGATTCGGCTCTAGAGTACTGGACGATAATAGACGGAATGGATTGGTGGGTTCGATTATTAATCGGCCTTTCCGGCTCTATTATTGCAGGTGCTGCTGTCCAATTGATAGCAAAAGGTCCTGTTATGAAGTTGATTTCTAAAAGTGACAACAAATATGATGATACTATTTTTGACCTTGCAACACCCCTCATCAACGCCGGTGTGGTATTGGCTGGCCTCTGGTTCACGATAATGTGGGTCTTTGAGGGTGATTCATCAAAGAGTATGATGCTTGCTAAGTTGATAATAATAATTTTAATTTACATGTTAGCACGTTTCGCAGTACAATTAGTTGAAGTGTTCGTACCTCTGGTTGTAGAAAATCTGAATAAACGGGCAGATATGGATCTTGGAGGGGTTGAATCATTAATATTTTCTGGTCTGAAAATTGCCATTTGGGTTGGGGCGGCGATGGTCGTTTTCTCTCAATTAAATATTGATATCACCGGAATTCTTGCTTCAGCGACAATCATTTCGTTAGTCGTTGGTATGGCTTTGAAGGAGACCGCATCAAATTTGGTTTCAGGAATGATGATGGTTATGGATAAGCCATTTGAAGTTGGGGATAAAGTAACCGTAATGGGTGTGACTGGGAAGGTGGTTGATGTAGGGATTATGTCAACAAAAATCAAGACCAGCCAAGACCATCAAGTGGTTATTCCAAACAAAAGTATCAGTGGAAAGGAAGTCATTAATTTCGCTAAGGGTGGACCAGAAGATACTCCTAAAAGAGTTAATTTGCGATTAAATATTGGAGTTGGGTATGATGAGGAACCTGCTCACGTTAAGCAGATGTTGCTTGATGTAGTTCGGGAATGTGACTACATTATTGACGACCCCCCTCCTACAGCACTTTTCAGAGATATGTTAGATTCAGCTCTATTGTTCAGACTCAACTGTTGGGTACGTGATTACTCAGATGAATGGGTGGCTAGAGATTGGATTCTAACTAGAGTCCTTGAGAGGTGTATTGATGAAGATATTGACATACCTTATCCGCATATGCAGTTGAAATATGACCCTCCATCAGTGATGGAAAAAGAAGCAGAAAAGAATGCTGCCGATGAAGAGAGGAAGTCTGCTGAAAAGGAGAGAATCAGGGCTGAGGCGAGGATTAAGGAACAAGCCGAGTCAACTGCTAGGATGAATGCTCGAAAGGAAATTCGTGCACGTATTGAGGAATTGAATACTGCGCTTGAAGAAGAGGAATCTAAAGAATCTGAAGATCCTGATGACCCGGAAGGTGGGATAAGTCAGAATCGTTTGGATATCCTTGCAGAAATCCAAGAGTTAGAACATAAACTCGATGAAGGCAGTGGCGATGATGATTGAGTTGGTAATCAACTAATCATTCCATCCAGTGAGCGAGTTTGTCTACCAATTTCTCACGGAAAGTGAGCAATTGCAGTTTTGGTCCATCAATAGACACGGTTACAGTTGAGCCACGGGTGAAGTGCCACTCATCCCAGCCATCAGGTACACAGAATCCTCTGTGCATGTCTGAATTAATTACAGTGGGTTTGTTTGTCCATGCAAAGTAAGAACCATCTTCACTCCTTTCATTCCGAGGTAAATCACGGGCACAAAATAGGTAATGGTCATGAATCATTTCTGGGTCAAATTTCATTCCTTCTATCACACAGATATGACGGAACCATGCCCCTTGTCCTACAAATGTGGAGAATAATACACCTGAAGAGCGTTGCATTAAATCGACTTTGTCATGGGTGTCATCGGCTTCACGTTTGAGGCGATATCTGCTTGGTTGATATTGATGGGTATTTGCAATTAGAAGGTCGTTGAGTGCAGGGTCACAAGTGATGCGATTGCCACTTGTTGTGACAATTTCTGCTGATAATCTGGGAAGTAAATTGACAATCGCCTCCCCATCTAAAGCAGCTCGTAGGTCGCTGGCAAAAGTTGTTGAATCACTGCCCATAAAGAATCCAAATGAGCCGTTAGGGTCATCATCCATTGGGTGACTGTTAACCCCTAAAATTTGAGTGTCAGCATCAACATTGTGGGCAATTGAGGTTAATGTTCCGTCTCCACCTACAACAATTACGAGGTCGCGGCCAACGAAATCAGATCTCTTCACGGATTCTCTAGGAACAAGTTCGTATGATGTGCCTCGTTCTTCATTCAATCCATCCAAATCGGCTTTCAATGAGGCGATTGAAAGGTCATGAACCTCTTCAAAATTCTTTTTGTAAACAACTAGAATGTCGGCTCCCATACCTCACACCCCCTGTGCGCTTCGTACTTCGGTTGGCTCTCTTGTCTTTAGAGGCGTTGTAGGCTAAAGTATCAAAAAGGTAGTCTTTCCCGTTTAAAATCATGAAGAGAGTGTTCATGCTACTTGTATCAGCCAGCCTCCTATTTTCGGGATGCATCCTTGATTCTCAGAAAATAGATGATGATGGCGTAGTTGTAATTGATGGGGGGGGAAGTGACGCTTCTGCGATGTCTAGTGCTCAGGTTGAATCGTTTCTTAATGATGAATCAAACATGAATATCACTGCACTTGCTGAGTTAGAGGATATGATAACCGTTGAGTTATATTCAAAGGATTTAGAAGATGGTGAATTGTTAGAAATGACATTCACAATCGGTAAGGATGATATTTCTCAACTCTCAAACACAGGGCTTGCAATTCAATCAGGAATGATGGGCCTTGAATACAGAGTAATTCAAGGTGCTTCAACAGATGTCAACATCATGGTAGGTAATCAGTGGTTCCTTGCACGTGATTTAGTACCAGAATATTCCGACCCATTTGTTGAGTTAGCATCTGAAGGGGAAGATGATGACGAAGATGACGATGATGGCTTAGCTGATTTAACACCTGATTTTGACGCATTCGATTTGGATTTATCTGGCATGACTTGGACTGTGACGGTAGACATACAATCTACTCAACAGGTTGCCACATCCTCAAATGATACCCACAGCATCATGGTTGAATTCCTTGAATTCCCACCGAGACTACACCAATTAGAGGTGAATTCTCATGATGGTAACCAAGCTATGAAATTGAGCATAGTTTGGGGTGATGATGCAGCATTAAGTGTACAGAATAACTATCCAAAGACGTCAGTGGATATTCAATTAGATGAAGAATCAGAACAAGGAGATATTGAGGGCACATTCACTTGTGACAATAATTATACTGTACCATGGAGTTATGTCAATGACAATTGGGATGATTGTGGTGATAATAGTGACGAGGGAGTTGATGATTCGTTAATTCCAGAATCCATTTTTAAGTTTTCAGGGAAAGTAAATAGTGACCATGAGCACGAGGTGCTAGTGGGTGACATTGAACTAAGGATAGGCTCAGAGGATAGTGAAACGGAGGAGTTTAACTATTCACTTTCAATGAACATTGGTGAAGGTCCGGTAAACTTGACTGATGCTGAAGGAGCGTGGTGGGCAATTGAGTGGGACGACTTTGACAATGATGGGTTTGTGTCTGAAGGTGATGAATACTCAGTAAAGACAAACAGTTCAAGTGCCTCAGACTTAGAAGTTAGATTCTATGATGACTGGTCACAAAGTTACGAGGGTGGCCCATTACCTGGGTTCGAAGTATTCCTATTACTGGGGGCTTTGGTGCTTGCTGCCTTAAGACAACGAATCAGTCTTTGATTGAACTAGTTTTTTGGTCTCTTACGCTTCGTTCCGACCCTACGTAGGCTACCATATATTCCTCGGAAAAACCCAGAGAGTAAAAGTGCAGTCAATGACACGGTTGCTGACCAACCCCAGACATTGGTAATTGCTAATTGCTGTTCTTCCATTAAAATCAGTGCCATTGCTGTGGCTAAACCAAGTCCAAATGAGGTCTGAATTCTCATCCCAAGTGGCATAGAAAGAATTGTTTTCGCTTTTTTTAATCGCCACAGAACAAAGAGTGACCAAGCACCTGTTCCAAACGACCAAACGATTAGGCTTGGGGAATAATTCCATAATGAATATCCTGCCAATTCTACATAATAATCAACCCCTACTAAACCGGCCAACCAGATTACAGACACACCTAGAATCGTTGTGCTCTCTCTCAGAGATTTCCCAACTTCCTTTGTCAAATGTTCAGGTAACTCACTCGTATCTTGTTGTGGTTGTAATTCACGTATCTCTCCTCTGCGACTGATGAGAGACCAACCTGATTTGGTCTGCTCTACCTGCACTTCTTCATTGACTGCTTCAAGACTGATAATTTTTTCAACCAGTTCAGAAGTTCTTTGTTGCTCTTTTTGTAGTTCATTAACAGAACATTGCATTTGTCGATATTCATCAATAGGAATTGCGATTTTCCCCTCTTTTTCAGCCAACTTTTCTACAGGCGGGAGTATTGGCTCAAGCGGTATCACGCCGTGTATTGTTTCAAGTTCAGAGTACTTGGGATTGGCTCTAGTGGCTCTCTTTTCAACCGCATCCCTTGCTCTGGATTTAATTTCCCGGCTTTTGTCAGCTGTCTTTTTGGCCGCTTCAAAAGTCTTCTTCTTGACAGTCTGTAGTTTCTGGTCAGCCACTCCCCCGACTTCCACCATTTTTCCTGAAAATGATGCCCAGTATTCTTTCAAAGAAATCTTTGAATCATCCGTCATCACATATCCCCCGATCAGCCTTCTTCTAACTTCCCTTTGAACTTACGGGGGTGGATAACAGGGTTACAATGTGTATTTACTAGGCGTATCCTGATCCAAAACAGTGCGGAACAGCAATTTATTACCCATGACTTGGCAAAAATATGGGCAAGTTAGTTACGGGCGAAGCAGCGACATATACTGAGGTTATCACAATCAACACCGAGGAGCGGTATGGGATTATTTGCATTACCAATGAAGTTGAGAATATTGTCCAGGAAAGTGGAATCCGAGATGGTTTGGTATTAGTCAACCCAATGCACATCACAGCAGCCGTGTACGTCAACGATTTGGAGTATGGATTACATGCTGACATCATGGATTGGTTAGAAAAATTAGCTCCAGCTTATGGAGTTGAAGGAGCCGTAGGGGCTGAATACCGCCACCACAGAACTGGCGAGGATAATGGTGATGCACATCTAAAACGCCAGTTACTTGGCCATCAAGTTACCATGGCTATCAGGGATGGCAGACTTGATCTTGGTACTTGGGAGCAAATCCACTATGCTGAGTTTGATGGACGACGACACAAACGAATTATGGTAAAAGTAGTCGGCGTAATCTGAGGCGAGGTCTTGACCTATCAGCGGACTGGATTAGATGCGGTGCGTGTCGCATTGCAAGAAATGGCTGACAGCGGCGAAGTAGTCAACCTAATTCTCGCTCGCCGCGATTCAGATTCAGAAGATTTGGGCGCCTTGCGCGACCTGGCTTCATCACTTGGGGTTGAGGTGATTGAGGTCTCGGATAACGACATCTCACGAATGGCCGTAGGTGTGGTGGTTGGACAGGATATTCCTGAGGCTCTAGCACTGGTTGGGCGTACACCCAATGGCTCACTAGAAGAGGTACTATCAAGAGGAGGGCTTGTCTGGTTGTTACACGGAATTACCTACACCGGAAATGCTGGGTTTTCTGTCCGTACTGCTGAGATTAGTGGGGCTGATGCGGTAATAATTGATGGTGATTTTTCACACGATGAAAGACGAAATGCTGAGCGCCAATCGGTGCGCGCACACCGATTTATTCCAACACTATGGATGGATTCTGCTGAAGTGGTGACAACTGCAAAAGCTGCCGGTTTCAGAATTATCGCAATCGAGGATGTTGGCACAGTGGAGCCATGGGATTGTGATTTAACTGGCAATATTCTATGCGTAGTAGGCAGTGAAAGACATGGGGTTCCGGAATGGCTGTTAGAAACAGCTGATGATATTATCAGACTACCAATGACTGGTTTTGTTCCATCATACAATCTGCAAGTTGCAGTATCAGTAGTTGCCCTTGAAGCGCTTAGACAACGGCGTTAATGCAGAATATTTGTTGGGCCGTGTGTATTTTGCGGTTTTTTTAGGAAAGGTGAATTAGGGGGTTGCCTTACAACATTGCATGGCAATGGCAGAACGTGGCTCGTTCATGTGGGCTATTGTATCAATTACCCAGATTTTCTTGGCAATCAAATTGATGGATGATCTTGATGGGTGGCTGACAACACTAATTGGTGCTTCAGGGGCTGCTTGTGTCATGATTGCAATTGTTGTTTTTAGAGAAGAGCAACGAAACTTACTACTGAATTCAATGAATAAAATACAGAAAGAGGTTCATCCTGACCAAATTGCCAAACAGGGTAAAGGAGCTTGGATTGGAATAGCTATTTGGGCGGCAGCCATGATTTTTGGTGCCATTGCTCTGTGAGTTGAGTATATGTTTGACGATGGTTCAGATGAATTGTTTGAAGGTATTTGGCCTTTTATGAAACGGGCATTACTGCTGTTACTTCCTCTGTGGGTCTACTTGATTTGTTGGAGTGCTGGGCTAAACTTGTTTTTATCAGCGATTATCGCAGGAATATCATTATCTTTTATTCAGGTCTTTGAGAAAATTAAATTGAAACGACAATTAGAATCAAATTCGGCCGGAGATAATGTCATTAAGTAAGGCTGTGAGTCGTTGTTAGAGTTGTTTTAATGGCGCTGTTTGAGTGGTTGACTGAACTGGTAGGGATTTCAACACCAACAACGCTTGAATTGATATTCATTGCTAGTGCTTTTCTAGGAACAGCCTTCTTCCTATTATTCATGGTATTGATGGTGTTAGGTGACATATTAGGTGGCGTGTTTGATTCTGCATTTGACACAGATTTCACAATGGATTCTGATCTTTCGTTTGAATTATTCAGTATTCAAGGGCTTGCAGCCGCAATAATGATGTTTGGATATGTAGGCATGTTTACGCTTGAAGCAACTGAAACCGAAGTCTATGCAGTCATCGCTGGAGGTCTAGCAGCGACCGTCTCTATGTATGGGGTGGGTAAGATGCTGAAAGGTATCAACAATCTTCAGTCTGATGGTACTATGAAACATGAGGATGCAATTGGTGAGCGTGGCCAAGTATATTCACGTATTCGAGCTAATGAATCTGGTGAAGTGCAAGTTGCCGTAGATGGCACACTTCGTACTTTGACAGCGCGTGCGAAAGACAAGTCCTTACACATCGATACAGGGGAATTTATCAGAGTCATCGACGTCATTGGTTCAACGTTAATTGTTGAAATGTTAGATGTCAAAGAAGAAATAGAAAAAGAAGAGGAATGAGGTGTAAAATATGGCAGCAGCAGAATGGGGAGTATTAACGTTATTTGCATTAGTTTTAGTACTGTTTGCGATGTTTTTTATGGTTGCAACACGGTACAAACGTTGTGCATCTGATGAAATTTTGGTAGTTTATGGACGAGTAAAGGGTGGCAGAGCATCCCGTTGTATTCACGGTGGTGCAACTATGGTTTGGCCATTGATTCAGGATTACAAGAAACTTAGTTTGGTTCCAATGACCATTCTGATTAATCTAACAAATGCACTTTCATTACAGAACATTCGAATTCACGTGCCTTCAACCTTCACAGTTGGTGTCAGTACAGATCCGCTCATCATGAATAACGCAGCAGAACGCCTTCTACATTTGAATAAGCAGCAAATTGAGGAAATGGCTTCTGAAATTATCTTCGGTCAACTACGTTTGACTGTCGCTGGCATGACCATTGAGCAGATTAACCAAGACCGTGATAATTTCCTTGAGCGTATTACACTCAATGTTGGTCATGAATTGCATAAATTGGGATTGTATCTCATCAACGTTAACATCACAGATATTACTGATGATTCAGAGTACATTGAGAGCATTGGTAAGAAAGCAGCAGCCACAGCAGTTAACGCTGCAAAGGCAGATGTCGCAATCGCAGACCGTGATGGTGCGATTGGTTCGGCGGAAGCAAACCGTGCTCGTGACATTCAAGTTGCAGAGAATGAGGCAGAGGCTGAGAAAGGAAAGAAGGCAGCTAAAGCAGACCAACGTATTTTCGTTCAGGGCCAAGAAGCACTGGCTATTGAAGGTGAAGCCATTGCCAAGGCTAACATTGCAGAATACAATGCTGGTTTAGCAGAGAAAGAAGCCGAAGCAATGCGTCGTGCTGAAGTTGCTCGAAGAACTGCAGAGATGGAAGTTCAGAAAGCGCAATACCTGCTTGAGCAGGAGCGTCTGCGTGCAGATGAGATTGTGCGCGAAGAGATTGCTAAGACTCAAATTGAGATTGCTGCTGAAGCAGAAGCAGAACGCCTACGCCGTATTGCACGGGGTGAGGCAGATGCAATTCTTGCTAGGTATACCGCAGAAGCAGAAGGTGTGCAGAAGGTTTTGGAAGCAAAAGCAACTGGTTACAAGAGTTTAGTTGCAGGTGCTGGAGGAGACCCGAAGGCTGCAGCAACTTTACTCATGGTTGAGAAGATTGAGTCCATGGTGGAAGCACAGGTTGAAGCAATTAAGAATCTAAAGATTGACAGCATTACAGTTTGGGATTCTGGTGGTGATGGAGATGGAAGTTCAACATCTAACTTCATCAGTAGTTTGGTAAAGAGTCTACCACCACTTCATGACGTAGCGGCCAACGCTGGAGTTGAACTCCCTGAGTATCTTGGAACTATGTCAGATAAAGAATCATCAGAATAAATAATCTAAATATTGCAATCAAGCCTGTTGCGAAGGGTTATATCTGAACGAATCTGGCCAAACGCCATGCAGTCTAGCATACTGACGACTCGACGCTTTGGCGAAGAGTGCGAATGTTGCTGCTGTCTATAAGCGGCGTAACCGATTTTTGGTACGCCACAAACAAATGGAGGAATGAGCGTGAGCATTGGAATAAAAACCGTGAAAGAAAGTTTGAATACCTTGGGTGATAATTCAACTTGTAGTCTACCTAACAGGAATCTTGCAACACCGTTTTGGGGGTATGTGAATTGACCAAATTGCACATTCTTTATGAGAATGAGGCTTGGTTAGCACCGCTGGTAAAAGCGCTTGAGGATCGAAAGGTGCCATATCTTCTCCACTTCATGAACGGAGGTGGTTTTGACCTTACATCTGAACCGCCAGAAGGGATTTTTCTCAATCGGATGAGCCCATCTTCACACACGCGCGGCCACCAAAGGGGCGTGAGATATGTTTCAGAATTATTGAATTGGTTACAATTTTATGGTCGCAGAGTGATTAATGGCTCAACAGCATTTGACTTAGAACTATCAAAAGTGAAACAAGATTTAGCGCTAAGACGTCAGGGAATTTTAACCCCACATACTATTGTCGCGGTTGGAATTGATGAAATAAAATCGGCAGGTCAAGAAATGCCCCTGCCTTTCATCACCAAGCACAACCAAGGAGGGAAAGGCTTGGGGGTACGCTTGTTCTCGGACAGGCACTCATTTGAGGAATATTTGGCCAATGGTGAATTTGTCGATGACCCCGGGGGGATTACCTTACTCCAAGAGTATATTGAGCCTCACGAACCACACATTACACGGGTAGAGATTGTTGCAGGGGAGGTTGTCATGGCAATCCACTCAAGCACCGAGGGGGGATTTGAATTGTGTCCGGCAGTTGATTGTGAAGACGAGGAATTATTCTGTCCGGCTAGTGGTGTAGGCAAGTTCAGACCGGCAAAAATTGATGTTAAAGACTCACTTATTTTACAATATATTCAGATGATGGAAGTGAATAATATTGATGTTGCTGGTATTGAGTTTATTGAAGATTCACAAGGAAATCGCTATACTTATGACATCAATGGCACAACTAATTACAATGCAGAAGTTGAAGCCGAGCTTGGAATTGAAGGTATGGGAAAAATCGCTGAACTTGCAGAGCGTCTGCTTGCTGCTGAGTATCCAAAATTAATTCAATCTTCTACCGTTACAAACGGTGAACAATTTACGACTGCACCGGCTGCCGAAATTCGCACGCTATCACCAAACGATTGAAGTTTGGTGGGCATTCGCCGCACCATGCGTCCACGTGCGTTTGCAATGTTAGTGCTGCTCACGATGATTGCACCAACCTTGGCTGGTTGTTTCGGCAAGGATGAACCTGCGGTAGTCAAAGAGCCATCAGTGTTTGATTTTGACCAACCAATTGCAAACAATACCTTCTATCATTTTTCAAATTGGACAAATGCGTTGGATATGTCCAATGACGAGTTAAATCTGTCAGGAAACATGACTCCAATTTGGTCACTAGGAACTTATTATGGTACAGGGTACGATACTTTTGAACCCACTATTGGTGTTACTTCTGCAGGGACACTTGTGTTCACAAATCACAATGGTTTGGGTACTGGGACCCACATTATTCGTAGTCAAGACCAGGGTCAAAACTGGGATGACGTTGGTCCATTTTTAACTGGGGCCACCGGTCAAGTTGCCAACTCTAACGACCCGTATGTCTACGTTGACCCGTGGACAGACCGTATCATGAAATTCGATATGCACGCCTTAGCAGTAATGTTTGTCGAATGGTCTGATGATGAAGGAGAAAGTTGGAGCCTACCTTTCCCTGCTTCCGGAGTTTATACCCCTCAAGACCATCAATCAATTGCTTCTGTTCCGCCTGGTCCTGATTTTTCTGGGCCGTTATTACATGAAACAGTCTATGTTTTCTGCATCAATACAGGAGCCCAAGGTCCAATTGGCGCTTTTTGCGATACCTCACTTGATGGTGGGGTGACTTGGGAAGGACAAGTAGCTGGCTGGCCAAATGGTGTTACACAATGCGCTGGCCTTCATGGCCATTTAATCGGTGCAAATGATGGAGCGATATATCGTGGAAATCCATCTTGTGATGGTCCTGCCGCATACCGCTCTACTGACGGAGGCCGCACTTGGAGTGAGCATACAATTGACACACAGCATCAATCGCGTGGGCATGAAGTTGCGATTGGAACTGATGAAGCGAGCAACGTTCACGCACTTTGGGTGGCAACAGATAACCTACCTTACTACTCATTTTCTTCCGACCAAGGAGACACTTGGAGCACACCTTTGATGGTCGCACCACCCGGAGTCAACTACACGGGCTTTCCAACGATAGCTGGTGGTGCAGATGGAAGAGTCGTGTTCGGCTACATTGGTGAGTCAAACCATTCAGAGTGGTCTGGGTACATGGGTATAATCACAGATGCTTATGCTGAGAATCCGTTGATCACAACAGTTGCAGTCAATGTGAAATCGGATTATCTTGATGAGACAGAAGATTGCGGTTCAGTCCGTTGTGGTGGCTTTGGAGATTTCATTGATGTTGTAATAGATGTTGAAGGCAGGCCTTGGATTGCTTTGTCACATAATATCTACAATACTGAAGCGATAATTGGAACTCTTTCAGCAGGTCCTGCTCTTCGTGGTCCATTACAGCCATTGACTGAGTTACCACTTGGTGGCCCAGAGACCCTGAAGATGTAATTATCAGAGGCGTTTGATAGCGCCGTCAGCTCTAGCATAAGCCATGATGCCGCCTTTTAGGTTGAAAAGCGATTTATTATCGAAGCCAACCGCCTCCAACTTGCGTAGAGCAATTCTTGACCTTGCGCCACTGTGACAGATGATGAGGATGTCTTGATCACGAGGTAATTCCTTTCGCTTTTCAGCAATTTTACCATGTGGGTGGATGAGTTTAGTCCCTCTCACCACCCCAGTCTTATTCGCTTCACCGCGTGAGCGAACATCAATGATAAAAGGTCTCCAACCATCTTCAATTTTCTTGATTACTTGGCTGGCTGAGATGCCGTTTGCACGGTTGAAGAAGTTCCACATGAACCGTTCGAGCCACTTGCTCTTATTGAATATATCTAATAATCTCTATATTCGAATATATGCTAATAGTTATATACCTCCAGTTATACCGGTTAGTATAGGTGAGAAGAAATGGCTACAGGAGAAACTGAGTCTGTGGTGTTAAACCCTGAATTTCTCCAAGAGGTTTCCGGCATCGTCAAAATGTTGGGTCATCCTGACCGCATTAGAATAGTTGAATTCTTGAAAGGCGGAGAGAGGAGTGTCGGTGAGGTGCAAAGGCATACGGGATTATCTCAACCAGTCACAAGTCAGTTATTACGTCAAATGAAAGATCGTAAAATCGTCAGCTGTCGTCGTGACGGAAACCGCATGTTTTACTCAGTACCAAGTCCGTTGATTCTCAAGATGTTAAACTGTCTTATCGAGTCACAAAAATTAATGTTTCCAGAATAGATGATGGTGAAAAAAATGAAAGAACACAATGATGAATTGGATTGCAGTGGGATGAACTGCCCATTACCAATCCTCAAAACGAAAATGAAAATTGATACGATGGATAATGGTGATGTTTTGAGAGTGATCGCAACTGATCCAGGTGCCTGTAATGATATGCCTGCGTGGACATCTCGAGTAGGGCATGAATTAGTTGAGAGTTGTGAAGAAGGAGACAAATTTGTTTTCTACATAAGGAAAGGTGAATAAAATGGGTGAAAGAAAATCAATGGCAATCATCGCTAGTAAGGGGACGCTCGATTGGGCCTATCCTCCATTCATTCTTGCATCCACTGCAGCAGCAATGGACATGGATGTCAAAATATTCTTCACTTTCTATGGATTACCGCTATTGAAGAAGAAAATCAAGGCAAAGGTCAGCCCAGCAGGAAATCCTGCAATGCCGATGAAAATGCCTTTCGGTCCAAAAGCGTTCCAAGGATTTAATTGGCCAATACCAAATATGGTTTCTAACAACGTGCCCGGCTTTGAGACGGTTGCAACCAGCCTGATGAAGAAGACCTTCAAGAACAAAGGAGTGGCAACTGTGACTGAACTTCGAGACATGTGCGAGCAACTCGGTGTTGAGATGATCGGCTGTCAAATGACGATGGATGTATTTGGATTTGAAAGAGATGAATTCATTGATGGCGTAAACATTGGTGGGGCAGCTACTTTCCTAGAATTTGCAGCGGATGCGGATATACAACTATTCATTTGAGGTGAGCATTTGCTATCCTCTTTTACCGCAACCGAACTTTTTGAAGCAATTGAGTCAGACGACGATTTCGTTTTACTTGATGTAAGAAATGAAGATGACTACTCTAACTTTAGTGTAGAAGGGCCTAACGAGATAGAGATGTTGAACATCCCATATTTTGATTTCATTGAGAATCCAGAATCTAGTGTTGAAAAAGTTCCATCAGGAAAACCACTGAGGATAGTTTGTGCAAAAGAAGGTTCATCTGAATTTGTTGCTTCTGTGATGACCGAATTTGGACGTGAGAATGTTTCTCATCTAGAAGGCGGAATCATATCGTGGGGTAATGTTCTAGTCTCAAAGAGAGTTAACTCTGAGGATAATTCCTATGAAATGTGGCAATTCAACAGGCCCGGAAAAGCATCTTGTTCGTATGGTATTGTATACGAGGGGGAAATGTTTCTCTTTGACCCCTCTCGGAATTTAGAGTTTTACCAGCAGTTTGCTGAATCTCGCGGTGCAGAAATATCCCATACCTTCGAAACTCACCTTCAGGCGGATTATATCTCAGGTAGCCCATTAATTGCAGAGGCAACGGGTGCGACTTTTGTTGCCCATGATGGTGATTATAGTTCTGGGATTCATGAATACCGGTCAATAATAGATGGCGAATCATTTGAGTTTTCAAATGAAGGCGGACCTTCAACGCTCTGCACTCATTCACCAGGGCATACACCTGGCTCAACATCCTACGTAATTGATGAAAAATTTCTAATTTCCGGAGACACTGTCTTCCTTGTTAGCGTTGGTCGCCCTGACTTGGGGAAACAAGTAGTTGAATGGGCGAAAACTCTCTATGCTACTCTCAAAGAACGCATCACAATTCTACCTGACTCACTGATTGTTCTTCCGGGCCACTATACTGATTGGTCAATTGAAGCCGATTCTGAAATGCGCATAATGAATAATTTTGGGTCAGTTAAAGAATATAATGAGCAAATTTATGGTATCGATGATGTAGATGAGTTCGTATCTTACATTCAGTCAAATATGAGGGAGCAACCAGAAATATACGACCAAATTAGAAAAGTCAATTCAGGGCATTTGACACCATGCAATGATGAACAAAATGTGATGGATTTAGGCAAGAATGAATGTGCTGCCTCAAGTCACAATTAACTAACCGGTTTTACTAAAGATGATAGCTAGTTCAAGAAAAAATATGGAGGGTTAGATTGAATGACAAATTATGGTTTTGTGATTGACAATCGAACCTGTATTGGTTGCCATGCTTGCACAGTCGCATGTAAGTCTGAACACGATGTTCCAATTGGAGTTAATAGAACACACGTCAAGTACATTGAAACCGGTACCTACCCAAATACGTCGCGAGAATTCTCGGTGCACCGTTGTAATCATTGTGAGGATGCACCCTGTACAGTAATTTGTCCAACTAATGCATTGTTCAAGAGGGATGATGGCATTGTTGATTTTGACAGTGACCGATGTATAGGGTGCAAGTCTTGTATGCAAGCCTGTCCCTATGACGCGCTGTATATTGATCCAAACACTAGTACTGCGGCAAAGTGCAATTACTGTGCCCACAGAATTGAACATTCATACGAGCCTGCCTGCGTAATTGTTTGTCCAACCGAATCAATAACATCGGGCGATTTAGATGACCCGAACTCTAAGATTTCTCAACTGATTTTAACTCAAGAAACTACAGTTAGAAAGCCAGAATCTGGTGCGACACCTAATTTATTCTACATTAAGGGAAGTGAGGTGATGCTTGACCCGGCTGCTACTGAGAGAACAAATAGTGGAGTCTGGACTGAACAAGCATTTGGAGTCGGCCACTTTGCTAAGTATGCAGATTCACGTTTATCAGAAGCCGATACCCCGTCAATGATAGTTCAATTAGCACTTGAAAAGAAAGCCAAAGCCGCAGCCCCAAGGGACCAAGCGATAATTCGCGATGTGATGGCAAAACTTGGTGATGAGTCACCAAAAGCCAAGCGAGTTTACGACGCGCCTTCAAAAGGTGTCCTTTGGGGATGGGAAGTTTCAGCATATATTTGGACAAAGGGAATCGCTTCTGGAACTTATTTGATGGCAATGCTAGCAATGTTTGCTGGCATTATTGAGATGACCGATACAATCTGGTGGTCAATCATCGTAATTGGCTTAGGTTTCCTTGGAATTACTGGCCTATTATTGGTAAAAGACCTTGACAGACCAGATAGATTCCTCTACGTGATGCTTAGGCCTAACTGGTCGTCTTGGCTAGTAAAAGGCGCATATATATTGACCGGATTTGGAGGTGTATTGTCAGCTAGTGCGGTAATTCTGCTATTCGACCTTGACCGCTCCTTACTCACCTATCTAGCGATTGCTGGGATACCTCTATCTGCCCTAACCGGTGTGTATACTGCTTGGCTTTTCCAGCAGGCGAAGGCTCGCTCTTGGGCTCAAGATAATCTCCTACCACTAAAATTCCTAATTGAGACTGTACTCATCGGTTCGGCAGTATTGGCAATCATTGTCTTGCCTCAGCCACTAGTATTACTCGTTTCAGCAATTGTACTAGGGGCAGCATTTGTTCATGGTAAAGAAGTGGTTCAAAAACCACAGTTGGTAGCGTTATCCTGAGGTGTTAAAATGGTATTGAGGAGGTCAATCATCGAACGTCTCGCTGAGACTATGCACCTAATCCCAAAGATTTCAGAGAGGGAAATGGCAACTGGTGCCGAATTACCTCTTCGTAACTATCCTGACCCTAGTAATTGGCACGACCACATTGAACTTGATGCAAACGAATGGCCGAAGAAAGTAGAGAGAAATTACTCATTGGTTCCAACGACTTGCTTCAACTGTGAATCTGCCTGCGGCTTACTTGCATATGTTGACAAAGATTCTGGCCAAGTGGCAAAATTTGAGGGCAACCCACACCATCCAGGAAGCCGAGGCAGAAATTGTGCAAAAGGACCTGCAACTATCAACCAGATTCAGGACACTGAGAGAATTCTTAATCCATTGCGTCGTAAAGGTGCTCGAGGATCTGGTGATTGGGAAGAGATTTCGTGGGAAGAAGCACTTGACGAGATATCCTCTAAAATTCGTGCTTCGCTAAAGACCGGAGCAAAAGATAGAGTCGTTTACCACGTTGGTAGACCCGGTCATGAAGGGTACGCAAATCGTGTCCTCAAAGCATGGGGGGTTGATGGCCACAATAGCCACACAAATATTTGCTCAGCAGGGGCGCGCACCGGGTACGCATTATGGCACAAGCACGACAGACCAAGCCCAGACCACGCTAACGCGAAGGTAATTCTCCTTACCTCTTCTCACTTGGAAACTGGTCACTACTTCAACCCTCACGCACAACGTATTCTAGAGGGGATGATGGATGGTGCTAAACTCATTGTCATTGACCCTCGTCTATCTAACACTGCGGCAATGGCTGACCATTGGGTGCCTACATGGCCTGGTTCAGAGCCAGCGCTTTTCCTCGCGTGGGCGAAGATGATACTTGACAAAGGAACCTATGACAGAGATTTCCTAGAAAACTGGGTTAACTGGGAAATGTGGTTAGAAGCCGACCACCCAGATGAGCCACGTACTTTCGAGAGTTTTATTGAACTAATGAAAGTGGAATATGCTGAATACACTCCTGAATTTGCGGCTGAAGAATGCAAAATCCCAGTTGAACAGGTGATTGAAGTTGGTGAAATTGTCGCTGAGGCTGGCACTGCATTGTCAGCTCATGTTTGGCGTTCAGCAGCGATTGGAAATCTTGGAGGTTGGCAAGTTAGCAGAACTCTACATTTCCTCAATGTATTGACTGGTTCAGTTGGAACAGTTGGTGGCACTGCCCCTAATTCGTGGGCGAAATACAAACCAACCCTGTTTGATGAGCCTCCAGACCCAGACGGTTGGAATGAGTTACACTTTCCTCCCGAATACACACTGGCTCATTTCGAAATGAGCCACATATTACCTCACATGGTGAAAGAAGGAAGAGGTCAAATGGATGTGTATTTCACTCGTGTATTCAATCCAGTATGGACATTCCCTGATGGATTCGCTTGGATGGAGATGTTACAGAATGAGGATTCAATAGGCTGCCATATAGCGTTGACTCCAACATGGAATGAGACCGCATTTTTGGCTGATTACGTACTTCCAATGGGACATGCATCAGAACGGCATGATATCAATTCCTACGCTACTCAAGCCGGAAAATGGGTCGCATTCAGACAACCCGTTCTGCGTGAATTTGCACGGCGAGAGGGTAAGGAAGTTGAGTTCACTCACGAAGTTAACCCCGGTTCTGTTTGGGAAGAAGATGAATTTTGGATTGAACTTTCATGGCGAATTGACGATGGCACAATGGGTATTCGAGAGCATTTCATGAGTCCTTATCGTGAAGGTGAGAAAATCACCGTAGATGAGTATTACCAATTCACCTTTGAGCACGTTCCCGGACTTCCAGAAGCTGCTGAAAAAGAGGGGTTGACTGCACTAGATTACATGAGAAAGCATGGTGCATTCTTGATTGAGCCTTCTGTTTACAATGTACATGAAAAAGAAGGTTGGCCAACTCCAAGTGGAAAACAAGAGTTTTACTCAAAGACAATGATTGAGTTTGGCTACCCTGAGCATTCAATCCCTCACTATCGAATCAATAGTCATGTGCACCCCTCAAAATTGCAGGAGGATAATGCATACTGCCTTCTGCCAAATTTCCGCTTACCACAACATATCCATTCCCGTTCAGCCAACGCAAAATGGTTGACTGAAATCGCTCACAAGAACCCAATTTGGATCCACCCAAAGGATGCAGCGAAATTAGGGGTTTCAGAAGGCGAATTACTAAAAATAAAGACGGAAATAGGCTGGTTCGTAGACAAGGTTTGGGTTACTGAATCAATCAAACCTGGGGTAGTTGCTTGTTCACATCATATTGGACGATGGCGTAGAAAACAGGACCGCGGCAACAGATTCCTATCTAATACAGTTGAAATTAAGGACCTTGGAGACGGCAAGATGAGAATGCGAACCATAGAAGGGATCCGTCCTTGGAAGTCTAAAGATAGGGACACAAACCGTATTTGGTGGCGAGATGGTGGAGTTCACCAAAATATCACCCACGCAGTCCAACCTGATCCAATTAGCGGGGCACATTGCTGGCTTCAGAAGGTTTGGCTTTCAAAGCCAGATGATGGGGAAGAGTATGGTGATGTTGAAGTTGATATGAAAAAATCAATGGCTCACTACAAGAAATGGAACGATTGGGCCAAAGAAAGGGAAACCCATCCACGTGGAGAGCGTAGGCCACTATGGATGAAACGCCCATTGGGCCCGCGACCAGAACATTGGTTCATCACTGAGGAGGAGTGAATATGGAACTTGAGATAATTATTGCAATACTGCTAATATTGATGACAGCATTCATGTTTGCCCCGCTTGGACTAGGTGGTGGCGTTCTCTATGTGCCAATTTTCCTATTCCTTCTTGAATGGGATATTCAGCCCTCTTTGGTTGCTTCGTTGATACTCGTTTGGGCGGTGTCTATAGGTAGCAGGGCTGCCCATGAAAAAGGTGGATATGTTGTTGCTAGTGTTGGGAAAATGGGCACAAATGCTGCTTTAATGGGTGCGGTTTTTGGTGCAGTTCTAGCAGCCATCTTCATCAAACAACTTGGGGATATGTCAATTAAAATCTCTGCGACATTCCTTCTAATTTGGGTTTTATACTCAACAATAAAGAAATTGACTTCCGAACTGAATGGCAATGGAAATGGCGATTATCAACCACCAGAAGTTGAAGGAAAAGTCTTGAATATCTACCGCGCTGGTTGTTTTGGTGGTGGCGCAGCATCAGGATTACTAGGTATTGGAGGTGGTGCAATTTTCGTTACTCTACACCGTTCAACTCTAAAGTATAAGCAACATCAAGCAGCAGGCACATCTTACATTATTGAGAGTTGGATGGTTCCAATGGCCATCTTGACTCACCTTGTAATTGACCGTTCGGGAATTGCATTAATCGAAACGCTAGGAATCTACCTCCTATTAATCTGTATTTTAGTAGCGGGTACTGCTTGGGTTGGTGCGAAGGTTGCAATCAAGATGCTTCCTCAGCGAGTTCTGACTTATCCGTTTATCATCGCAGTATTTGTGAGTCTAGTAAGATATCTAATCGACATCAAAGACATGATTTTACTAGGTTGAATTTGAGAAATACAAATTATTTATTCTGCTTGAATTGGTACTTTTCCCCACTTGACCATGCTCCAACCACGCTCATGAGCATAGTAGAATATCATCTTGAGGCTGATGTCTGCAATCATGAATTTCCCTACAGCCTCAAACTCCCCGTAGAGGAAAAACACAATCATTGCCCCCGTTAGCGTTGCAATGGCTCTCCAACAGACAGCCTTCATCAAACTTCTACTTTTTGTCACTCCCATGCTTCCACCGCTTTCAAGAGAATCCCCCATCCTGACGGCCGGAACGGCGTTCGTCTCTCAATTAACTTGGTATGGTCGCTAGCCTAGACAAATGGCCCTTTTCACACGCTTAAACTGCAACGGCAATGCCTACCAATGCCCATTCAGTTGGACCATCAAGAAGGCCCATCGGGGAGACTCTCAATGTTCGAGGTTCTTCCTACCAGAGAATCAACATCAACATCAACATCCTCTAGGCCCCAATCCAAAGCGCTCCAACCGCGCTCGTGCAGATAGTACAACGCCATCTTGGTCACTATCTCAATGCTGGCAATCCCGAACCCAACAGTCCAACTTCCAGTGATGATTCTGGCGATAATGATGGTATCCGTCGTGGCGATGGCTCGCCATGATAGGGTCTTCACTAGGCTACGTTTTTTTCCCGCGTGTCCGGCTCCTTCAATGTGCTCGGTTATGGTATGCTCTGTCATGTTATCAACATTCTAAGCAGGCCGATTAGTAGTTAATCCCTCCTACGGAGTAAAATACCAAAAAACTGTCAAATCGACTCAATTATGAGCGCGATTCCCTGACCGCCACCGATGCAGGCAGTTGCGATACCATAACGCCCGCCTGAGCGGTTGAGTTCGTGAGCCAAAGTAAGCACCAATCGGGTGCCTGTTGCAGCGAGTGGGTGGCCGATTCCAACAGCTCCGCCGTTGACATTGACCTTTTCAACATCGATTCCAAGGTCCTTCACACATGCGACCGCTTGACCAGCAAACGCCTCGTTGATTTCCCAGCGGTCGATATCATCAACTGTGAGTCCAGCCTTTTTGAGTGCTTGACGGCTTGAAGGCACAGGTCCGTGGGCCATGATTGCCGGTTCCAAACCGACTATTCCCCATGACACGATACGGGCGAGAGGTGTATCTCCATCAGCCGCGGCGCGGCTGGCTGACTTGATGACAACAGCAGCCGCACCATCAACAACACCAGATGCGTTTCCAGCAGTAACTAGAGAATCTGGTCCGAAGTGGGTTCGTAGTCCAGAAAGTGATTCGGCGGTAGTCCCGCGTACGAAATGGTCTTCATCGCCTGCACCAACAATACCATCAGGAGTTTCGACCTCAACAATTTCCTGCTTCCATGTTCCTTCATCGATACTCTTCTCCGTACGCTGATGGCTCAATGCTGCAAAGGCATCCGCTTCCTCTCGGGTAACACCTATTCGCTTGCAAAGTTCATCGCTAGTCTGAGCCATGAATGAGTCACAGGTGCTGTCGACTAGATTAGTAAACAGATAGTCCTCCATGTCCTTGGGGATTTCATCCCCTTTTCTTGGTGGTCTTCCGAGTCCATAGGTGTCGCGCATTCCACGTAGTACATGTGGTGCCTGACTCAGGTTCTCCATACCGCCAGCCACGACCACCTCCGCTTCTCCAAGCATAATCATCTGTGCGCCTGATACAATTGACTGAGCCCCACTACCACACAGTCGGTTGAGTGTGAGCATTGGTACTTCCTGGGGTATCCCAGCCTTCAGACCGGCGTGGCGTGAGCCAAAGATTGCCTGACCCGAAGTCTGTAGGGCGTGGCCCATCACTACGTGTTCAACTGCTGAGGAATCAGTTCCCGAATTAGCCAAAGCCCCCTTAATCGCGATAGCACCCAACTCCTCAGCTGTTACGTCTGCTAGCAGTCCTCCTCTTTCGCCATCGCCTCTCTTACCGCCGAGCCATTCACAAAATGGGGTTCTCGCTCCGCCAACTATGACCACGTCTTCTACCATGGTGTAGCCGAATCGGGCTTGGTTCTTCAATATCCCCACTAGGAGTTATTGTTTGATTATTGGGTTATTAGACTAGTAATGTGCCAATGATTGCTGTTCCAGCAAGGTACGCACCAATTGATGAACCAAGGTTAGCAAAAGCGGTGACGAGTAAGACGCGTCCAACTCGGTTACTCCAGAATAATCCAAAAGAATCTAATTTCAAGAAATCTTGTAGGTCTTTTGAGGTTGGTTTGGCGATTTTCATTTGTACTGCGCCGGCAAACCAACCAGCAGCAAGAGTTGGATTCAGCGATGTGATAGGAGAGGCTAATGCCGCTGTTAGAATTGCTAGAGGATGTCCTCGGGCTAGTAGAGCACCGAGGGCTGCAAGAGCGGCGTTGAGCGCCAGCCAAGTATAAGCAACGGCGAGTAATTCTTCATAATTACCCTGCATCAACAGAAATCCAAACAGACCAAGAATAATTATTGGAAATCCCCATTTAATTATCTTCCAAACAGGTTTAGGTGATGGCACAGAAAGTAATTCATCCCACCTTTCTTGGCTAAGCTTTTGATTTGTGTGCAAGCGCTTTTTCACTCCGTCAATATGGCCAGCGCCGATAACTGCTAGCACTTTCTTTTCACCTCGTAAATCTTCGATAGAGCCTGCCAAGTAGTCGTCTCTTTCATCAACAAGAACTTCACCAGCACCTGGGGCGCTAGCTCGTAATTCTTCCATTAATTGAGTGATTAAATCACCATCTCCAAGAAGTTCCTCAACATCAATATCTTCTTCATCAGGCTCATCAGCAAGTAGTGAGTATAGGATTCGCCATTTTTCACGGAATTTCATCTTCTTCCAAGCACGTTTCAAAGTAATTTGAATATCACGATCAACTAACTCAATGGGAATATTAGATTCCTCAGCAGCATCAACAGCGGCTAGAAGGTCTACTCCAACTTTTTCACCAGCCTCCATCCCCATTTTCCGCTGTTCAATTGCCAGTAGACTTTGGAATAATAGTAGTGAGGTGCGTCCTTCCTTCATCACCTTGGTGAGCGCCTCATCATCAAATTTCTCAGGATTCTGCAGATGTGCAAGTCTGTTTGAATCAAGTTCAATCGCAACAACATCGGGTTGCCATTCGGAAATCTGTTGCTTAACAACCTCCGCACTTTCACGACTGATGTGAGCAGTACCAATAAGTCGTAATCTTTCATCAATATCAACAATGGGAATATTGCTCATTTCTACACTACCTCCCCTAGTTTTTGAATAATTATCTTGTCCATACCTGTTTGTTTTGATTATTGTGAATGTTTTCTAAGTTTGGCTAAAACGGTCAACAGGTCATGGTGTTCTTCAACATCATGAACCCTCAGGATGTCTACTCCTTCGTTCATTGCATGGGCTGCGACTCCTAAAGTTCCGGCCAATCTTTCGTCGGTTAATTCTCTAGAAAGCAGGTCCCTGAATACCGTTTTTCTGCTCACACCCCATAGTACTGAGAATCCCTCATCACCTCGTAAAGGTTGACTTTTTTCGAGAAGAGATAGATTTTGCTCTAAAGTTTTGCCAAATCCGATTCCAGGGTCTAGTGTAATGAGTTCTTGACTATGGCCGTTAGTGATGAGGCGGCGAGCAGTTGAAAGCAAATTTTCGCTTACTTCGTTAACTACGTCGTTGTATACTGGTTCCGTTTGCATATTTCCTGGTTGTCCAAGCATGTGCATAATGCAGACTGCACATTTTGATTCTAGCACTAAATTAAACATTTCAGGGTCGCGCAACCCTGACACATCATTGACCATGTTTGCTCCTGATGCTAATGCTTCAGCAGCTACAATAGGGTGGCGTGTGTCAATTGAAATCAGCCCTTTAGGACGTTTATTTCTCAGCGCTTCAATCACTGGTACTACCCTAGATATTTCTTCGCTAGCAAGAACTGGCTGTGCCCCTGGGCGAGTTGATTCTCCTCCGATATCAATCCAATCCGCACCAGCATCCCACATGTCCAATGCAGCAGTAACTGCCGCTTCTAAAGAAGCGACTCTTGATGCAGCGTGAAATGAATCTGAGGTCACATTGACAATTCCCATGAGGCGTGGCCGCCCATCATCTCGGCATTTCAGGAAAGGTGCCAAGTCAGGCATGTCTGCCTTGCCCTTAGGGCAATCGTTTATCATCCCACGCAATAGCCAACCTATTCATGACAGATGCGGGAGCCTCGTCTAATGACGGGAATAATGGTGCAGAATCCCGCATTGAGGTGATAGATACAAGCGGAAATCTCCCTCCGCCTGCAAACCTAGAACTCGCTGATAGTGTCCTTAACCGACTTGAGCCAAAAGACCGTCACGAGATGGGGCAAATGATTCACAGTCGCTCAGTAATGGGCGGTATTCTTTTCGCTGCTGTGGGGATATTTTGGTGGTTAACAGTTTCAGTCATTGGTAATACACTAGGTGACACAGATCCGGAGTTGCCAGCATCTATGATTTTCAATCTCGGATTTTTCCATGTTTCACTTCTAATTCCACTTCTAGTCCTAATTGCAACAGTTCTATTGATGCATAGTCGAGAGAGAAGCAGTTGGGAGTCAGGGTTAATTGGAGGAATTCTTCTCATCATTGCACTTTACTTTACTTTGGAGCCTCTAGGTTGGATAGTCTTCACCGACCAAGGTAGCCCATCCATGGTTCTTCAGTCTTTGAGAATCGGTGCACTTGCGATAATGGTTCACTTCGCTTCTCACATGCTGCTTGATGCTATCCTGTTATCATGGGTGCAAAAGATGCTGCAAAAGTTCCCTCTTGAATTGTCAACTCTAGACGAGCCACTTCTTCTAGGGCCTGGGGACTTTGACAAGGATGAAGAGGAAGCCTCTCCCGCCTAAGATTGAGGGTCATGCCACACATCACAGTTCTTCGCTTGTCTCACAGGGCTGGACGCGACCCACGCATGTCAACCCATCTTGGCCTTACCTCTAGGGTTTATGGGGCCAAACAGTTCTTGCTTGCAGGTGACAAAGATTCTGCAGTTTTGGAGTCATTAGATGACGTGAAGGTGCGCTTTGGCGGTGAGATGGAAACACGCTATGAAGCATCACCTCTAGGGTTTCTACGCAATTTTATTGCCGAAGGTGGAGTTGCGGTTCACCTTACGATGTATGGGCTTCCATATCAGGAAGTGATTCCACAAATTTCTGTTGATAAACCGATAGTGGTTGTTGTTGGTGGGGCAAAAGTATCACGCGAATACTACGAGATGTGTCAATTCAATGTTGCAGTTGGTAATCAGCCGCACAGCGAAGTTGCGGCTTTGGCTGGATTTCTTGAGAGGCTCAACGATGGGGTTTCGCCGCCTGATGATTTCAAGGGTGGGAAGTTGGAAATCTATCCAACATAGAGGCTCCAA
>DTUF01000052.1 GCA_012964335.1 Candidatus Poseidoniales archaeon | reverse complement strand
TGTCTAGTAATTGCTTAGTTCCCGCTCGGCTGGATTTAGCCCACTTTCCCCAAGAGATTGCCACTTTCAGAGAACGCAAAATCAAATCGTCTGGTTCAGCCAACTCATCAATTACACCAAGTTCTAATGCCTCTTCACCGGTCCATGTTTCATTATTGAAAAAGAACTTCTTAGCCCTCTGTTGACCAACGAGCCGAGGTAGTAACCACGTAGTACCACCATCAGGGCTCAAACCAAGTGAAAAGAAAGCAGCAGCGATTTTGGTTTGTTGAATTGCTATACGGTAATCAGCTGCTAATGCGAGACCCAACCCACCACCTGCAGCGGCACCATTCATCGCTGCTACATAGACAGTATCTGATTGTCGGATTCTAACTAATAAAGGATGCAAAATATCCGTTAACCCCTGCACTAAATCAGATATTGTACCATCATCACAACATTCTCTAAATTCATTGATATCGGCACCAGCACAGAAAAACTTGCCAGTACCTGTTAGTACGAATGCACAAATTTCTTCGTCATCAATTAGTGAATTAATAGTTTGAGAAATTGTTGTCATTGCCTCAATACTGAAAGCATTTTGAGCAGATTCTGCAGTTAGAGTGACTAATGCAACCCCACCGTCCAGCCGTTCAACACTGAGTGCCATGAGCGGCCGTTGAGGTTACCCCTCTTGAAATGCATGAAACCATAAGAGATTGCAGTGTGGCGCAACACATGATGAACAGAGAGGAACTCTACATCAATGGAGAATGGGTTGCTGCAAGCGGCGAGGGTGAAATTGACGTTGTTAACCCAGCAACTGAACAAGTCATTGGTTCAGTGCCAATTGGTTCCCAAGCAGATGTCGACGCAGCAGTAAATGCCGCTTCCACAGCATTTCAATCATGGTCACAAAGTTCCATTGAAGATAGGGTTGGATATCTTAACGCACTTTCAGCAGCCTTCAAAGACCGAGGTGAAGAACTCGCCCAACTTATCACAGCAGAAGTTGGCACACCAATTGGTTACAGCAGAATGGCGATGGTTGGAACCCCTCGAGTGGTGGCCCGCTCGTACGCTAAGATGTTGGAAAACTTTGAGTGGGAAGAAGAGGTTCGTAACTCTCTAATTGTCAAAGAGCCCGTTGGAGTATGCGCATTTATTACTCCATGGAATTTTCCCCTTCACCAGATAATTGGTAAGGTTGCTCCAGCAATTGCTGCGGGTTGTACAATGGTGCTAAAACCATCCAAAGAGGCACCTCTAAACGCCTTCATTTTGGCTGATATAATTGACGATATTGGCTTGCCTGCTGGTGTTTTCAATCTAGTAAGCGGTCACGGATCTGAAGTTGGTGAACATCTTTCAAGTCATCCGGAAGTCGATATGGTATCATTCACCGGTTCAACTTCTGCAGGAGTTAGGGTGAGTCAGGCTGCAGCACCATCTGTAAAACGGGTTACACTCGAACTTGGTGGTAAAAGCGCAAATGTCATTTTAGATGATGCTAACATCGTTAGAGCAGCAAAATCATCAGTTGGCGCCTGTTTTGCTAACTCTGGTCAAACCTGCTCTGCTCTAACTCGGCTCATTATTCCTGAAAACAAAAAGGAAGAAATTATTGAAATCATCACTAGCCGAGTCGCTGGTTTCACTACTGGAGACCCACTGGATGAAAGCACCCGTTGTGGGCCAATGGCCTCAGCAAGACAACAAGCAAGTGTTAGCGATTTCATCTCTAGCGGGATTTCAGAAGGTGCAACTTTACTCTCAGGTGGCGAGGGAATGCCTGATGGCATTGAGGTTGGGTTTTTCGTCAAGCCTACTGCCTTTGGAGATGTGACCCCTGACATGAAAATTTGGAATGAAGAGGTGTTTGGTCCACTTCTTACTATCACGACTTACAGAACTGAAGAAGAGGCTTTGGCTCTAGCAAATGATTCAGAGTACGGACTTTCAGGAGGGGTTTGGTCTGAAAATGAGGATAGAGCACTTTCTTTTGCAAAACAAATGCGAACTGGGCAAGTCAGTATTAATGGAGGGCCATTCAATATCTCAGCACCATTTGGTGGTTACAAGATGTCAGGAAATGGAAGGGAACTAGGTATTCATGGCTTGCAAGAATTCCTAGAATTGAAGGCGATTCAACGCTGAAGTCAAAGCGTCTATACGATAAAGAGTCTGTTAGGAATACAAGGGATGAACACAATGACTGGTGGTGCAACCAACCGTGCCCCTCGCTTACTGTTGATTTCAGGGGTATCTGGAGTTGGTAAATCAACGCTCGCCACCAAAGTTGCATCGGCTCTAAATTTTGATAGAATCGCAGGTAGTGATACTGTTCGAGAGGTCCTTCGAACTGCCACAACACCTTCAGCAAATCCTGCGTTATTCCGGTCAACTTTTTCAAATGGCGCAACAGGTGATTCTGCTACTGATTGGTTAGATGCTTGTTCAGCAGTCGAAACAGGGCTTGAAGCAGTAATATCACGGGCTCGGCGAGAAGGGATTGATTTGATTGTAGAAGGTGCTCACATCATCCCATCAAATCGTATCCTAGCAGATTGGAAAGACCAGGGTGGGGTTGCAATCGGCTTGACTCTGACAATTGATAATGCTAGTATCCACCAAGAAAGAATTGAGTCTAGGGAGGTACATTCTCATCGTGGAGCATCTCGTTACCTCGCCTCTTTTGAACGCATACGTCAAATCCAAGCGGCACTAATTACAAGAGCAAAGGGTGCTAGTTGGAAAGTGATTGACACACACCTTCAAGATGAGTTGGTTGAGAAAGTAAGGCAACAACTGCATGAAGAATGGTACAAACTACGGTGATCACATGGGTGAGACTCGGTCCCAGTCTAATTCGTGTTTCTGGCATCTAATCAGTTTCGTTCTACTCTGGGTGGCCGCATAGCGTGCATCGCAAGAACTTCGGCCGTAACCGGGTGCTCCAGCCTTCTGCGGCATATACTCCAGCCGACGAGCAGGAAGTGCTGGATATCCTCGACCGACACCACGGCCAGAGCATCCGCGCTGTCGGTAGATTGCATAGTTGGAGCGAGGCGGTCCTCGGCGACGGCGTGCAGCTGGACTTGCGACGCTTGAACAGCGTCCTACTCGAGCCTGATGGCGACCAGTTCGTTGCCACGGTTGGGGCTGGTTGCCAGATTAAGCGCCTTCTCAAAGAACTGAATCGCGGCGGCGCTACCCTGCATTCGTTGGGTCTAATCACAGTACAGACGATTGCCGGCGCAATCTCCACCGGAACTCACGGTTCGGGACGCCACAGCATGTCGCACTACGTCGAAGAGGTGCGGCTGGCGCGATATGACGAATCCACTGGACAGTCGTTCATCGATGAGTTGAGCGCTGGAGAACCGTTACTGGCAGCTCGTTGTTCATTGGGTTCGCTCGGAATCATCCTGTCCGTGAAAATTCGATGCCGCCCACAGTACAACGTGCAGGAGCATTTCACCGAGTCTCGACAACTGGAAGACGTTCTGGATGCCGAAGCATCATATCCAATCCAGCAGTTCTATCTCATCCCTTGGCGCTGGTCCTACTTCATTCAACACCGACGTGAAGATGCCGGTAAACGATCACGCCTCTCCAAGCTGTACCGCCTCTACTGGTTGAGTGTAATGGACTATGGCCTACACCTACAGATATTGTTCCTAGAACGCATGCTGAGAAGCCGGCGCATGATCCAGTTTGCTTTTCGTCGCATCGTCTCGGCATTCCTAATTCGCAAGTGGAAGGTCACGGATCGTTCCTCGTCCATGCTGGTGATGAAGCACGAAGCCTTTCGCCACATTGAGATCGAATTGTTTGTGCGCCGAGACCAGTTGGCCGATGCGCTCAGGTTCACCCAAGAAGCCATCAAGGTTGCTGCCGGGAAAGAATCAACATTGTCAGCAGACAACCAGCAGAAAATCGATGAGCACGGCATGCAAGAATCTCTGGATGAGCTTCAAGACCAGTACTGCCACCATTACCCAATCTGCGTGCGGCGGGTGCTTCCAGATGACACCTTGATATCGATGGCCAGTGGTGGAAATCAGGATTGGTACGCGCTGAGCTTCATCAGTTACGCTAGACCAGCCAGGCGTGCCGGTTTTTCCCTGTTCGCGAACTTCATGGCACAAAGCATGTCACGACTCTTCCAAGCGCGTCCCCACTGGGGGAAAATCTGTCCCTTGGAGGCTAACGAACTGACAGCCCTCTACCCCAGATTCGATTCTTTCCGCACCGTCTGCGCTTCGCTTGACCCGAAAGGCGTTTTTCAAAATGACTGGACAACAGCGTTGCTAGAAGCAGATGGTAATGTGGCAGATATACCTTGAACGGCTATGCTGACCTTAATCGCGGTGTGTGGAGTCAACGGAAATCAATGTGATTCCATAATCCGATGAGGAACGGTGGGAACGACTCCGTATGGTCACTAGGTGAACTTCTCAATGGCCTTGCGCACCATCTGTTTGACCATGTATGTTCCTTCCTCTTTACCTTCTGTAAAAGAATGAGTCATGTTAGGTCAACGACCACAGAATAGGCTGTTGTTTTCAGACGCGCTCCACGATCAGCGATACCAACCTCACAAGTGATGGTGAATACGCCGCTGTTATTTGTAGCACCAATATCACTCAATATTATCTCAACGCCACGATGCTCTCCATGACGCATTAGGTCGGCAGATGTTGAATTTGCTGCTGCGTCAATCGCTTCTTGCCAATCAGCACCATCTGCTACCAAAGTAGTAGTTCGATTCTCAATAGTTGGTTGCCAAACTTCTGCAAAAGAATCCGTCACTTCTAAGACTTCACCACTGCTAATATCATATGGGTCTCCGAGCGAAGCAACAGAAACTCCAAACCAAGCCATGGCTAGAAGTGATAACATCAAAATAATGCCAGTTGCTAACAACATTTGGCCTGACTCATCACGTATTCGCCTCATCATTAGGCACCACCGCCAACATACCAGACTTGAAGAGAAACCGTCCACACATCTCCAGAGTCTCCAACCAACTTGTGAACACTTAATGTTCTACCATCTGGCGTACTTCCTTGACCATATCTAGCTAAGTCACCCTCATTTTTAGCGACCCAACAATTACCCTGTACTTGCCCAGGAAGCCCCTGTAATAATTCATTACATGTACCATCTAAATCACCTGCTGATAGGCTTTCCCCAAGTTGGTTAGTGTGGCTAGTTGGGTCGTCAGCTACTACTCCCATCTGCTGAATAAATGCATCTTCTGCAGCCAATTGTAATTGACCATCTGAAGATGCTGAAACGGGGTCAGGAATCTCTAGTTGTAGGATGAAAGTTGCTGACATAAAAAATAGCCAGAAAAGTGTCAACATCTCCAACACATGGACTTGTGCAAGTGGATTTTTTGATAGCTGTCGCTGATTCATTGACTAATCACCCGGGAGAAAAGTAGCCAAGTGCGGGATTCAAACCCATGTCCCCTGGAACTCCTAACAAATCAGGTGAAAATGCCACGAAATTGAACGCAATAGTTGAAATCATTAACATCATTCCTGCGTGTTTCATACCACTAGAAATCCTACCTGTAGCCATCAATCCAGCCATCGCCCCGTTGCCGAGACCTTGTGCAGATACGCCATAGAAGAACACAACTAGGAAAAACAGTGGGTCAATTGCGCGAATCACCATGTTTCCAATTTGGGCGCTATCATCGCCTGAATTTGCTGACGAAATTGCTGGAATGAAAACTTTCGCAAGGACGATAATAACCCCTAGGAAAACGAAATATGATGTCCAAATAACTGCAATATATGAGGCAATTGTTCGTTCTCTTTCACCTTCTAGGAATTTAATTTCACGACTATCATTAGCAGCAGTAACTAAGATATCAGAAATTTTTCCTCCTGCTCTATTCGCCTCGCCAATCAAACTAATTGCTCGTTTGACGAGCGGAGTCCCTACCCTATCAGCGAATAGAACAATCACATCTCCAAACGCTACACCCCATGATAATTGTTGGGACATTTTCTGAACTTCATCATTGAGAGCCCCATATTCTGAATTCGCCAATGTTCTAACCGCTAATGTCATCGACAATCCTCCTTTCCAATATTCTGCTAAATCACGAAGGAAGTCGGGGAATTTCTCTTCCATTGCATTGATTGCTTTCATCTTCTTATCCCAGTATACAGCACCAGGATAAACGAGGAAAATGAAACCATAACCAAAGAAATTGATGAAGATTAAAGGCCTTAGGTTGAATGGGCCAAGGAGTACTTCTGGCCCTATAAATTGATTTTTATTATTCATCCAATCTGGAATACCATCGTAAGTATCAACCTCAATTGTAAGTGTAAACTCTTTCATTCGAGGAAAGCTTCTATCAAACTGAAGCCAAACTTCCCATCCTTCACCAGGGAGGGCATTCATGACTTCTAAGTAACATTCACCCTCTTGATTAGTGACTGCACTAACCGAATAAGAGGTACCAAGACCCCCTCCTGTAGACGGTTCCCATATTTTTATTGTAAACGGGAAATCCTCGTCGGCTTTCGCAACACATGACATCCGCATTTCTTGAGGAGGATGAGAAAGAGTACCTAATCTCTCAGGCGCAATACCTGTAACGTCAAACTGTTGACCTCGTCCCGGCCCATTCACATTATCCCACTCAACTATCATTGATTGAGTGGAAATCCTCTCTTTGGTAAAGAAACAAGATTCATTTTGTGTATAATCTGGCAACGCCATATTTGGATCAAAGCCACACGCTGAGTTAATGAATACAGGATTACCATTGGCCGGAGCAGGCGCTAATATTCCAAAAACTAAGCTAGCATTGAGTGCCCAAAAAGCGAGGAGAACAATCCCGAGAAGGGCTGAGGAAATTGTAATTACAAGGAAATTACGTCGCGTGTTATCGTCCTTGGGGAAATCAAGGTCAACACGAATCTTCTTTTTCTTACTTCTTCTTGCCATATCTCACCCCCCTCTCACATCTCCATCTCTTTACTCATCATGTAAATCAAGATTGAGTAGGCAATGTGGATCATGGGTAGCACCCCAAGTACAACTCCATAAACCATTGTTTCGGAAATTTGGGAACCTGCACCAGACACCCAGAACATGATGACTAACATTACAATTAGGAAAAGTGGCATCGCTACAGCCACCACAACATACGACTCCGCCATCATTGCTAATGCCTCAAGGAATACACCTAGCCTAATGCGGTTTTCACGCATGTAATGCTCTGCCCTATTTAGGAAATAAATTTTCAAACTACCTCCAGACGATAATGTACCTACCATACCCTGGAAAAATTCTGACACCCAGGGGGATGCCGCACGACCAACTGAAAGTCTGATAGCAGTCACTAAGTCCATTCCAAGTAGAGTGATATCGCGATAAATCATCGCCGAATCATAAGCAATATCACCATAAATTTCCTGGTTTACTGCAAGTGATTTGAAAATATTTGCTGGAGTTGCATTGGCTGCTGACATCGCCGCCGTATACGATGCAGCATAAGGGAGATACTTCTCAAGAGCCTCTGAACGCTCTTTCTTAATTCGTTCAGCGGCACCCAAGAAATGCTTGTATGAGAACCATGGTCCAAAGAAACCACAAACTGCAATCAATCCGAATCTCACTGTACCAGAAATTTCTTTTGTTGTATAGTGAGGGCATCCTCCATAAGCAATTACCGCCCCATCTGGCCCCTCTCCACTCCAATCTAAACTTGGATCAACATCATTGGCATTCCAGAATGCCCAATCAATGCAGGGATAAATTGACTCGGGGTTTTGCATATTTTCCCACAAGGCAAATGCGCCGATTTCTGGTAACAACGCTAAAACTAGAACTCCGATGAAAATACCAAAGGCAACTACCGTAGACATGATTGCCGTGGCTTTGTAAACTTCAGGCATAATACGAATATCTGCTTGCAAGAGAGTTTTCTGAAGTTCTTCATCTGCTCGAACACTTTTTCGTAAAAAGCCACCTAGTATAGCATTGGAGAAACGTTGCCAACCTGAAAGAATCATTCCGTCAAAGCGGATTTTAGTTTCCTCCGCCTCCTTGGCCAATCATTTCACCTCTCACTGGAGACCATCAACTCTCGCAAGAACTGCTTGTGGCCTAACATAATATTCAGTGATTATTTGAGCAACTTGGTCGGCTTTGCGAATATCATTGAGGACCATCCAATCAAGGATTCGCTTACGAGTGCGTAATTCATCCCTCATTCTTTCTTGTGAATAATTGATTTTAACCATGATTTTCTCTAGAACATAGGATTTACCGGAGAAATCAAAGTCATCTCTTCCGGGGTCCCACTTGAAAACCTCGTTGGTAATAACTTCCAAACTGTGGGGGTCAACACCAACAATCTCAACAATCTGCTTGGCGCGCCTGACACGCCGGCCGTTGATTCTAGTTTGAATCTGAATTACACAAGCTTCCAAAGCAGGGAGTAGAACTCGAGGAATGTCAATTGGCTTGTTCTCTAATCTGTGAACTAATGAAGGAACAGAGTCAGCGTGGACAGTTGAATATGAACAGTGTCCAGTTGCCATCGCTTGGAACAGCACATAAGCTTCTGCCCCACGAATCTCACCTACAATGATGTATTCTGGTCGCTCTCTCAGAGCAGCCTTCAGTAGTTCGAACTCTCCAATTACACCTTCATCGGTTTCACCACCAAAACCTTGACGAGTTAATCCCGGAATCCAGTTCGGGTGGGGGATGTTAACTTCACGAGTTGATTCAATACTAACGATTTTCATCTGCCATGGAATAAACAGTGCCATTGCATTGAGGGTGGTGGTTTTACCCGATGCCGTTCCACCAACAAACAGCATTGAGATACCTTGCTGGAAGCCAATCCACAAGTATGCAACCATTAGTGAGGTCATTGTTCGGAATGCAACAAGGTCGCAAGGTGAGAAAGGGTCTTCACGGAATCTACGAATACAGAAAGTTGAACCTCTGGTTGAAATTTCATAACCCAACTTCATGACAATTCTTGAACCATCCATCAGGGTTGCGTCAAGCAACGGTTCTGCAACAGAAATGTGTTTACCACAACGTTGTGCCAACTTGATAACATATGATTCCAATTCATGATCAGTAGGCCATAGTATTGATGTCTCTACCGACTCAAACTTTCGATGGTAAGCGAAAATAGGAATTCCTGTACCATCTAAAGATACGTCCTCAACATTTGCATCATTCATCAGTACATCCATGCGACCATAACCAATCAAATCACGCTTCAAGTAGTAAAAAATCTTGGAGCGAGACTTCTTTGTGATTTTCAGACTATAGGACTTGATGATTTGGTCCATTGCCGCCCGCAAATAACCCTCTGGATCAGTATCAATTTCATCAATATCTGCGGTCAGGGACCGAACGAAAATATCCATTATTTCTTCAAATTGTGACTGTTCCTTCTTGTTTAGAGGTGGTTCAATCGCTTGGTAAAGAATGTTCAATGTCCTCAAGTCACGAACAACCCTAGCAAAAGAATGAGGTGGTGAAACTGGGTACTTATCAAGTTCCTCATATTGTTGCTGTTGACGCTTTTTGCGTTGGCGTTGTGGTCGACCACGTCCTTTTCGTGCCATGTCCAAACCTCCGTCTCCGCTTACCTGACCGTTGTCTTTTCACTATAACCTTTGGTTATAGGAAATGGCTTTGGAATTGAACTATCCATTATTGGTGATTGGACAACACAGCATATTCAGGATTTTGTGTATTAACTATGCAACAATAATAATTAATTTTCAAATGGTCTTCGGCCCCATCTTCTGTTGAGCATCATTAGGAATGCAATTCCGAGTATAATTAATCCTGCGCTGACACCTAGGATTCCACGCAATCCTTTGCCTGCAGCATTCTCTTCAACTAATACCGAAGTGGTCGCATTCAACCCCTCCTCTGAAACCATCTGACCCCAGTTTTCGTAAATTGTCATATCACCTTGAGTGAACGAAATGAGGAATAGAGCAAGAAGAGGAATGATTGTACCAATGTAGAACCACGCCATAATTGAAATGTCAAAAATTGCCTTATTAGGACGGGGACCCATCAATAACGCGGTTAGACTAACAATGTAAATTGAATTAGCAATCATGACTATGAGTGCTGCTGGTAATGCCCATAATTGGTCTAGCACCATTGCCATCACAAACAAGAAAATAACTGATATCCAAGTTGTAATCAAAAAGTATACGACAATTTTTGCTCGCAATAATTGTGGTAGTGCAACAGGAAATCCATTGAGGTAATCTGGTGAATCCATGCCATTTAACCATGAGTAAAATTGGAACCCAAAAAAGCCGAGAAACGGTGCGTAAGAAAGTAGATTGAACGGAATTGGGAATGATGCAAAATCAACTAACCAAGCCAATAATAAAAGGAAAAGAAGAGGGACGGTGTATGAGATAAGCATCTTTACTAATGTATTTGAACGCCACAAATCAACCAAATCTTTAGCCACTAATAGACGCAACATTCCATTACCCAGGAACGGAAGTTTCTCCCAAATAGGTGTGAATAATTCGCTCTTCGATGTAACCTGAATTTCAAAATCATCCGGCACTAAATGAGCACCAATGTATGCGAGCAAAAATGAGAATGGAATTGTTACTAAGGGGATCCAATGTTGATGTGAATATTGGTACAACATACCAGGAATCAAAAATTTAATGTCAACAATTTGCAACGCACCAAGTAATCCAATTGAAATCCCAATTGCCGGAATAGTGTAAGACCATTTTCCCCCCCGACTAAAAAGTGCAGAAGCGATAAACGAAAGCGCCAAACCTTCAGTTAATGTGGTGGTCAAGGCAAACAGTACAACTGGAAGTGATGCCCATTCAAGTGGCGTTGAAAGTCCCGCATATTGCTCAAGTAAAATACCTCCACCCATGCCAATAACTGCTGGAACTAGAAGCATCAATACGTAGTAGGATACCTCCTTTGCATAGTATGCAAAGTAATTGGTTACTAAGTCAAGCGGTTGTACAGCAGGGATTGCAAGCAGGTAATTTTTCCCACCTGCTCGTTGAGAAACCATGACTCTACCAATGAAAGCAAAGGAGCCCATTGATAACGAAAATGCAAAGATTCCACCATGCATGTATAATTTCAATTGGTCCCAAGAAAATGCTTGCTTTTCGGCCTCTGCTGTAATCAATACTTCTCCGGTAAGATACCTCAATCCAACCGTCAGTATCAGTGACAATAGTGCTAACATTACAGGAAAGAGGGCAATATGTCGCTTTTTAGCAAAATCAATATTTTGTCGCCATTCTTCCTTAAACATCATTCTAAAAGTAACCCAAAATGAATCTGCAAGTAGAGGCGGGCGATAATCAGTGAGCACCCTCACTCCTCCTCACTACCTTCCATCGCCTCAATGTCGACAAACGATGCGCCTACGAGTCTTATGAATACATCTTCAAGAGTTTCATCAGGATTGTTTTTCAACTCATCAATGGTTCCTGAAGCTAACACATGTCCGCGGTCAATAACAGCCACTCTTGTGCACACTCTCTCAGCAACTTCGAGAATATGGGTGCAGAGAAATATAGTACCACCATCAGCAACTATTTCCATCAATAAATTACGACACTTTCGCTGGTAAATCGGGTCAAGATTGACGAAGGGTTCGTCTAAAAAAAGTAATTTTGGGTCGTGGATGAAAGCCCCTGCGAGCATCACTTTTTGGCGCTGGCCTTTTGACAAATCCTTGCATAGAGTGTTTCTCTTGTCCGGTATACCAAACCAATCTAACCAATAAGTAACCTTTTCGGGAATTTCATCTAAACTTCTAAGCCGGGCCACAAATTCAAGATATTCTGCGGCTGTGAGAAATGATGGGGGGCTTTCAGATTCGGGTACAATCCCAACATTAGCCTTCACCATTCGAGGGTCTGCTCTTACATTGATTCCTAAAACCCTAGCACCACCCATGGTGGGTCTGAGTTGACCTGTTAGTAACTTGATGAAAGTGGATTTACCAGCCCCGTTGGGCCCGAAAACACCGAAAAATTCCCCCGCTGCCACCTTCACATTTAATGGATGAAGAGCGACAAAATCGCCAAATGCCTTTCCAAGGTCCTTTGCTTCAACTAGTGGTATATCGCTTTCTGACAGAATCAATCCCTCCGCTCAGATACCCTTCCATTCAGGGTTCTCTCGATTAAGAAATGCGTTTACGCCTATCTCCATATCTTCAGTATCAAACAGTGCGCAGAATAAGTCTCTTTCAAATTCTAAACCTTCTGCCATCCCACGTTCTAGCGCACCTCTTACGGCTTCTTTAGCCGACTTGATAGTTAGTGGTGATTTAGTGGCCAAAGTTGTTGCTAATAGCATCGTGGTGTTTTGCAGTTCTTCTGGTTCACAAATACGATTTACAAGGCCGATTCGATATGCTTCTGTGGCTGACACCATCTCACCTGTCATCACCATTTCAATTGCCTTCCCGTAGCCCAACAATCGGGCTAAGCGCTGGGTTGCTCCGCCGCCGGGTATCAATCCAAGATTGATTTCAGGAGTGCCGAAATTAGAACGGGTTGAGGCGATGCGTAAATCGCATGATAGAGCGATTTCACTGCCACCACCTAATGCGAATCCATCAATTGAGGCGATAGTGGGTATTGAGAGATTCCATATCGCTTCCCAAGCGTTATCCTCAAAATTTGCCCGGATATCTTTTGATTTCTTACCAACAAATTCTGTAATATCTGCACCTGCAACAAAAGCTGGAGGTTTTTGTCGCTTGCCTTCTGTAGCAGGTTCGGGGCTAGCACCACGAATAACGACAACTCTGACATCAGCATCATCTTCTGCAACTTTGCAAGCGGCTTTCAATTCTGCAACAACTTCATTGTTTAATGCGTTCAACTTGTTTGGTCTATTGATTGTCCAAACTTCAATTACGCCACCAGAAGGAAATGATCCTTCAACAGGAACTCGATCAATAATGAGAGATTCAGACATCTTATCACCCAATTTCATCTCTCATCGCATCTAACTTTGATTGGCTAATTGTTGGAGGTGGAGGCATAGGCAAACCATCTGGCGGCGGTGGAAGTGGGAGTCCTTCAGGTGGAGGAGGTAATGCATCAAGTTCCACCTCAACCTCCTCTTCAAATTCACTAGCAGCAACAAACCCTGTATCAAGAGGGATTCTCATTTTGAGAATCCTAGCATTATCTACTCGAACATATGTTGCACCATAAGGGTGACCAGGCTCAACTTGTTCTGGCTCATTTAGGACTGTTAATCCGTGTCCTGGTTTAGCAAGAGTTGCTAACAGGTCTTCACCATCATCTTGCTTAGACCACATACGAGCGGCAGAAGCACGAATCTCGGCTAACTGGCCGCGCCTGCGCATCTCAATTCGAGCCTTGATTTCTGCTCGTTGACCACGCCGCTCCTCAACGAATTCTTCAATATCAGCCTCTTCAACTTGTTCAGCACTTATGTCAACTACATACTCCTCAGCAACATGAACCTCTTCTTCAATTGCATCATCCTCAAGTTGTATTACGTCATCATCGGCATCATCCGATTGTGAACTATTCGACTCTGCAGACGCTGCGACTTTTCTATCTCGACGGCTGCCTCCATCTTCATCTTCAACTACCGCTTCAGGCAACTGAAATTCATCTTCTTTTTTTTCTGGTTGTGAACTAGATTGGCGCTTGCGAGGTTTCTTCTTCGGTTTTCCACCAGTCATCAACAAACCGGCAGCGAGTAACAATAGCGAACCAGTAAAGATGTATCCATACAACTCACTTTCCCACTCACCAGAGAGGAATAATTGGAATACGATGCCGAACAATAAAGCGAGATACAGTAGTACACGACCAAACGACATGACTCCCCCTCCACACGCGAGCAGATGTGACCCCTCTTTCACTATGACGGCTCAGCGCCTAAGCAAATCCAACTGCTTTTTTATGCTTTGCAGCGCTTTTGCTCGATGTGAAAAATCCTCTTTTTCTGGTCTGCTCATTTGTCCAAAAGTACGGCCTGATGCCTCGCCATCGGGAGAAAAAATGGGGTCATATCCAAAACCTGAATCCCCAAGTGTTTCACTCGTTATTGTGCCACGGCAAACCCCTACACCGAATACTAATTCCTCACCAGTGAAGAGTACTGCACAAGCGCGAAATTCTGCCCCACGATGAGTTATTTCTGACATCAAATTGAGAACCCCTGAAAGGCCAATTTGTTTTAGTACAGATGCTGAATTTACACCGGGGAAACCATTCAATTCATCAATGAAAAGGCCAGCATCTTCTACCAGAATTGAACCATTTTGACCAGATTGATTGAGATGTACTTTTGCTTGTTCGATTTTTGAAGTTGCAACATCTTTCAGACTGTCTGATTGTGGCTCTATTACAATTGGAACTTCGCCATCAATCAGGAACTGTTCCACTCGGTAGCCAAGAGGTTCGAAAAAGTGCCTTGCTTCTGCCAATTTTCCAGCGTTACCGGTCAAGAACAGGAGTCGGTTCACGACTTTCGCATATGCCCCATGCGGTTGATAGTTCCGACAGTTTTTCTTTCGCCAATATCAAAGGGTGGCAGATAGTGGCCCCCGATATGGAACCAAAATCGCTGTTGCTTGTTGCAATGGGGGGTGCGTTTGGAGCAGTTGCTCGTTACGCCATTTCAGAATGGATTCCAAGTGAATTTCCATGGAGTACTTTAGGAGTGAATGTGGTTGGTTCATTCCTATTAGGTGTGTTAATCGCTATGTCAATTATCAATGAGCAAGTTTCCCCTGAAATTCTTCTCCTTGTTGGCACCGGCGCACTAGGAGCCTTTACCACAATGTCAACCTTCAGTGTTGATGTGATTCAACTTATTGATTCCGGAAAACATATGCCAGCTTTCAGTTACATGATGGCTAACTTCACTCTCTGCCCACTCTCTGCCTTCATCGGTTGGAGATACATTCCAATGCTCTTCAGTTGAATCAACTAAGAGTGATAACGAACCCTAGAACGTATGATATTGTAGCGATTGATGACTTCTTTACTCTTTACAGGAGGAGAATCTGAGCCAGTGTAGGTGAGATTTTTAGCATTATTATAACCCTCAAGAACCCAATCCAAAGCCTCTTCGTGTTCTGGATGACTAGCACTTAGGCACTCACTGAGTACCTGTAAATCAAGCCCCATTCTCTCAACCTCTGTAGTTGATTGGGAAAGGCCAAAATCAATTAGAGAAATCCCCTTCTCACTATCCCAAAGTATGTTGTTGGTAGTTAGATCACCATGAACTGCACCCAGTGAATGGAGTTGACGAATCACATTTCCAACCTCGTGTAAAACGGACTTAACATCTATTTCACCACCTCTCAACACATCAACAAGTTGTGCGCCTGGCATGAGCGATTGAATCATTGTACCATTACTCATCTCACATGCTAAAAGGTGAGGGACTGGCAAACCTGAATTACACAGGCGTGCCAGCATTTTTGCTTCCGCAGCCATTCGATGGTTTGTCAGCCTACGGTCTAGAGCGGGGTCTCGGTAACCCCTCGGACGCCTCAATTTACGCACTGCTGCTAATCCCAAATATTGCCCATTAGAAACTTCAGCCTCAGCCCCTACGTGAATGATTTTACCCTGTTCCCAAGCCAACATAACGCTCTTCCACCCCTTTCCGACAGGTTCCCGGAGAATGGATGCATTCAAAGCGGTGGCGGCGACCGGTAGATATCCCGGGAGTGGTTGAATGCAGAGCCTGCCGCTGGCCATTTGCTCCATCTATGATGATGAATCAGATGCTGATTCAGACATAACCCGACAGAGAATTTTGTCTGCCAAACAGCAACTTGGTGACAAAGTGATGATTTTGGGGCATCACTATCAACGTGATTCAATCATTGAACATGCTGACGAAACCGGAGATTCCTTCCTACTAGCGAAAAAAGCCGCTGACTCCAAGGCTGAATACATCGTATTCTGTGGAGTCCACTTCATGGCTGAATCAGCTGACATATTGACTTCAGACGGGCAAAAAGTTGTGATGCCAAATGTCAGAGCAGGATGTTCAATGGCAGACATGGCTGACCTACCAGATGTTGAAGCGTGTTGGGATGAACTTCTCAATGAATGCCAACTTGAAGACCCTGCAATTCGTGAAAATCCAGATAGCCCAGCTGGCAAAGGAGAAGCGTACCTCGTACCTGTAACTTACATGAACTCAAGCGCGGACCTGAAGGCCTTTGTCGGTCATCACGGCGGGGTTGTGTGTACGTCCTCTAATGCTGCTGGAGTCTTAGAATGGGCTCTAGAGCGGGCTGGAGAAAATGGCAAAGTCCTGTTCTTCCCTGACCAACATTTAGGCCGTAACACTGCTTTAGCAATGGGTTACCAAGAGGAAGATATTGCAGTTTGGAATCCAATGTCCCAACCTGATTGGAATGACTTGAACACCTCAACGTTCGTACTCTGGCATGGTTACTGTTCGGTCCACCAACGCTTCACCGTTGAGCAGATTGATAATCTCCGCGAGGAGAATTCAGGTGCGTTGGTGATTGCTCACCCTGAATGTGAGCGAGAAGTTGTTGATGCATCTGATGCATCCGGTTCAACTGAGATGATTCGCAGATTCGTGGCTGATGCGCCAAGCGGTGCTGTAATTGGTGTAGGAACTGAAATTCACCTTGTCAAGAGATTGGACGCACAATACCCTGACAAAACGGTAGTATGCTTGGATCCCGGTGATTGTCCTTGCTCAACTATGTACATGATTCACCCAGCGTTTTTGGCTGATGTTCTTGAGTCACTTGTGACTGGAGAGGTAATCAATCAAATTGTCGTTCCTAAGCAGATTGCTGAAGATGCAATCTTGGCGCTCAATCGCATGCTTTCAATTAATGCTTGAACAAAAGCATCGCTTGAAGAATTACTCTTCTTCGTCTGGTGATTCGGTGTTTCCCCTTTGTCTTTGAATCATCCATAATGTTAACAACGGAATTAAGGCAATTATTGCTATTTGCATAGTCCGGGATGAGTATGGCTCAAAAGTTTCCTCAAGACTGTAGATTATCACCTTTGGTGGTTCCTCTCCTCCGCTATCTTGTAACCAAGCAATGTGACCTTCCATCACCTGTGGTGCAGTCTGATTGAACTCATCCTCAGTGTGAAGTTGATATGAACGGTTTTCCGAGATAATGTGGTATTTGACGTCCCAGTCTAATTCTGCATTGTTCGGGTCTATTGAATTGAGGCCCCACTTATGTTGCCAAGCAACCACACCGTGACCAATTGATGGGTTTGCAACGGGGAAAAGTGGGTCGCCAATAATTCGCTGCTCACCGGTGTCAAGATTCACCAACACTAGACGAGTGACTGCTGACAAATTAACTTCCGCAACTAGGTAATCATTGTCAAAAGAGATTGCTGTAATGCTTGCGTTGACATAGTCAACCATAGTGCCTGTAAATGCTAACACCTGCTCATCCTTTGCCGAATCAACAGTTGCGTTTACTTCGACCGATAGAGTGTTTTGCACACCATCTAGTGAGAGGATATTTGCTGTCAATGGTGAACTCTCTGTAACCCATGCTAAACTATTTCCTTCACCATCAATCAGAATTACATCATCATCAGAAATAGGTGTGAACACCTCGTTATACTCGGTGCTCTGCAAGTTGATAATAACACCATCATCGATTGCGAATAACTTGGCATTTTCCTCATCTGCATCATCAAGAAGGGCGAGGTCAGTGTAGAGTGGGCCTGTCGTTCTGCCGTCAGCATGAGTACCTGGGTTTGAAAACTTAAGAGTAATTATTCTGTAACCTTGCCAGACGATGGCGTGATTCTCCGAAATCAGCACTTCTGTTGAAGCATTCATAACACCCCATTGAGATTGGTTTCCATCTTCATTCAAATAAAGACTATCATGGTAAGTCCTATCGTTCTCAATGTCGATGATAACCGCACTCAAGTTACCGTTTTCGTCTGTATCAAGTGCAACCAACCAACCATCAGCTCCTGCAGCCGATTCGGGATAAGTTACTCCTTCTGCGGGGAAATCTTGGTGGGTTGCATCATACAACAATACCCCACCAGTCGTGGCCAACAGCAACATCACAGCAGTTCCAGTTTGAGTTGTTGACGGCGTTTTTATCCAATTCACCAACCTAGACATCCCACCTAATAGTACTCGTTTCGGATTGTTAAAATCCGCTAACAGCCACGCAAGGCGGGCATTGAAAGTCCGCTCATCAAACCTATACCACAGCCAAGCATGACACTTATCTGCTAAGTTAACCGCTAAGAAAGATACAACAATTCCGCCAACAATATCAACAAACCAATGGATACCAAGATAGACGATTGAAAAGGCAGTTACAATGATGTATGCGCCGACAAAATATCGATATTTCTTCCATCTCTCATCGTGGTCCCAGCGATGTAGCCCTAACCACACCGTGAAGGGTACACCGATGTGTAGGCTTGGCATGCCATTAGTGAAAGGGTCAATCCTAGTGAACCAGGTTTGGATCTCGGGAGTGAGGTGGTAGGCCAAAGCCTGCATTTCTGGAATATGGTCTCCTGTCACTCGAACATTGAAGAAAAGATAGAATGGAACTGCTAATGCATAGACAAAGAACATCGATAACAGGACTCTGTCTGCCATCCAACGGTCATCAAAATATGTGAAATAGAGTGATGCCGTATATGTCAATAGCATGTACCCCGCCACATAATAATGGGTTAAAACGAAGGTCAGCATGTCATTGAGGAATGTCTGTTGAACCCACAAAACCAAGTCACCTTCAATGGCGTAAATGAATGGGGTCATGTCTAGATGGGTGTTGGCCATCAAAATACGGTCTAAGCCGTCAAGCAAATCCTTCCATAAATAGATGCTGAATACTAATGCAATATGTAGCCAGTAGCGGCGAAACATATCAACAAAACCAGCGAGTGTAACTCGTTTCCCAGCAGGACGGAAAATCGGCATTAGCAGAATTCCACCAAGCAAAGAAGCGGTGACCCAAGTGATGTAAACTGCTGTCCCTGCCATGCTGACTCACCCCCGCTTACAGTTGTGCTTTTGGTGTGTTGCCTTTGGCAATTGCCCTCGGATGAACCTTATCAAAACCCTACTCTTTGCAATTTATTCTTACCAAATACTGATGCAATGATTGAAGAATGACCGCAATGTCGCCACATCAATGAGTGATTCACCGGTCTCCCATCATGATGGCACAGCCCCCGAGGAAAAGCCAGATTCGGCTTCTGATGAGCAGAAGGCTCAGATGGAACAAGCATATGCCCAAATGCGACGTAAATTAAGAATGACGCAGTTAGCTGAGAACGTTAAACACAAGGTCATGGTTCTTTCCGGAAAAGGCGGGGTAGGAAAATCAACTGTTGCTACAGGGTTAGCATTATCACTTGCTCAACAAGGCAAAAAAGTCGGTCTGATGGATATTGATATTACTGGGCCAAATATCCCAAAAATGTTAGGGATATCTGGGGCTGATTTACAAGTTGAAGAAGGCCAAATATTTCCTGTTGAGGGGCCTTTCGGAGTCAAAGTAATCTCAATGGCGTTTCTCTTAGAAGATGAAGATGCACCGGTCATCTGGCGAGGTCCAGTCAAGTTAGGAGCAATTCAGCAATTTATTGGTGATGTCGCGTGGGGTGACTTGGATGCTCTAATCATTGACTTCCCACCGGGTACTTCTGACGAGCCACTTACGGTAGCACAGTCTCTTCCAGAAATTGATGGAGTAGTAGTTGTTACAACTCCTCAAGATGTTGCACTGCTAGACAGTCGGAAATCAATTAACTTCGCAAAAACTCTAAAACTTCCATGTCTCGGAGTGGTAGAAAACATGAGTGGTTACACTTTACGCGGAACTGCTGAGCCATCCTCAAAACTAACCGTCCAAGGACCTCAAGGGGTTAGTATAAATGTTCAAACTGATGAAGAAGGAGATTGGTCAGTCCTTCTAAACCTCTTCAAGAGTGGGGGGGGAAAAGCCGCAGCCGAAGAATTGGAAGTACCATTCCTTGGCAAATTACCTTTTGACCCTGGAATTGTGAGAGGCGGTGATGATGGAGTTCACCGCATCGTTGCTGACCCTGATGGGGAATCCTCTAACGCCTTCAAAATCGTTGTTGATAATCTACTCAAACAACTTGCAAATAAAAAGCAATCAGATCTCAAAATTATCTGAAAATTTTTGCAATCCCGATACCGTTAATCTAGGTTGAAGGTGCGGACGCCGGAACTCGAATCCGGGTTTGCAGGTTGGGAACCTACAGTCATAACCGCTAGACCACGTCCGCAACGGAATCTTCGAAGTGAGTTCACCTCTTGAGTAAGTCGGTTATCAGCCGAAGGATTTGAGAGGAAAACCTAGACTTAGATGAGACTTCCACGACGGCGTTCATACTCGTCAAAAGCCTCAACCATTGACAATCTACCCACAGCAACTGCTTGAGCTAATTCATTTGGAAGTGTGAGTTTTCCTCCACTCTCACTGCGTGACTTACGTTGGACTTCTCTAACCTCTCCAGTAGATGGTTGGACCTTCCTTTTGCTTGTCACCTCTTCACCAATGATTTGCGCAATTCGTGCTGCTGCAGCGTGATGCTCATTGCGGCCAACTCCAGTTGAAGTTCTCCTCTCATCAACCATCTCCACTCTCAAACCTCTCGCTAAGCAGATATTTGCAAGGCGGGAACCTATTGTCGGTGAACCGTCTCCAATCCTTATCACCGCTATTGCATGAGGAATTGATTTTACCAATTGACAAATTCTGTCAATAGTATCGTCTACATCTTCCATTTGTTCAGTTCCAAGTGGCTTGCCATCTGAATTCCACGCTAAACCGGGCCTTGGCCCTGGGTCAATGCCAAAGGCGAGAATTATTGTAGGATCTTTTAGAGTTGAAAGATAGAGTGCTCGGTCTATTGAAACTGCTACGTCATCTAAAGTGCACGGGATTCCATTGCCAACTTTAGATGCAAACACTTCTTCAGGGGTTCCAAGCCATACAGAAGCGTCATGTGGGAGGGGTGAATTCTCTGAAACCTGAAGAAATTCAATCCCTCGTCTTCGTAATGCTTTCATCAAACGATAAGCCAATTTGAAATCAGCCGTGCGTATGATTAGTACTCCCACGAATAGGTGTGGGGTGGCAACCTTTGTCAATGATTCCGGTGAATGGGGTCGAAATTAGTCAATTTCTTTGATAATCGGCACGCGATACTACAAACTCGCCGGTATGGTCTTGAATGAATGCAGAACCGTGCTTAACGATGGCTTCTCATTACGAGCGGGAACTGCGCGCAGTTCTAATCGGTTCACCTGATGGAGTGAGGGCCGTTACTAGAAGTTGTAACGCAGCTGAAAAAGCACGCGCAATGCAAGTTATCAGGAGGCCATTTTTAGTTGTCCGAGCGGCTGGAAGTGGAGTTGCTGGCGCAGGTGATTTGTTGGCTGTTCGAGGTGACATTTCGTTTCCGATTGAAGTCAAAACGACTAAGGAAAAGAAGGTATATCTCTCTGGAAGAACAATGGAGCAGTACCTCGATTTACAAAAAGAGGGTGAGCGTTGCGGCTTGATGCCATTGTATGCTATGAGACTGAAAGGTGTACGTGGCGATTCATGGCGGATTTTCAAAGTTGAAACTACTAACTTGACGGGCTCGGTTTCGATTCTGGCCCGTCGCCTACCTGCACTTCCTTTGACAAGAAATGGTACACCTCACTTGAACTGGGATGAAGGGTTGCCACTTCACAAATTTTTATCGTTATTATGTCGTGATTCTGAAAGTTATAACCAAACCGCTGAAACTCTTCGGTCCAAAGCAAACACTTGGACTGAAAAGGCAGAGAAATTGAAAGTGGAAGAGGCTCAGAAAGTAATTCTTGAACAACGTGAACCAGAAGAATGGGTCAAGAAATTCAGGCTTTAATCTTCCTCAAAAGATTATATCTTACTATGAAGTTCTGATTGGACATCATCAATTTCGGATTCTTGCCGTTCAATCTCAGAGGTCAACCGCTTTAGCGATGCTTGGGTTATCAAACGCTTGATTGCTTCAACTTCACGCTTCAAATCAGATAACCTTCGTTCAACACTGTGCGCATCCTCGATGTCTGATTCTGCTTCAGTCATCACCCCTTCTCAACCAGTACTCACCTATGAGTGCTGTGCATCACACTCAACGCGCAGGTTCAAAGAGGACAAAGCGGAGCAACCCGTGTGCAAACAGAGGAGAAGCCATCTCGCTCTCGCGAACTCATCTTCATTGTCATAGCCAGTATCATTGCTATCCAGATTCATTGGTCGGTTCTCGGAATTGTAGTATGGTACATACTACTCAAGCGACTTGAGGCGCAAGGAATTCTTGACAAATGGGATGCAACTAGAGTTCTAGGAGTCATTCTAATGGTCCGCACAAACCGAGGCCAGAAAGTTTTGGACGCCATTTCAAAACCACGTAAAGCATGGAGAATATTCGGAGAAATAGGCCTGTGGACTTGCCGATTCATCAGTGCATTTGTGCTGATTGTCTTCGTTTTTACTTTCATTTTTACAATAATGAATCCATCTGAACTTGAATCTGCTTCACCTTCTGAAATTGTTCTAATTCCAGGTGTTTCACCAACAATTCCACTTGTTTGGGGACTAGTTGGTCTGGTCATTGCCTTAGTCATCCATGAATATGGGCATGGAATTCTAACTCGCGCACATGGTATGAGAGTCCGCAGTTTTGGATTACTAATTCTAGGTTTGATTCCTATTGGCGCATTCGCAGAGCCGGAAGGGAGAGAAATATTACGAGCTCCTCGCCGTGAACGACAACGCGTTTTTGCCGCTGGTCCAGCAATAAATATCTACGGCGCATTCATATTTTTCATCGTGATGGCATTGGTTGCCAACACCCTTACTCCAGCAATTAATGGAGTTCACGCTGAAGGCATTATTGACCAGCAACCAGCTTCTGAAGCAGGCCTTCAACCATGGGAAGTGATAACCCATGCGAATGGCACAATAATGAATGATAGAGATGATTTTACCTCCTTCCTTGACTCACACCAAGCTGGTGATAACATCACACTCACCGTTCTCACTCTTCCCGATAATCAAGGGGAACGACAAGAACGAGTCGTTCACCTAACACTTGCTGACCAATATCAATACCAACTTGATTTAGGTACAGACCCTCAGATACTCGCTGCTTATGGCATAGAAGAAGGAGATGCTTTCCTTGGAGTAATGGGTTTAGCCTCAAATGATGCTGGAGCCAATAAACTAGCAGGACCCCTTGCTTCAAGTGCTACAAAAAATCCCATTCCATTGGCTGTAGGTTTAGCAGTTCAGCCATTAAAGCTCATCTTCAATCCAATTGACAACAAAGGTGAAATTATGCACGAACAGGAATTACAATTACTCACTAGTGATTCCTTCCTCGGATTTGAGGGGACTATGATTTTACTTCATCTGTTGTTTTGGATAACTTGGATGAATGTGTTACTTGGCTTTGCAAATTTGATTCCAATTATACCGTTTGATGGAGGCCATCTATTACGTGACAGATTGCACGATTACTTCGCTTTCTTCGCTAAGTTCTTCCCCAATTCACATCCAATTAATGTGCGGAATGCAGCCCACAAAATTTCAAGCATGTCAAGTCTAATTTTGATGGGAATGATGATACTAATCATCGTTCTACCGATGCTACTCTGAATGAAAAAGAAAGTTACTCTTCTTCTGTACTTTTTGCTTGTTCTTCATTCGCCTGAGCGATTTCAGGAGCGCCAATCAACAACCTTTCAGTAGCCTGCTCAACAACAAATGTACCCAGAAGAAGGATTACCGCTGTTGCGCCAAGCATCCTCCAGCTGTGGCCTGTGACTTGTGCTGAATTTGATGAAGCCGCTAATTTGATTGTACCAAGCCAAGGAAGTTCAGCCCCGGCAACCCCCACAATCCAGTCTGAACGCACCGCACCTACACGGTCACCATTCTCGTCGGTGAGCCCTCCTGCTAGAGGATATGCCTGAGACCCTTGGTCAACATCACATCTATTATTATCCCCTAAAGTAAGGTATCCCGCGTGCCCAGGGTCCCACTGCTGAACCATCAAACCATGTGGGTTTCCCGGACATACAACATTGTCAAATGACCAGTTTATATGGGCTTGATTCAATACAGTAGTACCAGGTGCATCCCAAGTGAGAACACAGGTTCCTGCCTGCCCGTCGGCATCAATTGATATTGGGTCCCAACTGCCCTCTGAGCAAAGTTGACGTGAACGGTCAGTTGGAGTGATAGTATCATTGGCTACTGCTTCAAGGATTGCTCTGTGAATTACTGGAGTGTCAATACCACCATTTTTCTTGTAGATGATGACATCTCCGGGTTTTCCGTGTGACTCCCAACCTTCCCAATCACCACCCTCCTCCATCGCTTCTGCCATGCTAACTATCTTGGTTCGGCGCGACGTTGACATAACTAGAACTAGGTCACCAGGATCAATTGCCCCAACTTCCCCTTCGCTGTCATGCATCATTGATGATGACTCAACTACTACCATTGGAGGGACAGAGCCAGTGGTCGCCCACAAGCCAATTACTAGAAGCGAAATTAATCCGATTGCGAGTAACGCTTCGCGTATCCAGCCGAGAGGTATGGCCATCTATTACCGCCTCATTCATTCTTCTTCTTGAATTGACTCACTCTCTGAATCATCCTCATCAGTGAATGCTGGTCCAGTCATGAAAAGAATAACCGCAAATATAACAATCATAAGTCCGCCAACTAAATCAAAGTGTGGAGCCCAAGTTGCGTTATATTCCCCACCCTTCATGATGGAGGTGAAGTCAACTGTCATATTACGTGGACTAGTCATCGTTTCACGCGCTAATCCAATCAATGCATTATACACAAATAACACTAATCCGGTAAGTGAACTGAAGATTATCAACTTGTTAATTCCGGGGTCTTTGAGGATGTCAGTATCAGAAAATCTCTGGGCTAAACGAGAATACTTTGTATCCAACCAACCGCCAAATAATTCGTTACCTTCGTTTTCTGGTAATTCCATACCCTCAGGCATCTCTCGGCGTAATCCTAATTCCACTCTCTTAGCCTCAATTCTTGCTG
>DTUF01000051.1:10682-25313 GCA_012964335.1 Candidatus Poseidoniales archaeon | reverse complement strand
GAATCAAGCACTTACCAATCAGACTATTCAGAAGATCTCCTTAGATTTATTTTGGATAATGCTGCAGCACGCTTTGGCCAAGGTAACTGGACTTGGCAAGTGACAGCTGACCAGGCAGACCCGGACTTCTTGGTGGATGATATTGACCCCGATGAAGGAAATGATTGGAAGTTGGAAGTCGAATTCATCATTTTGGTTCCACGAATTTCAGAAGTGTTTGAATGAGTAATAATCCTTGAAAAACGGGTTGTTTTACTACTTTGAGTTGTGTATAGACAATAAATGTGGATGGAAATCCAATGCGAACTTTCTAACCCCTACTGGTGTTGGCCCAGAACGGTAGAGATGGTTTCAGCGATGGACATTACCAAAATTGGCTTGCGGGATAGAGTCGTCATTGACCTTAAAGTTCAGATGGATACTCCAGATGACTTTGAATTCCAACCACGAGTTCACCTAGATGGAAACACGGTTAGAATCACCAATGAAGGTTATTCTGAAGAATTTGCTAGCGCCGAATTGGAAGATGATGTGCTGGTAGCAGCACAGAGAGACCGCTTCGTTGAGTTGCGGATTAAATTCTCTGTAACTGGAATGCACGGTGTGCTCAACCAAATGCATCCATATCCAAAAGATGGCAAAGGCAAGAAACTTGCAAATTCAAACTGGAAAACAGTCGTTCCTTTGCTTTAAAGTTGATATCCGATGGGTATTCCCACTTGTCTTTGATAAGTAACCTATGAACAATTAAGACTGATGCAGAACGGGTTAGGTAGTCAGAAACAGGCAAGGCGCAATCGATTGAAATCAGAGATAATGGACTATGTTAGTTCAAATCCAAATTGTACAGCGAGCGAGATAGTCGCTTCGTTAGCAAACGATAGGCGCATGAAGAATCATGGTTTAACACCAAGAAAAGTGGGATTTTTCATTCCACGATATTGTAAGGAAATTCTGTGGAATCAAGATACTTCCACAGGAAAGAGAGTTTACGTTCTTTCTTGATTTCCGACGGGATTATAGCGGCTGGGCAGGTCGGCAGGGCGCTGGACCCATAGTGTAGCCTGGATATCACTGGGGCTTGCGGAGCCTCAAACCCGTGTTCAAATCGCGGTGGGTCCGCTCTAATTTTGAATGTTGAGCTTTGCTAGGTCCTTCAGCTTCTTGCGCTTTGTGTGTCAGTAATCAGAGATTAGGATTATGAATAGGTGACATAATATCCCAACCTCATACCCCTATGAAATATGAACACAGTGCTACAATTGAAGAATGAGTGGTTTGAGAAATTGAATGGGTGGTATCAGGGAATTATTCTTGGTGGCCTTTTTGCTCTAGTATTTTGGATTATTAATGAATCATCATTACCAGTGGGCGCAAATTGTACTTGGTTAGCAAGCCCTGCAACAGATGCTCTCGCATTCTTAGGGGCAGGGATTTGCATGTGGCGAGGAAAAGTGTATGATGATTTCTGGGTAGCAGCATTTGGTGCCTGCGTCACAGTAATCCACATCTGTCAATTTGTGGTAGCAAAGAGTTTCTTCTAAGCGGTTTGATTGATATTCAACAACGCTTCCCCGCTATTGTGGCAGTGGTATTGAGAAGGCGGGTTGATTTTCCTATGGTGGATGTTGCCAAAATTGTATACTACCCAGAGTACTTTGATTTGGCCCATCGCTTCTTTGAGGAGTCATTGGTTGAGATATGTGGTATTGGATATCCAGAGATGATGGACCAGAAGATTGGCTTCCCAGTTGTCCAAACAGAGGCGCAGCACATCGCTCCACTACGATACGGTGATGATATTGTGTGTACTTTATGGGTAGAAAAAGTGGGTGATAAGTCGTGTACATGGCGTTACAAATTTGCCAATCAAGACGGACTTCTAGTTTGGGATGCGCGGGTAATTACAGTTTGTGTAGACCTAGATACTTTTGAATCAATGTCAATTCCGAGCGAACTTGCGGATTCGTTGCGGGCGTGCAGCGAGGATTGAAGGTTACAAGCCCTACTCGGAGAACATGCAGAGTGGCCTGCCTGACGATGTTCTGAGTAATGAGCCGATAATGCCGGAGGTGCCAATAAAGGCTAACAAAGCGATTCCAATTACCATTGGAGTTTGTTTAATTCTTGGTTCTTTATTGATGGGTGTTTCAGCCTATGGTAACTTAACTACAGGAACACTCTCCTCTGAGGAAGCTACTGCATTAGCAGATAGTTTGAATCTCCAAGGGGCAAATTTAACGGGTACTGAAGTTATAGATTATTTTACTGAATTACAAGAGGATGGATACTTTACAACTTTAGGAATAATTGAATCATTGGCTGCAATTGTTTTGCTTGCTGGTGGTGGATTGATGATAATGGGCAAGCGTCTTGGAGTTTGGGTTGGTGCCGGAGGTGCTGCGTTAATGTTAGTAGATGCTGTAGTTGGAATGACCATACTCGCTGGTGTTGAATCTCCCGACCCATTACTGAGTCTTAGTATGAAATTAGTTTCAGCGTTCTTTGTGGGTTGTGGCTTATTCTGTTTGGCCCTGCCCTTCATCCCCTTGTTGGTTGCTTCCGGGCGGGCAGCATTGGATTGAAGTGTAATCATCTCTTGATTGCCTAGAATTACAGTTAAATTAAGTAAGTTATTCACTTACATTTAGATATAATCTTAATATTTAGAATAAAAACGCCAACATCAACCCAGCACCCTTATTTTATTTTTAACCAACTTTGGCAATAGATATAGACGGAACGATTAAAATAACCTCCCTGTTCGATTGGAGAGCGGGTTCCCATGTCTGATGAAGATGTAGCAGTTGAAGTACAGAATCGTATTATGATAAGAGTAGGCGATGTTGACATTGACTTAACTGGTAATGCAAAAGATATTGATTCATTGATGCAGAAAAGGATTCAGGAAGAAAGTTGGTCATCAGCGCTTGCCTCAATTCGATCTGCTAGAGAGATTGCTATTGCAGCCGCTCGTAGAGCAGCTGAAGAATCAGGACTACCTGAACGTGGGGCGGCTTTTCAGACACTATGCGATAACAACAACCTTACTCGCAAGCCTGACCAAGTATTGGCTGCAATTCAGTATCTACGTGAGGTAGAAGGTGTACACGATTCACCCCCAAGGGTTTTGGAGGATCTTTTCATTGACGCAGGTATGGAACCACCCGGAAACCTCAGTCTTTACCTTAATCGTCTCAGAGAACGCCATTTCATAGAATATCCTGGTAGTGAAGGAAACCGCAAAAATCGCTATGCTGTTCTTACTACTGAAGGTCGCTCACATCTTGACAATCGTTCAAGGGAGTGACAAATTTGTCTGACGAAGTCCAGAAGGACTTCTCTTTCCAATCCTTTATTGGAGCGGAAATGGCTGATGCAGATTTTGAAGGTGCAAATTTACGTCGTGCAATCTTTGATGGCGCTAATCTTGAAGGTGCAAATTTCTCCGGTGCGGATTTACGAAAAGCTTCCTTTATTGGAGCTAATTTAATGAAAGCGGCGCTAGATGGTGCTGATTTACGCAGGGCAAAATTCCGGAAGGCCAAACTCTCACTTTCTAATATGCAAGATGCAAAATTAGAGGGTGCTGATATGCGAGGTATCCGGGGTCGATATGCGATTTGGAGGCGGGCAGATTGGTGGAATGCTCGTATGGATGATTCGTTGTCAAAAGCACTCAACAAGAAATGGCCAAGAACTCAAAACGAATGAGCAATTAATTGAGATTTGTTGATTAGATGACGTGTATTTGCTTAAAATAATTCACCTTCCTCTATGAGGAAGGGGAAAATGACTTGATGGTGAAAGAAAGTCGGAAGTATGCCGGAGGGTGGTCTATGTCTATTGAGAAATCCGATATTTCCCCATTTTTCGTCATCTCTTTGATGTTTTTATCGGTATTATCGCCGATTGCAGGCTTTTCTGCCGCAGGTGGTGGCCAAGGTATCATCACTACCTTTGCTGATGGGAATTATACCATGTCGTTAATTCTCAACGGCGGGTCAGCGAATAGCGATTCAATTCTGGCTTTAGAGCGAAATTCAACCATCAATAGCGCAGTTTTTGAAATCAGTTACAGCACTATGTCATCAACCCCTGGAGATGTCACTTTGGATATTGGAAATGATTCACAATACGAGTGGGAGTGGAACACACTGGGGTATGGGAATCTTGGGGCTCAGACAGAATTTTCATCTGGACTAACCGCCAGCAGTGGAAGTATTAATTCAACTGGGAATATTATCGGAGACATTCTTCTGCCTTCACAAGGCCAGATTCAATATGCAGAAATGTATGCAGAATTTTCGCCCGATTACGGCGGTGGGTTCGTCGCAACGGGTGTGATTGATTCTCTTGCAGTTGGTGATACAGATGGTGATGGACTTCCAGAACCAGTATTCCTTCAGCGAACTCATACGTGGGCAAATGGGACAGTAAGTCCCGCAGTCGGCACATTTGATTGGTCTTCCTCAAATGGTTTTTCAGCGATAACATGGGCTTCAATTTGTGATGGTGCCGGCGAATTAGTTGTAGCAGATTTCAACGATGATGGTTTGGATGATGTTGCATCATTTGACAGCACAAATTCTAGTGCGTGCATGCTTTTTACCCAATCAAATGGAAGTTGGGGGGCCAATACCAATCAGTCACTAGGAATGGGTGCTAGTGGTATTGATAGTGGTGATATGGATGGAGATGGTGATTCAGAACTCATTTCAATTCATGGCGACGGAACCCTGAGGGAATTTGTTTTCAACACTCAAAATGGTTCATTTGGTTTAGGGGCAGTATCTACAGTATCAGCTAATGGAACCGCAATGCAAGCAACCCTTGGGACATTGGCAGTTGGTAAATTCTGGGGTTCTGGAAATGACACCGTGGTAGTTGCAGATTCTATGGACGGGCATGTAACGATGTGGAATGTTTCCCAAGGTAATTGGGTGGTAGGTATTCCAGGCTCATCCTTTGATTGTATAAAAAGTGGAATGACTACTCTTGATTGGAATGGTGACGGGCTTCTTGACTTGCTTGGAAATACCGATATGGGAGTTTGTACAGCTACTTTCAATGGCACTAGCTGGTCAACCAATCAAACAAATGCAACTCAGTTGGCTAACTATTCAATCGGTGATTGGAGTGGGAACGGAAGCACTGACATCCTTCAACCATTGGAAGGAAGCACCGATGGAAACGATGCAACTCCTACTGGCTATTTGCAGGTCCGGCCATTTGGAGTGAACGGAACTATTGGTAGCACTTCACGAACTATTTTCCCTCATACTGCGCCTAAACATGTGTTACTCGCTGACATGGATGGAGATGGACTTTCAGAACATTTGGTTGCCGCTGGAGAGTCTTCAAAGGGGCTATTCATAGCAGGATGGCATACGGTTTCTCTAGACTTTGACATGGATAATAATCCTGAAGGTGATCTAATCGGTTATGCTGGTGATGGCCAAAGTGGAGTTGACAAACTAAATTGGACTGACATGGGTAATATTACATCATCATTAACTCAAACATTTTCTCTAATGCCAAATCAAGTTGATTTCTATGGAACACCAATAACGACCATCAGACCGATGGGTGTTTCAATTGGTGATGGGATAGTTAGCCTCAGCCAAATGAACATCACTTACGATGCAACATTCACAGTTGACATCAATCCGAGTACTGGAAATCTATCAAATCTGCTTAACTCAATGATGGTTCCAGGCACTGGAACATTCAACGTCACATTGCCGATAAATTCAACATCTCCAAGTGCTCTTACTCTTGAGAGTGTATCAATTGAATGGGTTGCCGGAATGACCAATCAGGTGTATCGTGATGCGCCGATTATTCAAAACCATATTGTATTCTGGGATAACGCAGGAAGTGAGCACATAGTGGTTCTAAATTGGACCGGTTCAGCAATGAATGAGATGGATTTCCTATCCTACCAATTATTTAGATGGGAGAGTGGTGCAACACCTAATCTTAATATCCCACATGAAAGTGGGATTCCTCAAAACATGACATTTGATAATGCAAGCGTTTCAGGTAAATCTTGGGATTTTGTTGTTAGGACTGTTTATCAGAATGGAATATATTCTAATTATTCTAATATTGAGAATGTGAATGTACCACCAGCACAATCTGCTGATTTAACGGCTCCCGAAGCAGTTGCTTTTGTCAACGCTGTTGATGTTGGTAATGATGAGGGAGGGGCGATTAGTGTTGATTGGCCAATTAGTAATTCAAGTGATATCGGTTGGTATGCATTGTACGTAGATACGTCGCCGTTTTCAACTATTAATGGGCAAAATGAAATTGCTAATTTCACAGTTTATGATAATTTAACTTCACATATTTACGGTACTACTGCTGATGGTGTGAACCACTACTTTGGGGTGGTTGTTGGTGATTTGGCAGGTAATATAAATTGGACAGTCACCGCTTCTGTAGCAGCATTTTCACAGAATAATTCAGTGCGAAATTCAACAGTATCTCTACTAGTTGAGACTGATGGTATTGGCGCCATAGTAGAAGCGACTGCAGGAACGCCTCTAACAATATCAGGACAAATTACCAGCATGGGTGAGGTTGTTGCTGCTGCTGACTACTCAATTGCACTCACACCAATTAGTCAATTTTCAATAATTTCAATTGAAGGGGTGACTGATTCAAACGGCAATTTTAGCCATCAGTGGAATGATTGGCTTGACTTTGAATCACAATATACCCCACTTCGAGGCGACATCATCGTTGATATCACATACAATGGAGGGGTTTGGGGAGTTGATTCTCAACAACTAAGCGGATCAACTGCAAGCGATTCATTCGCCGCAAAAACAGCTGCAACGCTTTCATTGAATCCTTCAATTTTACAACTAGATAGCGAAGGTCAAGGTGTTCTCAGTGTTAGCCTAATAGCAGATAATGTCATTGAGCAATCTCTACTAACTGGAATTGCAATAGAATATCACATTGGTAATGAAACCAATCAAGCAATTGGTAACTCAGGAACTCTTCCAATCAATAATAATGGTGGGGCTGAAGTTTCAATTAGTTATCCAATTGGGGGTGAATTAGATGTGAACCTGCTAACACAACACACTTGGTTAGTGCTTACAATCGGGGATGTTAGAGCAATACTATTGCCACCTCCTGAACCTGACCTACCAGATGATAATGAGACAGACGAAGTCGTAGAGTTAATCCCTCTAAATTGGTCTTGTCAAGATAGTGGATGGGAGATAACTGAGAATGCATCTAGTGTTACCAATATCTGCACGATTGAAAATCCAAACTCAGTATTAATTCATGTAGAAGTATTGATTTCAAGTATTACAGGGTTAGAAATTGGCGTTATTCCGACTTCAGCGTCAATGTTTTCAAATTCAAGTAAAGATATTCAAATTACATTAAGGGCCCCACTTGGAACTCCTGCAGATAATTATTCAATTGATATTGATATTATTATGAGCGCTGCTGGTTACAATGACAGTACACTCGTTGAATCCCTTACTGTTGCTGTGATAGCAGAGCAAGTTGTGGTTGGTGGAAACGGTGGGTCGCAAAATAATCCTGATGATAATAACCCATCTGGTTCGGGAATGTCATCTGGGGTGATTGCTGGTATTGTCGCTTTAATCACAGCATTACTAGTTGGATTTGTCGTAATTCGAAAACTCACTGGCGATGATGAAGAAGATATGGATTTGTTTGATGAATTTGATGAGCATGGTGGATACGCTGATTATGATGAGGATGAAGAACCACAATCCAAGAAGCGTGGTAAGCCTAAGGTATTACACACTCCTGCAAAAATGAGAGAAAAGCCGCAAGAGTGGGCAATGGATGAAAGTGGTTTACCTTATACTGGTAGTAAAGCAGGTTCCCGCCCCTCAGCTCGTAAACGAAAACCAAAAGCGGTTCATTTGCCAGCCGATGAAAGTAGGGAATCTGAAGAGTATTACGATGAGCAGCAAGAAGAGGATGACTACACTCAATCAGAAGACTACAAAGTTGACGAAGAGGGAGTAGAATGGTGGAAGGATGAAATCAATGTTTGGTGGTACCGTTATCCCGACGAAGAGGAGTGGTCTGAGTTCATTGAATGACCACTCAGGTTTTTGAGGGAGTGCAGAAGGGGCTGGATAACATGAGTGACGAAAACGACAATCATGGCTTCCCTCTAGTTTTGCATAAAGACGCTGACCCAGGCTCAACCGGAGGCGTGGCAATTTGCGGATTCTCAAACGTAGGAATGGTGGGGAGCATCGCTACAAGTCATGTAGTCAAAGCATTAGGATTGCAACAACTAGGCACAGTTATTGATCGAGATTCCCCACCAGTTGCATTGATTCAAAATGAGGTACCCCAGCATCCAGTCAGAGTTTACCAAGGTAATGGAGTGGGTGTTTTCACCTCGGATTTACAGTTCCCAGGTCATACCGATGTGAAGTTTGCTGAGACGGTTCTTGATTGGTTCACCGAAGGTGGATTTGACCGCCTCTTTATTCTTGATGGAATAGTGACGGGAGAATTGGGCGACAAACAAGAAGGTGAATTATTTGGGGTTTCTTCAACAGAAGGAGGACGAGCGAGATTACGTAATGCTAATGTTGAGCCTGTGAAGCAAGGAATCGTTGCAGGAATTTCTGGTTGGCTACTTGCTGAAGGTGATAGGCGTGGCTTTGATGTTACAGCCTTGTTAGCTGAATGTAATCCAATGTATCCCGATGCGCGGGCAGCAGCGATTGCTACAGAAGCGCTCAGTGATTTGATAGAACTTGAAATACCGCTTGATGATTTGATGGCGGATGCCCGTAGAATTGAGGATAATGTACGTCAAATGTTTGAGATGTCAAAGAATCTGTTACCTGCGCCAGATGCGGAATTTGAAGTCAACGATGACGCAGATCCAATGATAAATTGAGATTAATGCCACCCCTAATAGAAAGGGTTCTCTCCGGCCGCATGGTCAGTCACATCACTGATAGATGTGATTTCAGGAATTGTTTCACAAATCATCTTCTCAACCCCATGTTTGAGAGTAATGTCAACAGCAGAACATCCCTGACAACCCCCTCCAAATGAGACAACAACTACTCCATCAGCGACATCAACTAGAGATATTTTCCCGCCATGGGATGCAATTGCAGGATTTACCATCTCATCAATAACTACCTGAACACGCTGGGCAATTTCGTCAGCCCAGAGAGGGTTAGGGTTTTCAAAATGGAATCCACCTCCCATGAGTGTTTCTTTGAACTCAAGCGTTACACCTTCCATATATGGAACACTACTGTCTGAAATCATTACAGTCCATCCATCAACTTCGTAAACATGATCAGATTCTTCTTGTTCTTTTGGTGGAATTAATTGTAGGTCATATTGGAATCCATTATCAGTTCTCCCAGTAATGGCGATTTTAAGGGCTAGAGTATCTTCTTCAGAGTTAGCTGCAAATTCAGCAAGCTTATCTCTAGCCAGTTCAGAAAATGTGAGCAACGGGGAACCCTCCTGAGTACAGGGTCCCCCGCCGCATCGTTTTAATCTGCGCTTAGTGCAGATTGGCAATCATCCTACTCAAATTAGTAGGAATCGGCGGCGTAGTAGGCCGAGTGCAACCATTGGTAATGAGGAGATTAGTCCACCAGCTGCAGCATCGCCGACATCAATGGTTAGTCCACCATCCATTTCGACAAGTTCGGTCTCTAACAAGTCTTGAGCACCTTTCTTCACTGAGTCTACACCTGAATCATCCTCTTTGATATCACTAGGGTCAATCTGTAGAGGTTTCTTCATTGGCTTAACATCAACATCGATAGGCAATGGCTTAACTTTGCAGCGAGACATATCTACATCTGTAGATTCGTCAGCGCTTGCAGCATCTGTAGCCATTCTCTTGCACTTGATGTGGGTTGGATCTACTGGTACTGGCTCAATGCCAGCATCGTTGCAGTTCTGCTTCCACTTACCTTTCATAACACCCTGGCCAGCATCTGTTGCTCTGTACTTTCCAGCAAGAACACCGCTAGCAGAGCCATCAGATAGTTCCCATACACCGCGGTAGAGTCCGTTTCCGTATCCACCTTGGAGGGTTCCGATTACTTCGCCATCAAGGTTGGTAGCCATGCCACGGAATAAACCGTTAGCAAACTGGCCTGTGATGTTTCCACCAACAACACTCTCTGCATTCATCCAGACACCTTTGAACTGCCCAATTGCAGTTGCGTCTGCATTCTGGTCAATGGACCATCGTGCAGCTAAGTAGCCATGTGGGCAGATAGGATCTGCGCCTGAGTTACCGAAGTGACGGACAATGATTCGTCCATCAAAGTTCGCAAGTCTTTCTCTTGCGTCTTCAACACTCATTCGTGCTATGTGTGCGACTTCGTAGCTGCCATCATCTTGGAAGATGACTACTACTACAATTGCTGTTTCACCATTGGTCCAAACAAAGACCACGACAGTGCCATCATCATCGATGTGGTCAAGGTCGTCAGTAGAGATGTTATCGTAAACATCTCCATCCATTAACGATGGGTCAATTATTAGGTAGTCATTCTCAATCTCTTGAGCAGCCTCCAAAGTCATTAATTCATTCTCCAGGGTTTGTGCGTCATATGATGATTCTGCAGTAGCTGCACCGGCGGTAGCAACCACCAGCATAGTCAATGCAATCAACAAGGCGCGCAAGCCCTTTCTTCCGTACTTTCCGTTTAAGCTGGGTTTTTGTCCCATATCATATTTGTTTGCTTCCATCACATATATACAAATTAAGGGGCCACCCCGAACTTATGCCGACGTTTACCTTTGTATACCACTCACACCCATATCGTGACAACCTTTTCAGTAGTTAGCCTACAACAGAGTTTCATGGTTAGGGACGCGCTTGCTCGGCCTTTACGCGACTTACGCATTTCGGTGACCGACCGATGCAATTTCCGTTGTCCTTATTGTATGCCACGCGAAGTGTTCGGTGAAGACTATCCATACCTTGCGCGCGAGGAGATACTCTCGTTTGAGGAGATAGACCACCTAGTGGCTTCCCTCATTCCTTTAGGAATTGAGAAAGTACGTCTGACTGGTGGCGAACCTCTTCTTCGGCGTGATTTTGCCAAATTAGTCAAGAAAATGTCTGCTCATGATGTTGAAGTGGCTGTTACAACTAACGGTGTGTTGTTAGAGAGTCAGGCAGAAGCCCTGGCTGATGCAGGCTTAGACCGTGTTACTGTGAGTTTGGATGCGTTAGATAATGAGACATTCCAAAAAATGACGGATAGTGATGTCGACGTAAGTGTAGTATTAGCAGGTATTGATGCTGCTATCGCTGCTGGGTTAACTCCAGTCAAAGTGAATACAGTAGTACAGCGTGGGCTCAACGAGCATGCAATTCAAGACCTGGTGGAATATTTCCGTGGCACTGGAGTGATAGTTCGCTTCATCGAATTCATGGATGTAGGTTCGTCCAATTCCTGGCGTATTGAGGAGGTTATTACAGCCCAAGAGATCCGTGAAATACTTCTTGAAAAGGTAGATTTGAGTGAGATTCCACCCAAAGATGCAAGTCATGTTGCAAAGTTATGGCAGACTAGTGAGGGCGATAAAATAGGCTTTATCACATCAATTTCTGAACCTTTTTGTGGTGATTGCAGTCGTGGTCGGATTTCGTCAGAAGGAAAATTTTACAATTGCCTATTTGCCGAAAATGGATTTGACCTCAAACCATATTTGCGTGCTGGAGCCTCTAGTAGTGAGATTCAAGACCTAGTGCGTTCAGTTTGGGAAAATCGTAGTGACAGGTATTCGGAATTGCGTAGTGAGACACAGATAGAGGGTCGAATTCTGTTACCGGTTGAGATGTCCCATATTGGTGGTTGATTCAAACGGACTTTAGTGCACTGAGGATAGAATCCCAAGGTGCATCGGTACGAATAGCTGGTTTACCATAAGCCGCAACCGCGGCGCAATGACCCAATGCAACCAACGCTTCTGCTAACTTAGTTGGAGACGGAGGTGCAGGCAGTTGTAGTCGGCTTGCCAATGAATCAACGACCACAAGATTTCCTGAATGAATTGCTGAAGATTCCTCAGCCAAATGTCGCACAGAGCGAGCAATTGCCCGTCTACGGAGGCGTAACTCACTTTCATCATCACAAATTTCCTCAGTAGGTCCGCACAACTCAAGAGCCCTTTCCTCGGTCATTGAAGCCATCACTTCAGCATCCCCTATTTGCCCAGTCCAAAGCGGTCCTGAAATTCTCTTGTCATTTTTATCTACAATGGTGTCAAGTGGTACTAATATGTGGCCATGTCCAGCGTTTTCCCCGGCCTCTACATCACTCGGATTCGCAATTCTCCAGCCCAAATTTTGCTCAACTATACTTGCAGAATCTAGTGATTTTCTAACTCTAACACTTACCCTTAGGTGGTGACTATCCCAAGTTGAAATCAGCGGTTCAATGACTTTGTCATGACGAGCCGCGCACCTTGCAACAGAAGCTAGAAGAATTCTCAACCCCGTGTCATGTGCGATTTCATCTAATCTCGCACGCGCACCATATCGTCGCATCAGTGGTGCTGGCGAAGATCCAGTTAATGCAGCAACATCTGTTGCTGTAACTTCCAAAACTGCCTTCCTTGCAAGTGATTGCATAACTGAATCAAGAAATGGAATTGGTGAGCCAAATGGGTCAATATCCACCCATTGCCAACCACGTGAAAGCGCCACCTGTCTTGCATCACCGCAAACAGGTTTGAATTCACTAATTTCGGCAACTGGATTGTGCTTGTAATTTGCTTCCAACCAAGAAATTGCATTCTCATCCATATCACACATCCAAAGTTGCAGTCTAGATACCATTTCAGATGGCAGCTCGTGGCATATACGGTGACTGCGAATGCCACTCGCAGCCAATGAATCAAGCATCCGAACTGGTTTATCTCCACTAAGAATGCCATCACTCATCTCGTGAGCCATCACTAAAACAGTCCTCGTACGGTTGCCTGCCATCGCGTGGTTATGGAATACCACTCGCTCCCCCTTTACACCAGGTCCGGCACGGTTTGCCTCACCCTCTGAAAGGTTAGTTGGAAGATGAAAATGGGTACACCCCTCCAACACCAATTCGCCCGGCCAGCCCTCAGGCCACTGTTCGTCCATCAACCAGCCCTGAGAGCCGTTATTCAAGTGCGCTTCGGAGGTAATAGCAATATTGAGAAGTTGAGATTTCATTGTTCAGGGGAACAAATCACCAAGTGCGGTCGTGATATGGTCTCTTGCATTTACAATTTTGTATTGGTGAACTGCATACTTAATTTGCTCAAATTGATGGATTATTTTGTCGTCATTTAATAGTCCAAGAACAACTGAACATAACCTGTCTCCTAAAGGAAGTTCAGCATCATCAAACATGCAAATTGGTTGACCCAACCCGACTTTGTTCGGCGCCATCGTTTGGATAAGGTAAGGGGCATTGTGAGCCCCTCTTCCAGGAGTGATTCTCCACAGTATATTCAAGCCACCTTTTACCACCAATCCATTATCTATTACCTCAACATTAGGGTTTCCGTCAATTATGGAGCGGTACAACGAAAAAGACCTCTCAAGAGGGGTTATTCTAGCATCTTCTGAATGGAGGCCAACAATCTTTGTGAGGTGTCTTGTAGCGGCCCGTAATCGGTCTGAAACGAGGGTTGAAGGGCGTCCTCCCCAGATAGTTAGAAATCGCTCTAAAAGTGATGGCTGAGTTGGAAGTGGTATGACGTGTCTTCCACTAATTCCCAATTCAATGCCTAGTAGGTATGTTTCATGATTCCAATCACAAAGTGGGGGCGGAGCATTCTTCTTTTTTCTTGATTTTGTTTGTGGTGAGTCAGCCGCTCCATAAGGATTGAATCGGCCATCTCGGAGAATATCTCGGCTAAGTTTTTCGTTACTGTTGGCATGGTTTTGGCCTGTGCCTTCAATTTGGTGGAAAAGATTGAGGAATCTCAGAGCTACAGATTCTACTCTATTCTCTATCATCATCATGAATAACAAGGTTCCAGGACCTCGTTCAATTTTGGCCCCATCAACAATTATTGCTTGTCCTAAAGTCCTAACTTCATGTCCGTTGAATCTAACTGTAATTTCGTTATCATCAGTGTCGCCTCCCTCTAAATTAGGAAAGAGGCGAGAACCGCGGGCGGCTAATTTCTCAAACACGGCTAAGTATGAATCATAATCACGATGAAACTCAATCTGTATGTCAATAGACAAGATGTGCATGTTTCCAGTAAGTTTTCGCAACAGTTCAGCCCACCCACGATTGTAAGGCATGTAAGAGATGATTCGCCTGTCGTCACGCAACCAATTTATGGTTTGGTTGAGTAGTTCAGTTTGATGTTGTTGCATGTAATTCTGCCACGGAGGGGTGGAGAGAAGCAACAATTCCTTGGCATCATTCCAAGGTGAACAGACCTTGCATAATGGATTATTATCCAGTTCATGTAGAGATCCGCGACAGCATCGACAAACATTGACAGGCTCCGCCATAAAATCAGAATATTCCTGACTCTTTTTCAATGAGTCATTATTTTTGAATCAGCGTAGCCTAGACTAAACCCTAAACTAAACCCCATCGTATACACTAC
>DTUF01000051.1:4164-10672 GCA_012964335.1 Candidatus Poseidoniales archaeon | reverse complement strand
GTCATCAGATTAGATTCAATAATTCCAATACGTACATCAAAACACATCCTTAATATAGTGTGAGATGTATGTCTAATATGGTAAGAGTTGTGACCATGAATTCCTGACTTTGTGATCAATAGGCCAGAATAAAACTGGATATTGAAGGGGAATTGCTAACTATGGTAAATGATGATAAAGAAAATAAGAATGAAGAAGAGAGAATGAAAGCAGAGGAAATGGAAGAATTATTTCGCCTATTTAGACAAATAGTTAATGAAATGTTTGTTGCTTACGATTATAGGAAAAATTATGAAACCATTTTTCGAAAATTGCAAACAGAAAGAGCACTAGCTGAAAAGGAAATTGATTTATTTTCAGAAGTCGGTTTTGAATGGGATAATGAATGGCAAGAAGGTATGCGATAAACCCATTCTAATGGCTGCCCATCAGTGCCATATAATCGTGAAAATTGATTTAGTATTTAAACCGACATTGGATTGGAAGTTGAGGGCCGACAGGCTTTATTTTAGAATATATTTATACTGACAATGGATTGTAAATTGTAAACGAAAGTATCAAAATTAAGGGGGTTAATTATGATTCAATAAACTATTATTTCACCGCCCCCCTTACAGGGGGGCGGTGGGTTTTTATATAACCCCGGTGTATCTATTAGTGGAGGGGGACTGAAACATTGTAAAAAACAATCAAGCCAAGAACGAAATGTTTCATAACAAAAGGATACAATAAAGATTTCAAAAAATTATATTCAAACTAAGATTAAGATATGAATTTAGCAGGGAAAAAGGAAGTGAAAAAATGAATAATGAAATAGAAAGCGTAGCATCATTGCTACCAAAATTGAGCGAAAAGCACCAAGAATTGACAGCAACTGAAGAGAGCATTGCTTGGGTGTGGGGATTACTTGGCAATTACAGGCCAGGAGATATTCATGATACTGGAGATGGTGTGATGTTACAGAAAGTAACGTTCGATACTGCCCGCTGTATCAGAGTGTTTGACCACCCAGGACCCATGTATGAACTAAGCATGTTACAGAGCCTCTTTGATAATGCCAAAGCAAATCTAGAGATAGGTTTGTGCACTGTTATAACACCTGTTTCCGAAGAGGTAGGTGAAGAGATGGCGGCCAAAAGCCAAGCGACTACACCCAAAGAAAAGAGAGCAGCTGAAGCGCCATCTGCAAGCAAGGAGGCTACAAACAAGAGTGACTACAATTTTGGCATGGAGGTGGCTTGAATGTGCCCTTACCAAAGTGAAGATGCCCGCAAATTGTGGAGTAAAGCCTGCAACTTCCACCGTGGAGCCAACAGAAACCACGTTTGTGGTAATCCGGGTGCATGTGAACAAAGATTCAGAGAGGCAGCAGTTGCAGAATCAAAATGGATCAAATTCGTGGAGAGGTGGGTTTGAATGTGGATATTTCTAAAAGGTGGATTTTTTAGCATAGTACAACACCGTGACAAGCCGGGGATATTACTTGTTAGAGGAAGAAATCCTGAACATTTTGAGTCAGTATTCCCAGATGTAAAATTAATCAATATGGTGACTGCAGATTATCCATGGCGTGCTGAAATCTCTCATAGTGTAGTGGCAAGAATAATTGCAGAGCAAACCTATGAAATTGATTATACAAATTTCAAATTAGATATAGATGCCAATGAACCAGCATTATATGATGCAATGATTGATGTTTGGAGAATCATGTTCCAATACGGTGAACCATATCGTTAATTGAATCAATAGTGGTCAAACGAAATATTTGGATTAATATGTGTCACTTTGCGCCCATGGTCAACAACATCACCAACGATTTGGCAACCACTCATTCGGGATTCTAACCATGCGGTCACAGCCTCAGAGGCCGTACCATCAACGATGACAACCATGCCCATTCCGAGGTTGAAAGTGCGTGCCATTTCGCGTTCATTCACCCCACCCATTTGAGCAATCCAGTCAAACTCAGGAAGTGTGTCTATTGGGTTGGAAATGTGGTATCCTAGAGTATCGTGAAGACGCAGTAGATTAGACAGCCCTCCCCCGGTAATGTGGGCAATACCCTTGATTTGCTTACTATCACAAGGCCCCTTACCTTCACGGCAAGCAGCGATTAGGTCGTAGACTGGGTCGCAGTAAATTTGCGTTGGATTCAGTAATACTTCTCCCAAGGTGACTTCACCGGTTGTGAATCGCTCAATGCGATTTTCATCGACTGAAAATGGTGCTGGACTTCTGATATCTGCTCTGGTTTTTTCTAATACAGCGCGAACTAGGGAAAAACCGTTCGAATGAATACCTGATGAAGGCAGGCCGATTAATTGGTCACCAGCTTGGATATTTTCTCCAGTAATCGCTTCATCTTTTGGCAACCAGCCTAAAGCAGTTCCAGAAAGGTCGAGTTCCTTGACAATTCCAGGCAGAGATGCTGTCTCCCCGCCTGCGAGCGTCACGCGTGCTCGGGCGGCGGCGCTCGAGAGAGATGCCCCAAGTGCAGCATGTACTGCAGGGTCTGGCTTTGGAATAGCAACATAATCAACAAAAGCGATTGGTTCAGCACCAACACATAGCAAGTCATTGACATTCATTGCCATGCAGTCAATTCCGACTCCAGCAAGTTGTCCTAACTCATTGGCAATCTGCAACTTGCTACCAACACCATCAGTTGCTAATGCTAACAGATTGTCACCAAACTCAACCAAGCCACCAAATCCGCCGGGCAAATCTACTGGGGCACCAGGGGTTCCGGATTTACGAACGGATTTTGACAGTGCTCCGATGAGTGACGCAACCGAAGCGGCTTCCAAATCGATGTCAACTCCAGATGAGGCGTAATCAAGCCCATCGCCGTCACTCATTGATTCGTCGAGATGGTGGCGGTTTTTCAAACCGCCGAGTCACTTTCAACCAATAATTTTGCAGCCTCAGCAAAGTGCAAACGTGCTTCTTGCATCCGGTGCCCATCATCAATCTCAATTAGAGATACAACGAAATCATCTTCCTCAGCGACCTTGCGAGAGTACTCAATTGGGACAATTGTGTCTTGATTTCCATGCAGAATAACAGTTGAGTGATTCAGTTTTGGCCATGACATTCGTTCTGCTGAGAGGAAAAATTCCCAGTCCAATGTCACTTCAATTCCTAAACCATTCATGAAATACGGAATGCTTCCATCTTTCTCCCATTGCGCCAACCCTTCCGTTTTTGCGCCGTCTCGCCATAAATCTCCTAATCCAAAGGCCGGAGCAATTAGTAGCAGTGAAAATTTTTCGTCAGGACGGAGGTCAGAGACGTTGGCCGCGGCCAAACCACCCATTGACGAGCCAGCGATAATGTCGAATGGGCCATCTTCGTCAATTATTCGAAGTAGGACCTCAGTCTGTTGTTCAATTGTCCACCCAAGTTCAGACATTGATGGAGTAACAACATCCCAGCCTAATTCATCTCGCATAAAGGATGGTTTGCTTCCTTCAGGGGTGCCTTCGAATCCATGGGCGAAAAGAACTCTCACGCTTCTTCCCTTCCGACATGTGTGAAGTTTAAGGGTTTGAAATCACTTCCTTCAAGATGACATCTAGTTAATGAGATGCCTAATTCCCCATTAATCGGTATTAATCTGACATGAATTTCAGCGGTCACTTCAACAACAGCTGAAAACAAGTGGCCGCCATGAACAACATGATCATCATCTGAGACAACCACATGGATATGAGTGAAAGGCTCGCCATCTAATTCGGCAATATTTCCTTGTAACGACAACAATTCAACAGATTCTTGAATAAATTTTCGCTGATATATTCCATCATCAGCCAAGTAACCAATATCCACATTACGCACCCTGCCAATGCCACTAGTAATTGCTCCAGAATGGTAACCAATTTCTGCCATGATATTCTGTATAGATGCATGAATTTCTTCATCAGGGTCAAGCCTGATAATCATGTCTTGGTCCCACACACCCCTTTCCATGCCTTACCCTAGGGGCGAGGGTTTGATAGATATTCGCTGACCCCGTAAGATTGGTGTTCAGTTGAGCCGCGGCATTGTTATCTTCGTTGAGGATGAAGAAACCCTTCGTAAATTGGGCGAAACAATCCTTTCTCGCATGGGTTTTGAGGTTTCCGCGCATGAAGATGCTGAGTCAGCATTTGAAAAGATAAAACAGAATCCAAATATCGTTCTATTAGCCACCGATATGTCACTTCCAGAGATGAACGGAGTTAACCTCGCTCACAAGGTACGGGCGTTGGGGATTCAGGCGCCTGTGCTGTTGATGAGTGGTCACGACGAGGCGGATATCCTTGAGGCTGGAGGGGTGCCACCACCAGGGATAATGTTGCAAAAACCAATTGGCTTGGCTGAGTTACGGGCTACTGTTGATTCACTGCTCTCATAATGACCTTGGCGGCGTTTTTTGGTTAGTGGGGTCATTGCTTCATTTCAATTGGAATAACTTCCAGTGGAAATTGTTGAAAGGCAATTTCGAGTCTAGTATTAAGTTCTGATTTCCAGTGGAAATAGGGGGGGGAAATCGCGTTGTTCAAATACCGTCCGCGAGCGCTGATGAGTCCTGCGCGGGAGATTCACACATGGTCGGCATCCAAGACTCAAATGCTCGTTGGCGAACTTTGTTGCAAGAGCAATACGTTAGAGAGATTCAGGTGTTAGCGAGTAGTTGGCCAAAACAGTCGGGATTAGTCATAAATTTTAGCGATATACAGGCTTGGGACCCTAATTTTGCTCAATCATTGATTGAGTACCCTAAACCAATATTACGAGCAGCTACAGAATCGCTGAGAGCATTGTGCGCCGAGGGTGGTTCGGATATTGACCCAACTCTACGCATCATTGAGTTACCTCATGATTGTAAGAAGTCATTGCGTGAAGTAGGCTCAGATGAGATTGGTAGACTAATTTCATCTGAAGTAGTAGTCACTAAGGTTTCGGAATTGAAACCTAGAATTTACCATGCTCAATTTCGCTGTGTTATCTGCACCCATATCACCGAAGTAGCACAACTGAACGAATTAGAATTAATTGAGCCAGTTCAGTGTGATGATTTGAATGGAGGTTGTGGCCGAAGTGCTGGCGGCAAGGATGGGACTAGATTTGAGTTAATCCATGAAAATGTGACTTTAGTGGATAACCAATGGATAGAGATTCAAGAATTACCAGAAAATGTGACAGGTGGGGCTCAACCAGCGCGAGCAACTATTCTAGCAGAAGCAGATTTGGCAAATGTCCTACTCCCTGGAATGAGGGTGACAGCCAATCTAGTTCCTTTTATTCGTAGTGAGAAGACGAGGGGGGGTAAGACCCCGATGTTCAATATCTACCACTCATTAGTTTCTGCTGAACTTGAAAATACACCATTTAACGAGATAGAAATTTCCGAAGAGGAGCAAAAGCAGATTATTGAAATTAGTAATCGAGCCGACTTGTATGAATTACTGACTAACAGTATTGCCCCCTCGATATTTGGGGCTGGTAAATTGCAGATGGTTAAGCGCTCATTAGTGATGCAATTGTTCAGTGGTGTGGCACGAAGATATTCTGATGGCACTCGAGCAAGAGGTGATATCCACATATTGCTGATGGGTGACCCAGGGGTGGCAAAAAGCCAGTTGTTGACATATATGTCACAGATTTCACCGCGCGGCAAATATGCTTCTGGTGGTGGTATTTCAGGTGCAGGTTTAACTGCGGCCGCTGTTAAAGATGCGTTCAACGATGGTCGCTTCTCTTTGGAGGCAGGGATTCTTGTTCTTGCTGATTCAGGACTTGCAGCTATTGATGAATTTGACAAAATGAATAAAGATGATAGGTCAAAAATGCATGAGGCTATGGAACAGCAGAAAATACACATTTCAAAAGGTGGAATCAATGCAACAATGCTAACTCGGTGTGCGGTGTTGGCCGCCGCTAATCCTCGGCTTGGGAGATTCAGCCATAGGTTACAGGCAGGATTGGATATTTCGCCAATGTTTGAGGAAGTTGACCTACCTCCTGCATTGATGTCTCGATTCGATATTATCTGGCTATTGCGAGATGATGTTATTAGGGAACAAGATATGCAAATTGCAGAACATATTCTTTCCAACCGAAGTTCGGGCATTAGTGAAGCACTAATTGAAGAAGGTCGAGAAATTGATCCCAAGGTAGTAGATGAAGAAGCAACCATGAAGAAGGGTTACAATGGTGAAGACCAGTTGACTATTTCGATGTTTCAGAAATATATTGCTTGGGCAAAACGAACCATACATCCGGTGTTAACAACCGAAGCGCAAGAAGAAATCACTAAATTCTATCTAGATACAAGAATGAAAGATTCTGATGATGACAATAGCGTTCCAATTACTGCTAGAGCACTCGAAGGTTTGGTCAGGTTAGCTGAGGCTAACGCAAGAATGCGCCTTTCACCAGAAGCGACAGTTGAAGACGCAAAAAGAGCGCTAGCGATGTTTAGAAACTGGCGTTACGAGTTGATGGGTGATGAGTTTGATGAAGG
>DTUF01000051.1:0-4064 GCA_012964335.1 Candidatus Poseidoniales archaeon | reverse complement strand
TCCGGGTTATTGATGGCAAGCGACGAGCCGGTGGGGGATATTGCTGATGCAGGGTCCTTAGACCCTGAATCTCTTGGTTTCATGTGTGGAATCGAAATCCACCAACAACTTGCAACAGGGAAGTTGCATTCTCGCCAACCTGGAATCCTTTACGATTACACAATTGACACGATTCCGGAATCGTGGCCAAGGGCACACCGCCGTCTTAGAGCAGCACAAGGTGAAGGTGGCGTGGTCGATGTTGCTGCTCGCTTTGAGGCTCGTAGAAACCGTTCTTTCACCTATGTTCAATCACCAAATGCCGGATTAATCGAACTCGATGAGGCACCTCCTCTCAGCCATGATAAGGACGCAGTAGAGGTTGCTTTGACGGTTTCAGCGATGATGAATATGAATCCTGTTGCAGTCATGCAAGCAATGAGGAAAACTGTCGTTGATGGCTCAAACACTAGTGGATTCCAACGCACCACTCTGATTGCCACAGGTGGTGCGGTACAGACAAATACAGCACCTGTCGGAATTTCTCTTCTCACCTTAGAGGAGGATTCAGCACGTAAGTTGGATACAGTGAGTGGAAGTGGGGGGGAAGTGGTGACTTACACTCTTGATAGGCTTGGAGTGCCATTGATAGAGATAGCTACGGAGCCGGAAATATTGTCCCCAACACATGCTCAAGAAACCAGTAAAACACTCGGTCAATTGCTTCGGGACACCCGCAGAGTTCGCCGCGGATTGGGCACTATTCGTCAAGACCTAAATGTCTCAATCGCTTGTGGTGACCGAGTTGAAATCAAAGGCTGTCAAGATTTAGATTGGATTCCAAAAATCATAGAATTAGAGATGGCTAGACAACTTCACTTCTATCGGCTGGCAAATGAAATGCGGGCTGAAATCGGCCAACCGCTACTACCTCCAAATAGAGATGATGATGATCAAGCAACGGAGGAAGGTGTTGCTAAATCAGTGGAAGAATTATTGCCATGTGATATATCAGATATCACGGATTTGTTTAGTAATTGTCAATCAAAAATGGTTGCTGACTCGTTAGCAGATGGTGCAAAAGTGTTAGCAGTAAAATTGGCTAATTTTGATGGCAGAATTGGCAGTAAACAACTCGATTCCAATGGGGCACAAATGCCGCGGCTTGGTAGGGAGTTGGCGGCAGCAGCGAAACTTGCTGGTGTGCGTGGAATCTTTCATTCAGATGAGTTACCTGCATATGGCATTGAGCAAGCAGAAGTTGATGGCGCAAAAACTAGCCTTGAACTGAATGAATCAGATGCATTTGTTCTATGTGTAGCGCCAAAATGGCAGGCGGAATTGGCGCTTGAATCTGTCATTAATCGGGCTCGTACATCATTCCATAGGACTCAGCAAGAGGTTCGGAATGTAGTCATCAAGAAAGGAGCACCAGAAGATGGTACAACATCGGCAATGAGGCCTTTACCCGGAAGTGCGAGAATGTATCCTGAAACCGATATTCAAGTGGTTCCAATCGCGCAAGAAAAATGGGCTGACATCGCTTCAAACTTACCTCTCACTCAAGGAGATAGGAGAGATAAACTGGCTCTGTGTGACCTTTCTGAGAACCAAGTTGACGCATTACTTGGGAGGGAAGTAGATGATGACTTCCATGCCGGTAGAGATGGTAACTTGATGGCTGGTTTAGCAGGTCTTCCAGACAAGGCTTGGGGGACATTATTGCTTGACCGTGCCCAAGAGGAAATTGCTGAATTAACTGGGGCGCCAAGTGTTGACAAAGTATCACTTGCTTTACTCGGATTCTGTTTAGAGATGCGTGAGGCTGGAGGCGTCACGAGGGATGGATTGATTCCTCTGGCTGCAAGAATGATGACAAGTGGTGATTGGCACTCACAACAAGGTGATGCAGATGCGATTCGCTCCGCCCTAGAGAGGCGGGCCGATGAGTTAGGCGTGGTACCAGCAGATAGTGGCGCAGTTGAGGAAGTGGTCGCTAGAATCATTGCTGAAAGAGCTGATTTTGTTGCCGAGCGAGGTATGGGTGCTATGGGCCCACTCATGGGAATAGTGCTCAAAGAATTAGGCGGCGGCGCTGATGGTAAAGCAGTAAGTGACGCCCTGAAAGACGCTATCATGAAATTACAATGAGGCGAGATTATGCCTTCAACCAAATTTGTAATCTTCCTCCTTTTTTTTGGTCTCTTGGTAGTGCCTGCAAGCACTTCACTTGGCCATACAGTAGACCCTGAAAATGTAACTTGGGAATTGCCACCATTACAATGGACAAAAGACTTGGAATCGGGGTACGTCTCAACTACTCCAGTAGTTATTGGAGAAATGTTGTTCGTCAAAGTTGGAGGGCGAAGTGATAGTCCTGGTGGGCCGTGGGACGATGGTAAAGGGCCGGGAATTTACGCCTTCAACATCTATACAGGTGAGCAGATTTGGCGTTATGAGCACAATCAATCTCGCTCTGGATTCGAGATTTCACCACCAATCCATATTTGGCAAAAAGATTTGCTAATCAACGGTTGGACAAGTGGTAACATTACAGCCCACAACGCTAGTTCAGGTGAGTTACTTTGGATGTACGAGACCGAGCGAGTATCTTGGGGTATTACTGGAAAACCGATGCCGATAATTGGTGAGCCAAATGTACAGGATTCTATTCACTTTTCTACTGAAACCGGGGTGCTAGGTTTGAGTCCGAATGGGACACTCTTGTTCCAGCACACTTTTCCTGACAATGCTACAGGGTACAGAAATGGCGTTGGATTGGTCATTTTATCAGAAAATTTCTCATTTTATTCAGGGACTTCGGGGATATTATTAGCCACCGGTGATGAGAGTGGTGGCTTCCATACATGGGAGATAGATGGTGATAATTTCTCTTCATGGGATTTGAATGTAGTTCTCAATGGTTCAGAATTAAAATTGCGAACGCCGCCTTTCATAATGTTTCCAAGCCACCAAAATGACACATTTGGTGCCGGCATTATCGTTCAAGGAAGTGAAGGCGGTGAGTTAGTAAATTTGCAACTTGATAACGAATCAAGTCTTATCGTGAAGAATCGGGTTTCACTTGGAATTGCACCATCGATTCCAGTTAATTTACCAAATGGAGTGGTTGTGACTGGAGATTTAGATTCAGTTAAGGCTCATTGTTTCTATAATTTGACAGATTGTGATAATGCCACAGTGATAGACTCCGGTCCGGTTTCAGGAGAACCTGTATTATTGGTTGGAAATTATAATTTGGGGGGAATACCACTCGCGGTCCCTCACAATACTGTTGATGGATATTGGGCAGGGCACCTTGTATGGTGGGGTGAAAATAGAATAGAATCGTCTCTTGAGTGGGATTGGCATCCTCAAAAAGAGGGTTGGTTGACTGCTGGGGTTGGCGGCACTTCTGAAGTGATGGCCGCTGCCAACGATGCCTCTTGGCTAGAAGTCAGATATTTTGATGATAATCCAAATGCACCAAGTAAAGACGCTGATGGGCAACAAAACTCAGAAAATCAAGGGGTTGAATCTACACATCCAACTGTGACAGGATTACCGCTGTTGACAGAATTGTTGGTAGTGATGACATTGGTGCTGTCAACAGCTGGGCTCGCTGGAGGAAACATGGCTGCAAAGCGAGCCGGCTCACTTGGAATCTTGCTAGTTTTGCTATTACTTCTACCGACCCTGAACCTCGCGTGGGTAACTACAGTTAGTGACGAAGGTGGGGATTTGGATACTTCGAGAGAGGGTTTCCCAGAAGCGTGGAATGACTCCCAAGTAGTGTGTTTTGAGTATCCGGACGACTTGTGGTGGGAAGAGGTAGGAATGACAATTTTCCTTGATGCAGATGAAGGTGAAATCGCTCGCCTTCAAGGTAATAATTCACGAACTTGTGTGGGTGGCCTAGATGGGCATCAAACAATACAATCTGCTACTGTAGAAGCGGCGCAGTTGGCTGGTTTAGAGTACACATGGGATAGTCAACCATTAGGGATATTTGTTGAAGATATTGGGCTCGCACAGGGTGGAGATGGAGATCGCTGGTGGCTATACTGGGTTGATGGGAAGCATGG
>DTUF01000050.1:24244-26388 GCA_012964335.1 Candidatus Poseidoniales archaeon | reverse complement strand
TGTCATTTTGTAAATCAGTAAATGTTTGCTCCTGTTCGTTGTATTCATCTAACAAGTGTTCATCCTCATCTCCTTTTTTACGTAAACGTAAAATTGCGATGGTGGCAATTAGTATAACCATGAATATACCAACAATAGTTGCTACTTGCATGTATTTGAATTGCCCTCCAGAAGAAGTCTGTTGTCCATTATCATCTGTTTGATTTGTATTGTTGTCATCAGTGTTGTTGCTATTAGGAATTGTAGTATTATCATCTGGGATTGTATTGTTATTGTCATCGGGGATTGTGTTATTGTCATCCGGAGGGGTAGTATTGTTATTGTCATCAGGCGGTGCCGGGCATCCTTTTCCAGGTACACCATTTTCAACACCTGCAATAGTAGGACATTCGTCAGGGTCATTTCCTTGTAAGTTGTCTCCCCAACCATCTCTGTCAAAATCATGCCATTGGGTTACATCAGTGGGGAAGAAGTCAGGATTGTTGCCATTTATGTCATCACCGAAGCCGTCACCATCACTATCTGTTGTTTGAGTTGGATCTTGTGGGAAGGCATCAACATCATCGAATGTGCCATCTCCATCACTGTCCGTCTGGCTATCTGCACATCCGTTTGCATCAATTGCAGCACCCGGCGCTGTATTGTTGCAGGCATCATCAGCGTCACTAACTCCATCATTGTCCGAATCCCTCTGGCTTGGTCCACACCCATTCACATCAGCAATTTCACTATTAGATGTGTCAGGGCATGTATCATTCAGGTCTGGAACACCATCTTGATCAATGTCGCTTGTAGGGTCAGTGCACCCGTCAAGAGTCACAATAGTTCCAACAGGAGTATCCGAACAGTTGTCAGAGTGGTCAGGTACTCCATCTGAATCACTGTCAAGGTTATGCCCAATGATTGTGATACACGCCGATTGGTGCTGATTATTTTCGCCGTATGCTTCGATGCAGATGATATTCGATTCAATTTGTAGATTCAAAATTACCATTTGTTGGTTCCATAGGGTTACGCTGTTCACAGAAATTCCATTCAAAGTCCAGTTGCCTTCTGTTGCGTTGTTTATGATGTATCCAATTGTAACTTGGTCAGCAGGTACAGCACTACCATTTGCGGGTGAAGTTATCTGCACATCAAGTGGTGGTGCAACCATTGTGAAGCTGGTACAGACATCAAAGTGTTGCCCATCCAGTCCAAATGGTCTGATACAGATTGTATGAGTGCCCCAAGGCAATATTGGGAATGTATGGGATGATTGATTCAATTGAACTGCACCAACATCCATTCCATCAAGCAACCAATTTGCTGAAGTTACGTTTGCCGTTGAGTAGCTGATAACGGCGTTTTGTCCGTAAATGGTTGATCCATCTGCTGGACTGTTGATGACGACAACCACTGGTGGATAATCTCTCCAAATATTGATACATGCTGAATCAACTAAATTACTCAACCCTAAACCTACAATGCAAATTGAGTTATTTCCGTATTGTAATCCGGTAATTTGAACGCTTGCTCCATTGATAACTAGAGCGCCGATATTGATACCATCCAAAGTCCAGTATCCGGAGGTGATGTTTGAAGATGTATAGTAAATCATCTCACTTGTTTGAGTTGTAGGGATTGCATGGCTGGCAGTAGGCCACGTAATCTCAACATCAGGGAAGAAAGGCGTCATCTGGAACGATATGCAGTAGTTCCCTTGCTGATTACCAACTCCTGAGACCTGTGCACAGAGTTGATGCCAACCCATCGTCAGACCAATCAAAGTGATTGAGTTGTTGGAAATGTTGAAAGTCTCCAGAGAATTGTTATCTAGATACCAGTCTCCTATTGAGACCATCAAGTGAGTGTAGTTGATAGTAAGGTTATATCCGACCTGTGAACTTCCATTTGCAGGGCTGGTGAAATCTACTCTAGTCCTTGTACAGTTAGAAGTTAGAACATTCATTGCAGAGGTTGTCCAAAATGGACAGTAGTTAACCCAGTTCCCGCCGTTGTTGTCGTTAATGTCTTCGATGAGGCCATCAATGGTTGTACGATTGTTACTTCCCCACCAGTTGTAGGGGGCTGACATGCGGTTGTTCTGGTATGTGTAATCAATTCCAGTCCATCCATTAGTCATATCAAACGAGTTGTTTGCC
>DTUF01000050.1:0-24234 GCA_012964335.1 Candidatus Poseidoniales archaeon | reverse complement strand
GTATGTGTAATCAATTCCAGTCCATCCATTAGTCATATCAAACGAGTTGTTTGCCACGGTCCATTTCCCATATGAGCCTGAGTCTGCGATGATATATGCGCTTCCTCTTTGGCTAGCATATTGTGAGTACTGCCAAGTCGTACTTGATGGTGAACCTGTAGAATTGAATGTAGAATTTCTTAGTATGAGCGGTCCAGTCCATCCGCTCTCTCCTCGTAGTTTCAAACTTGAATCGGTAAATGTGCCTCCAATCCATGCGGGATGTGTCGTTGTAGTGGCCTGCCAAATCGACGAACCACGTATGACAACATCACTTTGAATGTATTTCCATCCATTGAATACTGATGTGTAATTGTGTCCATAATTACTAGCTGTTGAGAAGTAAATAGCGTTATCAAGATATACTCCACTCCGAATCACGGTCACTTGATCTCTCCAATGGCTAGTACGGGGATTCCAGCCCCAGTTGGAGCCGGATTCGAAATTTATATGTGAAATATTGTCAAATGTTAGATTAGTTATGGTATAGTCATTAAAATTACTAGAATATGTCGTGGCAATCACATTTTTGCCATTTTTGATGGTGGTGTTATCAATTATGATATCAGCATTGTTTCTAAAGAAGTAACGCAAGTCAAGTATGTATGAACCTCCGGTCGATGATTGTCCAGGTGTGTACCAATAACAAGTAGGTCCAGAAATGGTCGTATTCCTCATGAGCAAGGATTCGCTTCCTTGATTTGGGGTTGCTCCCCGAATTCCATTCCAATATCCTGAAGTTGTTGTCCAACCGATAGATGGGTTGACCCCGATGAAGACAGGATTTGTCGTGGTTCCCAGAGAATGTATTTCTCCATGAACAATGATGGTTGAATTTGTGGTATTTGCAAATATTTGCACCCCTGAATCAATAGTAATTCTTACTCCAGGGGCGATAGTCCAAGGTCCAACCAAATAGTATGGTGAGTTGTTTAATGTCATAGTTTTAGAGAAGAATAGAGTTCCTGAAAGTTCGCGACCTAGTGGGATATTTGCTGGGCTCGTACCATTCCAGTCGATTTGATTCATTGCTGCTGATGTGTAGAATGGTGAGTAATTTACCCATCCTCCACCATTATTGTCGAGCATATCCTCAATCAGAGCATCTATGGATGCAACATTATTTGTGCCCCACCAATTGTATGGGGCAGACATATGACCTACGCTGTATGTGTAATCAATTCCAGTCCATCCATTAGTCATATCAAACGAGTTGTTTGCCACGGTCCATTTCCCATATGAGCCTGAGTCTGCGATGATATATGCGCTTCCTCTTTGGCTAGCATATTGTGAGTACTGCCAAGTCGTACTTGATGGTGAACCTGTAGAATTGAATGTAGAATTTCTTAGTATGAGCGGTCCAGTCCATCCGCTCTCTCCTCGTAGTTTCAAACTTGAATCGGTAAATGTGCCTCCAATCCATGCGGGATGTGTCGTTGTAGTGGCCTGCCAAATCGACGAACCACGTATGACAACATCACTTTGAATGTATTTCCATCCATTGAATACTGATGTGTAATTGTGTCCATAATTACTAGCTGTTGAGAAGTAAATAGCGTTATCAAGATATACTCCACTCCGAATCACGGTCACTTGATCTCTCCAATGGCTAGTACGGGGATTCCAGCCCCAGTTGGAGCCGGATTCGAAATTTATATGTGAAATATTGTCAAATGTTAGATTAGTTATGGTATAGTCATTAAAATTACTAGAATATGTCGTGGCAATCACATTTTTGCCATTTTTGATGGTGGTGTTATCAATTATGATATCAGCATTGTTTCTAAAGAAGTAACGCAAGTCAAGTATGTATGAACCTCCGGTCGATGATTGTCCAGGTGTGTACCAATAACAAGTAGGTCCAGAAATGGTCGTATTCCTCATGAGCAAGGATTCGCTTCCTTGATTTGGGGTTGCTCCCCGAATTCCATTCCAATATCCTGAAGTTGTTGTCCAACCGATAGATGGGTTGACCCCGATGAAGACAGGATTTGTCGTGGTTCCCAGAGAATGTATTTCTCCATGAACAATGATGGTTGAATTTGTGGTATTTGCAAATATTTGCACCCCTGGATTAATCGTTAGTCTTACACCTTGTTGTACAGAAACAGGGCTGTTGAGATAGTAGGGTGAGTTGGCTGCAGTCCAAGTAGTGTTAAATGAGATTACCGTACCTACATTCGTATCCATTCGTGGGGATTCTTGTTCTAATTCAGGAGCTATATTATCTGAAGGGTTTTGTTCAAAATCCATCATTGCAGACCATGAAGTAGTAAGCATCGCAAAACAAACTAAGAGTGATAACAAATTTCCTCTTTTATTCATATTTATTGACATACAAAATAACCTAATTTTTCAAACAACAATTGTATATTCTTGACGTTGCCTAATGATAACCACATAATGTAATCCATATCAATTATTCGCTATGAAAAATCTAACAATAATGATTAGGTATTTGGGTTCTTAATTTTGATTTGTTTGTAATCTTGGCATCGTGGGGTTTTCATGCACTTCCTGTGTCGGACCCCTGTGAACCGAACACGTTCGTGGGCGTACCTTCTCGTATTGGTGATGGTTTTACCATTGGTTGGCTCAATTCAACCTGCGGGCCAATCCCCTCTTGACACCAGTTATTCGGCTCAGATTCTCACAACAGACCAGACCTCGGAAATACCTAACCAAATAGCGATGCCAATGTTTGGTGAATTGCCATGGTGGGATTACACGACTCTTGACTCAAATCGAAATAGTATACATGATTCTCTTGAATCCGCTACCGGTCCAGTCAATGTAGGTCTCTCATACGACCACACCCCAACCGTTCAGGATGAAGCAAAAGTTCAGGCACTCGGCCACACTGTTAACCAACTTTTACACTCGGTTGATGCCTTGCTTATTGGTACAGTTAATGCTTCTGATGTGTGGGGATTGGCACAACTTGATGGGGTGGTAATGGTAGAGCGGTACGGTGTTTTAACATTTTACGGAGACATTCAAACTCCAGCAGTTAAAGCGCGTAATTCATCCTTCTATCCTGTTGGTGCTTGGGATTTGGGAGTTACTGGTGAAGGAGTAAATATTGCTCTCACAGATACTGGTGTTGATGAAGAGCATCCTGGATTGGTTGGCAAGTTCGTTGCTGGGTATGATGCTGTGTGCTATTTGCATACTGACCCTTTGTGTATTGCTGCGGGCGGGCGGGAAACAGATGGTTCATTCAACCCAGATGATGGTAATCAACATGGTACCGCTTGCATGGGAATGGCATCAGCAACCGGATTGGAAGCAGATGGTAGCCAATCAAATTTTACCGGCGCCGCACCTGATGCGAAACTCATTGATGTGCGCATCGGAACCGATGCTGGCGCCGGTCCTTTTGAGAATTATTTTTTGGAGCAGGAATTCTATGAATCTGCTATGAATGGTGTTCAATGGATTATTGATAATCGTGATACCGCTTGGCAAGGGGCTGACGAACAAAATTTCGGAATCGATATCATTTCACTTTCTTGGGGAATCACTAGCCACGAAGGTGGTGGTTCAGATGGCGAAGATATGCATAGCCGAATCCTCAACGAAGCGGTTGAAGCAGGAATTACTCCAAGTGTAGCGGCTGGAAATGATGGCCCAGATAATGACGGTTTGTCTGGAATGGGTTCTTCCAGCCTTTCAGTCACAGTTGGTGCTACTGATGATATCAACACAATCAACCGTGGCGATGATACGGTAGCATCCTACTCCAGCCGAGGACCACGCCGAGATAATGGTGATAGCAACCCATACAATGAACTGAAGCCAGAAATTAGTGCTCCTGGAACTAACATCATTCAGGCAGAAGGTTGTGTGACAACAGGCTTGTGCAACAATTTGTTCAGTGATGCTTCTCAAAACACCTACACTGGTCGAGGTTCAGGTACGTCATACGCGACCCCCTCCGTTTCTGGAGTTATTGCACTAGTGATAGAGGCAAACCCCGACCTCGACCCTTTGCAGATAAAGGAAGTTCTCAAGCAGACTGCAGAGCGCAGAGGCCCTGCATCTGTACCAGATGTTGACCCATACTGGAACCGAGATTTCGGATATGGGATGGTTGACGCTTACGAAGCGGTAAAACTGGCACAACATCTGAACAAAACCGAACAATCTACTAGTGTTGATCCATATTTGCAAAATCACCTTCTTGGTTACAATGTGACTGGTTCAACCGCAACCATAGTGGGCCATTCATGGGGCCAGCAAGGTGTTGTGGACCGCGTTGAATTTCGCATAGGTGAAGGCGAATGGAGCGAAGCGACATACGAGATTGCTGACAACTTATCAGCTGGAGAGGCATTCAACTGGACGGTTGTACTCAATTTAGATGACCTCAGTAAGGGCAATCAGAGCGTTGAGATTCGGGCTGTTTCGGGAGAGATGATATCTCTCCCGGTTCTTGTTACCGTTGATGGTACAGGACTCGGAAGGGAAACATCTAGTGGAGGAGTTGTTCTGTATGCACTTGGTTTGGCAATACTTGTGATGCTCTTAGCCGCAGTTCTTGGTTGGAGAATGCACAGCGTCAGTAGTGAATTATCTAAAGGTTCACCTAACCTCAATCAAGCATCTGTAATGGATGCTGAATTAGTAGTAAGCGAAGAGGCAGCACCTACCGATGATTTTGAGTCCCTAACAATTGCACAATTGAAGGAATTATTACAACAAAAGGGCCTTTCAAAGAGCGGCAATAAACAGAATTTAGTAGAGCGACTTCGCGATAACTGATTTTTTGCTAACAGCATTTTTGAGATATACGACATGGCATTGATAATCTCGGTGCTGGTCGGTCGGCTATGGCCGAGTTCAGCGAGCGAGCGAAAGCCATCCAGCCAACCGGTGTTCGCAAGATGTTTGACATGGCTGGGAAGGACTCAATCCAATTAGGTCTGGGTGAACCAGATTTCCAACCACCTGATACGGCGATTGAGGCGTTTTACCAAGCCATGAAAGACGGACACAACAAGTATACTACCACTGCTGGACTTGTAGAACTGAGGGCGGAAATAGCCAGTTTGTGGGCTCATTTGGAACCGAGTCTTACAGAAGATGATGTTTGTATTACTATGTCAGGAACCAATGCTTTACTCACATTGTCCTTATGTTTCTTGAACCAAGGTGACAATATTCTTCTTCCAGACCCATGCTTTCCTCTGTACGGCCCGCATGCTACTATCACCGGTGGTGAACCTCGGTTTTACCCATGCACTTTTGAAAATGAGTTTGTACCGACAATTGGTTCTCTTGAAGAACTAGTTGATGAGAATACCAAGGCTATTATCTACAATTTCCCTAGTAATCCAACAGGCGCCACTATCACGATTGAGCAACGGGATGAATTGCTAGACTTTGCTAGGCGCCATGACCTTTGGCTGATAACTGACGAAGTCTATGACCGTATTATCTATGATCATCCCCATGTTTCCTTTTTGGGTGGAGGTTATGATAAAGTTGTGATGATTCAATCATTTTCCAAGACTTTTGCAATGACTGGCTGGCGTATAGGATACATCCTTTCAGCCAACAATGAAATCATGACGCAAGCCAAAAAAATGCAGTATTATGTTACAGCCTGTTCAACCGATGCAATGCAATACGGTGTGTTAGCAGCGCTTCAGAAGTCAGCATATTATCCAACTGAAATGAGAGATGCATTTTGGCAGCGCCGTGACTTGATATGTCAACGTCTGAATGCTATGCCCGGAGTTTCCTGCCATGTTCCAGAGGGTGCATTCTATGTTTTCCCTAAGTTTGATTTCCCCGGCTGGAGCAGTGTCGATGTGGCTCTAGAGATTCTCAAGGAAGGTGTGGTTTGCTCACCAGGTTCCGCGTTTGGCAAGTCCGGAGAAGGACATCTGCGCTTCGCGTATACAATTGGAATGGAAAAAATAGGTGCAGCGATGGATATCGTTGAATCAGTGTTGGCACGAATCAAAGATTCGCCTCCGCCAGAACAGGCAGCCGAGTTTTAGGTGATTTTTTGATTGAGAGCATTGTCCAATTTCTTTGCGGACTCATTTTTGCATTATTTTTACCACGTCTACCGTTGATGGTGTTACCGAGATTAAGTGTAATGGAAGGGCAATTAGCACCATTCCCGATGCCACAACCGATTGACAAACACTTGATTTCGCAGATGTTGATAATGAGTACATTATGGAAACTCTCTTTCCTCTTTGCTCTCATTCCGCTGGCGATTGGGTATGTCATCCTAACTTCTTTCGCTTCACCTATCGCATTTGGCCTCTTCATCGGCGCAGGATGGGCGATACTTTCTCGCCTCATTCCAACCAACGGATTCTCTTTTCCTAACACTCCATACTCAACAGGGTTAATTCATGAGTTGAATGAAATCCGGCTGAACGAACCAACCTGTTGTGATTCAGCAGAGATAGCTTGGGAGACGATTGCTGTTCGCTGTCAGAATTGTAGAACTTCACATTTGGACCGAGCAAGACCAGATTTGGGTCGCATTAGAAATGATGGATTGCTGGGTAGATTTAGGTTACTTTTCCTTGATGGACATCCTCTAATCAACAACACTTCTGAAGATTGACTCTAATAAAATGTCATGGATTTCAGTCTTCAATTGAGTTTGATTGAAAGTTTGGAAGATGTCAATCATCTTCGAAAACAACTGATTCAGTTGCCTCTTTTGCCTTAGCGAGTGCTGCTAACATCTCACCTTTGTTGCCTTTGACAATAGTAGTCTCTCCATTTGCATCGCCGTTGTCCTGCTCATTTTCCTCATCATTGTCTTGCAAATCTTCTTTCTCATCATCTTCGGAGTCAATCTCCGTGCCTTCAGTAAGCAGAAGTTGTCCAGAATCATCCAAATCTTCCCATTGTGATTCGGTATTTACTAGCCAACCAGGTAGGTCATAGCGCCCACCTCCTAGAACAGCCATGGTAGTGAAAGTGGCTAAAGGGAGAACTGCAAGTGCAACTAACATGTCAAGGAAGGAGGTTTCAGGGACTTCAACGTTGACAGGAAGGAAAGCTTCAATAATGCTTTTTTCAAGGGCAATTTGTTGCCACTGAGAGACATCTGGGTTAATCATGTCAAAGACAAATCCAACAATTATTCTACCCACAAGCCATAGAATTAACACTGGAAACATCCAGTTTATTTTTGTCACATTGACTAGAAATCTCCTTGCAGTTGATGCGGCACCAACGTATCTTTGAGCAAAATTAGGGAAAGTTCTGAGAATTAATGCTAGAGAACCAAGATATCCAATCATTGATAATTCTAGAAGCCGATTTGGAACTAACCATTCCGAAGGCACGAACTTTAACACTAGTAGTGGACTAATCGCAAGTAAAATCTGAAGCGGTGCTGCTAGCATCTGCAATCCACCGTGGACCTCCAACAGTGACCGTTTACCACCTACCATTTCTCTGTTCACAATCTGCATCATTTTCCCAGACGGCGAAGTTAGCACATGAGTTCTAGCGCGGTCAATCTTCCCTGCGTCCTTCATCAAGCGACTGGCGCCAATTACAGGCATCCAACCACCTTTCTCGGCCACTGAAACAGGCATCCAACCCCCTACAACCAATGCTAGGACCAGTGAGAGGATTCCATATCCTAGTGAGCCACTAAGAATCCACGGTATGAGATCAACTCTGAGAAGAGGGCGCTCACCAAGAATACCCCCAAAATCAATGAAATATGTGGCTGAAAATGCAATTGCAGGTGCAAGTATTACTTGGCCACAAACAATTATTGTGAGCCAAAACCTCTCAAGGAGCGTGCTTCTTTGCTCTGCCACAACACAGCCGACTCTAACTTTTAGCCATATTCTCTTCGCTTCTTCAGAGGCGAAAAGACCGATATTTCAATAGTCTGTATTAAGCCAAAAATGTAGGGAAATGCGACATCTGTCCTAGACAGATGCCAATCAACCTTTTTATCTCGACTCGGTTGGGACAACTGTTGATGCGAATGAGCCGGCTGAAATCCGCTACCCTTGCCTTGCTGTTAATTGCTACATTAATTGCGCCAATTTCTGCAAATGTAGGCGCTTCAGGGCCAAAAACTATGGTTGATTTCACGGTCGAAAGTATTTCCATTGGGAATGCTTCTGTGCCAGCCTTTCAGTGGAACCAATCTGATGGTACGCAGAAGGATTATTTCTTGAAATCAGCCGTTTTACCAATACAAGTTACTTTCAAACAGGCTGGTTCTTCATTACAGACAACTGCAGCCACTGGTTACATCGAAGTTTGGCACCCAGTGGGGGTTAAAGTCGCCGAATGGAATTATTCTCTATCGCTCTCTGGTGGTCAATCAGTAATTCACGAAGTTGTTTGGACTGCAGAAGCCGCTCACAGTCAACTTGATGAGAACGGTACACTAAGTGGAGGTTACATAATCAAAGGTGTAGTCGATGCTGGAATCGCAGAAGGCGATACCTCAAATGATGTTACTGAAGAAAATGTCCCAATCGCAATTTTCTTTGATAATATGGAGAGAGGAGTGTGTGGGGATAATGACAATTCAGGGGCATCCGATTGTCCCGGTGCTACTTACAATTCACCTACATTTGCCGCAGTTGGATTCGAAGCCGGCACATCTACCACTGATGGTTATGGGCCATGGCAGATGGATGACTCATCTGGATTTATTGGCACAAAACACTGGCGGCATTCTGTCCCAGGACAAGATTATGTCAGTAATGGGAATGACCATATTGTCTGGGGCTGGTTTATTCCAAGCGGAGCAAGTTGCGAGGACCCAGGTCATGGTTTAGGTTGGGGGATAACAGCAAACGAACTCAATGGATTGTATGCTGCTCCATTCTGTAAGGTTTCACTTACTGGTGGTAACTACATCTCGATGCAACTTGCAACTCAAGCATGGGGTGGGTTAGGTGCCAATGATGAGGTGTCATTAGAAGCGACATCTGCTGGCACAGTCATCGCCACTAAAAATTTCACAGAGTCTGGAATAAGTGGCGCTACAGACGATTGGACCCCAGTCATCTGGGATTTGGGACCCGATACTAGCACTCAGGTTTTCAGTCTAACCTACCACTTCCAGAGTGATAATACGGGGGCTTCAGCTGGTTTCCATGTTGATCAATTTGCTCTTTTTGGTATTGAGAAGGTTCAAGAATATACAATCACGGTAAACTGTGACAATCCAGAGACTGGTTATCTTGTAATTCCAGCAGACCCACTACCCCCTTCTCTTCACTGTACATTGACAAACAATGGTTACCGCGAAAAAGCATTGCAAATCCTTTCTACAATTGATAATGATACTTGGATGAACACTTATTCTCCTATTCGAATTGACTCAAACAATATCAATGACCACGATTACAGTGTACCACTAAATCCAATTGGATACAATGAGACCACAGAATTTTGGGTGAACCTGACAATTCCACCGGGGTCAAATGTAGAGCAACTTGAATGGAATATTTCACTTTTAGATTACTATACTGGGGATGCAAAGGAGATAATTTCCATTCCTCTCTCAGTTGGTGCATCTTACTCTGTTGATATCATCCAATACAGTCCCGGTGTGGTTCCAAGCATCGCTCCTGGTGAATCAAAACTTGTTAAGTTTAGATTAACTAATACCGGGAATCAGATGGCGTACTGGAATCTAGACGCCTACTTCAACCGTAGCGAGTGGGGTAACTCCCATTTCAGATTCCTTGATGCACAAGAAAATGGAAGCGAAATATCCTTCATGCAATTGGAGAAAGCTGAGCAAGGTGATTTCTGGGCTGAATTCACTTCTCCTTACATGCTTGCACCAGGGCTTACTGAAGTGACAATTCTAGCCTCAGGTCAATCTCCAGCTATAGCACAACAAACCCGTAAATTAGATGTTAACACCCCTCAAGTTAACGATTTAACAATGGTTTCATCTGAGCAACAGATTACTGCACCGGCAGATGCAAGGACTAGGATAGTTGAGATTGAATTGACAAATAATGGCAATGCTCCTGAACGCTTTGACTTGTTATTGACTGCTGATTGGCGCCTTGGCGCTTCAGTTAGTCAACCCGTAACCGAGGAGATCGGCTCTAATGGGGACAGCACTACCATCCTTCTTGTGATGCCAATGCCTTATGGTATTCGTCCTGATACATATTTCCTAACAGTTAGGGCGTCCTCACAGGCAAACAGTTCCTTCTTCAAATTATCACAAGTTGAATTGATAGTTGAGCCGACTTATCTAATCAATGTCGAAGATGTTGATATGAGTGGACAGACATTCCAAGGTGGTGCAGATGTCAAGACGATTTCATTCGAGGTCACTAATAATGGCAATGATTATGATGAATTTACCATTGAATTAGACACGCCAGTAGGTATGAATGCAGTTGTGATTCAGAGTGACCAATACAATCCAGACAGCCCACCTTCTGTAGCACAAGGGTCATCGGTGAACATCACCGTCCAGTACTCCTTTGATGTTGGGACAAATGGGCTTTTAGAAATGTTGGTTTCAGCACGGTCAGTTCAGTCTGGAGGGGTTGCAGGAGGAACAGGTTCTGCAATATTCCAAGTAGGTACTCAAGGATGGATTGACTTAACTCCGGGTACAATCGTCACTCTTGATAGAGAAGGATGGGTTTTAGTAAATTTGACAATCCACAATCGTCATCCAACTAACTCTCAGTTCATTCGTCTTGATGTTGAAGCAGGGGATGCACGCCAATTCGCTTCTGTGCGCGTACAAAGCGAGGATTCCTCCTTTGTCCTTGACCCTGATATGAAAAGGTCTGCAGCAATCAAATTCTCTCTCACAGAGACGCAATTCATGAATTTGCCAGAAGATGAGATGTTATTCAATATCACAGTAATAGCAACAGGTGATGATGACGTATCAGAGGCAATCGTCCAAGTTAAGGTAATTCGTGAAAGTTCGTTAGGTGGTGCTAATGCCGAGGGTGAAACGGGCATGGGACTTGCTAATATCATTGCTTTTATTATTGGAGGAATTGTTGTTCTTGGTTTGATTGTAGTATTGGCAAAGGTCGTGTTGTCTACTAATCGCGAAGAAGATGAGATACTTTCTCTAGAGGGATATCAGCGACAATTGGAGGAGACATATGGCAGCATGCCAGCAGCTCCAGATGTTCCAGTAGGTGGTATTAGTGCTCCATCACTACCTGTCACAGATGAAGTAGCAAATTCGGCCTATGGTGGCGCGGCTGACATCTTTGAACAACAGATGACAACAACTCCAGCGGGTAGCCCACCGGCAGGTAGCCCTCCAGCACCTCCCCAAGCAGCAGCACCTACACCTCAAGAGGTGGTGCCAACCGGTGCCCCTCCTTTACCACCTGGTGGTTTACCAGATGGTTGGGACATGACTCAGTGGACACACTACGGTGAACAGTACCTAGAACAACAAGGGCTCAAGTGAACCATCTCTCTGATTGATTCAGAATGAAAGGTGAATTTTGACAATTTTCGCTGTTTTAACAGAATTCCATTGACTTCCCTTATTGTCAAGTGAGCGGTTGCCCTTAAGAGGGGGGCGTGGGTCGCAAGCCCGCCCCATAGGGGCGATTATACCGGAAGTGGTTGAAGTGTATGGCGGACAAGCACCAATTTTCATTCTCAAGGACGGAACTGACCGAGTAAGAGGCAAGAGTGCTCAGAGCAACAACATCGCAGCGGCGAAAGCCGTCGCAGATGCAGTTCGTTCTACTCTTGGTCCAAAAGGAATGGACAAGATGTTAGTTGACAGTATGGGTGATGTCGTGATTACCAACGATGGTGCTACAATCCTGAAGGAAATGGATATTGAGCACCCTGCAGCTAAGATGATTATTGAAGTTGCAAAAACTCAAGAACAACATTGCTACGATGGGACCACAAGTGCTGTAGTCATTGCAGGGGAATTACTCAAGCGTAGTGAAGATTTGATAGACCAGAATGTTCACCCTACTGTAATATGCCACGGATTTAGATTAGCAGCAGAAAGAGCTGTTGAATTGCTTGAAAGTCATTCGATTCCAGTTCCAGATGAAGACACTCTTGCAGAAGTTGCAAAGACTGCACTTACTGGAAAAAGTGCGGAGGCAGTGAAATCATTTTTAGCTGATATTTGTGTAAAAGCAGTAAAATCAGTAGGTAGAGAAGAAGATGGTGAGCGAGTCGTATCATTAGATGATATCAAGGTTGAAAAGCGTCAAGGCGGTTCTATCAAATCAAGTACCTTAGTTGATGGGATTATCTTGGACAAAGAGCGAGTTCATCCCGGCATGCCAAGGGCTATAGGGGATGCAAAAATTGCTTTAGTTAACAGTGCAATCGAAGTTAAGAAAACTGAAGTTGATGCAAAAATTCAGATTACAGACCCAAGTATGTTAGCAAAATTCTTGGAAGAAGAAGAAAACTATCTGAAGGGATTAGTAGAGAAGTTGCAAAACTCTGGGGCCAATGTTTTAGTTTGCCAAAAGGGTATTGACGACATCGCTCAACACTATCTTGCAAAGGCTGGCTTGTTTGCAGTACGCAGGGCTAAGAAGAGTGACATGGAAGCACTCTCAAAGGCAACTGGTGGACGTATTGTAACAAATATTGATGACCTTGGAAGTGATGATCTTGGAAGTGCTGCTAAAGTAGAAGAACGAAAAATTGGCGACTCAGATATGGTCTTCATCACCGGCTGCCCTGAAGCAAAGAGCGTGTCAGTTCTACTTCGTGGTGGGACAGAGCATGTTGTTGATGAATTACGCCGTGCTTTTGATGATGCAATCGGCGTCATCAGTGTAGCTTGGGAAGATGGTTCTGTTCTGACTGGAGGCGGAAGTGTGATGGCTGCATTGAGCCGTGATTTACGATTATATGCAGAAGGAATTGGTGGCCGTGAACAGATGGCAATTGATGCATTTGCTAGCGCTCTTGAAGTGATTCCTCGCACCCTTGCTGAAAACGCTGGACTTGATCCAGTAAATACAATCATTGAGTTACGAAAGGCTCAGGCTGAAGGAAAAGCAACATTCGGAGTGAATGTCTTTGAAGGTGGAGTAATGGATATGCAAGTTGCACAAGTGCTTGAACCAACAAGAGTGGTTGAACAAGCAATTCAAAGTGCTACAGAAACTGCTGTCATGATTCTAAGAATTGATGATGTCATATCATCCAAGGCTGTCTCAGGTGGCGGAATGGATGGCATGGATTTTGACATGTGATGTGAAGCCAATAATCCATCGTTGAAGTTTTTGCATTTACTCATTTGAGTAAATTAGGTTGAATGTGAGAAGCAATATGCGCGGCATGTTCAATAATCGACCTACGGTCGAGCAATTCACCCAGCCTAGGCTGGGTAGGTGTCAGCATGTCGGAAGTTGTAGTCTGGATTGCTGATGGCTGTATCGTCTGTGATGCATGTGAGGAAGAATATCCTGAAGTTTTCAAGGTAACAGATGACACCTGCTACATCACAGCAGAATCCCGAACCGATGGTGGATTTGACACCAATGAAGGTACAAAATCAGTTTTGAAAGATGGCTTAGATTTGGAGGCTATCCAAGACGCTGCTGGAGGATGCCCTGTGGATGTCATCATGGTAGAAGTCGGTGGAGGAAGTGACTCAGCATCAGAAACTGATGTCGAAGAACCTGCAGCGGATGTGGTTGAACCAACTGCAACGGCTCCTGCCGTTTCTGCAGAGGCATCAACGGATGGAGACAGGTCACTACTCGTATTGTCTGGTTCACAATCTGGTAACTCAGAAGAGATAGCAGCAAAGATTGGCAAACTAGCAGCGAATTATTCATTGGAAGCAACGGTCAAAGGAATGGACGAAATTCAAATTGGTGACTTAGCAGGTTACCAGCGAATACTCATCATTTGCAGTACTTGGGGTGAGGGTGAAATGCCCGATAACGCTGAAGACCTGTGGATTGCCGCTAACACTGATGCCGCCCCTTCACTCGCAGGAAGTCATTTTTCGGTGTGTTCTTTGGGTGACACATCATACGAATTCTTTTGTCAATGTGGGATTGATTGGGATGGCTGGTTTGAGAAGGCTGGGGCAATCAGAATAACCCCTAGAGTTGATTGTGACGTTGATTATGATGCTATGGCTGATGCTTGGCTAACAGACGCATTGGCTCACATGGGTGCAATTGATGGTGAAGGAAACTTCAACGAAGAGGTAGTTGCTGTACTCAAGGAAAAGGCAGCAGGTGGTTCTAAGAAAGCAGCGGCTGGTTCAGCATTTGACATTCCTGAATTGGTTGGCGCAGAGATTCAAGTCAATGCACGTGTATTTCGTTACGACCCAATATCTGGTCAATCTGGCCACGATATTTGGCGCTGTGCAGTTCCTGAAAGTGTCAGCGTTTTGGAACTTCTTCGTTTGCTCAAGGCAACCGAAGATGGTAGCCTAACTTTCCGCGATGGTAACATGGATGACCCAACTACTGCAATTTCAGTCAATGGCAGGAATATTTTACCTGGCCGAGTCGCAATTTCTGAAGTTGTTCGGGATAAGGGCGGTGAGTCATCACTACGAATTGATCCACTCTCAGGGTTTGATGTAATTCGTGATTTAGCCGTTGACCACTCAGATTATCAGATTCACCTTGCTAACAGCAAGCCATGGATGCACGCTGCAACTCGGCAAGGAACCAAGGTTTCTCAAGGAATCATCGGTGCAATGGATTCAGTTACAGCCTCAACCCTTCATCAGGCGTCAGATTGCTCTAGTGGCCAATTACTCCATGCTTCAAGTGACACCGTCCCTCACAACCGCTCATACATTGGGCCAGCAGTAATTGCTCGTCTTTGGGCTCGTTACAATGACCCTCGTACCTCACAAAAAGGCAAAGATGGATACTTAGCAACGATTGAGTCTGAAAATGGAATCAAAGCAGAAGCTGATATGAGTTCGATTTACAAATCTGGTAGAGCTTGGGAAGGCGCTGGCCCTAGTTTGTTAGAGGCTAAAACAAAAACCCTACAAGATTGTGGATTTACTGGTCGGCACGGTAAGCATGTTTGGTGGTTTTCTGAAACTGTGAAACTATCTGGGCGACTTAATGAGACAGTTTTGGCAGGTGCAACACTTGGTCCATTCGGAATGGCGAAAAATGCCATCACCGGCGTTCTTCCAAGGATGTTGTTAGGGTTCACTAGGACAGGTGGTCCAATGATTAGAGATTTACAGGCGTTAGCTGTACCGCCAGCGAGTGTTGGTAAGATGCCTAAGATGATTAATACTTCAGTTGATGACCACCATGAGGTGGTTGCCATCTTCAATAAATTCGATAGGAGGTTCTGAAATGGCAAAAAATAGATATGCATATTTTCCAGGATGTGTGACTCTAAATTCGGCTAGAGAAGTGCAAGATGCAATGCTTGCTTTAGCCCGTGCTTTAGATATCGAATTAGTTCCTCTCAACGGTGCTGCATGCTGTGGTGCTGGTGTAATCAAGCAAGCAAATTGGGAATTACAAATCGCCCTTAATGCGCGAACATTTGCTCAGGCTGAAGCCGAAGGTTTGGATGTACTTACTCCTTGCGCTAGTTGCCAAGGTAACATGTCTGAGGATTTTAGCAAGTTGACGGAGGATGCTGACTTACGTGAGCGAGTGAACGAGCAGTTGGAATCAATTTGTGGCCTACGATTTGAGGGTACCATGAAGATGCGTCACCTGCTTCATGTATTGGTAGAGGATATCGGATTGGATGTTGTTGCGGCTGCAGTAAAGAATCCTATTGATTTCCCTGTAGCAGGGTATTACGGGTCAGTGATGCAACAGGATGGTTCCTGTGGAGATGACGATATTTATGATCCACATTACTTTGAAGATTTGATTGAAGCTTTGGGTGGCGAACCCGTTCATTATGACAGTAAAGCGAAAAGCGTAGGTTTCCCATCACTACTTTCAGAAGAAACAAGTGCAATGAAAATGACAGCATCAGTACTTTCTGATGCAAAGAGCGAAGGTGCTCGGGTGATGGCTTCTGCTTGCCCTCTTTCTCACATTAATCTTGATTCTTACCAAGTTAAGGCTGGTCGAGTTTCTGGTAGTGATGTGGAAATGCCGGCAATACATTTGCCAGAATTAGTTGCATTCGCACTCGGCGCCTACAAGGATAGGTATGCACAGTTGAAGACAAGAGTGCTCGTCATGGGAAACTGAATTGAATTTTACGAGTCTATTTCCGCAACACTTCTAAGATTGTTCTAGCACTTGCTGGACCTACACCACTCACTTGGCAAAGTTCTGCCTCATCTGCTTTAGTTATCGCTTCTATAGATTTGAAGTGCTCTAGTAAACGTCTAGCAGTTGTTGGCCCAATATTTGGTAGAGATTCAAGCAGGTGAAGTTTGTTAGTCTGGTTCTGTTTTTCATCTTTAAGATCTAGAGTTCCTTTTTTTGATGTCTTTAAAATTACTTTCTGGTCGGTTGCAAGGCCAGAATCAATTAACGATTCAGTTGCATCAATTTTGGTTTTTTCATCTAACCCACTACCGCCGGGAATTTGGTTAGCAAACCAGGGGTTTGATTGGTCTATTTCATCACCAAATTTCATCCTCTCTCTTGCTTCTTTTGTTAAGGCACCCAATAATGCCTGTTCACGTCGGGCAGCGATGATGAGGAACCGAGCAGTCTCTTCCCCATCCTGAGTTGTGACAACCGGAAGTCCTAGGTCAATTGTCAACGTTGCCAACGCACCCATTAATGCATTATTGTGCACTGCTCTTTGCGTGAAAAGACCCCCACCTTCAATGAGCAAAAGAGGGCGAGGGGCTGCTGCAATCAAACGGTGTGCTTGCTCAAGCAGCCTTCCATCTAAAAGAGAATCAACAAAATCTCGTACCCGCTTTCTTTCTACTAAGACCCGGTCTCCAATTTTGAAATCACCTATTGCTAATGTTTTGACATCTACATCAACTCCTTGAAGTCGAAGAGTTGCAGCAATTGAAGTGTTTAGTTCACGATGGTCAACGATAATTCGGCAGGGAATATCAGCTTCGTGCGCCAACGGGTCAATTGCTTCTGTGGTTAAAGCTTGAACGATATCTTCAGCAGCTCTAACTGCTAGTTTGGCAAGATTCTCGTTAATATCTAATTCTTCATCTTCAATTTTATCGTTAGATTCTTTTTGTTCACCTTCAATGGTTGGGGGTGTCACAGATGATGGGAACGAATCAAGTCCAGTTTGCCCTCTAGGGCGGAGTCGAGAAGGTACATTTTCGTATTTTTTACCTTTATTCCCATCGATATTAGCATCTGGGATTTGACCTTCTACCGTGGTTTTAACGCGGGCTGTTAGTTCACCTAATTCAGGCGCCAAGCGTTTCATTTCAGACATCATGAAGGCGTGTGCTGAACCAATAACCCCATTTTGACGAACTTTGAAGGATTTCAAAAGTTCAACAGGGTTATCATCAGTCGGACGCCCCATATTTCTACGAACTTTTTCAATCGCTTGCTTCATCTTCTTTTCACGAAAAAGTGCTGATGCACGAGCCCCTTCATCTCTAGTATCTCTAGCGATTAGTACATACACAGTTCCAGCTCGATGCCTTCCAGTTCTTCCGCGTCTCTGAATCGTACGTATTTCACTACCAACCGGCTCATAAAAAACCACAAGATCTGCTCTCGGTACATCTAATCCCTCCTCACCTACAGATGTTGCCACTAGAACATTGCATTTTCCTTCTCTGAATCTTTTCAAACCTTCGAGTTGGGCTTTTTGAGTCATTCCAGCGCTACCATCTCTGCTACTCTGTCCAACAAATCGTTCCGGTTTTGCCTGACCTGAATCTTCTAATCGTCTTACTATTTCATTCACCGTATCACGGAAGTGAGCGAAGATGATGACGCGGCTTTCTGGGTGAGCCTGTAATTGGTCTAGCACCAAATTTACAGTTTTCCCTACCTTTTCGTGTAACTCGGGACTCTGTTTAAGATTTTCAAAAAGTTGAGTGATTCGCCCATCATTAAAGAATGCAGATGCACCTTTATCCCCATTGTCACCTGAATTCTTTAATCGGCTAAGATATTCTCTTGATGCAGCCACCCCTTGACTAAGCAGGTAACCGATAAGGTTCAGCAGTCTTTGTGCTTGAGCACATTGCCTAGCGGCATTGTATGCTAATCCCTCTCCCCTGACAATCGCTCCTTGAATACGTCCTCGGGTTTCATTCAATTGAGTGCTTGTCGCCCGTCCGGTGTGTACATGGTAGCCTAACCTGCGAAGTTGGTCAACAAGGTGTTCTAACCACATCTGCAAAGGTGCAGCCATCAACTTTAGTCCATCATCAACCTCAACAAACACCTCTTTTACTTGTAATCCCGCAGCATATGGGGATAACAACGCGTTTTCAGCCGAGCGAGAGTGAATCCGCCTCAAGCCAAGTCGATTACACACCTCCTCAACTTGTTCACGAGTTGAACCTGGGCTTGCAGTTGCACCCAAAATTAGCGGGTTATCAGCAGTTTGTAGATACAGGTCACCCACTTCTGCAGATGAGTGTTTACCAGTTGAATGGTGAGCTTCATCTGCTACAAGAATCGTAACATCTGATAGGTCAATTGAACCACGATTGACATCATTTCGAATTACATGTGGGGTTGCAACTATTATTTCAGCGGCATCCCAACGTTTCTGTCGTTTACGCCAATCTATAGAGCCACTCATTGAGGTTACACTGTCCTCTGATTTCTGGTCTTTTATTACTGCTTTTAAATCTTCAAAATGCTGATTCACAAGTGCATTTGTTGGTGCTATTATCAAGGCTCTCCCACCAACTGAATGGAGCCTCTCAGCCAGCACCATCCATTCAATCGGAGTTTTACCAAGGGCGGTAGGCAATACCAACAATGTTGGTGCGCCTAAACAATCGGCTACTGCTTCAATCTGATACGCCCTAGCCTCTACTGACTCTGCAGTGAGACGAGGATGCTCAATAAAAGCGGCCATGAACATCAATCCCGGAGGTCACGGTTCTAAATGATTCTCTCGTTAGATAAGAATTCAATCCGCCAAATCATAGTCAATTTGAAAGTAAATTTGATAACGGAATTAGTGTTTGATTCAATAACAATAATATGCCATTAATTAGCATCAAAACCGTTGCATGGGGCTTTATTACTCCTTTGTCTGATGGGTGGGGTTCATATATGGATGGTCGGTCGGCGAGGCGCTCACATAGTGAGGTACCAGACACAGAGGGCTATGCAACAAGCAACCCACAACCCGGAAATTCAATTCTGAAATCCGAATAGTGTCACGGTGGCTCCTTTGCTATGCGAGCCGGCATTGCGCCGCTTCGGCGGCTTACTTTGTCGCAAATAACCACCGAAAAGGAGGAAACCCAAATGGGAGACAGATCCAAACCCAAGCGAGGTAGCATGGCTTTTGGCCCGCGTAAGCGAGCCCGTCGACAAACCGGACGAGTCAAATCTTGGCCAAGTAATGGCGGTGGGGAGGTCAAAATTCAAGGCTTCGCAGGATACAAAGCCGGAATGAGCCACGTTTTAATTCGTGACGAAAATCCAGGTAGTCCTAGTGCAGGCCAAGAAATCCGTAGAGCAGTAACAATTGTGGAAACTCCACCATTGCAGATTCTTGGTATCCGTGCATACCACCAAACATACTACGGCAAGCAAACTGCTGGAGAGGCATGGGCTTCTGGCGAAGAAATCGCAGAAGCACAACCTAACCTTGTTCGCCGAGTACCAGCTCGTATCGATCACGATACTAAAGAGCACATTGATGCCATAAAGGAGATGGCAGAAAAAGGCACACTGTGTGAGGTTCGCCTAATCGTCTCAACTCAACCTAGCAAGGTCAAGTCAATCCCAACTAAGACTCCAAACATCATGGAACTTGGTTTAAACGGAAGTGATATTGCTAGCCGTATTGCTTGGGCCGAAGAAAGACTTGGTCAAACACTGAAAGTTTCAGATGTCTTTTCCAATGGTAATGATCTCGATGTTATTGCAGTCACCAAAGGAAAGGGTTGGCAAGGTTCAATCAAGCGATGGGGAATCAAACTCCTGAGCCACAAGAACAGCAAGCGTCGCCGTCAAGGTGGGAACATGGGTGACTTCGGAACAGCATATGTTCGAAAGACTATTCGGCAAGCAGGTCAAACAGGGTACCACCAGCGTACTGAGTACAACAAGAAGGTCATTCGTGTTTCTTCACCAGATGAAGATGAGGTCACCCCAGATGGTGGTTTCCTACGATATGGAGAAGTTACCAACGATTACATCATTGTTCAAGGTAGTCTTCCTGGCCCATCCAAGCGTCTCCTAAGATTCCGTGAATCAGTTCGTCCACGAAAGACACAAGATCCAGTAGACATCACTTACGTCAGTACATCAAGCAAGCAGGGGGTCTGAAGATGAAAGTTAAGATGTTGAATTTGGTCAATAGCGTTGACCAAGAAGAGTTTGAAGCAGGTTTACTTTCAGAACAGTATTCTGTTGCTGCTAAGGCTGGAAAGGCAATTGAATTACCGGATTGTTTCTCTTCAGACATTAGAGTCCAAGTAGTACGAGATGCAGTACAATCTGCTCGTGCTAACCGCCGTCAAGCGTATGGGCACAACCGCCACGTTGGACGACGTAACCCGGTAGCGGGTATGAAGCACAGTGTGGAATGGCATGGTAAAGGAACAGGTGTAGCGCGAATCATGCGTAAGACTGGTCAGAGTACTGGTGCAGAAAACCCTCATACACGTGGTGGCCGTAGAGCACATGGTCCAAAGGTCGAGAAGGATTGGACAATGAAAGTTAACTCAAAAGTTCGCAAGCAAGCTCGCAACTCTGCGATTGCTGCTACAATCAATAGTGATACGGTTGCTAACCGTGGTCACCGCTTTTCTGACGATGTTAAATTCCCAATCATCATTGATGGTTACGCTGAAGAGCGTGATGGTAAGAAAGAGAAGTACGATGTTGAAAGCATCCCTCTAACCTACTCTACACGAAAGTTCATCGCTATGATGGAAGGTCTAGGTCTTGGAGCAGATTTAAATCGCGCAAAGGATGGCCGTAACATTCGTGCTGGTAAGGGTAAGATGCGAGGCCGTCGCCGCCGTACACCAAAGTCAATTTTACTTGTAGTCGGACAACGAGATGGACTAGCAAAGGCTGCTAGCAATGTTTCTGGAGTCGATGTTGTGGCTGCCAAAGACCTCTCAGCAGAGGACTTGGCACCAGGTGGAGACATCGGTCGTCTTACTGTTTGGACTAAGTCAGCTATTGAGGCACTGGAGTGATTGATATGGATCCATACAAAGTTATTGTAATGCCTTGGATTACCGAGAAGTCTCTCGAGGCTCGCCGAGTAGCGGATGTTGAGGAAGGATACTTCCAGAACAACAACCGCCTCGAATTTATTGTTCACGCTGATGCTACTAAGGCAGATATCAAGGAGGCTGTTGAGCGCCTGTTTGAAGTCAAGGTAGCAAAGGTAAACACCCGTATTTCCAAGATTGGAAAGCATGCTAGCGTCAAGATGGCGCCAGGTTATGATGCGGATGTAGCGGCACAAAAGTTGAGTGCTTTCTGATTATGGTGGTGAAGAAATGGGAAAACGTATTCGTGCACAGCGCAGAGGTTCAAGCCCCAAGAACAGGGTTTCTAGTCATCGCTTCCCCGGTGAGTCACGCATTCCGCGTGGTGTAGAGGAAGTGGCTACTGTGATGGAGTTAGTTCACAGTCCAGTACACACGGCTCCGCTAATTAGGGTTCGTTTTGAAGACGGCCGTGAAACTCATTTAGTTGCAACCGAAGGGATTGCAGTTGGACAAGAGATTGCGATTGGGGGAAATGTCAAACTCAAGCCAGGTAATATTACTGAACTTGGTCAGATTCCTGAAGGGACACCAATCAACAATGTCGAACTTCGCCCTGGTGATGGTGGCCGAATTGCCCGTAGTGGTGGAAATTCTGCAGTTCTAGAAACCCGAATGGGTGACAGAGTGAGAATTCGAATGCCATCTGGTAACCTGAAGGATTTACCAGCAAAATGTCGTGCTGCGATCGGTGTCCTTGCTGGACACGGTCGCTCAGAGAAGCCTCTGATGAAGGCGGGCGCAGCACATTACAAAGCAAAGGCTCGTGGAAAACTCTACCCTACAGTTAGCGGTGTGGCAATGAATCCTGTTGACCACCCTCACGGTGGAGGTAATCATCAGGCTGTTCACGGACCAAATTCAATTGCGCGCACTGCACCACCCGGTCAGAAGGTCGGGCACATTGCGCCAAGTCGCACTGGAAAGATGCGAGGGAAGAAGAAGGAGTGATGATTCATGGCACGAAGAAAGAGCAAGGGATTCCGCAAGCCAAAGGCAGTCCGCCGTGCAGCAAGGAAGAGAAAGATGGGTGTGGCAGAACGCCGCAAGCGAGAGTTTACCTATCGCGGTTACACAATCCCAGAGTTGCAGCAAATGCCACTCTATCCTCCTGAGGACGGTTCTGACCAAGTCAGTATCATTGAGTTAGTACCTTCTCGCGTCCGCCGTACTCTTGACCGTGGTCTACCACGCGAATGTGAGCATTTCTTGGAGCGAATCACAGAAGCTGAAGCAAACCAAGTAGTTCGTACACACCGCAGAGATATGCCAGTTCTACCAGTGATGGTTGGTAAGTCAATTGGAATTTACAATGGCCGTGATTTTGTTAATATCGAAGTTCAGCCTGAGATGCTTGGTCATTATCTAGGCGAGTTTGCATTAACTCGCAGAAAGCCTGTGCACACAGGTCCCGGTGTTGGTGCTACCCGGTCAAGTAAGCACGTAGCATTGAAGTGAGGTGAAAAGGATGAGCAGAGATAGAAGTAAACCGCAATCTGGCTACACTCAATTTTTGGAAGGTAGCCGCCTATCAATCGCACGCGTAACCAACGTAGATGTGCATCACAAACACTGTGTACAAATTGCCCGTAAACTGAAGGGTATGTACGCTGGTTCAGCAATTGAATTCTTAGAGGATGTAATCGCTAAGAAGAAGGCAGTTCCCTATGTTGTTCGTTCACGGCAAGGCCGAGGTGGAAACACTATGGCTGGACACCGAAAAGGAAAGATGGGAGCAGGTCGATATCCTCGAAACGCTTCACAAATCTACATCAAATTAATTCAGAGTGCTATGGACAATGCTCGTCAACACCACGAAGACATTGAGGCAGAAGAGATGCAGATAACTCATCTTGCTGCACACCGTGGCCAGATTGCTCGACACCAGCGCCCTCGTGCGCGTGGGCGCGCAACAGCATCAAATCATTACAAAGTAAATCTTGAATTATTTCTTGAATACTTTGGCGATGACGAAGATTCAGATGACGGCGAGGATTTCTAAGGTGGTATAAGAATGGCAAAAGTAAACCAAATTCGTCATTTCGTTGACCGCAATGTTGAGCGCCAGTTGGTGCGTGAATATCTTATGAAGGAGACAGAGCGTGCTGGTTTTGGTGGATTACACTTTGAGCGTGCTTTCGATAATACTTCCATTTGCACAAAGGTCACTTTGCAAGCAGAAAGAGTTGGGATGGTAATTGGTCGCCGTGGAAAGATCATCAATGAACTTCAGCGCCGTATCCGCACAGATTTCAATTTAGAAAATCCAAAATTACAGGTTGAAGAGATTGAGAATCCAGCACTAAATGCTCAAGTTATGGCAAGTAAGTTAGCTAGCGCTCTTGAGCGAGGGTGGTACTTCCGAAGAGCAGGGCACAGCAGTGTACTCAATGTAATTGAGGCTGGTGCGAAAGGTTGCCTAATTATCATCGCAGGTAAATTAACAGGTTCACGTCACCGTACTGAGAAGTTCCTCAAGGGACACATCAAGTTTTGTGGCGAGACTGCACTAACACACATGGAAGTGGGTCAATCTACTGCTGTTGTAAAACTTGGAACCATTGGTTGCACAGTTGCAATCATGAAGCCAGGCACAAAACTACCTCATGAAGTTGACATTATTAGCAGAATTGATGCAGGTCTTGGACCATATGTTGCCCCAGCGATGGCGGGAACTGAAGGTACTGAAGATATTATTGAAGAATCACTTTCAGAAGAAGAGGCAGCAACAGAATTAGAATCACTTGAGAAATTGCAAGAAGACCAAAAAGCAGTTACTGAAGAATCATCAGATGATGATGCATCAGAAGAAACAGAGTCAGAAGCAGAACCTGCAGAAGCAGAACCTG
>DTUF01000049.1:2387-26612 GCA_012964335.1 Candidatus Poseidoniales archaeon | reverse complement strand
CTTGATGCAGTCTTTGAAGAACACGCAAGAGAAGCCTTACCATTTTTCTTGCCAGCAAATGACGGCGATTATTCAATCGAATTCCCCACGCTAGCTGCTGCAGTAGACGCTTGGAAAGGCGGCTGGGATGCAACAGCAATGGCACGCCGCCAACAAGAAAAGGCGGCGCAAATGGTTGATGATCGCCAACAACGTGACGATGGAAGTTCACTTGAACGCCGCTTGGCTCAGCAAGAAAGATCAATAATTGGTTTTGAAGCAAAGGGGGAGTCTCAACAACAACTTGGCATCTCAATTCAAGATAATTGGGCTCATATTGATACTCTACTGACCCAAACTTTGTCAGCAATTGAAGCCGAGGGTTGGGATAATATCCGTAGCAAAGTCAGAGATATTGAATGGATTGAATCACTTGACCCTGCCAAGCGAACGATGAAGGCATATCTGCCAGACGAAGATGGCGAGCCTGACCAAAGAATTGAGTTACATATTGACCAAACAGTACACCAAAACGCGCAGAGATATTTTGATGCTGGACGTAAACAAAAGGACAAGACTGTTGGTGCAAAAAAGGCAATTGAAGAGACCCGCGCTAAAATCGCTAGCAGTGAAAAGAAGCGGGCAAAGGAGGACGCTGCTGGAAAACTTCACGCAACCAAGAGAAGTAAGCAATTGTGGATAGAAAGGCACCGATGGGCAGTGGTTGGAGATGGGCACCTCATTTTGGGAGGAAAAGATGCCAAAGGAAATGACACAGTGGTCAACAAATATCTCAAGCGCGAAGACCTGTATTTCCACGCTGACCTACACGGTGCACCATCCTGCGCACTCAAACTCAAAGAAGGTCTAGAGATGGACCCGCACCCCCTTCCAGGATTACCAGAAGGCGTTCCAGCACTACGTTTAACTCAGACTTTAGAGGCTGAAGAATTCTCTGAAAAATGTATCAAAGAGGCTGCTGAATTAGCAGTTGTTTGGAGCCGAGGTTGGTCAGGTGGTGGAGCTGCGGCAACTGCATTTTGGGTTGAACCACCCCAAGTCAGCAAGACTGCTGAAACTGGTGAAGCACTTGGCCGAGGAGCATGGATTGTGCGCGGAAAGCGCAATTGGCTGCGCGATTTGACCATGGAGATGACGTTAGGAATGGCGGTTGTCAACGGGATTCCACTACCGCTGGTTGGCGCTCATGATGCTGTCACAAAATGGTGTGAGCGCTGGGTCAGAATTGGCACTGGAACAATCAAGAAAGAAGCGATGGCCAACAAGATTGCCAAGGCGACCGGCCTAGTTCAAGACGATGTCTTGGCCGCCTTACCGCCAGGAAATGTCCAAATTATCAAAAATAACAACTTGCTGAACGATTGAATCACGATAGGATTTCGTGCAATCTATTCTTATCAGCAGCTTTGCGAATGCATCTTGCAATTCGGCGACCAACACTCATGTGCGGCTCGTTGATATTCATGTATGGCGAGCCGCCAATGCTGATATTACTGCCTGCAACTATGCGCGCACTGACCTCAAAGACTCTGAACTCTAATTTGTCTGTGACAATGGCCTCAAGACAGAATGGCCCGATCATTCCTCGCGCCCCCTCCTCCAACTCGAGAGAAGCGGCAACTGCACCCTCACCAAGACGGAACGCTTCAGGCAGAAGTGACTCTCGTAACACCACTTCTGTGTTACCAGTCACCACAAACGAAGGCTCCAAACCCATGTCACGCAGGTCTCTGAGTGAGCCCAGTTTGTAGAATTCGTCAACATTTGCTTCGTCGCGGCGGTCGATTGTAAGCAATTCTAAGCGACCGATTTCTTTGCCATCTCTTGACATCATGCCTTCAACTTGGTAGCCGTCGTCACAAATCGGGTCATAGAAAAATTGCATGTAGTAACGTGTTCCCAAAATATATTCTTGGATTGTGAAATCTTCTTCTAGGTCGACATTTCGCCTGAAATCTCTGAAATTTCTGGCCACGAAATATCCTCTACCACCCTTAGCGCCAGCGTATTTTACGATGACTGGCCCATCAATATCGTGTGGGTCATCGATGGTTTTTGGCATTGTGCAGCCGCCCAATTCAAGCCATTCGCGTTGGGTATCTCGGCCTGCTTCCCATTTGAGGATGTGGCGGTTACCAAAAGTCGGAACTGCTAATGAACTGAAATTGTCTGGACCTAGATATTCTACTAAAGAGCCATGTGGAATAATGATTACATTGCGCTCTCTGAACCATTCTGCTTTGTCTAACATCTGATTGTAATCATCTAACATTAGCCATTCATCTGGCTCGGCGCCTGGAAACGCTTTGAACATCTTGCGGCGGCCTTCACCAACTGCAATCCCTAAAGTTCTGAAACCTTCAGTCCGAGCGCCGTGAAGAATTTGTAAGGCCGAATGAGATGCGACTACACCGATGGTAATCTCATCAGGATTGTACGCGGAAATCCACTCCGCCAACTGCTCGCCGCTACCTGCCATTAGGAATGGCTGATAGGTCCACTAAATGAGTATAACGCTTCAACTACCCAAAACGCGGGTAGAGTTGGCATATTTTTCCATCTTCATAATAAAAGTCAACTAACGACAATTCGTTAAACCTCTGCCCCAACGGAGAGTTATGGCCGGAAGTAAGACCTACGCAGATTATCTCAACCTTCACACTCTATTGAGCCTTCAAGGAGACGATTCTAAACTTACCAACGATGAGCTACATTTCGTGATTGTGCACCAAAACTTCGAACTTTGGTTCCGCCTTGTGCTTATCGAGTTACGCGCCGCTAGAACCTTACTTCTGCAAGCCACACTTCCTGAAGAGGACGTGCCCCGAATCGTGCACCACCTCAAGCGATGTACCGAAATTTTCCGGCATATGGCTAACCAATGGAAAATAATGGAGACCCTAACACCTCAAGATTTCTTGGCCTTCCGCGATGGACTGGGGACTGCATCTGGATTTGAATCATATCAAATGCGGGAACTTGAATTACTGTTGGGACTTGAAACTAAGCAACGTGTTGCAGGTATGGACCCACTCTCCCACTTCCGTAAGTTAGCCGAGCGCGGTGGTCCAGATGCTGAAGTCCTGAAAAGGTTGGAAGCTGAAGAAGCAATGCCGGCACTTGGTGATATATTGGCAGAATGGTTGCTTCGAACACCAATTCAAGGGTCACTTGCTGGCGATGAGGGTGACGAGGAAAAAGTAAGCGAATTTGTTGATGAATATTTGTCTGTACACAAGAAAATCGGCGATGATGCGGTCGCTAGAATGACCCGCCACGGAGTTGACAATATTGAGGCAGTGGAGGCAAGATTTGCCGGTGCTCATGAAGCCGCAATTGATTTTCTAAAGCCTGAGGGGGTGGTTTCCCGCTCTAGGGCAGGTTTGTTGTTCATTGAATCCTACCGAGAACTACCCCTTCTTGCTTGGCCAAGAATATTGGTTGACACACTAGTTGAACTTGAGGAATCACTGGTTCTTTTCCGAACCCACCATGTACGTATGGTTGAGAGACTGATTGGACGCAGAGTAGGCACTGGCGGTTCATCCGGAGTTGACTACTTAGAAGCGACACTTCAGTATCGTGTCTTTGGTGACCTTTGGGCTGTTCGCACTATTCTCATCAAGAGAGAAGCGCTTCCTGAGTTGCAACAACCTGAATTCTATGGTTTTGCTTGACATAACTAGATCTTAACGTTTGACGGTATGATTGAAAGGGCGAACCCTCGCGGTGCTAAACAATGACAGACCCGGTTATTTGTGCAGTCGCCCGAACCCCGGTTGGGAAATTCCGTGGTGCTTTGCGGAATTATACTGCTACCGAACTCGGCTCGCTTGCTGTCACAGAACTGCTGGAGCGAGCAGGCATATCTGCCAATTCAGGAATAGTTGACGAAGTTCTGTTTGGACAAGTCTTGCAAGCCGGCGAAGGCCAAGCACCTGCTCGCCAAGTTGCATTAGGGGCTGGATTACCAAATTCAACCCCCTGCACTACCATCAACAAAGTATGCGGTTCAAGTCTGAAAGCTGTGATGATAGCCGCTTCAGCAATTCGCGCCGGCGAATACGAAGTTGTAATCGCTGGCGGCATGGAATCTATGACAAATTCGCCACACTTCGCCCAACAAACAGGCAGAAATGAGTATGGCGAGATGAAAAGTGTGTTGATTCATGACGGACTCTGGGATGGCTATAACGACCAACACATGGGTAATACAGGCGAGAAAGTAGCCTGTGATTTTGACATTTCAAGGGAAGATTCCGACAAATATTCAGTCCGTTCACACAGACTTGCACACCGGGCTTGGGAAAGTGGTTTGTTTGAGTGGGAGGCTTTTCCTGTTCAAGGGGTTGACAGGGATGGAAATTCAATGATGTTAGTAAACGACCAGGGAATTCGTGCTTCTACCAGTGTAACTGAATTAAGTGAGTTGAAACCTGTTTTTGATGATGCAGGACAAGTGACGGCTGGAAATGCCAGTCAAATTTCTGATGGTGCTTCTGCCGTTCTAGTAGTGAGTCGTGACAGGGCTGAGGCAGAAGGCTGGGAAATCCTAGCCTCTATTGTTGACCAATCAACTTCTGGACTTTCACCTGCCGATGTGATGACCGCGCCTATTCCAGCAGTGAGAATGCTGTTGGAGAGAAATAATCTGACTATAGATGATATTGATGTTGTTGAGCACAACGAAGCCTTCGGGTCCGCGAGTTGTGCAGTTGCCAAAGAATTGGATATTCCTTATGAAAAATTCAATGTTCACGGTGGTGCTATCGCTATTGGACATCCACTGGGCTCAACTGGAACTCGCTGTCTAATGACCCTAATAAATGCCCTTAGAACAACTGGTGGCAGTAAAGGAATTGTGACTATTTGCCTTGGTGGCGGTAACGCTGTCGCCGTATTAATCTCAATTTGATTAATATCGGTTCAATCCAAGTGTGGATCAACATCAATTGGGATGAGATGCTTCTCATATTCTAGAGTAGCAATCTTGAGTGGGTCAAGAACGAAACGGATGTTCGCTTCTTCAACTCCGTAAAGGGAGACTAACTCCTCTCGGAAATTAACTCGCAACTCCTCTTCGGTTGCATAAAGTGGCGCTCCCATGCTGATTTGCAGAGCCCGTGAACCGATGATTCTTGCCTTTTCAAAACGGGTGTGTGGTCTCTTTGGTTTTACCATTGGCTATCACCTACAGACTATGTCTGTGTGATTGGGGCGAGAGCCCCTCTTTGATAAGCCATTCGGGTTCAATTAGCAATCATTCTTCATCATCTTGTGATTGTAATAGCGCTTGCTGCTTGCGGAAAAGCACCGGAACGGTGTGTCGCATTGGAATCAAAGCGAGAATGAAAATTAGTATAGAAAATACTGCGATAAATTTGGGTGAGAGGGAGCGAACACTCTCTGGTTCACTCCATGTATCGGGAAGTCCACCAAACAAGGGAATTTCAGAACCAGCCTCTAAGTTGACTTCTCCTGACACTCTCACTATTGCTGACAAGGATAGGGTTCCCGCACCTGTTCGATTGATAGAGAAGGTCTGCTCATTTTCGCCAGATAAGTTAGTCAAACCACTTCGCACCACTTTGTCAATAGTTTGGGTTGTGCCTGGCCAAACCACCTCATCTTGTGTAATTAAAAAGTCAACTATTACGTCACTTTGGGAGGTTAAATTCCAGTTTATTGTGACATTGTCGCCAGCCATTTGCCAAGAGAAATCAAGGTTGGCGACACCTTGTATTGGCAGATTGTTTCCAGATAGGTTTGATAGTAGAGATTGCAGGTCTATTACCTGTTTATCACCCAATAATGTCCAATGACCATCAACGATTATTGAGGGGTAACCGCTAAGGCGATATTTTTGATAAACATCGGAACTTACACTTGTTGCTAACTCGTCAGGGCTGTCAAGTGATGGATGCAAGGATATTGTCTTGACATCAGGCCACCAAGTCTCTAATTCTTCGACTTCATCTTCTGCAACACGACATGGAACACACCACGTCGCAGTATGGAGTTCAACAAGATGTGGTGAATGCTCAGCATTACTAGAATTTCCAGTACCGTCGTAAATTGGCATAGACATCACCATGACTACTTCCCCGGGAGCTAAATCCACACTCTGACTTCCTGCTAATACAGGAGTTGTTACTGAGCCTACAGAAATTATTGAAGAGAGCAGAATCAGCATCGCGGCGAGTAAAATTGGTAATTGATTGCTCGCCATCTGAAACAGTCGCGGCCGTTTGTTGATATAGCGGCTACCATAACGAGTGTGCATGGGGAACTGGTTGCGAGCATGCAACATTCCCCTACTGCTCGGAGTAATGGCATTGGCTGTTATCCTGGCCGGTGGATTTGTCAGAATCAATGACGCTGGAGAATCATGTCCCGACTGGCCCACTTGTTTTGGCACCCTTGGATTTGATGTCAGTGAAGCTGACCAAACTGCATGGTACGAAAGTACTGGTGAATATGATTCACGCGGGGAAAATTACCGCTACACATCGTTTGAAATATTCACAGAATGGTTTCACCGACTGCTAGCAACTGGTTCAGGCGCCGTCGTACTTGCTGGCCTTTTCATGGTTTACAAAAATCGTGAAGAACTTTCAGATGAAAATTGGTTTGCCGCCAAAACCGCCCTCATAATCGTTCTTGCACAAGGCGGTCTTGGCGCCATCACCGTCATCTTTGACAACCACTCATGGTCAGTTGTTCTGCACCTAGTTTTCGCTCTTGCTTACACTATTTGGCTGTTTTACTGGTGGTTGCTCTGGTTACGGGATGTTGGCGAATTCCCCAAATGGGCAACTGTTTCAAGCACCATATCTAGTGAGGAAAAGAAAAACTTCGGAATTTACACTCTTGGCACTTTACCCGTACTCTTACTCGGAGTTTGGGTAGCGACTGGTGGGGGTGGCTCATTCAACACAGGATGTTCGGTGGGCTGGTGGCAAGGATGGCCACTTTGTCAAGGGTCACTCATCCCAGATATTATAGGAAATATTGCTGTGTTCGTAGCATGGATTCACAGGGTTGCTGTTTTGGTAGTTGGTATTTGGCTGATGAAAGGATATTTTGACCTAAAGAACCGACTAAATGGTGAAGGAAAAAACCTACAATTAGCATTTGGAATTGCTATTCTCGCTTTTACTGTAAATATCATAGTTGGAGCTTCGTATGTGATTCTCGCAGCAGGCGAAGGATTCCCTGAACTTCTTTCTTTAGCACATCTCTCTTTTGGGACTGATGTCGTTCTCCTGTTAGGGCTTGGATACACCATTTGTCATCTCAACGAATAGTGTGATTGATAGATGGGGTGCGGCCCGACACCGATTAATGGCTGAGGCCGCACCTGAGATTGACAGCACTAGCACCATCGGTGCCTTAGTTGCTCTAACTAAGCCAGTGGTAATTTCGTTACTTCAAGTGACGGCTCTTTCTGCAGTTCTGATACATGATATAATTCAGTACCATCTCGGTAACGGATTTGATGTAATGGCAACATTGTGGACTTGTTTTGTGGTCTTCATTGGCGGCTTTCTAACTGCAGGAGGGGCTAATTCAATCAATATGTGGTATGATGCTGACATTGACCCATTCATGGGGCGCACCGCTGAGCGCCCAGTACCAGCCGGAAATGTGACTGCAAGTACTGCATTACTCCTCGGAATATTTTTGGCAATTATTGGTACAATTTGGTTGATTGAAATGGCCAACGAAGTGGCCGCATTCTGGGCCGCTTTCAGCGTATTATTCTATGTGATAATTTACACCATCTGGCTAAAACGACGTACTAGCCAAAATATTGTGATTGGTGGAATTGCGGGTTCAACACCCCCTCTCATTGGTTGGGCAGCAGCAAATGAATCCTTGTCAATGGCTCATGCTTTTGATTTCGGGGCTGTGATAAATCTTGGAGCCGCACTCCCTTGGTTAATGTTCATGCTCATTTTCCTTTGGACACCACCGCACTTTTGGGCTCTAGCCCTGTTCCGTGACCGCGAGTATTCTAAGGCGAAAGTCCCAATGCTACCATCGGTCAAGGGAGGTAAACATACGATTTCAGAGATGCGAGTTTACACTGCACTCCTCATTGGAATCTCTGCTATGTTCATTGACCCAATCATGTGGGGTTTCCCACGCGACGATGTGTGGAGTACTGGCTGGGCAATTTCGACTACCTACTTTGCTTGGGCCCTGCTCCTGGGTATTTGGTATAACCAATCTGTGCTCAATATTGACCTCAGAGAACCTCGCGATGATAAGGGGAAAATCCCTTCTGCATTCTCTTCCTTCATGATATCAATGAAGTACCTTGCACTATTGTTCGTAACAATGGTGATGGTTGTAGCATCATTTTATGTTGGATTGATTGTGCTTGCAGGAGTTGCAATGATTGAAGTCTACAGACATTGGAAAAATGATCCAACAAATGGGATTGAAACACAGTCAAAACCTGTCCAGTCAATAACGGAATGAGTCGTTGAGTCTTTACCAAAGGAGTGCCTCTGCGCGCCTGCGGGCGCAGGCGCTGCGACCACCTAGGGTGATTAACAATGCAAGAGAGTGACCTTGTCTATGATTGGAATGTAGTTAACTACGATTTCAATAGAAATCCATCAAATCACCCGCATGGGGTGTGGTTTGACGATGAAACTTTACGCGACGGACTTCAGAGTCCAAGCGCTAGAAACCCAACTATTGAGCAGAAAATTGAGTTACTAAATTTCATGGAAAAACTTGGAATCCAAAAAGTTGACCTTGGATTACCAGGAGCCGGTCCTTTCCATATTGGTCATATTGATGCGATGTTGGCTGAAATCAAACAGAATGACTTCCAAATTAGACCTGGGTGCGCAGTTCGCACCATGATAGGTGATATTGAACCACTTGTCGAATTGCAAGCAAAACACGAGATGCAAATTCAAGCTAGTGCTTTCCTTGGAACCTCACCAATTCGCCAATACGCAGAGAATTGGACGATGGATAAGATTCTCTCAACCGCGGAAAAAGCAGTCACATTCGCAGTTGACAATGATATTCCAGTGATGTTTGTGACAGAAGATACAACTCGCTCAAAACCAGATGAAATCAAACAAGTTTACACACGGGCAATCGAGTTAGGTGCCGACCGTATTTGTGTCTGTGATACTTGTGGGCATGTGACCCCAAATGGGGTTACTCAACTTCTCAGATTTGTTCAAGATGAGGTTATTCCCGATGCTGGGGTGAAAAGAAGAGACATTGAGGTCAATTGGCACGGCCACCAAGACCGAGGTTTGGGTGTCGCCAATAATTTGGCAGCAGTAGAGGCTGGTGCGGACGTAATCCATGGAACTGCCTTAGGTGTTGGAGAGCGAGCAGGAAATGCCCCTCTTGACCAGACTTTGGTAAATCTAAGTTTGATGGGTGTTATCGAAAATGATTTGACTTTACTCAATGACTACATGCGTAAGGCTCACGAATATGTTGAGGTGGCTTTACCTCGTAATTATCCTGTATTTGGCGCTGATGCGTTTGAAACCGGCACTGGAGTCCACGCATCAGCTGTAATCAAGGCGATGGCTAAGGGTGACCACTGGTTGGCTGACCGCGTCTATTCAGGAGTACCTGCCAACGATTTTGGGCTTGAACAAGTGATCAGAATTGGCCATATGTCAGGTAGGTCAAACATCATTTATTGGTTGGGCAAAAATGGTTACGATGTAAATGATGATTTGGTGGCGCATCTGTTTGAAGTCGCTAAAAATCAGCGCAGGCTGATGAGTGACGATGAAGTCAATGCGGCAATATCTGCCTTTCAAGCAGAATAGGTCCCTTTTCAGTTCTAGTATCGATGCTCATACTTGGCCCTTACAGGGGTAAGTGCTAATTGGGACCTGAGTGGCGTTTGGGTTATGCGATGGGGTTTTGTTGTCACCTTGCTCATACTCTCAACTCTTGCCCCACTGGTAAACGCCTTCGAACCAGTAAAAGAGAATGGCTCGATGTTAGGCGCACCGCTTTCTGATGAAATGGAGGATGCACCCATCACATACGGTTTTTCACCGGCTGTAAGGTCTGCCTTCGCAAGAGTTAGTGATTTGTCACAATATTCCGATGCTGAACTAGCTGGTGTAGAGCAGTGGGTGGCCGTCAGCGCAACTCCCTTAGGGCAAGAGGCTCGTCACTTGCCAAACACTTGGATTATTGATGTTGAAGATATGCCGATCTATGAAACACATGGGTCTATTGGAGTGGTGGCAAAATTTGCTGAAATGCAATCTAGTGGAGTGATTGAAGTTGCATATCCATTGGTGCAGTGGACGGCATCGAAAAAACTGATTCCTAATGATGCCAAATTTTCTGACCAGTGGCATTTGCAGAATACTGGACAAACTAGTGGCACTTCTGGTGAAGATGTCAACATCACTAGTGTATGGGACAATTACACCGGTGCCGGTGTAGTTATCGGAATTGTTGATGATGGATTGGATTGGAACCATCCTGACCTAGACGATTATTATCAGAGTACCCTTGACTACGATTATTGCGGAAATGATGGTGACCCGAGCCCGTCAAACTGGGATGGTCACGGTACTTCTGCGGCTGGAGTCGCTGCTGCAGTTGGCAACAACAGCATTGGTGTTTCAGGGGCCGCACCTCAAGCAGGATTGGCAGGAATACAACTAATCTCTTGCTCACTATCTGACTCAAAAGAAGCAAACGCCATTACTCATCTTTCTCAATCAATTGACATCTACTCAAATTCATGGGGCCCAAGTGACAATGGATACACATTGGAAGCACCTGGCCCATTGATGTTAGCGGGATTTGAATCCGATGCTTACCAAGGCCGTTCAGGCCTAGGCAACATCATCACTTGGGCGGCCGGAAATGGCCTTGCCAATGACGATGACTCGAATTATGACGGCTATGCCAACAGCCGCTTAACCATCGCAGTGGCCGCAACCACTCATTACGGTGACAACGCTTGGTACTCAGAACCAGGCGATAACATCCTTGTTGCCGCACCCTCGGACGGCGACGGCGAAGGTATAACCACAACCGACATCGAAGGTTCCGGTGGCTACACTAACAACGACTACAACGACAATTTCGGTGGTACGTCCTCAGCAACCCCTCTAGTTTCTGGAGTAATTGCCCTGATGCTTGAGGCGAACTCTAACCTCACTTGGAGAGATGTTCAACATGTGTTAGTCAACTCAGCGCGCGTCAACGACGCGTCAGACTGGTCATGGAACATCAATGGTGCAGGACACGATGTTAGCCACAAATACGGATTTGGAGTGATAGATGCTGGAGCCGCAGTCGCTCTGTCTTCTAATTGGACGACTGTAGAGAATGAAAGTAACTACACCAGTGGAATGCAAAGTTTGGGTGCTGCAATTCCTGACGCTACCGGCACAGCCACAACTCATACAATTACGATAAGCCAGGATTTACTGCTTGAATCCGTTGATGTGATTGCTGATATTGACCACAACAACCGCGGCGACCTCGAAATCATATTGACTTCACCTAGCGGTACAGAATCATTCCTAGCTACTGAGCACAATGACAACGGTAACGACTACAACAACTGGATGTTTTCTTCCGTCCACTTTTGGGATGAGGGAAGTGTCGGGAATTGGACTATCAGCGTTGAAGACAAGAGTAGTGGCACTTCTGGCACCTTCAACGATTGGGAATTAATCATCCACGGCACAGAATTGAGTCGTGACAGCGATTTAGATGGGCTTCTTGATGATGCTGAAATTGACAATTACAGCACCGACCCGTTTGACAACGATACGGATGATGACTTCCTCAACGATGGTTTGGAGGTGCTAAATTACTCAACCGACCCACTCAACCCTGACAGTGATGGTGATGGGCTACTAGACGGTGTGGAGGTTTTCGTCAACGGAACTGACCCTCTAAACAACGACACAGATGGTGACGGAATGCTAGACGGCTACGAAGTTTTCACCTCTTTTTCCGACCCTCTATTCTACGATAATGACAGCGATTCAGACGGCTGGTATTGGTTTGATGATTGTAATGACACAAACCCCGAGGTCCATCCTGCAATGAACGAGTCACTGAATGGCATTGATGATGACTGCGACTCTTGGATTGACGAGGATTTCAACGGCACTGACAGCGACTCCGACTTGCTTGTAGATTGGGAGGAATACTACAATTACAGCACGAATTACACTCTTTGGGATACCGATGGTGATGGGCTTTCGGACGGTGATGAGGTCTTGAATTGGGGGAGCGACCCACTCACTTTTGACAATGACACCGACCAAGATGGCTGGTACTGGTTCGCTGACTGTAACGACACAAATCCTTCACTTTTCCCCGGAAATGTGGAATTACTTGATGGAATTGACAACGATTGTGATGATGCAATTGACGAGGATTTCTATGGCCAAGACAGCGATGGAGATGGACTGTTTGACTTGGACGAGTACAACCTGATTGGCACCGACCCGTTCCACAATGACTCCGACCGTGATGGGATATTAGATGGGGATGAACTGCTGGTCACACACACTGACCCGCTATGGCCAGACTTGGACGAAGATGAGGATGGGTTCCGCTGGTTCGACGATTGTGACGATAATGACTCCTCACGCTCACCTAACATCAATGAAACATGGAATTGGATTGATGATGATTGTGATGGTGACATCGATAACGATGTGAACCGTTCTGCTCATGTCCAGTTATATATCCAACCAACCCCGCTCAATAACTCCAGTTCAATCTTGAATAGTTCCTACCAGAAGTTCATTATGCTGGTCTGGGTTGATGACGTGCCTTTCACCGTTCTCGACTTGCTGAACAACTCTGTAGTGCACTGGACTCTGACCTGGCCCGATGGTTCACAAACATCAATCATTGGTGAATACATCATTGATTCTAGTAATGAGGGGCTGGTTTACAGCACCGATTCAATCGACTGTTCAGAACCGCTGGGATACTCGGCTATCGAGCAGGTGCTCTGTCCTAGACACAACGAAACGGTCGGCCCTTGGGTCGTGACCTTCACCCTGACTGACGGCGAGGAGGTAGTAGAGCGTAGTTGGCCTCTGTTCTTCGAGGTCTGGAACCCGCCTGTCGAAGATGCCATTGAGAATGGAAATAATGGGGATGGGAACACTGATAGTGACACAAACAACGAAACTGGTGAACTTGGTTTAGGTGGCCCAACCATTTCAAATGAAATTGTTATCGGATTGGGGGCTGTACTCGTTCTTCTCATTGTATTCATGATGCTAACTCGGAAAAAACCACCAAAAGGACGACCAACGCTGAGGATGCCAGAATTACGTCGGTGATATATTTTCAAAATAATGAGGTACCGAACAAGATTGAGAAAGCAGCTGCACCAAGTACTACGACTACTGCAATTCCAACAAGAACCCAACTTACGACTTCAGTTAACTGCTTAGCGTGCTCATGTTCAGCAGGGGTGGTATCTAATCGACGATCACCTTTAGCGGCTCTAGTTGCCTTGGCGATTTCCTCTGTTGTCTGGGTTGAATCTGATTTCTTACGAAGGCTTTCCAGTGAGTCACCCTCAATCATCTCGGCTAACTTGCTCTCAACCTCAGATTCCAATATTGACTCTTCAGCAGGTGTCCAGCCAACCTCTTCCATGTTCTCTCCTCACTTTACCGAAATACATGGAACTATTCAAAACATACTACAAAAATATTAGACATGAACTTCCAATAACTAGGGAGAATCATCAAAATTCTTCTTCGGAATCCTCTTCTTCTGCAGCCGCTGGAGATAACCTTTCACTTTCTTGTGGCCAATCTCTTTGCCATTCTGAGTCAACATCTCCACCTTGCCATTGGCCCAGAATCGATATCTCGTCTACTTCGTATTCCTCACGCCATGGTGGCTCAGCTACGCTTCCACTAACTATCAACCGATTTTTCTCATCAAGTTGACTTTTGACTAATTTCACGCCTCTAGAAATCGGCAGTAAGTGGCCCACTGGAGTTCCAGCAGTTACGAACGGATTTGTTGCCGAACAAATCAGAAGCCCGCGTTCCGGAGATAAAATATCAGCACTCATCCCCGGTTTATGTGGGTCAACTATTCGACCAATAATATCGCCCTTCTCAACAAATGAACCTGACTGGACAAACATGTCAACAAGTCCACCCTCTTCGGAGCGAATCCATGTTGACCCAGAAGCTAGTAACCGGAAACGCGGTCGATTAGGATAACCTGGGATTACCTTCAGTGAGCGTAGCACATTGAGAACCCCATAGACAGCAACCTTCACTGCTTCATGATCGGTCAAAGTAGCACCTCCACCTTCGTAGGTGATGGCCCCAATTCCTTCCTCCGTGGCATTTCTCCTAAGTGTCCCTCGTGGCCCCTTTGAATCAAGTACCACTTCAACACCAAATGCTCTAGCAACCCTATTACTCTCAGGATGAGCGAGATTTGCTCTTACTTGTGGCAAATTTGTCCTTCCCCTTGCGGCTGAGTGTAAGTCAAGTAAGTAATCGGTTGAAATGATGAGGTTTTCCCAAATTTTGTCAGCAACTCGGCTGGTAGTGTTACCCTCAACAGTACCGGGAAATTGACGATTAAGGTCGCGTCCGTCTGGGAAATATCGATTATGTCTCCTATATCCAGGAGGATTTAGAACTGGAACAATGCGAATTGTGCCAGCCATCGCAGATGGGTCTAGAGCACGCCCAGACCCGGTCATTGACTCTTGGCAGAGCATACTACAAGCAAGTGGCCCAACTAATTCATCCCCGTGAATTGCCCCCGTGATTGTTACTACTGGCCCTGGACGGGCTCCATGAATGACTGTGATAGGAGTATCCCAACTCTCACCGAGATTAACATCGAGAAGTGGCATTGAGATTCTGCGAATTGAATTGGGTTTTACTCTCTTATTTGCGATACGATGTTGTTTTGCACCTTCAGCACGGTCCCAATCTCTGCGTTTTCTTCTCTTTGCCTTGGATAGTGATTTCTCAATAGTAGCGCGGCGCTCTTTAGGAATTTGATTACTAACTTTGAGCGTTGCCTTTTTCGTCTTAGCCACTTTTGGCTTTGATTTAGACTTGGTATTGGTCTTCTTTTCACCCTTAGGCTGTGATTTCTTTTCTGATTTGGCCTTGGTGGTGGCCTTCTTTTGGCCCTTAGGCTGTGATTTCTTTGCTGATTTAGCCTTCGGCTTGGATTTTTCCTTGGTATTAGTTTTTGATGTTTTTGAGGATGTTTTTGCTTTCGTGGTTGCTTTTTTGGCCTTAGTTGCCTCTTTGGGCACCTTCTGTGGGCCATCAATATCGGTAGAATCGGAGTCATCTTTTGCAGGCACTAAACCTCACCCATCCAAGCCGTAGCGACTCCGCTAATCGTTGCTAACACTGATTAAACAAAAAGCCGCCGATAAAATTCTCATCAATATCATGTATTTCTCACCCCCATGGAGGGGCAAAAAAGATGGGTGGTCCGCCTAGCGGGTAGGTGATGGCTGACGAAGAGATGGGTGTTCAGAGAGAATTTGCACCCTCATCAATCTGTTTTGGCTGTGGACCTGCCAATCAAAAAGGATTGAAGATAAATTCAACTAGAACTGAAGATGGTTTGGAATTATGGTTCACCACTTCGGATGAACATCAGGCATTTCCTGGAATGGTAAATGGTGGGATTATTGGAACTTTACTTGATTGCCATGGGAATTGGACTGCTGCAATAGCACTAATGGATGCAAGTGGAGACACTGAACCACCTTGTACTGTGACAGCATCTTACACTGTTCAACTCCATCGTCCTACACCTGTAAATGTACCACTGCACGTAACTGCGAGAGTAAGTGAACTTGCTGGAGATAGAGCAAATGTTGAGATGGAGTTACACGCTGAAGGAAAACTCTGCGCGAAAGGAAAGGGTTTGTTTGTCGCTGTAAGTGAAGGCCATCCTGCTTTCCACAGATGGAGTTGAAGGACATTGGTAGATACATCACTTGAATTCCTGCGCTTTCGAGTGATGGGAATTATGTCACAGATGGAATCTCTAAATGGGAAAGACCTACAACCATTGGCAAGCATTCCTTTAGGACGATTACGACGAAATGCAACAAGACTCCATGGTGTTTGCCGCTTCAACAAAGGTGTAGATAAGCGAGATGTAAATCTCTCCCCAACTGATGTTAGAGAAGTCGCATTGCATCCTGAATCTCTGAAAAGTGAATGGCTTCAATATGCTGAATTTCTGATGTTTCATGAATTTCTTCACGCTCTAGGTCATGGTGGCCATGACAGTGAATTCAGGCATTTAGAGGCCCAATGGCCCGACAAAGAAGCAAAACAGATGGGTGTCAATTTTGCAGTCCACTTGCGAAAGCATAATGCAAAATTTACTTGGAAATGTCCAACTTGTGATTGGCAAACTGAGCGTTCAGTACGCTCTGCGGGTCGCTACCTTTGTCGCAGTTGTAAGGTAAAATTAGTTGATTTCGTTTTGACAGCGAATTAATTCTGATTTCACAAACGATTCAGAACATTCTTCATTACTGCGATGGGACTCGATTCTTTCTGATGGTGAAGCCTACCTCTGCAAAACGCGGCTTTGCCACTAGTGTTCTACTAGTTCTGATTCTCGGATTTCTGTCTCCAACTACAACAGCAGAACTCTCTCAATCAACTACTACTCTCAACCTAGCTTGCTTGTCCGATTCAAGTTGCCTGCTTGATAACGCTGAAATTGGAGTTGATGTAATGTCTCGGCAAGAAGATTCTGCGTCTCCGTTGTCTCCAAAAACTGTGAAAATTGAATTCATCATGAATCCAGAGCAAATCCATCTTGCATTACTACCAATAATGATTGATGAATTGGTGATTGACTTTCGTATTCGCGAGGATACTGCAGGAGTGAGTTCCCCTGACCTAGTGGTTGAATTCTGGGCTGGGCCAAGTAGCAATAGTTGGACTCTATCAGGAGGGAGTCCAACTTCTCCAAAAACCGGCACCTATCAATTAGAAGATGCCGAACTAGATCTCTCACGTGGCCGATTAGTAAGACCGGGGGATGGGGTTGGACTTTCTATATCATTTGAAATTACAGAACCAATAACTTGGGAACTATACCTTAGAGGTGAATCTAGGATTATCATCCCAATAGAATGGAGTGCAGACATCGCTTCAGCAAACGTCGATGAGCCGAGCAGTGCAAGCAATCCGGTTATTGTTGAAGATGTTGAAACGATATCAAAAGGTGCACTTCTAGACGCTGACCAAGACTGTTTTAGATTCCAACTACCAGACCATTTGAGAGCAATGACGATGGTCATTCACTGGACCTCAGTACCACTCGAGATTGAGCAACCCCACACTCCACCTGAGTTGATTAGAGAAGGCGGGAAAACGCCTCGTAATCCAGCTGTAAAAACCACTTTTGAAGCTGGTCAACAAATTACCGAAATTTTCTATGAGGACCCCCCTGATGGAAGCTATTTGGCTTGCTGGTCGGGCGAGAATAACCATTTTCAAGAATATTCGTGGTTCGGAAGATTATCGTATGAGGGATTGGGAAGTGCGTCTCCTACACAATTCTCAGGAGATGCAAATTGGCTCGCAGGTGAGGCGTGGGTCGGGGAAGTAGAGCATACTTCAACAGGCATTGTACCACACGGATTCACATTGACAATTGGCTTAATCGGCACGGTTGCCGGACTATTGGCGTATACAATCCCTAGCAATAATCCTTGGTCAAAGCGTTATGTTCTACCTGTAGCACTGTTGTTGTTGATTGTTGGAGGCGTTACTTCACCACTTGTTGGCATGACTGGAGAGGCACCTCTTGAAGGTGAATTGACTCTTGATGAGGTGTTAGCGAATCGTATGGCAACAGTTGATGACGCCGGTCAATCCGAATCAAATGCGAATGCTGCAGCGGGATTCTTTGGCTTGGAATCAGGTGAAATTCTGTCTCTCAGGATGCATATTACAGGAGTTCACCCAAGTGGTGATGGCAGATGGCAAATTCACACGGAAGAAATGGAGAATATTAGACTTGATAGTCATGTATTCGGTTGGGTTAGTGACCATCCAATGGGTGCAACTGATGAGGTGAGATTCATTTTACAAGCAGGCCGTTCCCTCACTCTTGACTTACTGATGTTAGAGGCTTTACTCGTAGTAGATGAGAAGCCCGCTGGAGAATTAGTACATATTGAATGGCGAATGACATCTACACAGCCTGCTGGCTCAGCCACCGAGCCAATTTGGTCCACTCGCCCTGACTCTATTTCTTCCTCTGATTGGTCAACACTTCAAGATGAACTCTATCCACAATTATTGACGATTTCATATTGTGACTGCGGAATTGATGGAATGGAGGTAAGTTGGAGGTCAAGCGACATCTTTGATGCCAATAGTATTCCTCAAGTTGAAGGAATTTCAGTTGCCACAGGATTAGTATCTAATGAGAATTTATGGCTTGCTTGTGGTATCGGTTTACTGCTATTTGCTGGTGCAATTGAATATTATAGGGTAAAATCGGCTGAAAACCTTGCAAAAAAATACCTTTGAAATCGTTCAACAAGTCGCTATAAGAAAGAATCATGTTGTTCTTTTGATTCAATCAATACTACCCAGGATATCATCCAACATTTTCTTTTCTTCGTCATCAATAATGCCATCATCAAGCGCATCGCGAATTTTCCCTCGCTCTTCCTCAGTAAGATTAGCAGCCTGCATAGCACCTTCAATCAAAGCCATTTCAGCGGTTGTAACCTTACCATCTTGAACGGCACACTTGATTGCAGCACGTGTGGCAATCCTTGCAGCTTGTCTGGGTGGAATTTCTAGAGCAGCAGAAAGTAGAGTCAGTTCGTCGTGTTCATCCTGTGTGAGAACACCATCCTCGTAGGCTCTATGATAGGCCTCAAGTAGAAACTTTCCATATTGATCAGGATGCAAAAGAACATCCCTAATTAAGCCATAATCAACTACTCTCTTCGACACAACGGGTGATGAGGCCACAAGTGAGGTGCGTATCTCCTTCACTGCCATATCTTTCAAACCGTGACCAACCCATGCTAGCCCTAGTGCAATTACTCCAGAACCAAGCCACTGCATTGTTACCGGTGCGAAAAGTGAGCCTGGATGCATAAGTTGATTGAGTCCAATGACGATTAACAAAGAGCCCCAAAACATCTCTAGCCAGTCGTTGACATCTCTCTCATCAGCGAGGTCATCTAGTGTTGGCTCATCCTCTGTCATCATTTTGACACGGTGCACAATACCCCTTCAAACTATCCACTTAATCAACCGATATTTATGCTGAAGGCGGGGAATTGCCTATTGTCAACAATCGACTTACTGGTGAAAATATTGAGTTGATTTGGAGGTTTATACTTCGTATATTTTTTCATTTATTGACTAATTACTTTGTGAGAAAAGTGAATTTCCATCGCTATCCTCTTGAACCTTGGTTTCTAGACTTGCTTGCATGGCGAAGGAAACGAGTGGTTCTCCCTCTCAATTCGGCTTGCCTAAAAAAATGGTTGAGTTTCTCTCAGACGTCTGGGGAATTACATCTTTCCATCCCCCTCAAATTGAATCTTTACCAATAGTACTAGCCGGTGAAAATTTACTGTTGGCTGCTCCAACTGCTAGTGGAAAAACACTAGTAGCACAGTTGGCAATTTTCAAAAAATTAATTGAAATTGAGCCGGGTAGTAGAGCAATTTACATCGTCCCATTGAAGGCATTGGCAAGTGAAAAAGTTACTGAAATGGAAGAACTTGCCCAGCCCCTTAACCTAACAGTTGGTATTGGTATAGGCGACAGGACTTCTGAAAATCGTAAGATTGATGAGGCTGACATTATTGTTTGTACATCTGAAAAATTTGATTCACTTCTTCGTAACCGGAACAATTTTCTTGACAAAGTAAGCATAGTAATCGCAGATGAAATCCATCTTGTAAATGATGCAAGCCGCGGGCCAACGTTGGAAATTAATCTAGCTAGAATCATGCACGAGAAGCCTGATGCACAGATTGTTGCATTATCGGCCACTGTTGGTAATTCTCAGGATGTGGCCGATTGGTTGAAGGCGAAACTAGTTGTTTCGAATTGGCGACCAGTACCACTTCGTTACGCTACTTTGGCAGATTTACAAGTAGAAGTGCGGAAAGAAATCTGTGGGGATGCTGTAGATGTACCACTGCCTCCACCGAAATTACTTGAAGGCCCAAAATCAAACCAAATCTGGGCCGTACTTAATGACACCATCCAAGATGGTGGTCAACTGTTATGCTTCGTCTCAACAAGAAAATCGGCTCAATCTGTAGCTAAAGATTTAGCGAAAAGAATGAAGACTAGGGCTACAAAAGATAATGATGAAAAGTCCCTAAGAATTTGGCAAAACCTTTCCGAGAAATCAAGGTCTGGCACAGAAGGTTCCCAAACCGGTGATATACTGGCTGATTGCCTAGCCGGAGGGGTGGCTTTTCATCACGCTGGATTGACATCACAGCAAAGAAAACTAATTGAACAATCTTTCAAACGTGGAGACTTAGTTTGTATCAGTGCCACTCCTACTCTCGCTGCAGGCGTTAACCTACCAGCACGTCGAGTCCTAATCCGTGACCTACGCCGTTGGGATGGAAGTGGCAGTCAACTGCTCTCAACAATAGAAGTACAACAGATGATGGGTCGAGCAGGTAGACCTCAGTTTGATGATTATGGTGAAGCATGGATTCGCTGTAAGAGTATTCTTGATGCTGATGTAATGTCACAACTTTATTTTGAATCAGAACCAGAAGATATTGTTTCAAAACTACACTTAGAATCACCAATGAGAATGCATGTTCTCTCAGCAATAGCAACCGGCGGGCAATATAACCGATTAGCCCTTGGCGAGTTCTTTAGTCATACTTTTTTAGCCACTGATGTGCCATCTGAAAGCCTCGCTGACAACATTGACGGGATTGTTGACTGGCTGTGTGACCATGGCATGGTTGAAAGAATGGGACTAGATGAAAAGTTGGCTGCCACAATTGAATCTGATCGGCAACAAAAAAGTGAGGAGGTTTCAGAAAAACTAAGCCAATCTGAGGAAGAGGAGGATTGGGATGATACCCTACCGCCTTGGGCTAGCGCCGCCTCAGCAACAACTGGGGTAACGATTGATAACAGCCCAGAAAAAGAACCACGTCCGAAAAGAAAAGGGGCTGCAGTGATGGGATTCCAGTCTGCTTCAGACATCGTTAGAAGCAACAGATTTGAGCCTGTATTACCAGAACAAGAGGCAATGACCTACCGCGCTACCCCTTTTGGAGAGAGAGTTGCTCGGCTATATCTTGACCCACTTTCTGGTCATGTACTCCAAGTAGGATTGAGGAAAGCGTGTGAGATTATAGCAGGTCTTGACGATGAGTTGACCCTTTCACCTTACAGCCTACTTCATTTGATATCAACTGTACCAGATTTCTTGGTACTCTGGCCACGTGTTTCCGAAGGAGAGCGATTGCAACGACGGTTACTATCGGGAGAGTCTCACGAATTAGTAACCCGTGATTTACTCATGCAATCCAAATTGGATTTAGACCCGCTCGTGCATGTGAAATGTGCAGCAGCAATGGAAGCATGGATTGATGAAATTAGTAGCCGAGATATTGAAAGGAACTTCGGTGTTGCCCCAGGCGATTTACGTCTACGTATTGAATTAGCCGATTGGCTTCTTTATGCAGGGCGTGAAATTACTAGATATGATGAAGGCGATGACGAAATACTTGAACAACCTAGAAAACAATTAATCAGATTTTTAGATGAATTACGATTACGTATATCTAACGGATGTAAGCCTGATTTACTCGAATTAGTGGCAATCCGTGGGGTAGGTAGAATCAGGGCACGGAGATTTGCTAAAATGGGTGTAAGGACAGTAGAGGACATTCTTGAGTTGACAGAAAAAGATAGGCAGGCCTTAGCAGACCAGCGCGGATGGAGTCTACAGTTAGTAGATAGAATCATTGAACAGGCTACGAAAGTTAGAGGCACCACTAGCCGCAGATGATATGGTAGAGGGCCAACAGCGATGGCTTGATGGAACAGGCGAGCCCACCTTGGTTCTGCGCATGGTCAATCAAATTTGCAGAACCCGTTTCTGATCCCAGACTCATTGCCGCGATGTTGTTACAGAAGCGGAAAGATGAACGCTGGCTGTTAGTAGGATATCCTGCACCAGTATCTGAAAGACACTTGTGGAGTGTATGGCTAGCTGTCAGGGAGAGGGTATTAGCCAAAAAAATGGTTAGTGTATCCTTAGATGGAGAATTTATTCGCTTACTTGCCGGAACTCATCAAATGAGTGTTGCATTCAAACGAGCGGGGATTCAAAAAGGCGACGAAAAAGCCTGGTTAATTCGATTACCAGAATGGCATGATAAGGATGAAGAAATTCTTCTCAATCATGATATTGGCTCTCATGATTCAGATGCTTATGAAATGATGAGTTGGCTTGAGGCAGAATATAATCCTGAACGTCCAGCACCTTCTGATGAAGCATTAGACCGGCTACAAATAGAAGCGAATTCAAAAAATTCGGGCTTTACCATTGAACAAATGTTGATGACGCAACTTTCTCTAACAGATATTGATTGATAATCTAGTAATTTAGATGATTAATCCGTTGGGTTCATAGAGCGATGACCTAGCCCCAATAGTTGTATGAGCCGCTTTCATGGTTACCTCTTGTGTGTAACTTGTGCCTCTCCTAATGCGAATGGACATTTCCTCGATTTGAATGGAGAGCGATTTTGCCTTCCATGTTATGTCTTGAAAGTTAATCCAGAGCATCCTTCAACAGATGAGATGAAAGCTGCTAAAGAACAGGCATTAGTCAAGTGGAAATGTGCAAAATGGAGTCGGGATGACTACAAATTGCCAAATGGCCCTCTTTCAGTTTCCTGAATCAATCTCTGATTCCTTCACCAGTCACCATGAAGACTGCTTCGCCTTCTGGCAGATTTGGTGAGTCGACTAATCGTCCAATTCTCCGGCCACCTTTTGATTTGCGGAGATAAAGACGGAATGTGCTAGCGTGACCAACAATATGTCCACCAATTGGCTTTGTGGGGTCGCCCCACATTGCATCAGGCTTGGAATGAACCTGGTTAGTTACCAACACTAATGCATTGCTAATATCAGCTAACTGTTTGAGTTCTTTCAAATGCTTGTTCAACTTCTGTTGGCGCTCAGCGAGTTTGCCTCGACCAAGGAATTCTGACCTGAAATGGCTTGTCAACGAATCGACAATAACCATCTTGACCTCAATGTTTCTTGCCATTCTCTTAATTTCATCAACCAACAACATCTGATGGGCTGAATTGTATGCACGAGCAACGTGGATTCTCTCAAGAACCAATTCTGGATCTAGACCATTACCCCGAGCCATTTGGGTAATTCTCTCGGGTCTGAAAGTGTCCTCTGTATCTATGTAGAAAACCTCGCCACCGAGTCCACCTTCGGAAATTGGCATTGTGGCATTGACTGCTAACTGGTGACCAATTTGAGTCTTACCTGAACCGAATTCACCATACACTTCGCAAATTGCTTGGGTTTCAAAACCCCCGCCAAATAATTCGTCTAAAGCAACGCTACTAGTTGTTAATTTGATCACTTCACTGCGCTTTTCAAGTAATTGATTACCACTCAAGAATCCACCAATATTTGCTAATTTCTTAGCACCAGCGATGATTTTGGCTGATACCGCCTCACCAAGTTCTGCAGCATCTGCTAGTGCGCTTGGTGACATAACAGCGATTGCTATCATGTCATCAAATCCAGCCTCTCTCAACTTCTCTGCAGTTGCAGGACCTACGCCTGGTAAGTCATCAACTGTCGGTTCTTCATCGGGTACCTCTACCACGACCATATCCTCCTCTTCATCTAGGGGTACGTCTTCCACCTTCAACTCTTCCTCATCAATCTCATTTTCCTTTTTTGCAGCCATTATTCTCCACTCCTTCTTGGACCGACCTTTGTTGGCAGGGGTATATCAACCAATTATGGAGGGAGTTAACCCGGTTGAAAGTGATTGGCAATGAAAAATCACTATTTATTGCTAAAAATCAATATCGTTCACTTTCAGTTTCAATTCACTAAAAACTGAAACTGAAGTCTAGTATTTACCTTTCATTCCTCTTTTCAATCCAAATACAATTGGTATTAATCC
>DTUF01000049.1:0-2287 GCA_012964335.1 Candidatus Poseidoniales archaeon | reverse complement strand
GTGACGGTTGACATGTCAGCAGCATTGACCTCAACTACTGGGTCACCATTTCCTGGGTCAACCCAAAAAGTGGAAATGTCTCCTTCTTCGCTGTAAGTTTCGTTGAAATCAAAGGTAAATTCAGCCTCATCTAGCGATTGTGTCGTATTTTGAGAATTAGGCGCCATGATGTGAAGAATGGAGCCAGCAGTTGCATCCGCACCCCAAATAACGTGAACCTTACTGGGTTTTTTCTCATCATCACCACCTAAGCACCCGGCCAATGGAGAGAGTAATAGAAGCATCATCAAGGCTATGCTAGGCAATATTCGTCTACCTAGACCTGTACTATTCAAGCGTGCCATCACACCTATGGGAGGGCTCATCTAAGAAAAAGGCAACGGCGACATCTGCAAACAAATTTCCACGCACACCTCTCAACTCACCCACATAGAATTGTATTGAAATAGGGGTGGCGTTCCCGAGGGGTCAGCGCTTTGGAGTAGTCAGGTCATCTCGTCGGGCTCATAACCCGGAGACCGGTAGTTCAAATCTACCAGGCGCTACCAATTATTCATCTTCATTTTCGGTAGGATTGGGTTTTTTGAAGTATGCCCATAGCACATATGGTAGGCTCCAAAAAGCACCTCCAATAGCACCTAACATGACGATAGTTGCCAATGTTTCCAAGTTACTGTTCGGGGCTCCAAAAGAGACGCCTAATACTGGTATCAGGAAAGTGAGGTATGCTACTGGAATTAAAAGCTTCAAACTAGGTTCACAACATCCCCTCATCTTCGCTATTATTTTGACACCAAATGCTGACACCAACGGAACTCCAATTACAACTAACAATGCTGACCACCCATAGTACATCACAGTGATTTTATATCCCTCAGAATCATTACCAAGTGGAATCTGAGTAATAATCGTCATTAACAATCCAACAAAAAATCCGGTTGCGATTCCAGCAAAAATTATGTCTCTTTTTCTCATCATGACAACTCCCCTCTGTTAATTTGTCCCTGCTCAACGATTTATGTAACTGCTTACAAACAAGATGGGGAAACCGGCGGAATCATCAATGGCTGCTCTCCCCGTTGAAGAGGCGAGGGAGTAGATGAGTAGAGGTTCAATGCTGATTCGCGGCGCTGAAATGGTGCTCTCAGACCGCATCGTTGCTGGCGATTTACGAGTAGTCGCAGGTAAGATAGAATTAATCGCGATTGGAGGAGGTCTAGTCCCCAATGGTGACGAGATGCTAGTTGAGGGAGAAGGTCTACACCTAATGCCTGGAGCAATCGACCCTCAAGTCCATTTTAGAGAGCCTGGCAACCCTGAGAAAGAAACCATTGGTTCAGGCTCTAGAGCAGCAGCAGCAGGCGGTGTGACATCATTTTTTGATATGCCAAACAACAATCCTGCCGCTACTAGTTTAGCCGCAATGCAGTCAAAATTGGATTCAGCAGCGGCAACAGCAGTCACCAACTACGGCTTCTTCATCGGTGCTACACCAAATAACGTTGCAGACTTACAAGAGGCTGTAGGAACAGCAGAAGCGCCTACATCAACTGATGGAATCTGTGGCATCAAGGTCTTCATGGGCTCGTCAACTGGCGACCTTCTCGTTCACCAACAAGAGCATCTTGAGAACATCTTTGCTAACACCGGTGGAATCATCGCTGTCCATGCTGAAGATGAAGACCGCCTCAACGCTCGCTGGCCAGAATTCCAACACCGCACAGATATCGCCGCTCACGCTGAATGGCGTGACGACGAGTGCGCTCTAATAGCCACCAAGCGAGCAACTGCTTTAGCTCATGAATTCAACCATAAATTACATGTTCTTCACCTTACAACTGGTGTTGAAGCAGATTGGCTAGCCCAAAACAAAAGTGATTTGGTAACCACGGAAGTGTCTCCACAGCACCTCACTTTTGACCAAGATGATGTGTCTCGCGTAGGCACCCGTTTACAGATGAATCCCCCCATTCGCTACACAGAAGACCGTGACACGTTATGGCGCCGGCTCAAGGATGGAACCATTGACTGCATTGCAACTGACCACGCCCCTCACACTTTGGAGAACAAGAATCTCGGATTCCCTACCGCCCACTCCGGAATGCCTGGTGTTGAAACTTCTCTCCCCCTAATGCTCACCCATGCACAGGATGGTAAGTGCTCGGTCTCAGATGTTGTACGCTGGATGTGTGAAGGACCGGCCCAAGTGTATGGCATGAAGAATAAGGGTCGCCTTGAGGAAGGATTTGATGGCGACTTGGTGCTCGTTGACTTAGAAAACTCTCAC
>DTUF01000048.1:17161-27665 GCA_012964335.1 Candidatus Poseidoniales archaeon | reverse complement strand
GTAGGCGCAGGCGGCATCGGGAGCCAACTGCTTGATTTGTTGATTCCCGCACTTACTGCAGGAGACATAGCGAGTAGAATAGGTGGAGTCCAAATCCACCTAATGGATGATGATAGAGTTGAGGTCGGCAATCTTGCACACCAAAGACACGACCCAAGAATGGTTGGGCGCCTCAAAGTTAATTCCTCTGAGGAGCGATTAGCGCCATTCCTATCACCAGCATTGACAATAAAACCAATTGGTGAGAAATTACTGAGAGTGTCACAACTTGATGGTTATGATGTGGTCGTGGTTGCTGTTGACAGACCTGTAGCAAGAGTACTTGTTCACAACAACTCTGAGCGCTGGTTAGATTTGAGGTGTGGTGGAGACGGAATGATCGCTCTTGATTACCAGAGTGATTCGAATTTAGTTGAGACGATGACTCCTCTTGACCAAGCACCAGCTTCTTGCCAGATACCAGGTTCAATTAAGGCCGGAAATGTACAGATGGGTTACGCGCTTGCTGCTGCCCATGGTGCTCAATGGTTGGTTCAGAATCTTCGCGAACTTAGCGGTCTTCCTTTCCGTCCAACCCCCGCGCGCATGTATTCTCTAACTTTCGGTGAACTTGAATTCCCAGAAGTTCCTGAACTTATTGCTGGAGGTGATGAGTAATGTCTGAAGCAAAACCACCAGTAACACCGGTGCTACATTCACTTGATGCGGTTGAGGCAGCTCTTGAGCAAGGTGATGTTTGGTCAGATGAAGTGAGAGAAACGATGGCCTATTTGGGTGTCAATAATCACTGGCCATGGTTCTATTCCATCAGTGAGACTGTTGGTATGGAAGTCAGCATGCTGGTTGATGCTGAAGGATTATGCTTCATTGATTGGGGTACCATTTCACGAGTGGGGTTGAATCCACCAAAAGGAGCGACAATTCCATTCCAAATTTGGACACATACACATCCAAGAGGTAATTCATACTGGAGTTTTACAGACCGCCAAACATTGGCTGTCGCAAGTGTTGCTAAAATTATTCGCAAGGCCATTGTTCTTGGACGCGCTCAGATGAAAGAGTCAGTATGGAGTGAACAACCTGCTGCTGAACCACTTGCAGAAAGTGGACCATTGAGTCACTGGAGTGACGAGTTAGTTCAATATGTTGAGATGGGTGTTTCACCTTGGAGAGCGGAGGTGGAAGCTTGAGTCGATTCGTAAGACCCCCTGAAGATGATGAGGAGAAACGCCGCGTAGAGCATGCAATTGCTACTGGGGCAGGTATCAGTATTGCTCAATTTGCTGAGCGAATAGTTGGTGAACCTGTTGATGAAGAATTCATTGAAGTCATCAAATCAAGGCTTGAGAGGGCTGGAACAGTCGGCGAATCCTTTGATATTGAGTCTGAAATAGAGATTTTGTGGAAATGGCGCAAAGAAATGGCTTAATGCCTGTTTAGAACTAACATGAAGTATTCATGTGCACTATACACTATCTTTCAAATAGTGCCGGGTGATATCAAAATATACCCTTAATGGTGATTGCATGACTAGTAGCGAACAGTTGTCAAAGAAGGATTCACTAGAAAAAAAGAGAATCCAGAGACTCACAGAAGCATTCACAATTTGGGCTAAGGAGGACCCCGATTCTTTTCGCCAGGTTGCTCCTGATTTACTTCGTCAAGGTGTTAACAGGGCTACAGGTCATGACCCAAAAGCAAGTCGAAGGTTAGAATACTGGCTTCTTGATGAATGGAAGAGTGAGCGGTTTGAAGGGCTTTTAGAATTCCGATCTTCAACAAAATTAGATTTTTCGTTGTGCGAGAGTTTCAATATTAACCGTTTCAAAGGAACCAACAAATCTTGGCTTGAAATACTTTCAGATAAATTCGCAGCCGGTTCAGATGAACATTCAGGAGACTTCCGGAGATGGGATAGGCATGTACGTGATCAATTCATAATTATAGGAATGATTGCACAAGAAGAAGATGGCGTTACACAAGGAGATTTAGCACGCAATTTAGGGATTAAATTTGAAGATGAAGCAAGCCGGCTATACGCAGCAAATGTTGTCAGAGCTGCAAAGATTGCAATTACAAGAATGGCAATTAGTGCTGGTCTTGATGGGGTTTTTAGCAAGGCGACTGGACATGGGCTTCATCGTCAACATTCCTTCAAATCAAATCAACTCCGTGAGTTAACACTGCGCTGGATTAATTGTCACCCAGCAAGAGTCCTTGTACCTCAAAATTTTGAATAAGAATCGTGGGTTTTAATCACGAACAACCGGTAGTTGAGCCACATTCAGCACATTTGAGGCAGGTTCCACTACGTTGCATTCTACTGCCACCACAGGTAGCACAAATATCACCAGTGAACCCTCGCTCTTTCGCGACCCTCATTCTAATTTGGTCTTCTGATTCGGAAACATTTAGAGTAAGTTGGATGTCTCTCTTCTCACCTTCATGCCTGACAATTCCATCAGGCGTTGCTTCTGGTCGGCTGATTGACATTGCATCCAAATCTTCCTCAGATACTTGCGCCAAGTCATCTCGGCCAAGATATTGGATACCCAATTCTCGGAATAGATAGTCAACTATGCTAGTTGCCATCTTGACTCGGTTACTTCCACCCTGAACCATTCCACTTGGCTCGAATTTTTGGAAGGTGAATGACTTGACAAATGCGTCAAGAGGAACACCATATTGTAATCCAATCGAAACAGCGATTGCGAACTGATTGAGCATTGAGCGCCAGGCAGCCCCTTCCTTTGAGGTAGTGATCATGATTTCACCAACCTTTCCATCATCATATGTGCTTGATGTCAAGTAGACAGTATGGCCACCTACTCTTGCTTTCATGGTGTATGAACCACGGCTATCAGGAAGTGGTCGGCGGGCAGCAACATATCCTTGTGTGATGGTTTCCGCTACCATTTGAGCTTGTGGCGCAGGCATGGGTATTCTCTCTGCTACTTTCTTGATGACAACAGAAACTTCTTCTTCCTCTTCTTCATCTTCAATTCCCATTGAAGGAGGTATCAAAGAGGACATCAAGGGCTGAGATAACTTGCTTCCGTCGCGATAGAGTGCGCACGCTTTGTTACCAGTTTTCCAACTTCGCATGTATGCTTCTTGAACATCATCAATAGTAACATCAGGTGGCATATTGATAGTCTTAGAGATGGCTCCTGAGATGAAAGGTTGAGCAGCAGCCATCATGTCAACATGGGCTTCCCAGCGAATGAAACGTTTTCCATAAGCACCACAAGGTTGAGCGCAGTCAAACACAGCTAAATGCTCATCTTTGAGGTATGGAGCCCCTTCAATGGTTGCCTTTCCAAACAAGTAATCATTCGCAGTTGAAATATCGGCTGAAGAAAAGCCAAGTAGGCTAAGAACATCGACGAATGGGTCGGCCAATTGCTCTTCTGTTAGGCCAAGTGCTTCCTTGCAGAAATCTCCACCCAATACATTTGGGCAGGCTAAACTGCGTACATCAAACACATCATCGAATGAGTTATCCATTTTAGCGAATTCTTCTTCTGTGAAACCTTTCTCAACAAGTGAGCCGGTGTTAATGGTTGGACATCCTGAAAACGTTCCTGTTCCCATTACATAATTGATGATATCATCAACTTCATGATTTTTATAACCCAAATTGGAAAGACCAGACTGAAGCCCAGTTGCTGGGATTCGAAGGGTGCCACCACCAGCGAGTGTTTTGTATTGAACGATAGAAAACATTGGCTCAACCCCTGTAGTATCTGCGCCCATAACTAATCCAATTGTGCCGGTTGGTGCAATCACTGTTGTTTGGGCATTTCGATAGCCATGTTCCTCCCCCATCATTACCGCTTGGTCCCATGCAGATTTAGCAGCATCTAACAAATCACTAGGACATTGTTTGGCATCAATTCCCATTGGGTTAACTGAAAGATTTTCATATTCTTCAGGTGCAACATCGTAGGCAGCGCGGCGATGATTGCGCATCACTCTGAGCATAGAGTCACGATTTTCATCATAGAGATTGAATGGACCAAGGAAAGAAGCCATCTCTGCAGATGTTTTGTATGTTTCACCAGTCATAATAGAAGTAAGTGCACCACAGATTGCGTAACCACGTGGGTCATCGTAAGGAATGCCCATGTGCATCAAGAGTGAGCCGATGTTACAGTACCCAAGCCCGAGAGTTCGTGTATCATAAGAGAGTCTAGATATTTGTTGTGAAGGGAATTGAGCCATCAGCACCGATACTTCGAGAGTAGCTGTCCAAAGACGAATAGTGTGAACATAGTCATCAATGTTGAAAACACCTCTTTCTTTGTCGTAGAAGTGTAACAGATTGATGCTAGCCAAATTACATGCGGTGTTATCCAAAAACATGTATTCACTACATGGATTAGAACCGTTGATTCTTCCACTTTCTGGACACGTGTGCCAATCGTTGATGGTTGTGTCAAATTGAACACCTGGGTCAGCACATGACCATGCGGCGTGAGATACCTCATCCCACAAATCTTGAGCTGGCATTGTCTTGCTTGGCTTGGCTTCCCTACCTTCCTCAATCGCAGCACTCTTTTCTGTGCGCCAATAGAGGTTCCAATCTTTTCCTGTCTCAACAGCTTCCATAAATTGGTTAGGCACTCTAACTGAATTGTTACTGTTTTGTCCAGAAACTGTGAGATAGCCTTTACCCTGCCAATCAGCATCAAATTGTTCAAATTTCATTGAAGTGTGACCTTGCTTTGCAAGGTCAATTATTCGCTTGATGTGTGGTTGGGCGATGCTTGCATTGACTGCCCGCTTGACTGCTTTTGCTAACTCAATGTTTTCTGTAATTTCAGTGCTCTTACCAGCATCACCCTCAAAATTATTGATTGCATTCATTATATTGTTTGCATTTTTCTGTAACGCCGCTGCTCCAGCAATCAAGGCTGAAACTTTTTCTTCTTCCCTCATTTTCCAGTTAACATATTGTTGAATGTCAGGGTGGTCAAGATCAAGGGTGATCATTTTTGCCGCACGGCGAGTTGTCCCGCCTGACTTAATCGCCCCAGCGGCCTTATCTAAAATCATCAAGAATGAAAGCAGGCCGCTTGATTGACCGCCACCAGAAAGTGGTTCACCATCACCTCTGATGTTGCTAAAGTTACTACCAGTACCTGATCCGAATTTGAACAATAATGCTTCACGGGCGACTAGGTCTGTAATCCCACCTTCGCCCACCAATCTATCTTGAATACTCTGAATGAAGCAAGCATGTGGTTGAGGCCTTTCATAGGCGTTTACTGATTTACAATCCTCAGCGGTCAATGGATCAACATACCAGTGTCCCTGAGCCGGTCCTTCTATCCCATATGCCCAGTGTAATCCGGTATTGAACCACTGTGGACTATTAGGTGCTGAGCGTTGACTAGCCAACAAGAAGCACATTTCATCGTAGTATGCGCGAGCATCAGTTTCACTAGCAAAGTATTCATGCTTCCATCCCCAATATGTCCAGCATCCTGCTAATCGATGGAAAAGTTGCCAGCCTGAAGTCTCCTTTCCAACCCAATTCTTAGATTCTGCTTTCTTCGCATCATCAGGCTTTGAGCGCCATAACCATTCAGGAACCCCGTCTTCGGGTATTTTGACGAGGTGGTCCATACCAGGGACAACCTTGCGAAGATATTTGTCAGCTGCAACTTTACCAGGAACACCATCAAAACCCTTCGGAAATTCAATATTTTCAATTTTCCGAACGGTAATACCCTTCGCATCTTTCAAATCAATGTCAGTTGTAGACCATTCAAATTGTTCTTGTACGGGTTTGTTTGGTGAGGTAAATCTGCGTTCAACAACTAACCCGCTTTCCGCATCGCCGGCATTCACAGATTCTCGCTCTGATGTCTGCATTTCCAGTCCTCCGGCCTAAATTCCCCTTTCTCGACATGGTCAGGACTTGGTTAGTGTCCACATTGTGCAAGCGGGATTCTTTTGCCCGGCGAGAGGGTTCTTAATAGTTAGCAGAGTTGTAGAGTCCTATAGTATAGTTGAAGGCGAAATTTATCTACTTCCGAAACTGAACATTTTGACCAGCAGGGTTGGAATACACCGAACTTTAGGCAATGATTTTATCTGATTTTAGTGAAAAAACCCCCCCACTTATTTCCTTGAAACAAAAAAAACACGGGAATATGGCGTCGGACGGTTAACGGGAACGCATTTGAAGGAGGCGCCCTAGCAGATGCTATTAGTCGGTAACCGGCTGTTAGATGTGGTTGATTCAAATGCTTGCACCAGAACAGATTCTCCACGCTGCGATGATTCTTAGCGTTGAGTCCGAAGAAGGAATTGATGAGGGCTTAATTTCACAAGTTCAAGAAACCCTTGAATGCGATTCTGAAGACCATGAAGCGGCGATGTCACACATTGAGAACCACCGAGATGGAGGCGACTGGGGTGGCCGAAGAGATGCTGTGTTACACCGCTCTCGCGAGCGCGTACGCGAAGCAATGGATAATGACACCCTCCCTTCTTCAGGTTCTTTTTCAGATGAGTTGAATGGCCTAGTAGGTGAACAAGCAGACCATGAGGATATTGACCCATTCGCAGAACTTGGTGTTGCAAGTGGGGGTGGCGGAGGTTCATTTGGTGACAACACCGTCGATAGCAGTGACCCTTTATCGGTATTCATGGATGATGACGATGAAGAGGAAGAAGATCTCGTTGATGGCGATGGATTCCTAGCCTCAGATTCCGCTCTTAATTTGGATGGCGAGGTAGTTGAGGATGATGTTGAGGAGCAGGAAGTCGAAGTACCATCTGTTGAGGAAGAAGTTGATGAGGAACCAGAAGAAGATGAACAACCCGCGACACCACCAAATGTAGCCTATGAAATGTTGATGTCAACATGTTGGATTGATGGCATCCTTGACCCTGCTGAAGCAAAATTATTGGCTCGAAAGCGGGAAGAATTAGGAATCTCTTTTGAACAACACCTAGAGATGCTTCAAAGTATGTTGGAGCGTTCTTCATGAAAGCAGAAAATACACCATTTTGGCACGCTCTAGAATTAGCATGGTGTAGTGACGGCGCTCTTTCTTTGCACAGTATCAGACTTCTTGATGCTATGCAGAACATGATTGGTTTATCAAATTCAGAACGGGCAGAAATCGAATCACATTTTGAGGAAGAGGTGGTCTATGACTTAACAAGAGCAGGTTTTGGGTGTGGGGATCAGGCATTGGCTGCTTGGGTTGGAACTCTTACTTTCTTAGACGACCCAGCAAGTTATGATGTATCCAAAGCCATGGGGAAAGCAGCTATGCTAGCAGGGCTCTCTAGGGAGAGATGGCTTGCAAGTCACTCATGGATGGGCCAACTTGGCTTAGGTGAACCGTACGCAGAGGGTGTTTGGCTTGAAGGTGAAGAGGCTGGAGAAATTGCTAGAGTACCAGCACTTCTTGTACCGGTAGCAAAAATGATTGGTCTTATTGACCAAGACGAGTAATTACTCTACTATTGCTTCCCAAGTGATATCAGCAGTGTGTTTAATCATGTTAGATATTGTACAGTATTTTTTATGACTGTGCTGGATAAGACGATTAACCAATTTTTCTGGCAAATCATCCCCACTCACTCGGTAAACCATGTGAATTTTTGTGAACACTTTTGGGTCTGAATCTGAGCGCTCTAAGTCGAGGCTAACCGATGCGCTTGTTACTTCACGGTTTTTCAAACCTTCAACCACGTCAATTAGACTACAAGCACCACAAGAGTGTAGGGTTGCAGTTACAGGAGATACACCTTCTCCACCCCACGCTAATCCCATCGTTATCCCTTGTTTGTCGGTACAGGTCAAACTCTTGCCACCATTCCATTCTACCAATGAATCCATATTTTTCCGGAGGAGAGACTTAGAGAATATGTTTGCTATTGAACTCACACTATATCCATCGCATTCATGAAGGGGAGGCGGGTCGGCCAAAATAATGACCTCTGGTATCCCTATCACTCTAGCCAGTGGTAAATTGAATGTGCCCGATAATCCAGTCATCAATTTCATTGAAGGTGATGGGATAGGCATTGACATCACTCCAGTGATGCGTAAAGTGGTTGATTCCTCAATTTTGAAGGCCTATGGTGGCAAACGAGAGATAGAATGGCAAGAGGTCTTAGCTGGACAAAAGGCATTCAATGCAACCGGAGAATGGCTTCCAGAGGAAACCAAATCGGCTATGAGAACAGGGCTTGTATCAATCAAAGGGCCACTTACAACACCAGTTGGTGGTGGGATTCGAAGCCTCAATGTTGCTTTGCGTCAACAATTAGACCTCTTTGCCTGTGTGCGCCCAGTAAGATGGTATCAGGGAACTCCCAGCCCAGTCAAAGATCCAGGTGCAGTTGACATGATTATTTTCAGAGAAAATAGTGAGGATGTCTATGCAGGTATTGAATGGGAAGCTGGTAGCGCCGAGGTTCGAAAGGTGATTGACTTTTTACAAAATGAGATGGGTGTCACAAAAATTCGTTTCCCCGATTCTTCAGGGATTGGAATCAAACCAATCAGTAAAGAAGGGACCGCGAGAATCGTTAGAGCGGCAATTCTGTATGCTATTGAGCAGGATTTACCAAGCGTAACTCTAGTTCACAAAGGGAACATAATGAAATTCACAGAAGGCGGATTCCGTGATTGGGGTTACCAACTTGCTCAAGATGAGTTTGGTGCTACTTTGTTAGATGATGGGCCGTGGTGCACAATGTCTAATCCTAACACAGGGAATGAAATTATCATCAAGGATGTAATTGCAGATGCAATGTTGCAGCAGGTATTGACAAGACCTCGTGAATATACAGTATTGACCACTATGAATCTGAATGGTGATTACATTTCTGATGCGTTAGCTGCTCAAGTAGGAGGAATTGGAATCGCTCCGGGAGCGAATATAAATTACGATACAGGAATTGCTATTTTTGAGGCAACACATGGAACCGCTCCAAAGTATACCGGTCAAGACAAAGTGAATCCTGGTTCACTAATTCTTTCTGCTGAAATGATGTTGAGATACATGGGTTGGGATGAGGCTGCTGACCTAATAGTGAAGGGTATGGAAGGGGCAATATCTGCCAAAACAGTAACCTACGATTTTGAGCGGTTGATGGATGGCGCAACTCTGCTCAAGTGTAGCGAGTTCGGTGACGCCATTATTACACATATGTGAGTGATTAGCATGGATTTTTCTTCTTTGAACCTCTGCCAGCCTTTACTGGATGCCCTCGACGAGATTGGTTACGTCACACCCACCCCGATTCAAGTTCAGGCTATACCAGAACTCATCGAAGGCCGTGACATGCTCGGTTGCGCCCAGACAGGCACCGGGAAGACCGCCGCCTTTGCCCTTCCAATCCTCGATGCGATGGCTGAAGACCCATGGTCGGGTTCACGCCGCATCCGCGTTTTGATGCTATGCCCAACCCGTGAACTAGCAGCCCAGATTAACGATAATATCGAGAACTATGCACGACACCTCGACATCCGTTCAATGGTCATGTTCGGTGGCGTATCTCAGCGTCCACAAGAGAAGTTACTACGCCGGGGTGTCGACATTCTTGTCGCCACACCAGGTCGTTTGCTAGACCTCATTTCTCAGGGATACGTTGACCTGTCCCATGTACAATTCCTTGTTCTCGATGAGGCGGACCGTATGCTCGACATGGGCTTCATCCGAGATATTCGCAAGATTCTTGCACAGATACCAAAGAAACGTCAGAGTCTGTTGTTCAGTGCCACGATGCCGCGCTCGATTGTTGAATTGTCTCGTGACATGCTCGACGACCCAGTAAGCGTCTCGATCACACCTGAATCAACCACTGTTGAGGCCATTGAACAATCCCTGATGTTCGTCATGAAGAGCGACAAGCGTGGTCTATTGAGACATATCATAGAGGAGGAGCGACCTAAGAAGGTGCTCGTGTTTAGCCGCACCAAGCACGGTTGCAACCGCATCGTCAAGCAGCTCGGACAAGACGGTATTGAAGCTCTCGCCATTCATGGCAACAAGAGTCAGGGCGCCCGCGAGAAGGCGCTTGGCCGTTTCCGCAAAGGCACCCTTCAGGTGCTAGTTGCCACCGACGTGGCGAGCCGTGGCATCGATGTCTCCGACATCAGCCATGTGATAAATCTGGATTTGCCCAACGAGCCCGAGGTCTACGTACACCGAATTGGACGCACAGGACGTGCAGGCCAAGGGGGTATCACTATTGCTTTCTGTGATGAGGGTGAAGGCGAGTATCTGCGCGGCATTGAGAAGATGATTCGCCAAGACATCCCAGTTGATGAGAACCAACCTTTCCACTCCGAGAATGCCCGGTCACGCAAGGGGGACAAGGCACCCAAAAAGCAGCAGAATCGGGGCCGCGGTCGTCGCCAACCTAGTAATCATAAATTCAGTGCCAAGCGCTCGAATGGGAAATCAAATCACCAATCCAATGGTGGACGTAACAGTGGACGCAACGGTGGACGCAACGGTGGACGCAA
>DTUF01000048.1:0-17061 GCA_012964335.1 Candidatus Poseidoniales archaeon | reverse complement strand
CGCAATAGTCAGCGCTCTGGTCGCGGCCAGAGCCGCAATCAGCGTAATCACTAGACCAGTCACTGAGTTCGGTAATTCGCTCATCACCACATGTGATGGGAATTAACTACTAGTTTTCTAGTGAGTTCTAAAACACTTGGTGTCACTTATGAAACCAAGTAAATTCTAAACAACTCAACGGTTTAATTATTACATCAAGTAATTATAATATATGCCAGCAGTAATTGTAGGGTATGTTAGGTCCCCATTCACGCCTGCGAGGAAAGGTGGACTAGCTCGAATGCGACCAGATGACCTTGCATCAATTGTTGTCAAAGAATTGGTTGAAAGAACAGGAATCAAACCAGAATTGATTGAAGATATTATTGTTGGATGTGCATTTCCTGAAGGTGAGCAAGGTTTCAATCTTGCAAGGATGATCACATTTCTTTCTGGTTTACCTAATTCGGTTGCTGGAGTTACCATCAACCGTTTTTGCGGTTCATCAATGCAAGCGATTCACGATGCCACGGGGAGAATAGCAATGGGTGCTGGAGAGGCATTCATTTGTGGTGGGGTTGAATCAATGACAAGAATACCAATGACTGGATTTAACCCAATGCCCAATCCGGAACTTGTAGCCGATTATCCCGAGGCTTTCACATCGATGGGAATCACCGCTGAAAATCTTGCTGAGCAGAGAAATATTTCTAGAGAACGCCAAGAAGAATTTGCGGTCGAGAGTCACCAAAAGGCAGCGAACGCCCAAGCAGCGGGTTCGTTAGCGAGTGAAATTGTAGTCATTCAAACTGAAGATGGGTTAGTTGAGATTGATGGTTGTATTCGAGCAGATACTGATGTAGAGACCCTTTCTGGTTTGAGGCCGGCATTCGACGAGAATGGCACGGTTACTGCTGGTACGGCATCTCCATTGACCGATGGGGTTGCTTTCATGTTAGTGTGTAGCGAAGACTTTGCTAAGAGCAATGGATTGACCCCACTTGCTCGTATTCTATCTACTGCAGTTTCAGGTTGTGAACCAGAGTTGATGGGAATAGGGCCTGTTGAAGCGAGTCGCAAAGCTCTCAAGCGAGCCGGTTTGGAACTTGATGACATTGACTTAGTTGAGTTGAATGAGGCATTTGCAGCACAGTCAATTGCAGTCATCGAAGAGTTAGGGTTGGATGTTGACAAAGTAAACCTGGACGGTGGAGCAATTGCTCTAGGCCACCCGTTGGGTGCTAGTGGTGCTAGAATTACTGGTAAAGCAGCCCAATTATTGCAGAGAAATGGTGCAAAAACCGCGCTTGTCACTATGTGCATTGGTGGTGGGCAGGGTATCGCTACTGTGTTGGAGAGAATAGACTGAGGAGAGTGAATGAATGATTGAAATCCAGCGTGTAGCCGTTATCGGTTCAGGTGTAATGGGTGCTGGAATTGCTGCCCATTGTGCTAACGCAGGTTGTGAAGTCCTACTTCTTGACATTGTTCCACCTGACATTGAAGAGGGTGGGGACAGGAATGCCTTCGCACAAAGTGCAATTCAATCAATGGCTAAGTCTAACCCTGAAATGTTGATGCATCCGGATTATTCCTCTCGAATCAAGGTTGGAAACTTAGAGGATGATCTTCATCAATTGGCTGAAATAGATTGGGTAATTGAAGTCGTATTGGAACGATTGGACATTAAGCATCAAGTTTACTCTAAACTCGCAGCACACCTCAATCCCGAAGCAGTCCTCTCATCAAACACCTCAACATTACCTCGCTCAGCCCTAGTTGAGGGTATGAATCAGAATCTAGCCTCACGATTTCTAATTACCCATTTCTTTAATCCACCAAGATATCTTCCTTTACTTGAGGTTGTTTCAGGTTCAGAGGTATCTGATGATTTTCTGTCTCGTTTTACCCAATTCGCTGATGTTCGCCTAGGCAAACAGGTGGTAATGTGCAATGACCGTCCAGGGTTCATAGGAAACAGGTTAGGCGTATTCTTCGTACAGAGGGCGATTTATGAGACACTTCAAAGAGGGTTTACAGTAGAGCAAGCTGACGCTATGTTAGGCCTTCCAATAGGTCTTCCAAAAACTGCAGTGTTTGGCCTGATGGACCTCGTTGGTATTGACCTCATCCCCCACATCATGGAGAGTTTACTCACGAATCTGAACGATTCAGATGCGATTCACCGGTTTGCTGGTGAAGGAGGAGAGATGATTCAACAGATGATTGCTGATGGATATACTGGGCGCAAAGGCAAGGGTGGATTCTATCGTCTGAACACGGATGAAGGACAGCGGGTAAAGGAGGCGAGAAATTTGGTAACTGGAGAGTACGCTCCAGCCGAAAGAAAGGCAGCCTTCCTTTCAGCTAAAATGGGTAAACAGGGGCTCCGGCGCTTACTTGAACACCCGGACGAAGGTGCCTCGTTTGTGCGTGAAATACTTCTAGATACATTGGCTTACGCCGCAACCCTCGTTCCTGAGGTGACAGATTCAGTAGCAGATGTTGACTTAGCAATGCGTATAGGCTACAATTGGAAGAAAGGACCTTTTGAGATGATAGATCAACTAGGTGTTGATTGGTTAATCACAGCGTTAGAAGAAAGTGGTCGTGAGGTACCACCCTTACTGCTCCTTGCAAAGGGTTCAACCTTCCATGAAGTCATCAATGGCGAGCCTAATTACTTGGTTTCAAGCGGTGATAGGGTTGTCTTGGACCGACCACCAGAAACCTTGTCAGTCGCTGATTTAAAGCGGCGCGGTTCTCCTCTCGAAAAGAATCCTAGCGCAAGTATTTGGGATGCAGGTGATGGTGTATTACTTGTTGAATATCACTCTAAGATGAATGCAATGGATCCGATGAGCATGGAGATGCTTCTTTCTGCAGTTGACCTTGCCGAGACTGAAGATTGGAAGGGTATTCTGATTGCAAACGATGGCCAGAACTTCTGTGCTGGTGCCAATCTTGGTCTAGCACTCTTCGCCGTCAACCTAGGCGCTTGGAAGGAACTTGAGCAGTTCATTGCCCTTGGTCAAGAGACGTATTCTGCACTAAAGTACGCCGAGGTTCCGGTGGTTTCAGCATCTACAGGAATGTGTCTAGGTGGTGGATGTGAGGTGTTGCTTCACTCTGACGCTGTGCAGGCACATTCAGAGTCATACATCGGTCTCGTTGAAGTTGGAGTTGGAATCATTCCGGCTTGGGGTGGTTGTAAGGAGATGCTCGGACGGCTTGCTCAGAACGGTTATGCAGCTGGTGGCCCAATGGGACCAGTGACTAGCGCATTCGAGACCATTGGTCTTGCAAAGGTGGCAAAGTCGGCACAACAGGCTCAGGACATCGGTTATCTTACCCATAATGATAGAATTACAATGAATAGGTCGCGACTAATTAATGATGCAAAGCAACTTGTGCTTGAGTTGTCAATTGATTATGAGCCACCCACACCTCACGTATTCCACCTCCCAGGCCGAACCGGAAAGGCAGCACTTGCTCTTGCAGTTGCTGACCTGCGTCGTTCAGGTAGAGCGACGCCGCATGATGTGATAGTTTCAGACGCATTAGCTGAGATACTTTCGGGCGGAGATACTGACATGGTGGATATTCTCACTGAAGAGGATGTTCTAGAGTTGGAGCGGGAAGCCATCGGTAGGCTCGCTCGTAACGAAGACTCGCTGGAAAGAATGGAGCACATGCTTGTAACCGGTAAGCCGTTGAGAAATTGAGGTGATAATATGGTAGTCTGGAATCCCCCCGTCCGTGAGTACGATTTTCTTTTCAATGAGATATTTGACGCGATAGGCTCAATGGAAGGTCTAGGTTTTGAGGACTTTGATGCCGATTTTCTCGCTATGCTGATGGAGGGTTGGGCGACACATACCAAAGATGTCTGGCTTCCAATCAACGCACTAGGCGATAAGGAGGGGCTCAAGTTTGAAGACGGTCATATCACCATGCCGCAGGAGTTCAAGGATGCTTATCGAAAAGGTATCGAAGAAGGCTGGCTCTCCACCGCGTGTAAACCCGAACACGGCGGCATGGGCGTCCCAACTTTCTTTCAAGCAGTCACTTGGGCTGAATTCGGTACCTCCGCTTGTATGGCTCTAAGTGTCCTGCCTGCTCTCTCCATAGGTGTTTATGAGGTCCTAGTATCCAATGGAAGGCAGGACCTCATTGACTACTTCGCACCCCACCTCGCTTCTGGAGAATGGTCAGGAACGATGTGCCTGACCGAGCCCCATGCAGGAACCGATCTCGGTATCATATCATCCAAAGCTGAGCCACAGGATGACGGAACATACCGAATATCTGGCACTAAGATATTCATCACCTACGGCGAGCATGACATGGTCGATAACATCGTCCATCTGGTACTTGCTAAGGCTCCCGGGGGCCCAGACGGTAGCAAAGGGATATCGCTCTTCTTGGTTCCAAAGTACCTGCCCGTTGAATGGCAATCGGGCAGCGTCGAAGGTATTTCTCATGACTTAGTATCTGAGAATAACGGTGTTACTTGCTCGGGTAGTGAGGAGAAGATGGGAATCCATGCTTCCCCGACTTGCGTAATGAATTTCGACGAAAGTGTAGGCTGGCTTGTTGGGCCACTACATGGTGGCATGCCGCTCATGTTCCAGATGATGAATCGCGAGCGTGTGGCTACGGGAATGATGGGTCTTGGCCTCGGTGAGATTGCTTACCAGAATGCACTAGCTTGGTCAAGAGAGCGTCGTCAAGGCCGGGATTTGAAAGGAACCAGTGACCCTAACGAGCGGGCCGACAACATCCTCGTTCACCCGGATGTCCGTCGCATGCTCCTTGAAGCCAAGGTCAACAACGAAGGCTGTAGAGCCCTCGCAGTCTGGACTGGTATCCTGCTAGATCAGATGCACAGCGACGACCCAGAAATCGCTGAGCCGGCTGAGGCTCTAGTAGCGCTATTCACACCTATCGTCAAAGCCCACTTCACAGACCTCGCTTGCGAGACTGCCAGCACCTGTATGCAGGTAATGGGTGGAGCGGGTTACTGTAGTGAGTTCGGAGTTGAACAGTATTACCGCGATGTCAGAATATCCAAAATATGGGAAGGGACTAACGGAATCCAGGCTCTTGACCTTGCAGGTCGAAAGATTACTCAGGGCTTCGGGAAGAATCTGCGCCATTTGTTGTGGCCTCTGACAGAGTTCATTGAGGAGAATCGGGAGAATCCCGAGATGGACGAGTTCAACAAACCACTCCATCAAGGCGTCAGGGGGCTTCAACAGATTACCTTGCTAATGATTGCCGAAGGAATGGCTGACCCTCACTTCTTAGCAGCAGGGGCGACAGACTACTGCCGCTATTTCGGAAATGTTCTACTGGCTTATATGTGGGCCAAGATGGCGAAGGTCAGCCTCAAGAGAAAGGGAGAACCATTCTATGATGCCAAGTTGGCTAGTGCGCGCTTCTTCTTCAAGCGAATCTACCCAGAAACAATCAGTCTTGCAGCCAAGATTCAATCTGGCCCCAAACCACTGATGGACTATCCGGAGGCGATGATGTGACATTGATTAGAGAAGATCAATACGGCCTTGTAACACCTCATGTTCAACCAGAGGTCAGATACACACCCACTTTCCCAGATTTACTCGTATTCATTCTCTCATCAGAAGTACTTGCAATGTTGCTTATTCCAAGTTGGGCTTCCAATCCAATTGCTTGGGTGATGGTTGGATTGTCATTACCGGTGTTTGTTTGGTTGCTATTCCGCCGTGTTGTGATTCATTTAGTATTTACAACCCCAGAACCAGTAGTAGGAAAACCGGTCGACCCACGTTGGGCGCCCTTTAGGTACGTAGGTTGGGGTGGCGATGTAAAGACTGCACACCTGCTTGAAGTTGATGGTGGAGAAGATGACCTTGTTGTAATTCTACACGGTCGAGGCTCGTCCCTTCGTAATGTGGAGTCTAGAGCATTACACCTAGCAGAACTTGGAGCAAATGTTGTTGGTCTGAATCTTCGAGGACATGGAGACTGTGACCGTAGGCAGGACTGGACATTGCTCAAGGTGGCGGAAGACATTGAGGCCATGTTAGAATCACTAGAACATGAGTTAGGCTCTGACCTTCCAGAGAGGGTGTGGTTCTATGGCCATAGTGTTGGAGGGTTCATCTGCATTTGGTTAGGTGCTAACCCGAAAGGTTGGTGGGAAGGACGTTTGGCTGGGGTGATGCTAGAATCACCTGCGACGTCATTTCCTCTTGCTGTAGAATCAATTTTACCACCTCAATTTGGGGCTTTCAAACCTTGGGTGAGGCAAATCCTTCGCCGTGAGCACGAGCGAATCCACCCCGACCTCTCAATTCGTTACGCGACTGCTCAGGTACCACATTTCGGAATGCCGACTGTTCCGATATTGTTGATGCAAGCGAGACGTGATAATCGCCTTGGAACACAACATTACAAGCTCATCACATCTCATTTAGACGATTCAGCTTCAGTACATATGATGGTATCTCAACCCCACACATCGGCGGTTGATAGTGAGGAGAGGAAGTCAATTCTTGAGGAGTGGCTTAAGCCACGGCTTGGAGGAGCAATGGAAGGATTAGTATGAGTTTGAAAAGAAGATTTGAGCGTGCAACGAAGAAAGTGTGGAGATTGAACATTAAGCCCGATAATAACACATTATTGCGCCTTTATGCTTTGTATAAGCAGGCCACTGATGGTGATTGTGAAGGCAGGGCTAGAGGTGGGATAAAAGATCGCGCTAAGCACAAGGCTTGGTTCAAAGTCAATGGGATCTCTGAAGTTGATGCAATGGAACAATACTGTAGGCTTGTAAAATCTTTAATGGGGTAGTCCATGCCAATAGATGAGAATAAATTGGCATCTGAGTATAGAAGCCTTCTTGGCGCAATCAAGTTCAGGATGTTTTCTCTTGTCTCAATGCCTACAGCGAGATTTGCAGGTCTTCGGATGGATCGTATAAACAACGAAATTTGCGCGACATCAATTCCAGGTGGCTGGCGCTCACAGAATCCGTTCAAGACGATGTATTGGGCCGTACAGGGAATGGGTGCTGAACTCGCAACCGGCGCAGCTCCTTTTGCAATATCGCGTGCTATGCCGGAGAAATTACGAATGTTTGTCGTTGGTACTGAAGCATCATTCACTAAAATCGCAAAGGGACGTATTACATTCACCTGTGATGAGGTACCCTCTGCCCGTAACGCCATAGAGAAGAGCATGAAGTCTGGAGAACCTGTTGAGTGTGTTCTCAAGTCTACAGGAAGGGACACTTCGGGTGAAATCGTCTCCGAATGGATATTCAAGTGGAACTTCCGCGTGTTGGTTGATTAGGTGAGCGCATGGTAAGTACTCGGTTTACCAAACATGCAGGTGTTGAGCATCCTATTATCTGCGGAGCGATGTATCCTTGTTCAAATCCTGAGTTGGTTGCAGCAGCCTCCGAAGGAGGTGGTTTGGCAATTATGCAACCAGTTTCAATGACTTATGTCCACGGCCACGACCTACGTGAGGGGATACGCTTGATGCGAAATTTGACAGATAAACCAATTGGTTTTAATGCATTAATTGAGAAAGGTAGCAAGAAATATTTTGAGAAGATGTCTGGCTGGATTGATATTGCTCTTGAGGAAGGTATTCGATTTTTTGTAACTTCTTTGGGCAAGCCTGATTGGGTTTGCGAGAAGGTCCATGCCTACGGTGGTGTGGTTTACCACGATGTAACCAACCGTAAATGGGCAGAGAAAGGCAAGGACTGTGGTGTAGATGGACTAATTTGCGTCAACAATCGTGCTGGAGGCCATCTTGGTCCGAGTACAATGCAGGAGATGTATGATGAATTGTCAGATATGGGTCTACCTCTGATATGTGCTGGTGGGATAGGTAGTGAGGCAGAACTCAACAAGGCACTTGAGATTGGTTACGACGGTGTTCAGATGGGTACAAGGTTCATTGCCACCACCGAGTGCAATACTCCAGAGGACTACAAAGATGCAATTGTTGGTGCTGGAGAGGAAGATATAACTTGGACAAATAGATTGACAGGAGTTCCAATTTCAGTTATCAAATCACCTAGATTCAAGCAAGAAAATTCATGGCTGACTCGCAAACTTCTGAATAGCAGGTTTAAGCACACAGCAAGGATGTTTCTCAATGCTAATTCATTTATCCGCCTTCGAAAAATATCGAAGAGTAAAAGTAAGAATTCGGACAAGATGAAGAAATACTTCTCAGCGGGAAAGAGCGTTGAGACAGTAAAGAGCATTGAGTCGGCTACTGTAATCATGAATCGGTTGGGCGAATCTCTTAATTCAAATCCTAACCTAGTTGATGGTTGATTGGCGAGCATGTCCTTACAGAGAGAGTTTTCTTGATAACAGTGACATGGAACGTCGGCCAGCACATTAAATTGCTAAGTAATTAATTGAACAACCTTGTATCGTTTAATCACAAATTAGTGAGTATAGCGGGAAAGAGCCTGAGCGTTATCCACGGTTACGAAACCGAATCTCTCTTGCAAAGCCCGTGCTGGAACAGTGAAATCAGAGTCTCGTGAGGCGACTAGAATAGAGCCGAATCCTTCTAAACTCTCATCAGCAAGGTAGGCTGAAAACAGCATGATATCTACATCGCCAGCTTCTGGGTAAAGTGCTTCACCCTCAATTTCTTGCCGTTTTGCTTGAGAATGCCCTCTACTAATTTTTGAATCGGTAATATCTGAGTACACTTTCTTCAGATCAACAAAGAAGGTTTCAAATTCTGGTCGTCTAATCTGTACTAATTCATTGATGTTTGCTCCAGTTTCGGGATTCCAAGAATTATATTCCGTAATCACTCCGTCAGCCAAGGCAACAAGTGATTTTTCTGTGATTTTTTCATCCCACAGTTTGGGGTCAATTAGTCTGTCACCGCAGATTTTTCTCATTCTTCCAGGAATAGCGGCGATGTTTCTCAATTCATTTCTTGTAGCCGCTGGAATGAACATCTCAATTCTACCTTGTTGACTTCGATATAGTAGAGTCTTGTGGAATTCTCGTCTACTATCAAGATGCATTGGTACCTCTCGCTCAATCTCAAGTTCACGAAGAACTCGTTCTGCTAAAGCATCTACCAAAAGGTTGGTATCAACTACTACCAAAGGTTTCAATGCGAGATTATTGAGGTGGATTCTTTGACGCACAGGAATCACATTCTCGGTTCTAGAGTACATCGTTCTCTGCATTTCTGAAAGTCGTTTGAGACCTGCAACATCGAACTTGCTACTATTCATTGCCCGTTCGTAAATCAGTAAACCATGCTCAGGTCCCATTTCATCGGCGGCGCGATTAGCGACACTGAAAATTTCAGTGAATTCTTTTCGGTTTAGCGCCTTTTGGAAGACCTGTTCAATATCAGCCCCCCTACGTTTCCTACCTTTTTGTACCCTATTAATAGCGGCAAGAACTCGGCCTCGGTAAGGTTCCTCAGGTAGTCGATGAATAGATGGATATGTCAGATGTAGATTCAATCCCTCTACGGAGTGGGTTATTTGTTCAACTTCGTAGGTCTCACCCTCGTCGTTTTTCTTCTCAATTATGGTTGACTCTGCGACATTTGCAAGAATAGTACTTCTTGCTTTCTCAAGATTACCTCTATCTGCTTCGTCATTCACTTGGAGGTAGAGTTTGAATCTATCAGTGATGTTGGCCTTCAGGCCAGATTCAGATTCCAGCAGTTCAATTGCTTCTGGCCAATTCCCTGCGTGGGCGTAAGATATCAGCGCCTCTTTGTTCAATTTTTGACGTAACTCAAAGTTATCACAGCGGGTTGCGGCTGTTTGATAGGACCTTGCAGCTTCAAGTCTATTTCCACCCTTTTCTGCATATCTTCCGGTTGCAATTGATGCTTCCATTGAATGTGCATTGTTGTTTTTGTACCATCTCTCTAGAGCACCACTAGCAACCCCGTGTTCCAGAACTTGGGCATTCACATTTCTCATCAGTCGATATGTTGGAGGAGCACTTGTAAGGACCTCTTCAATAATTTCTTCAGCTTCTTTGTGGGTATCACTTTCAGCAATTTGCAATAAACTGTCAGCCCTATTCAATTTAAGATTGAGAATCAACTGATTGAATAGCATTCTCTCAATTTTTCCCATCTCAGAAGATGATACACTTTCTTCCATTTTCAGAAGTAGTGGTTGAGGTACAAGTCCATCACCATCCTCCATCATTGCTCGGCGGCATTGTTTGAATGATTGAAGTCCCTCAGAGTCAAGTAAGGAACTAACCTGTTCAAGGTCAGCAATTCCGCCATCAAGTAAAGAGGTGAGAGCGAAGGCAGCAGGTGAAAGAAAACTTGGCAATTCAACATCAGATAATACTAGGAAAGCCTCACGGCGAGCGAGGCGCGCCCATGTCAGTAAATCATTGTCGTTCTCAGCACCAATTAATCTAGCTGATACCAAAGTTAGGTGGGGATTAATTTGAGCAGAATCGGGATGTGCTGCAAGTAAACCAGTAAGCGCTTTAATGTCACCTGTAGAGGTGTACAATTCAAGCATCATTTCTTCGGTATCTTGGTCCGCTGAACCGCTTACGTCAAGTAGTTCAGAAACTGATAATCTAATGTTGACAGGGATTGCTTCATGGCCCAAAAGAATTGAAAAATCTAGATTGGATGCATTGGCAATCACCTTTTCCAATTTTGCAACCACACTTTCATGGCAAGAAGAATTGAGTAGACTCAAGGCAATTCTAAGTTGTTGATTATTATTGATATTGAGGCTGGGGAAGTGTTCACAAGCACTTTCAGATTCACCATCATTTGCCATAGACTCAACGATTGCCCACTTTATCTCGGAAGCATCCATTTCGATTCCACGAATTTCACTCCATGAGTTCAACTCATCCAAACCCTTCTCTAATTTTTTGAGAGATAAGCCAGGCCCTCCTTCAGGTGTTCTTGCCCACGCATGAGCGCGACATGCATCATTCAGAGAGTTTCCTTGTTTAAGGGATATACACTCATCCCAAACACTATTGTTACCTTCTTTGATGCTAATTAGGAGGACCTGCTTTGCTGAAATGTCACCGATGATTCCTTCTTCAATAGCCAACTGTTCAAATCTTGATTTAACATCTTCAAGTTGTGCGCCTGAAGCAAGGATTGCAGCAAGCAGCCCAATTGAACCCTTTCTTTCTTCAAGTAATCTAGAATCAAGATGCCGAGAAAGCCATTGTGGCTTTACTCCTCCTTTTCTAGCCATCAAATCATGCAGTCTCTTTAGGGGTGCTAATTGAGTTGCTTTGAGTTGAATTCCAAGTGGTGGTTTGAGTAGATCAGTAAGTAATTCACAATCGCTAGCATCAATTCTACATGATTCCAGCCAATCTGCATCATCGTCAATTTCAACTTCAACAGAATCGTAGACTCCTAACTCTCCTAGCACAGGTTGGAAGGTAGATGCGAGTGAGTGAAACACGGGATGAACTCCTTGTGATTCGCATTGTGAACGTAATTGGTTTAGGATAGTGTTCCAATTATTATCCCAGTCTTCTCCCATCATAGCCTTGTGCATTAGTAGGGTAGCGAGGCGATAATCCGCGTCACTTTCACCAGTAAGTAGTGATTTGATGTCTTCTAAATCCCACTGTTGCATCATCATACGGTCACCCCGACCGCCACGCCGACCAACTCTTTTCTTCCCCTTTCCAGAGGATGCAGAATTGTTCTCAGCGTCATACTTTAGAAGATTGAAAATCAAGCCTTGCCATTCCTTGCCCATCATACCCCATGCTTCAGTGGTCGGGGCTGTAGCCAGCCTCCTACCTATGTTGCCGTGACTTCTCTCTTCAGACTCTTCAAGGCATTCTAAGAGGAATTGTCGAGTCATGTTACACCCCCTAATTATTCTCTGCCGCGATGCTTGGTGTACATCAACCCAACGATAGAGTTCCCCTAAGGGAACTCATGCCACATGATGAAATGTTGACACCCTTTCAGCCATTATATGAGCATTGCAGAAGTGGTAATTCTGCTGTTACATCCATTATTTTCCTTAATTGTCATCTTCTGGATGTACAAACAATATAATCATCGAAAAAATAGGAGAGAATTAAGAGGCCAACAAGCGAAGGATGCAAGAGAATCCCACGAACGAGTCGGCGAGACATTATATCGGTCGGCATTAGCAGTCATCGCCGTAGGTTTTATTGTAAATTTTAGTTTTGGATGGGTTGGTGGAGAAGGCTACTCGTCTGTATTTCCTAGTGCATTACATGGTTGGTTTGGCATAGTTGGAATTGTGGTTTTAACAATCACAGTTAGGAAAGGAAGATTAGTAAAAAAACAACGAGAATCGGGTGAAAAATTCACTCTTGAATTACAGCGTCACGGAAGGGCAAGCGATGTGATGATGGTCCTAATCGTTTTACATGCTTTTTTAGGATTTATTTACCTCTTCAAATTGCTAGTAAAGTAATCAATATCCAGCTCTAAAAGAATTCAATTACCTAGATTTATACTGTCTTTATTTTGATTCCAAGCCTCTAGCCAACAGTCAATATTGCGGGCCAAATCACCGTCTCGTAACTCTCTATTCTCAACCACACCATTTTCACTTACAGGCATAACGCGACACCCACAAGCGTTTCGGTGACCACCACCATTTTCATCAAACATAGTGGCTAAGGTGGAGAGATCAAATATCCCTCCTTCGGTGTGTAGAAATGAGTTTGAATAAAACGAGGCAGAGAGTGGCCAGGCCTCATTATCACCTATTTCCCCCTCTTTTGAGCCATGGACGATAAGACATGCGTCGCAATCCTTGCCAAAATGAGCAGTCACGAGATAACCATTGGTTCGTAAACCCGTTTCTTCAAGGTTGCAAATTGCTAATCTGTTTTCAATGACTGATTTGGAATTTAGGATATCTCTGATATCTTTCATTTGTTTTTTCATAGCTTCAATTCGAACAGCAGTTTCAGTTTCTTTGACAATTTCTGCAACTGATTGACCTGCAACTAATTTTCTTAGTAATGAACGAGAATATTCCTGATCGGATGAAGTCACAGTTCGTGAAATCCAGACTACAGGGTCATCAGATAGAAACTCGTCTGTGCTAATACGTCCACCATCTAGCCTGTCAACCATGTCCATTATTGGTTCAAGTGCTGTGAGGTCAAATAAAGGCAGAAATAATTCGTAGGCAACTCTTGCCGCAGAATCAGCCTCACGCCAGTGAATATAACGGCCTTTTGCAGTAAACTCGTTTTCTTGTATTTCACTAGGGCGATTTGTAGCATGATGGTCAATATACAAGCCGCACGCAGGATGGAAGGGAAGGTCGCAGAGTGCGGTATTCTCATCGATGATGTCATCTAGAAATCCGCTACGAATTTCCGCTGGATGAGAGAATACAATGTCTGCATCTGGCCATGCAATTTTGAGGACTGCTCCAGCCACCAAGCCATCTAAATCACCATCGGCGACTATGAGCCGAATGTCAAGTGATTTGATGAGAGTGTGTGGTGGCATTATTTGTCGGGAGGTAATCACCACCATAGCCGTATTGATGAGAATCATCACGCATATTCGCAATGAATATGGGACAGCCCCCCATCGCCTATGTCATGGAGACATCATGTGGCCTAGTTTTGGTTAACTATGATATGCTCCTAATATTGCAGTACCCACAAGGTCATTGGGATTTTGTGAAAGGACATATTGAACAAGACGATGAATCCTTTGAGATAACTGCGATGAGGGAATTAGCTGAAGAAACGGGAATTGATTCCGCAACACTAATTCCGAATTTCCAGACTCGTACTCAATATCAATTCTCTCACAAAGGAGAGGTTATCGACAAACAGGTACACTGGTTTCTTGCAGAGACTGATGAGATGGTGGTCAAATTGTCAAGCGAGCATGTTGGTTTTCTTTGGCTTTCATGGAACGACGCAATGGAACAGTTAACTTTTGAAAATTCAAAACGTGTGCTTTCAGCAGCCAAAGACCATTATGAAAGCCGCTGAAATTAGTTGGGCGGAATTTGAAATCTTGAATTATTGGTTACGCTTACCGAGCGGTTCCCATAATTCCTCATCTTCACCGAAACGAGCGGCGATAACACGGCACATCACAAAAAGCCAATCAGACAATCTATTGAGATAAGTTAGGCTAACAATCCGCACTGAATCATCGCCTTCATTGTCCCTCAGTGTTGCTAATCGGCGCTCACAGCGCCGTGTAACAGCTCGAGCAAGATGGAGATTTGCTACTACTGGATTCCCACTAGGTAAAATAAATGAAGAAAGAGGTTCAACCTCTTCTAACCATTCATCCATTTCAGTGACTAATCGTTCGCATGATTCAGCAGTAAGAACTTGCATTCCTTCTGGAATGGAATCAGGTGTGGTTGAGCATTCTGCTCCAAGGTCAAATAATTCCTGTTGTAAATGAGCAAATGTTTTGTCAAATTGTCTTTGAGCAGTCAAAACAGTTGTTCTTGGCCCACCATCTAGAGTGGTTATAGGCATTCTTTTCAATTCCATCCTAACAACACCAATGAGGCAATTTAACTCGTCAATACAGCCAACCACTTCAAGGCGGTCATCGCCTTTTGAGACCGTTTCACCATTCAGGTGTACAGTTGTACCTCTGTCACCTATTCCAGTATGGACTTTGGTGATTCGAACCATTACAACCCTCAATACGCTGGGGTTTGACTCATGTTATCAATCCCGAGGTTGCTGAAATCAAGTCATCTGGGGCTGGATATTTTGCTTAGAGTTGAATTTTTGAAAGACTAGAGTACCAACAATAAGCCAGACACCTAACTCAATGGTTACGAGAAGCCAGGACCACGGTCCAAGAGCCCCCAACATTGATTCTACATCATAGGGCACTCCATGAGTGCCGATGAACGCTGCTTGTGAGAGGACATTGGCGCTAAACCAAACCATAACGGCTCCCCAACCAATCATTGCAGTATTCGTATTTTTCCCGACTATCAACTTATTACCGTAAGTAAATTGGTTTTCATATGTTATAAAACTGACTTGGATTTGTATCGGGTTAACCCACTTTACATATATATATTAGAAATTTCACTCTTCACTTTTTGTGCCTTTCAAATGTGAAAGAGAGGCCTCCAAAGCCTCAATCCAAGCCGAATCCATGGATTCTTCGCCACCCAAGCGTTGTAATCTTTCATGGTGTTCTTCTGCCTGCTCATTATTTCCAAGATGGTGGTGGATTTTTGTTAACGCTAAATGACTCATAGCGTTGATGTATTCTTCCTCAAAATCCCAAGCACGCTCAAAGTATCCAATGGCACCTCTTGTACCGGATAGTAATCCTCGATCAACTTGGCGTAAACCAGCGGCTGACCACATTCTCGCGGTTGTGCCAACAATCATTCCTTTGAAGAAAAGATATACTTCAAGCAGGATTAATATTGACAGGGTGATGAATGCAGTACCCTGTTCAGCATTGGAAGAGAGTGCCCAATCCTGAGCAAACAGAGCCCCAGTGCCAGCGCATAGAAGCACGCCCGCAAGTGGGCCAACAATCACATCTCGATTTGTTATTGAAATATGCCATGCACCAATTAGCATCTGGATGCCACCAACGATAGTAACGATAGTAGCAGCCACTCTAGCTTCATCAAATTGGCGCGGCGAAGCCGCAGATATCCAAAGCATTGCAGCAATCGATAGCAGGATTAATCCATGTTTTCTTGAGATTTCAGGAAATGGTTGGTCGCGGCTGAAATAGACTAGAATCCCGCCGATAAATGCTAACAGCACCACCCACACAACATTCTCCACGAGTACTGCCGGCAATATCTCGGTCATGAACCCAATGGTCAATCCTGTTCGTTTGAAGGGCGCCATCCAGGTTGCCAAAAAGACTCTTCATTTAGGAGCATTATCCATTTTTCATTATCACAAACTAGTAGTTCATCAGCTCTTTTTTCTAACCCTTCAAAGAGCAAATCTGGTAATTCCATTCTTTGATGGGTCGCGTGCCAATCTTCTCGAAGAGATTTTATTGCTTCAATACCACTAATCCGGTCATCGTAATGGGTTTCACAAAGTGCTTGTAAATCAAGTAACCAAGTCCTAGTACCCCTAATCTGTGGGTCATTGGAGAGGTCAGCCCCTTTACGAGTGAAAGGCCACCATCCCATGCGTTAACCCTGACCCCCGTCTGCCTTGAGACTATCGTGAGTTAGAGAAATATGATGGCTAAGTACTCATCTCGGGTAATATGGGGCGGATAGTGGTTCACACTCATGGTCGGCCGCGGGAGAAATCCTATGGCCGTTTAGTTGACATTTATTGTGAGCGTCTCGCTAGTCATGGGTTGAAGTTCCGACAGCATTCTGAGAAATTGAATCATGACCAATATGTAACCAAGTTGCAAGGGGCTGCTTCAGGGGATACGTTGATTCTTCTTGATGAAAATGGTGAGAGTGGTTCAACAGAATGGTTCGTTGAGCAATGGAAAAAATGGAAGATATCAGACAGCAATACCCACCTTGCTATTGGGCCGGTTGATGGGTTTGAGAAATCTGTCGTAGAGGAACATCAAACTATGGGTTTGGGTCCGATGACGATGACTTATGAGATGGCCGCTGTAGTTTTGCTTGAACAATTGTATCGTGCTAGTGAAGTTGAGCGCGGTTCATCATATCATCGTGGTTGAAATAAAGAGATATTCTAACACTCTTCCCTTACCGTGAATCATCCTCGGGCAAGGCATCAAAAGCGTCTCGTTTCTTCTGAAACCAGGCCTGCATCGCTTCAGGGTCTTGCATCAGCGTCATCATCTCCTGCATGGCTTCGAGGTGGGCTGCATCGCCTTTCTGGAACATCTCGGACCCATGGGCCTTGCTCATTTCGCCGATCTCATCGAAGGTCGCCGCGGTGAATGTCTTGTCGCAGGCACCGCCGAGTTCATGGCAGGTCATCGTCTTCATGTCCGGTCAAGGAAAGGTTCAACAGTTAACCTTTCACTTTCAGCGGCCCTGTCATTGGAAAGATTAAGAGCACCCAAGAACTAATTTTTAGTGGCCCACCTTATGAATGCCCG
>DTUF01000047.1 GCA_012964335.1 Candidatus Poseidoniales archaeon | reverse complement strand
CCATCAATATTCATTCGTTTTGGTGGATGTAACTTAGCTTGTGAATGGTGTGATACATCCTTTGATGAATGGGAAAATATGACTCTGCGTAGAATCATTAGAGAAATGGCACCCTGGGATTGTAACCGTATAGTGCTAACAGGAGGAGAGCCTGCCCTTCAAGATTTAACCACTCTTTCAAAAATTCTTAGGCCTATGGGATATGAGTTAGCCATAGAGACTAATGGCACTATTGAGATTCCACAAGATATAATCGACTGGATTTGTGTTTCCCCTAAAGACCAATTGTATAGTTCTGTTAAGATTAGACAAAGAATGGGAGATGAACTCAAAGTAGTTTGGGTCGGGCAAACATTAGACATGTACGACGAATTAGTCGATGGATTTACTCATCATTTTTTGCAACCCTGTTATGATGAAAACAAAGATGTGGGATGGAATGGTAAAAATTTCCTATCAACATTTGACATGGTTAGGAATAATCCAGGATGGAATCTTAGTCTCCAAACACACAAATGGATGGGGGTGGACTAATGGCTGGGAAAGTAGCTGTTATGGCACTAAGTGGCGGCATGGATTCGACATCTTTGTTAATTAGACTCCTAGCTGATGATTACGAAATCCATGCAATCTCCTATAATTATGGACAAAAACATAAGATTGAAGTTGAGAGAGCACAAGCCAATCTTAGTTATCTTTCACAAAATGGGTACCATGTCCACCATCAAGTTATTGACTTGACATCAGCAATGTCTTCATTCCATTCTGCCCTTACTGATGACTGTATTGAAGTTCCTGAAGGACATTATGAAGAACAACAAATGAAGCAGACTGTCGTACCTAATCGTAATGCTATTTTTGCTTCAATTTTATATGGACACGCTCTCTCTATAGCGATTAAGAATAATGTAAATGTTAAAATTGCTCTTGGGGTTCATTCTGGGGATCACGCCATCTATCCTGATTGTAGGCCAGAGTTCTATTCTGCTTTAGGCGATGCATTTGAAATAGGGAACTGGGATTCAGAATTAGTTTCGTTTTATTTACCTTATATTGAAGGTGATAAGGAAACCATTCTTCGGGATGCTGAACAAGCAATTTCCAAGTTAAACTTAGATTTTGACATAGTATTTGCTAACACAATTACATCTTACAATCCAGATAATTTCGGACGCTCGTCGGGAACTTCAGGCTCTGATGTAGAACGAATTCTAGCGTTTCATGCCATCGGCAGAAATGACCCAGTACAATATGTCAAGCCCTGGGAAGATGTTCTTCGAAATGCCTTATCTATTGAGACGAAATACAAGGAGATGAGTACATGAACAAGGATGAAAATACCAATAATTCAGACCTTAAATCAAAATTGACTGACCTTCAGTACCATGTGACACAAGAATCTGGTACAGAGCCTGCCTTCACTGGTCTCTACTGGGATGAAAAAAGAGATGGTGATTATTTCTGTGTATGCTGCGGCCACCTTTTGTTCACTTCTAAGATGAAATATGATTCTGGATGTGGGTGGCCATCATTCCACCACGAAGACCCTAATGCAGGTATCAAACGATTACCTGACCTAACAAGAGGTAGTGTAAGGGTAGAGGTAAGATGTGGTTCATGTGATGCTCATTTAGGCCACGTATTTGAAGACGGGCCTAATGATGAAGGTGGCGAGCGTTATTGCATTAATTCTGCCAGTGTTGCATTTGAGGAGGACGTGTGATGACTACAAGCATTCGACGTTGGGTAGAAACTGATACGGGCCATCGAGTCCCTAATCATAAGAGTAAATGTAAACACTTTCATGGACATCGGTACCGTTGGGAAGCAGAGGTTGAGGGAGATGTTGTAACTGAAACGGGTACATCTGAAGAGGGGATGCTAATTGATTTCTCAGACATTTCAAATATTCTAACTGAACAGATTCATGATATTGTAGACCACGCCTTTATTGTCTATGAACTTGATAAAGATGCTAGGAAAGTCCTATCTGAATTGGGTGATGAACATAGGACTGTTGTTGTTCCTTTCATCCCAACTGCTGAAAATTTAGCCAAATGGGCCTACGAACAAGTATCACCTCACATAAAAACGGCATACGGTAATTCTTTACGACTAGCGGCATTTCATGTTAGGGAAACACCAAAATCTTGGGCCACATGGCGACCGTAATTATTCATCTTCTGAATGTTTTTCTTGTAACGCATCTCGAGATTGTTTCATGACACCAAGAATTCTATGTGCCTCATCATCTAAAGGCATACTTCGCATCAATACGCGTTTAAGAGTCTCGGCAATCCCAGGTCTTTTATGCTCTTGGACATTTACAACTTCTGCTAATTCTTCACTAAGTGAATGAATCATTCTTCTTAATTCTGGGTCCAATACACGTGAATTTCTTGTAGTTCTTGGCAATCCTTTTTGTTGACCTAATTGAGTAGAAATCAATGTCATGTGCATCTCATAAAGAAGAATCGTCACCGCATGACTGAGGTTCAAAATTGGGTAACCTTCCCAGGTTGGGATAGTTACAAGAATGTCACACATCTGTAATTCTTCTGTCAATATGCCGACACCTTCACGTCCGAATACCAGTGCTACTTTCCCCTCAACATTGTGGATACGTTGAGCGACCTCGTTAGGCATAACAAAATGTCTGAAAGCAATTTTCTCCCCTAATTCTCTCTTACCGGAGGAACCAACAACAATTGAGATATCTTTCATGCAAGAATCCCAATCTGTAAATATTTCAGCATTTTCTAGTACGGTTTTTGCATGTTTTGAACGAGCTAATGCTTCATCTTCAAATTCGTAACCTGATTTAGAAATTAACCTTAGATTATCAAATCCAAAATTCCTCATTGCTCTAGCTACTGCGCCCACATTCCCTTGAATTTCTGGTTCAATCAAAACTACAAAAACTTCGGCCATCCTTTCTGGAAGAGGGATTGACAAATTCATTCCCATGTTCAATCCTCCTGTGTACTTGGTATCCATGCTTCTAATGCCGCTCGATCTACATGTTGATAAATGAATAAAATCCACTGACCAGTTTCTCGCTCTGGCATCGGAATACTCCTTTTCGCCACCCCTTGTTCACGTAGCCAATTAAAAAAATCGTCTAACACTTCAGGTGACGGATGACGTACAAATGGTGGTTCATGCGTCCAAATAAACTCAAGTGGTTGGACGACCAAGCGCCCACCTCTGATTAATCAACGCGGCGCTGTTTGTAGGTTGTAATGTAACCCGCAATCCAATTTCGCATCCGCTTGTTGACAAGTTTGCCGTCCTCACCCACGAGGTCCGTGTATTCTTCAACCAACTTCTTGTTAGTATCAAAATCTGCACCGAACTTGTCAGGATATTCTTCGCAAAGTGCAATTGCTCTAATTTTAATGAATGATGGCCTAATATTTCCCAATTAATCACCTCAATACTTTGCCTCATCAAGTAGAACTTGAATTCTATCGTCACCATCAACTCGGTCAACAACTATGTGTACTCGGCGAGGGGGCTTTTGAATCCCTCGAGACCAAATTTCTTGATTAACGCCTTCGTCAATCCAGATGTTCTCATCATCTTGAACCTTCATGTGACGGCGAACAAATCTCTTTAGTACCTCAATTGCTCTTTTAGCTCTCTTTGTTCGAGGACAAGCCCAAGCCGCACGGAGAGGGACTGTGTAGTGGCGACTGCCGTGGAATAATTTTGCATCTGCCATGATCTTCACCTATGCAACTTGCTCCTGCGCCAGTGGTGGCGTTTATTGTGAGTGGTGAAATTTCGGCCTGTTCTCTGCATTACCCAAACAGGAACCCGACGATTTGTTTTGGTAACCTTATTCAGGCGCTTCTTTTTTGGAGCTGGTTTATTTCGTGCCATATTTTCACCTCAAATTCTTCTGATTGACGATTCTCGACGGTTTGAATTTAGTTGTGTAAGAACGGCTTTCAAAGTGCTGTCATCAACTGGAGTCTGTAAACGTCCTTCATTGTGCAGATTTACAAGGTGGCGCTTAACGCCAAGAGCAATTTCTGGGCGGGTTAATTCAACTCTCCCTAATCTCTCTCTAGATTCAGGTGTTAGAATTTGCCTCATTGCATCATTGAGTGCTGTTGCCTCTTCATCTGCTGAAGCCTGTTGTTCTTCAGCCTGCATCTGTTGTTCCGCCTGACTTTCAATCTGACTCTGAACTTCGGCTAAACGGGCAGCGCGAATCTTCTCAAGTTCGCTGTCATCAATTGACATTGCCTCTGACACCTACCCCACCTTCTTCCAATCAGTACTTTGTTAATCCTGGAGCAGCTTCTTCTGCTGTTGGTCTAACTTCGTGAGCAACTTCATTGATTAATTTATGACCTGCTGGTGTTAAAACCCTGCCAAGAGTGATTGTACCTGCATTATTTTTCTTAGTCTCTACAAGACCTGCATCTTCTAATTGCTGTAATACAGTACGAGTAATGTGTCGTGAACCTGACTTTGCTCTACTAGGTGCGCTACCTCTGTCACGTGCACCGCCAAACATCTGTGAAAGATGGTTAACTCCAATAGGGGAATGAATCGCTACCTTTCGAAGCACTGCTGCAGACCGGATTTCCCACCAGTTATCTTGGGTAGGTGGTCTTTCTCTATGAACACCAGTCTTCACATGAAGAGCCCATTCTGGTCTAGAAATAGAATCTTGGGCAAGCATTCTTTCTGCCAATACTGGCAAAAGCAAATTTGTTGGAACATCGTGGAATGTGGTCATGTGCAACACCTGAGCAGTCCGCCGACCGACCGTCCGTATATAACGCAATCGTCCCCCCTACGGGGGGGACTGCTTCGCATGGCGTCAGATTTCTCATGCTACATCAAGTTCAAACAGGGTGGGCAGGTCGGCAAGCCAATGGAGAAAGCACTGGCTCGCAACCCAAACCTATTGCGCACTCTCCTAGGGTTGTCAACGACTCTAATTCTTGTTTTGGGTTACTCTGTGTATTCCGCATCTCTAGACTCTGAATATTACATTCACGAATCCAGTTTAGAGGAAAACAACCTTACTCTGACAATGATTGAGCAAAATACCAATTCACTGTCTTGGAGTACCACCTCTGAAGGTTCAATATCCTGGGTGAATTTCACTTTAACAGGTGCCCCAAAAGACTCGACCTTAACCATTACGAGTGGAGGTAAAATGTGGTGGAGTCACCCGATGTTAGGTAGCGACGACGCTGACAACTTCAATTGCATCCAAGGTAATACGAATTTCCAACTTGAAAATCACTGTGAATTTGCTTTTACTCACTCTATCACAGTGGATAATAACGGGGATGCTAGTTTACGGGGATTACTCTCCGACCAACTTCCTCTATCCGGACAAGGTACAATCAGAGCAACTAATTTGAGTACTGCGACAACCGAGGCAGAGCAAATCGTTGATACGGCAAATCATACTGTTTCTTGGTTAATTGAATTGTCTTCAAACAATGCTATAGATAACTCTACTGTAGTCATACAGCAATCTGTTGTAACTCATGAATTAACGACAGTTTACCAATTCCAATTAAACCCATTTATTGAATCAGTTTGGTCTCTAACTGCGCTCCTCACTTGCTTTGTGATGGTGCTTGCATTGCCATTAGGAATTTACTATGCAAGTATCAAACGCGAGCAACGAATCAATTTAATTCGTGATGACGATTCAGAATCTGAATAATCCTTTACGAGGGAATCTACGATTCCCCTACTAAAGACCGGCGCCTTCAAATAAGCAAGACAAGGTTTGCAAGAGAGGAACATGTCATCCACCTCAGTCAGGTCGGCACTTCTTGCTGTTGCCCTTTTGCTTGCAATGAGCATGACTAGCCTTGCTCCTTTGTGGTTAGTACAGGAAACTGAAGCAGCGAGTGGAATTGATGTACAACCTACGAAATTCGATATCACCTACACAAATTCAGCTGACCAAACTAGATTTCGATTACTTTCCAGTGCTGACCCATCTGGAGGTGGTTTCAATCGTCCAATTAGCCTATTCGTCATTGATGGTATGGTCAATGTTACCTCAAGGATTCAAATCACCATTCAAAATTATGGCAACACTGCATCTGGTCCGTTCACTCTAAGATTAGTCGTGATTCACAATGAGTACAGTGGATTTGAAATTTTCAATTCGATACTAAATGTCAATTCTATTGGAGCAGGTAGTTCAACTACGACTTCAACCAATTGGGCATCAAGATATGGTGGGAACCATACAATGATTGCCACTACTTTAGTAGCAAATGATGACAATAAAGCAAACGATGTTCTTTCTAGACCACTAGCAATTGGCCAATTATATGACAATGCAGATACCGCAGGAAGTTGGAGTTTCGCATCAGGTTGGCAGGTTGATACCGAGGTAAGTCTTTCAAATTCTGCATTCCATGTTGGAAGTGGTGGGACTAGTAGCACGCATGGGTCAAATTGGGATAGATCTCTAACTAGTCCGGTGCTAGACTTTTCTAATGCACACCCTAACCCAAACACATACGGAAAAATAGGATTTTTCTACACCGGCTCAGGTGGGTCTGGGGATGGAATTAGAATTGAATGGTATCAAGCATCTTCTGGAAATTGGGTAAATACTGTAAATAATGGATTCTCATTTGATGGAGTTGTAGATGGAGACCTTACAGATGGGACAAATTGGTTGATTCAGAACGAAATCAATATGCCGGGGGGAACTTCACGCCCAGGATTCAATATTCCTACTTCAACATTAAATTCTCAGTCCCAATTTAGGTTTAGATTCATTTCCGATTCTTCTAATAACGGCCAAGGGTACTGGCTTGAAGATATTGTTCTCATCTATGATGAAAAGGCATGGCCCGAGGAATTTGGCGTAAATATTTCTCATGGAGTAGATGGTCACGCTAGGAGAGGGCACTGGGCTGAACACCCTATTTCTATTACAAACGATGGAAACATTACTGACTATTATCAGCCAAGTCTTTCAGGATTACCAAGTGGTTGGGACTACCAATTCGTACACATGTCTGGCTCAACAATTTTACCATCAATGACAATTGAAGTGGAACCCGGTGAAACTTTCAATTTCGAAGCGCATATCAAGCCCGGACCTAGTGCAACTGTAGGTAGCCAGACAGCGACTGCAACTATCAGTTCAACCTTACATCCTTCAACCTCTGCTAGTGTGACCTTGAACACACTCGTTGATCCAGAATATATTCCTAGTTGGGACCCTATTGAACACAGTAACTATTGCCTACCTGGTAGTTCTTGTGAATTTGCAATAAATCTATCCAATATTGGAGACGGTTCAGATACCTTTGCAGTTTATGCAACCCCAGTCGTCCAATGGGGAAATTGGACATTTGATATTTCTTTTAATCAACCACCTACTGTGACAATTTCCCCAGGAAATTCAGCAATTGTTCTTTTACAAGCAGACATTCCTAATACGGCCTTGCCAGGGCAGACTGCTTCAATTGATGTTACAGCAGTAAGTCAAGCAGATAACTCTGTGACGGATACAATTAGAGTCAATTTGACAGCATCTATGATTTCAAATTCTGAAGTCAGTGTTAACCCCGTTGACATCCCCCCTGATGGGTGGTGGGTTGAACCTACTGAATCAGTAATTATACCTTTCACTGTCTGGAATAATGCAACAAGTCAGGATACCTTTACTTTCGCACTAGACACGACAAATATGCGGGGTTGGAATGCAACACTTCCGGCAACCACTACATTAGTTGTAAGAGCAGGTGAAAGTGGCAGGATTCTCATCACCTTGACTGCCCCTGCGAATGCACAATCAGGTGACCCAGCACCACTTCTTACTCCAATTGTGACTAGTACATCATCAGGCACCACTTCGCTTTCAACTGCTTATGGTGGGGTCAGAGTTACTATGCTCCATGACATCATCCTCAGAGTCTTGGGTAATCCAACGAATGTCACCCCTGGTGAATCTTCTTCAGCTACTTTTGAGATTGAAAATAATGGTAATGGACCAGAGCATGCGATACTAATTGTAGAAGGGATCCCAAGCACTTGGCAATATCATATAGAAGTGGGGGCTACTGAATTAACCGGCCCTATTTCCCTATCTCCATCTTACGAAAATAATCACATCGTTCAAGTTCAAATTATTTTCACTCCACCTGGAGGGGAAGAAGCAAATCTCGAAATTGATATTGACGTAACAGTTGTACCAAGTGATGGAACCGACTTGAATCCTGATGACAATAGTTACTCTTTTTCAATTCGGACTAATCGAGTTACAAAGCCAGTTCTCTCAATGAGTACAAATAGCCTTGATGTAAGAACTGATTCCATACATTTAGTCACACTTGGAGTACTAAATGACGGAAATGCTGTAGATGGAGCGATGCGCATTCGAATAGTTGCAAATACACTATTGCCTGGAATTACTTCAACTCTCTCAAATGGTGGGACAAGCCTTCAATTGAACCAATGGATGGATTTGGGTCTTCCACCTCAACAAAATAAAGAATTACAATGGTTGATTACGGTATCTTCAGATTTACCAGTTGGAACTAGAGTGATCTTTTCCATTGTGTTTGAAGCTAGTGACGACAATCAAGGTAACCCACAAACCATCAACGAGACACTAATTCTAACAATCACCTCTCACAGAGAATTGAACTTTGAAAATACACTTTCACAAATATCTGATTTGAATCCAGGACAAAGAATGCTATTCAAAGTAAATGTCACTAGTTATTCTTCATTTACTGAAGAATTACAACTTAGCATTTCAGAAGGGGAAGCTTGGTCTGTAAAATGTAATAATTTAGACCAAACAACATATGCATGGAACTTGGTTATCCCATCAACTAACGACCCTTCTGGACGGAATATTGGCTGGGATTGTGAGTTTACCGCACCAGACAAAGCAGATTATGTTCCATTAGAACTATCAGTTACCAGTGAAAATGAGACTTTGTGGTATACTATTGCCGAACTAACAATTATTGAAGAGAAAAATGAAGAAGGGGGTCTAATTTTTGGATTGATTGAACTTGACCAAGAATTACCAGTCATGATTGGGGTTGCCGGTTTAGTTTTCTTGTTATTTGTTAGTTTGATGGTTATTGCAATAAATAAACGGAGAAAAACTATTGATGAAGATGATGAATATGACGATGAAGAAGATGTACCTGTTGCTTCGGTCCAACGACATGTTTCACAACCCAGTGCCATTATCCCTCAACAAGTCGCACCTGCTGTAATGCCTCAACAGAGTAGTATTACAGATGAACAATATAGAGCAGCTGGCTGGTCTGAAGATAAGATTGCTGAATTACGCCGAGAAGAAGGAAATGAAATTGCTGGAGTTGCTGCTGCAAATCAAGCACATCAGAATCAAGCAGATTACGCTCAACAAGTTCAATCCCACCAAACTCAAGTAACCCACCAACAGGTACAACCTGTGCCACAACCTCAAAATGAACAACAAAATCTGAATCTAGCCTTCGGTAGTTTGGGTGTGACTGAACAAACTGTCAGTGAGGAAGAGGGGGATAATCTTCCCGATACAGCATCTGCATTAGATACCCTTTCACCGCCAAACTCCGAGGGTGAAACTGAACCGATTCCACAAGAACAAACGGAAATAATTGACTTAGATAAAGAAGGTGGACAAAATTTACCACAAGTAAATTGCGGTTTCTGCGACAGGAAATTAACTCATACGGACCAATGGATTGAATGCCCTGATTGTGGCATATACAGCCATGCACAATGTAGACAGGGACAGCAAGTTTGTAGTAGATGTGGAAGTAAAAATTGATTATTCAATTTTATCTCCATCAATGGGTGAAGTATCAACTCCATTTATCTGAATAATCTCCCCACTAGGATTGATACCAGGTCCTGTAAGCCAAACATCTTCAAATTCTGTTTTAGAAAATAATAAAAAACCACGTTCACCAAGTAATCGTAAGGCCGCTTCGGTTCGCTCTGGGGCAGGGGCGATTTGCTCAGTAAAAGTTTCATCCATGATTTCAACTATTTCTTCAAAAGTCCTGTGGCCGTTACTCAATTCCCATAGAAGGCTATTCATCTCATCAAGTGGTCGACGAAGATCTTTCGGTGCTCGTAATAATTTCGCTAACATACCTTCAAACCTACGGAATGATTTTGGATGACATAAAAGGATGAATCTCCCTGAAACACCTGGTAATTCGGGATGAGAACGAGAATCTCCTCTCCTACCCCACCAAACAGGAGCACGTATTGGGAAAGAGCCTACTAAACTAGATTCTCTATCTTCACCACTACCCTTTACTTCAGACATCAGACCACCTAGGTAATTTGCCATGTCCAAATCACTAACGCCAACATTGAACAAATGCCAATACCTGATAGCAACCTGAGCCATTCAACTTTTTGAGTGAAATTTGATAGATACCACACGCCAGCCCCGCAAAGAGCGCAGACTAGTAACAGAATGTACCAGCCAGGCGGCATATTTGTTTGTGGCAGGGGTAGATGTTTATGATATTGAGCATTCTTTTTGGAACGGCGACATATTGTGACTAATCGAATATTGTTAATTGAGGAAAGCTAACGGGTGGTGACAATTATTTGGTTTGTAAATGACCGTAAAACTATTTTTTCCTCTGAAACCATCAAAGGGTAAACAAGATGCGTAGCATCTTTGAGGGATTGAATTGCAGAGGGTAAAGCACTTCTTTCACACCTTGGATGAATTCCTAGCGAGTTACGCAAAAATATTTGGTGTATCAATCGTAAACCCAATTCTACGACATTTTCTATTCATTTCAGTTTACAGTGTCATCTACTTCATAGCAATTTATGCGCCAGAAATCTTCGGATTTGTGGTACTTTGGATTGGATATATCGGCGTTCTCGCAGTTGGCAGAGCTTGGGCTCAAAATGAGTCATTTCGGGCTAGAATTGCTAAAAAATTAGACGATGCGAATCCTGATAATTTACCAGATTTAAGGATTACCGCTGCTTTAGCAGCATTGCAGATGTTTCTACTTGTGCCAATGTTACTACAAAGTTCACATTCATTGTTCGATTTATTTGATGCACCAGAAGGGTCTACCTGGAAAACTTGGGGATTGTTTGGTCTTGACCTATTATTCCGCTCGTTCCTTGATTGGTCAGAAGTATATGGCGTTCATATCTCCGGGGTGAAACTAGACGCATCTGGTGGGCGTCACCTCGTGATGTTTATTCTCCTCTCTATTGATTATATGATTGTTCAAACGGTGATTAGAATTGTCGGTATTAATCAAACCATTCAAGAAGGAGTTGCTGTAGCCGGAAAAGATCCGGAAATGGCTTTTAGACTGGGATATAGAGCGACTAGGAAACTATCTGAATTAGCATCTGATAAAAGTAATGATGATGAAAGTAGAATCCAAATGATTGAGGCTTTAGGCATGATTGGAGATGTCAAAGGCGCACCAACCTTGGTAGAGATATTATCGGAAGATAAACTCCATACTGCAGCGACTGCGTCACTTGTGATGATTGGCCATTTTGATTCTTTAATCAAAGGCATCCGTCATGAAAACCCACTTGTGAGACGGGGATGTGTCACGGCTCTAGGTCGATTAGAAGATTCAGTCGCCAACGAAATTCTTGAAGAAGCAATTCAAGATTCTGACGCAGGAGTTCGGAAATTTGCCCATCAAGCAATAGGAAGAAGTTCACACCCTTCAGATATACCACTTCTAAAACAGGGATTACTTGATGATGATCTTGAAGTGCGATATTCTGCACTCAAGCAATTTTCAAATTTTTCAGGAGAGAATGCCATGGATGCGGTTCTAATTGCTGCGAAAGATGAATCTGCATCAATCCGAAGATTAGCTGTCGAAATACTAGCCAGATATCCATTCCCTGCAGTTGTCCCAATACTTGCAAATGCCATGCAAGATGAAGATTCAGAAGTTGCTGCCGCAGCGAAACGCTCAGTTGAACACTTAGAATCACTAGTTGAAGCAGGCGGGGTTTGATTGTTTGATACTACAGAATTGCTATTCAATAGGGGCTGCGATTTTCATTTAATCTATTCTCATCAACAATTGATGATAGACAAAAATGGGTTAGAAATTATTGATTATTTACTATACTACAACAGCGAACACTTATCCGTGACACTAACGGGTCACTGCCTGAGTGGAACGTATGGCTGAACACGGACATGATAATTGCCCTCACTGTGAACACCAATTAGAAGGGCTTGAGGCAGTATGCCCAGCGTGCCAAGGTGACCTATTCGGAGTGCCTTCAAAAATAGTTCAAGTTAAGGAAAAGGTTTCAGAAATCGTCCAAAAAGTAGAATCCGAAGTTCGAGATGCAGTATCTGTTGAAGGTGATTTAGTCGGTTCGCTACAAAGAGCTACTCAGAAAATCGGGGACCATGTTGTACCAGTTTTCTCCACTGTTAAACAAGCAGGAACAGATGCTGTCGATAAAGTCAGAGATAAGATTGGAGGAGATACCTCACAACAGGCTAAACAAGAAGATTTTGACGAAGACAATGAAGATTTAGAATCACTAATAACACAGGGTGAATTACTAGTCTCTGAAGGACGCGAACATCAAGCAATGAAAATTTTCAATCGAGTAATAGCATCTGACCCAAGTAATGCAATGGCATGGTTCAACAGAGGTGTGATTCATGAGATGAGTGGCCAAGTTGATGAAGCTGCGAAAGCCTTCAAAGTTTGTTTAGATATGCAAACGGACCATGGGCCAGCCGCTGCTAATCTAGCGGTTCTACTAGACCGGACAGGAAGTACTGCAGAGGCTGCTACCTTTGCTCATAGAGCCTTGAAATCATTCCCCTCTCACCCGGATTTAGCACGGATTTCAAACCAAGGGCCAGCAGAAGAATCTCCCACTATTGAAACTGGAGTTGTACCAACTGCTACTGCAGAGGAAATTACCGTCGCACCAGTTGAACCGGAGCCTGCACCCGAGGTTATCGAACAGCCATACATTGCACCTGAACTTGATTTAGATGCAATTGTTGAAGATGCTGCCAATTTAATCAAGCAAAATCAACCAGAACAAGGATTAGAACTCCTTAGGGATTTACTTCACAACGAAGCCTCACAACACCCAAGGGCATGGAGAGTTGCTGCAGCCTCAATGGCTCGATTATCGCTCATAGACAATTCGATAGAAGCATTTACTTACGCACTTGACTTAGATAATACCGATGCTGCATCATGGTACAATCTCGGGGCACTACATCGTCGAAACGGCCACGAAGAAACCGCAATCACATGTTTTGACGCCGCTTTGGGGTTACGACCTGATTATACCAAAGCGTCGGCAGCATTAGCCGAAATTCATACTGCAAACGGAACACTAACATTAGCGATTGAATCATGGAGGGCTCTACTTTCACATGAGCCTGAGCACAATGGCGGTCCAACTTTCGCTGGAATTCTAATTGCTATTGCTGAGGGTGAAGGCGAAGTCTTAGAAATGGCAAAGGAAATCCCAACCACAATACCAGAAGGGCCCGAATTAGCCTCTGAAGCATTGAAGTTCATACCAGATAATGGGTCTTCAGAAAATGTCCAACTACGTGCTAGAGCCATGACCTTATCCGGTTCATATCCTGAAGCAGTGAAGGCATGGAGGTCTCTGATTGAAACTGACCGCGATAATCCAGGTTTATGGACCGGAATGAGAAAAACATTCATCGCGGCTGGGGACCAAGTAACTGCAGAGAAATGCCGAGCGAAAATCGCTTCACTAACTGGGGAAAGCAGCCCAACACCAGAGGTTAGCGAACCATCTGTCACAACTCCTTCTGAACCTGAACTTGAACCAGTACAAGAACCTGAACCTGTTCAAGAACCGGAGCCACAACCAGAAATTGAAGATACACCACAACTAGAAACATCAACTGAACCTGAAGAAGTTGCTACCGATGACCCATGGGCAGATAACCCGTGGGGAGATACGGATTCACAATCCGATTCAAGTGATGATACAGATTCGAGCGATGATGCTGAAGATCAAACATCTGAAGAGATTGTTGCTGCTGAGGAAATTTTGGATACCACACCAGAGCCAGAGCCAATAATACAAACTGAAGCATCCCCAGAAGTTGACTTGGCCAAGGCTGCTTTAGACGTTGCATCAAACACACCTCCGCCTGCAATATTGGGATCGGGGAAAATTGATAGTAGTTCAATTTCCAATCAAGATGTACAGTGGTACAACAAAGGACTCTCACTTCTTACAGATGAAAAGTACAAAGAAGCCCTTGCATGTTTTGACAGAGCGTTACCCACTTTCGTCAATGATGATGAAATGGTAGTGAGGATTCTCAACGCTAGGGGAAATGCATTTTACTACCTTAAGAAATTTAGCGATTGTATTGATGCCTACCACGAAGCAATGAGAGTAAACCCTGCTGGAGTAACTGGTGCAACCCTATACAACATGGGGACAGCCTATGCAGAAGTTGAACGCTACTCTGATGCAATAAAGTGCTTTGAACAAGGCATGTCGGATAAGAGAGTCAGCCCACTGGCTGGCGACCATGCTAAAATGGCAAAGGAACAAATTCGTCGGTGCAAGTTACTTCTCAAGGAGCAAGAGAAGAAAATGAGACGCCTCTCAAAGATGAGAAATTAACTAATTGAATCGTTAATCTAAGCAGGTAATATTGCTACTGCTTGCACCTTGTATTCAGGACATTTGGTTAGATAATCTGCAGAAGAACTGAGAACTGAGTTAACCCCTACCTCAGGGAAGTGGAATGTTGTAAATAGGTTCCCAACTCTAACATCTAAACTTAATTTAAGAATCATTTTTATTTTATTTCTAGGACTTGCGAGCATGATTTCATCCCCGTCTGAAAATCCGAGCCTTGAAGCATCTTTAGGGTGCATTTCAAGTACATCAGTATCGTAAAATTCATTCAATCCTGTCCGTCTAGTTTGAGTTCCAGAGTTGTAGTGGAATAGATTTCTGCCTGTGACTAAAATGAATGGATAATCATCTGAGGCTTGTTCATTTGGTTCTGCGAATTGAGGAGCTGAAAAATTACCTAATCCGCGAGAGAACTCCTCCTTGTGCATCACATCTGTACCGGGATGGTCAACAGTTGGTGCAGGCCATTGTATCGCTTCGGCACTTTCTAGCCTAGCATAAGAAATCCCCCTAAAGTTAGGTGTCAAGCTTGCTAATTCATCCCAAATATCTGAGACATTATTTGAGGGAATTATTGGATGGCCCATGTATTCTGCTAACTCAGAAATTATTACCCAATCTTGCTTTGCTTGACCTGGTGGTTCAATGGCTTTTCTAATCCTTTGAATTCGCCTTTCTCCATTGGTGTATGTACCATCAGACTCCAAGAAAGATGCTGCTGGAAGTACAACATGGGCGAAATTTGCTGACTCACAATGGAAGATATCCTGAACGATGAGCAAATCAAGTTTTGATAACCCATCCTGAACTCGAGTGTTATCTGGATCGGTATGAGCAATGTCAGAACCTATCATGTACAAAGCATGGAATTTTCCTTCTAATGAATTGTCTATCATCTCAGGGTATGTTAAACCGGGTTCTGCAACCAATTCAACCCCCCAAGTATCTTGGAATAATCCTCTAACTTCGTCATCAGAAACAGATTGATAATTTGTCAAGACATGTGGAAGTGCGCCCATGTCGCAAGAGCCCTGTACATTATTCTGTCCTCGAAGCGGATTAATTCCCGTTCCCGGCTTACCCACATTTCCTGTTAACAGTGCTAAACTCGACAGAGCCATCACACCTTCTGAACCATAACTATGCTCAGTCATCCCTAATCCATGCACAGACATTGCTGAAGCAGCAGAGGCGTACATTCTCGCCGCTGCTTCAATTGTGGCTGCAGGAACAGTGGTTATCTGTTCACAAATACTTGGTGTCATTACTTTTACCATTTCCTTGAATGGTTCCAAATTTTCTGTACGAGTATTCATCCATTCATCACTTGCTTGTAATTTATCTCTGAGAATTACATGTGCCATACCTTGGAACAAAGCGACATTTGTGCCCGGTCTTAATTGCAAGTGAATATCAGCCATTTTTGCAAATTCTGTATCCTTAGGGTCTGCAACAATCAATCCCATCCCTCGTTTGCGGGCCCTTCCAATTCGTGAACCTGTGACCGGATGGCCGTGTATTGGATTACATCCAGATGCGAGTAATAGATCTGTGACATCAATATCAGCCAGACTATTGGTTCCAGCACCGGCTCCAAATACTGTCATCATTCCTTTTACTGTTGCAGAATGGCAAACTCGAGCACAATTATCTACATTATTAGTGCCTATTACGGCTCTCATAAATTTCGAACCTAGATAATTGAGTTCATTCGTTGAACGTGAAGAGGTAATAATACCAATTGAATCAGGACCATGTTGCTCCTTTGTAGATTGCAATCTTTCTGCTATGAAAGAGTAGGCTTCATCCCAACTGGCTTCACGAAATTCATCTTCTGTAGATTCTCTGAGCATTGGAGTTGTTAGTCTATCTGAATGGTGGACATAAGCAGATGCAAATCTCCCCTTAACACAAGAATGTCCCTGATTAACAGGAGAATCAGCTGCAGGTTTCATAGTGACTAATTTACCTCCTTTGGTTCCAGCATCAAATTGACACCCTACGCCACAAAACGCACAAGTTGTACGAACCCACTTATCAGGCACGCCAAAAGAGCGCTCGACTGTATCTTCAAGAGCACCTACAGGGCACTCATCGACACAAGCCCCACATGATACACAATCCGATGCCATAAATGGAACATCTGCTCCAGCAATAATTCTGCTGAAGAAACCCCTGCCATCTATAGACAAGGCATGGGTGGTCTGTATATCGTCGCAAGCACGAACACATCTTGAACAAACAATACACTTGCTAGCATCAAATGAAAAGAACGGATTTGACCTGTCAATAGGCACATCCTCACAATCAGGGGTATTGTCAAATCTAATGTCTCTTAGACCAACTTCTCCAGCAATATCTTGTAACTCACAATCACCATTTGCTGTGCATGTTAAACAGTCAAGTGGGTGTTCACTTACATACAGTTCAGTAATCCCACGCCTTAAATCCCACAACCTCTCTGAAGTTGTGTGAACATCCATCCCTTCTAGAGCAGGTGTTGTACACGATGATGGAGTTCCTGCTTGACCATCAATTTCAATTATACATAATCTGCAAGAGCCAAATGATTTCAAGTGAGGAGAGTCGCACAGACTAGGAATACTAATGCCATTTTCCCTAGCAACCTCCATTACTGTTTGACCTTGGTGGCCTTGCATATCTTGACCGTCTATTGACAGAGAAAAGGTATCATTCATCCCCCACACCTCCAAAAGCATCTGGCCAGAGGGTCATTGAAGAACGTACTGGGTTCATCGCCAAACCCCCCAAAGCACACAAAGAAGTGGAAGTCATCACGTCATCTAGGTCATCTAGCAATTCCCTATCACCTGGTTTTTCATCATCTGTACCAATTCTTATCAACAATTCTAGCGCCCTCTGGGTGCCAATACGACAGGGTGTGCATTTTCCGCAACTCTCGTCGCGGAAAAATGTCATCCATTCAATAACTTCTGAGCGTGGGTCGAAATCAGAGCCATAACAAACAAAACCACCGTGGCCTAATATTCCATCTGCGTCGGTTAAACCTTCAAATGAAAGTTCAATATTTGCTAATGCCTCAGTTTTGAAAACCGAACCAAGGGGTCCACCGACCTGAATTGCGGTAACACCTTCAAGTGAGGAATGATTGTCAAACAACTCTTTGACCGTGCCACCGAAAGGAACCTCTACGCAGGTAGGTTTCTGGGTATTGCCTACCAATTGTGCAACTACAGTGCCCTTACTTTTCTCTGTGCCAATGGCGCCGTAAGTTTCTGCACCCTCCCTCATTATTGCGGCTACAAGTGAAAAAGTTAGAACATTATTGACGATAGTTGGATGCCCATACAATCCTTCTTGGGCTGGATATGGTGGGCGTGCTCTCACTTCACCACGCTTTCCTTCTAGACTTTCAAGCAGTGCTGTTTCTTCGCCACAGACGTAAGATCCTGCACCAACTGCGATAGTGATATCAAAATTCGGACCGAGTATACCAACTTCTCTGGCCGAATCAATAGCGGCTTGCAGCGTTTTCTTTGAATCAGGGTATTCACTTCGCAAGTATACCCAGCCATCGGTGGCGCCAATTGTAAGTGCGCATATCACCATGCCTTCAATCAGCGCGTGGGGGTCACCTTCCATAATCATCCTATCAATGAAAGTACCTGCATCTCCTTCGTCAGCATTTGCCACAACATGTTTGGTTGGGTCACTTTCACGAGCTGCTGCGGCCCACTTGAAATGTGTTGGGAATCCTGCACCCCCTCGGCCACGAAGCCCGGCAGACTCCAAAGCAGCGAGTACTGATTCAGGGCCAGCTGATTCTGCTTTACCTAATCCCAAATATGCACCTAATTCCTGCTGAGATCGTAAATCATTAGGTTCACAAAGGCCCAATCTAGCCATAGCGAATCTTTGTTGGCTAAGCATTTCTGGATGCTTGTCAATCTCACCAAGATGAAGCGGGTGGGATTGTAGATTCCCATCAGTAATAGCGCTCATAACATTAGTTACATCACTTGCAGCAATTGGGCCAAATGCATGCCTCAAACCATCAATATCAACTTCTAACATTGGTTCGAGGTGATACAAACCCCTACTTCCAGTTCTAGTCAAAGATACATTGTCAAATTTGTTTTTAATAATTTCTTCAGCAATATCTTCTGAGCCAAGTGCTACAGAAGCACTATCGCAACTAAGGAACAAATTCAAGCCGTCTCCGCTTTGCGATTTACAGTTATTTGCTTCATCATCATAAAGCACAGCAACCCCAGTAGGGCATAAGCCAGCACAGTGGAGTTTCCCTACTACCTCACCTTCACTTTCAAGCATAGAAATGGTGTTTAGAGACCCTCTTGAACGACATGACTCGCCTATACAAACTCTCACAGTGTGGTTCTCTTGGGTCAACTCACTGTAGTAACCAATGGCACCCTTAACCTTGGCTGGTGTTGTGCTAAATTGAAGGGCGATTTCACCAATTCTGTCCGTTGATAATGTACCCTTTTCTTGTATTTCAGAACGTAATTGATGAAGCAATATGTGCCCTGGTTGCTGAGGGTTCCAACCATTCTTTTCAGGAGTCATTAATTCACCTCATATGGAATATTGTACTTTGCGTTAGCACGCCTAAAGCCTTCGGCTTTGTCAATGTTCGTGGAGAGAGTTCAATCAAATTGATGCTTTTAGCCAAAACTAACAATTCCGTTCACAGAACCCGCCAACCGCCAGTATATACATTGAATCGGGTGGATTTTAAAAAACCAATTAATGTAAGCCCTGCAGACCTTGCCGCATCAACGGCCATCGATGAAGGTGCCCCAAGGCCGGCGATGACTGGAATTCCAGCTAATGCTGCCTTCTGAATCAACTCATAACCAATTCTGCCTGACAACATAAGAATTTGCTTTTCAGCAGGTAAGCTATCAGCCATCAATCTAGATCCTATTAATTTGTCCAAAGCGTTGTGCCGTCCCACATCTTCCCTAACAGATATCAGATTACCAGAGTAGTCAAAAAGGGCACAAGCATGTAGTCCACCGGTGGTCTTGAAATGGTCCTGAGAATCAGTAAGTAACGAAGGTAATTCAACGAGGACTGTAGGTGAAACCCAACGTTCATCTGAGATGGTTAAACGGCTAGGAATAATTAACCCATCAAGTGTTTCTCTGCCGCATAATCCACAACTAGATGTTATTGGAAATTCACGCTCTTGAAAATCACTTAAACTAAAGTTGTCAGAATCCATAGTGACTACAATACGTTCAGGTGATGATTCAATTTCTAGAATTGATGCATTAGATTGAATTATAGCCTCACCTAAAAGCCATCCCGTCACTAATTCTGCATCATCTCCTGGGGTTCGTAATAAAATTCCTAGTTTCTTCTGGATATCGTTGATTTCAATGACGATTTCAATAGCAGCCTCACTAACAAGAGAATCCTTACTTGTATTTAATTTACCCTCTGACCAAACTTGGACAGGGGTTGTCTTGGTCGCCTCTTGTGACACAATATGCTGTATCTACACTACAACTTAATGCTTCGTTAAGAATTCTTAATACATCAATTGGTTCAAAACGGTTGGATGTCAGCCAAATATCATGGAAGAGGTGGCCACCCCCCTTCACGCTCGGCTGACTGATGTTGGTTTAGAAGAGAAAGAGGCGGATGTCGTAATATTATTATCGACATCTACACCTCTTAAGGCGAGTGAAGTTGGTAGGCAAATAGGAATCAGTAGAATGGATTCCTATAATACTCTAAAACGATTACAAGAACGAGGTCTAGTTATGGCTACATTGGACAAACCAATGCGCTTTACTGGTTTAACGATTACAGAAGTTTTCCAACAATTAATCAATCATGAAGAACAGGAGTTGAGGCGTATTAAAGCCCATTATGATGAATTTAACGAAGGAAACAGTGCTATTTCAATGGGCTATGTTTCATCTTTGAAAGAACCAAGTTTTTCAGTAGTAAAAGAACGCAGTTACATTCAAGCAGCAATGGAGCGGATTATTGATGATGCAGAGACAACCGTTTTTCTAATTCTAGGTAAATACGGAATTCTACACCTTGTTAAAACAGGTGCTCTGAAGGCTGCAAACGAAGCAGCTAATAGAGGAGTTAGTGTGAAAGTGCTAGCCTGTCTTGATAAAACTACTCTGAAATTCTATGAACAGTTAGATTCAGCGGTTGAAATCAGACATAGTGAATCGGTCTCAATGCACGGATGTATTGTTGACGGTGATGTTGCCGTTCAAAATGTATCAATGGAATCGAACCCAGTTGGTCGCGGGAAAGAAGACGCTGCCCTCGTCATAGAAGCACCTGAATTCCTAACTGCACAAACTGATTTGATCAATGCTACTTGGAAAAACGCAACCCCTTTGTCAACTGCTAGAACTTTTGTAGAACTGGGTGAAAATACTGAGCCTTTACAAATAAATCTTGGAGCAGGTTCTTTCTATAGAAGGTTCAAAGAAATCGTTGCCCGCGACATTGAGGATCAACACCCGGATAATGAAAATTGGACAAATGCGGTACTTCGTCAAGGTGATAAATTCCTCACCTCACAACCAAATTTACCAGAATTAGAATTACTTGGCATTGATGTTTCAGAATTGATGCGAATTGTTGGCCGTAGAATCGGTGAAGAAATAGTTACCAGTACAGAAGATTCGACTCAAACCGACCAAGAGTTCTGGGAACATCTCCGTAAAGAATGGTCAGATATGGGTATGGGTGAAATGGAAATAATAGGTATTCCACCACAATCAATTAGAATCCATGATGCTGGTTCTTGTGGAAATGCACCCCAATTCGGTGGACCTTTCTGCCATTTAGATGAGGGAATCCTTGAAGGTATTGTTGAGACTAAATTCGGTGTCAAGGCAGCGGCAGTGGAAAGACAATGTACCGATGAAGATGACAAACACTGTCACATTGACATTATTTTTGACCAATTGAATACATGAATTAATCAACCATCAGCGGTAGGAAGTAATATGGATTGTCCGGTAGATGGTGGGGTCCTTTCTGATATAAGCGCTACAGAAGAGTATGAAATCGTCCCTATTGAAGTAATATTAACCGATATTGCGGTAAACAAATTGCGCGAGATATTCAACACTGAACCTGGAGAGGTTGTGCTCACACTTGCAGTCCATCGAGGTGGATGTTCGGGATATCTATATGATATGCAGATTGGTGATAAACCTGAACCAGTGGGCCATCAATTTGACGATATAAGTGGGATTCCAATTGCGATTTCAGATTTTGATAGCAGTTTACTTGCTGGTATTGTAATTGATTTCCAAGATTCTTTGATGGGCGGTGGATTCAAGATTGAGAATCCAAATGCCGCAAAGGAATGTAGTTGTGGCAGTAGTTTTGGCTGATATTCAAAGAAATCACTCTTCTTCAGTGGTTTCTTCATTAGGTAATTCTTCACTAACCTCAATTTTCTCAGGCTTCCTTTCTGGTTTTTTAGGTGGTAAAGTTATGACACCTTCCTCAACAAGAGACGGCAGTGCCATCAAATCTTCAAATCTAATTGATGCCTCTAGAGACTGCTCGGGGAAACGATGACCATTTACGAAGAATTCCTCAAGCATGCATATCTTACGAAGATTCAGACTACCATCTTTATTCCTTGTGAAAGAGTAAAGTTCAGGATTCTCATCATCAATCAAACGTTTATGGAAAGAATTACGAATAATCTTCCCACGTCTCCCTGCCGCCCATTCAATCAATGCACCAACTATTGTTGCAGTGTAAAGAACAACCATTATTGAGATGGCGAAAATAATAGGATCATGTAAACCTACACCCGGGTAAGTGATAGTAAAGAAAACTTGCCTGACAATTAATACAAGAAGACCCAGTCCAACTATTGGTGTTAACAAATCCTGTAGAATTGCTTCGAGTGGCATTATTCTTCTCTGTGCATTATCAGCAAATGCCAACTCTCCGTCAATAGCAACTGATGTAATAATAGCGAGTGAAGCTAATAACAAATAGATAATTCCTGCTAGCCCCAAAGCAAAAATATCTGGTAGTGAGAGATAGTGTACCACCAAATATGCAAATAAACCTAGGAATACTGTTGTTGGCATACGATGTAAAGCCTGTATCCAAACATCACCTTTGCGAGCATCTCTAGATAATTTAGGAACTCCAATTAATTGCCAGTTGGTATAATTTTTAATCACCTTTACAATCCAAGCAAGTAATCCTTTGTCTATCATAATCCATTCAGTTAAACGAAGTAGAGGGATAAGAGGCAATATCAAGAAAACTGCGAAAATTGATAACAAAGGCCATAAAATCATTGATGGTAAAATAAGAAAATGCATTGTGTTAAGTGGATATAGAATATCACTTTCCACCAATCCCTGTTCCTTATCATCTAATTGAAAACTACGGGCGGTCTTATCTAAAGATGCTCGGAAAATTTGCAATGGATAGCCGTGAGTCAGAATCCCATTTACGATTTTTCTGTATTTCTTGTGTTTATCTGATTTTAATACGCGTTTTTTCCATAATCTCTGTGTGGGGACAACTAAGAGGATAGGTGAAACTAGTAGAATTACGACTACTGCAAGGGTGCTCGGGTCATCCGCAGACCAATTCACAAAGTGGGGCCCATTGTATCACTTCATGAAGCGGTCGGTCAATAGATGGGAAAACCAACCCATTTTTAGGGTACTATACTTTTCCGAATTGACCAATTATTGTTGAGCAGATTGGTATAATTCATTGACGGTATCCCAATTTACAACATTCCACCATGCTGAGAGATAATCAGCACGCGCAGGTCCGAATTTCTTGTAATATGCATGTTCCCAAACGTCAACAGCTAGAACTGGTGACCCGCTACCATCCATCAAAGGATTGTCCTGATTAGGTGTAGATGTGATTACTAAAGTTCCATCAGCAGAAACTGATAACCACGCCCAACCACTGCCGAAACGAGTTACTGCTGCATTGCTGAATTCTGCCTTCATTTGTTCAAAGGAACCGAAGGCTGAGTTGATTGCATCTGCAATAGCACCTGTTGGTTCCCCACCACCATTTGGTGACATTAGATTCCAAAATAGGGCATGATTCCAAAACCCACCCCCATTGTTTCTAACCGCAGGACTATCTGTGTGGTTTGCCAATAAGTCTTCAATGGACTTCCCTTCCATTTCAGTACCAGCAATAGCAGCATTTAGGTTATTTGTGTAAGCATTGTGATGTTTGCTGTGGTGTATCTCCATAGTTAGCGCATCTAAGTGTGGTTCTAGTGAGTCATAATCATATCCGAGGTCCGGTAATTCAAAGGCCATAGTTCATCCCTAAACTACGAATCGAAGGACCCCCAATATCAAATCTTGCTTTCATTACTTTAACAGTTCTTTAGCAATCTTGATTTCATTCCGAGTATCCCCCACTAACCATGGGGAGAATTGCTGTAACAGATGGGATGGATGAAATTGCCGTAAAGTATCTCGAAGAAATGGGGCACGAAGTTGTGTTGCAACACTATTCTGCAGAAGAATTAGCAGCCGGTGCTTTGTCAACCTTTGATGCAGTAGTAATTCGAAGTGCGACGAAAATGACAGGGGAAGTCATACATAATTCCAGTGGCAGAAATGGCCAACTGAAACTTATAGGCAGAGCAGGTGTGGGAATTGATAATATTGACCTTCCTGCTTCAACCAGTAGTAGAATAGCGGTTTGCAATACACCGGGCGCTTCAACTCATGCAGTTGTTGAGTTGACAATTGGTCATCTGTTGGCGTGTGCTAGACATATCACCACAGGAGACCGAACACTCAGGGCTGGTGAATGGGCCAAAAAGCAACTCAGAGGAACTGAATTATCTGGTAAAAGATTGGGTTTGATCGGTTTTGGTAGAATTGCACAAGGCGTGGGCCAAGCAGCCCGGGCCTTAGGGATGACACTCCACACCTATGACCCATACCTACCTGCTGAAGTAGCGGCAGACCAACATTGTCAATTGCACGATGAAATTGATGAGGTTTTTCGATTGTGCACTCACATCTCTATTCACTGCAACCTCACTGAAGAAACACATCATTTAGTCAATGCTAAAAGGTTGGAAATGATGCCAGGAATAGGAATTGATGGAGTACCTTGTGGCAATCATATTGTAAATTGCGCCCGTGGTGGCATCGTAGATGAAGTGGCTTTGTTGAAGGCATTAGAATCAGGCATTATCGCATCGGCAGCACTTGATGTGTTTGAGAAAGAACCTACTTTAGACAACCCCATCATTCACCATAGGAATTTCCATGGTACCCCGCATATTGGGGCAGCCACCATTGAGGCTCAAACAAGAATTGGTGAAGAGATGGCCGCGTTACTCAATGATTTCTTTGATGGGAAGAAACCAAAATCGATTATCAATCCTGAAATCTTTTAATTATAATCGTAATTATTGCCTAATCAATTTGATTATTCGAGTTTATGCATTGTAATTAGATGACTGCTAAACTCCTCTAATTCTGCTGGGATCTCAATACCAGAAATTGGTTTCCCTCGACCAAGTCCAGCTTCGTTCTTTGCAGCCCATACATCTGAATTAAAATCTGTAATTATTGTAGTTAATCGACGTAATCCATCGCCTAAATCTCCATTTCCTAATTCACTAATCGGAAGACTGGGGAATTTACGAACATCAACTGCTGATTCTTCATAAAGTGTAGATGAAAGGTGGTGGCAAAGGAATGGGCAAATAGGGCTAAACATCGTCAGCAAATCACGTACAATTCGATGAACTGTCCAGGCAGCCCCCGTGTCACCATTGTATAGCCTAGTTTTTGCCATTTCAAGCCAATGACTTGGGAACACACCAGTTCCAAAATTCTTGATAGATTGAGCCGCAGTATAGATATCTATATTTCCCCAAGCGTCTCTAACTGTTAGGTTTACCTCAGCGAATTCTGATAATATCCAACGCTCTGAAATACTCAATTCTGATGGGACTGTGTCTAAATCTTCAGGGACTTCAAACTGGCTTGCAAAACGAGCCACGTTGAATAATTTAGTAAGCACGCCGTAATACTTGGACTCAATTTCTTCAGGATTGATTTGGAAGTCATCACCAACCTGTGCATCACAAGCCTTCCACAATCGGAAACATTCTGATCCAATCTTGTTGGCTTTCAGGTTTACCGTTTTATTTGGACCTTTGACCTTCCATGAGCCGGTCCTTCCACCTGCTCCACATTCTAAAACTGAATTTGCGTCAATTCCATTCCCTAATGACTTCGACATCTTTCGTCCCCAGGGGTCCATACCTAATCCATCAATCCAAACATTCTTGAAACCCGGTTTATCGAATAGCAGTGCAGATTTCAACAAAGTGTAATACAGCCATGTGCGGACAATTTCTTTTCCTTGAGGACGAAGACCTGTCGGGAATGCGCGTTCAAATGTGTCGTTATCATTAAGATATCCTGAAACGAAAAGATTCGAATTAGAGGAATCCATCCAAGTGTCGAATACTTTTTCTTCACCTTGAATTTTACCAAGGCTTTTCCTCATCTCAGACCAATCACCTAAGTCTTCCTTGGTTTCTCTATCTAATACTCTTGAATTTGGAGGAGGGGGCTCTCGCCAAGGTTGAACATAGGTACCAACTGGTGGAACAATGACTTTCTGTTTGTCTTCTGAATACCAAATAGGAATCTCAGTATGATACCAACGTCTCCTACTAATTGGCCAATCAATTGAGATGTTTTCCATCCAATCTAAGAGAAATTGTTTGTTGCGAGGAGGAGTGAAATTGATTTCATCAGCTAATTCGGCAATCCTCTCCTGTTTGTGGGTTTGACGAATGTACCATTCCTTCAATAAAATAATTTCAACCGGATTTTTCCCCCTCTCTGAAACTGGAACTTCTTGCTGACGGTCCTCCACTGATAAAATTCTACCATCAGCCTCAAGCCTGTCAATTGCAGTTTTGCGTGCCTCAATAACTGACATTCCAACCAATGGTCCGCTGATTTCAGTCATACAGCCATCTAAGCCGATTGCTTGGAATGGGATCAATCCTAATTCCCTGAAAACAGTAACATCATTCTGGTCGCCGAATGAACAAACCATCAAAACACCGGAACCAAAATCGGATTTAACAGAGGGGTGAGCTCTAATTTCAACACTAGTTCCTCTCCCATTTACTTCAACAGGCAAGTGAACTTGTTGACCAACAAGATTCAGATATCTTTCATCATCTGGGTGTACTATTACAACTCCACAGGCACAAATTAATTCTGGACGAGTAGTAGAGATTGCAATATCTTCCCCACTTTCAGTTGTCCACTTGACATCAACAAGTTGTGTCATCCTCTGCAATCTCTCAACTTCTGCATCTGCAATGGTAGTTCCTTCAACCGGGTCATAAATATTAGGACGCAAATCTTCAACAATTTCCCCCCGCTTAAATAAATCAACGAAGATAGCCTGTGTGACTGCACGATATTCCGGAGAATCTGTAAGGTATTCTTTAGCAAAATCACAAGATAAACCAACTCTACTTGCGGTTTCCCTCATTTCTTGAGTGAATTCTTCGATAGTTTCTTCACATAATTTGAGGAACTCTGCTCGGTCGTAAGTTTTCATCTTTCTACCTGTATTTTTCTCAACAGTAAATTCAATGTTGATTCCGTTTCTATCTACACCCCAAGGAAAGTATACCTCTTTTCCCATCAAGCGCTGACTTCTAGCAATCACATCTATCATAGAATATTGAGCAACAGCCCCAATATGCCACGTCCCACTAGGATAAGGAGGGGGTGTATCAATCACAAAGAGTTCTTTTTCTGATTTGGGATTAAATCCATAGCGAGTATTGTATGCATCTTGGTCGGCATAGTGTTCTTCTTGAATCCGCTTTTCTAAGTCAATTGTCCATCGCTTATCGGTAATACGCGGATCTGCCATTAATTATCCCACCAAGGCCCTCTCACACGTCAACAGCAAGCATCCTCAGGCTAAGGGCGTTAAGTCACCATTCATGAGGATACCGCTTTATGAAACGACCTCACTATAACTTCTGAAATCCAACGATTAAACAATTCGGAAAATTTTGAGGGGTATCCAATCATGCTAATCTGTATACTTTTGGCTGAGATATTAAAGGAGGGTGTTGGCAGCGCCGTATGGTGGCTGACATCTCTAAAGAAGGCGGAGATGGAAGGGTGCCCAAGAAACAACCCATTTCAGGACTTACTGGAAAAATAAGTTCTACCACCAGTATCGTCAAAAGTAAACTCAGTGACTTTGATTCTGAATCTGCAATTGAAGCAATAATGGATGCGCCTAGGAGGCTTCAAAAAGAACTCCGAAAAATGACCGTGTTTGGTTCTCTAACTCGATTCCCAGCTCCTACTGTTGGACTATGTGTATTAATCACAATGTTCTTTTTGTTTCATTCTGGTATTCTTGACAAGTGGACCGGGACAGCCTCATTAAATGTCAATGGTGACTTGGAGGTTTATCTCCCAGAAGGCTCAACAGTCAAGGAAGATTTAGCAACAATAGAAGAAGATTGGACAACAAATGCGATGATTATCTATGTTGAATCGGAAAACCAAGGGGTCACAAATGTTGAGATTCTCAAACAACTTGACAATATAGAACGACAATTAAACAAAGTTGTTTCAGATGGCGGTGACCAAGATGGAATTATCTATATTTTATCAATATCTACCGTCGTTAAAGAGGTAAATTCGTCAGCACCACGAGTTGCAAAGGCGTTCGTCACGAATGCGCTCGGTGGAGATAACCTTTCACAACAAATCAACGACCAAATAGATGACCTAGGTGACACATTAGGTGGATACAGCATACCAGATGACCAAAACCGTGTAAACCAAATCATTGGAGAATTACCACCAAATGCTAAAGATAAACTCTATCGTGATGTTGGGGCAGGTGCCTTATCAAAAGTAGGATTTCCAAATCGGGCGGTAATAGTCGTAGGAGTTGTTGATACTGGTTTCCATGCATCAGAAATTCCCGATGTCTGTAAATCAGGGGGGCAGCGGGAGGTTGAAGCTTACACTGACATAATAACGTATACAGAATGCTGGATTGAACAGACCTCATTTGAAAATAATTGGAATGAAGATACCTCGGCTTGCGAGGATAGACCTGATGGACAAAATGGTACTGCACCTCAATGTCTAGGCCTTACCATGACCCTGACAGGCCCTGTACCAATCACTAATTCTGTGACAAAATATTCGTTCGTTCTGTTTTGGCAAATTTTCCCAATGGGTGTCGTTGCAGTGGCCTTTGGCCTATTCCTCTTCCATTCTGATTTGATTCAAACAGGTAGAGTAAGAATCATTCAAGGAATTAAGGTAGTCATTATTTCTGGCCTACCTACCTTGTGCTCAGTATGGTGGACTTTGGGAATTATTGGTTATCTTGACTATGAGGTGACTATGACTGTTATCATTGTTGGTCCGATATTACTTGCGCTGGGTGTATCATATGGGTTGCACATCACCAATAGATATGCGGAGGAGTCTGGGACACCTCAAGATAAAATGGCAATAGCAATTCAATCAACAGGAAAAGCAGTATTATTGTCTGCGATTACAACTGTAATAGGATTCATTTCACTGGTTATTACTCCGATGGCTCCGATTAAAACTGTTGGAATAGCACTCGGAGGTGGAATCGTGATTGTGTATATACTGACTATGGTGATGGTACCAAACCTCACAATGTTATTAGATCTGAAAAAACCAAGTCACCCCCCTCCTAAGATAATTGAATTCGTAGTTGAACAACCGATTAATTGGGCGAAAACTACCATTAGCGTTTTCATTATTTTAATGCTAGTTTCGGCTGTTTGGGCTAGGCCGCAAGTTGAAGAAAATATTGACCTGCTAGACATGGCACCCCAAGGGCAACCACCTATTATGAAGATGAAACAATACAGCGAAGAATTCAACGCTGGCCAAATTGGAATGTTGTTAATTCATGGTGCGATTGCAGGGGATCGAGATGATGATTCAACGGAAAACGATGACCCATTCGCTAAACTACAAGATATTGAAATGTTGGAAAATAGGACTGATCGGGTTGACAAAACTAACGCAGTTAGCATCGTTTTCCTTATGAAATCTGTAGGTGTATCAGTCAATTTATCTGGGACTTCTATCATGCCCTTCTGTAATTTACTTCCTGCGGGTACCGGTGAAGAAGTCTGCCATGTAATATTTGACAGAGAAGAGGAACAAGATGCGACATTCTGGAGGGTATTGACAACATTCAATACAGAAGATGACGCAAATAAACGGGTCCAGATTTTCTTACTTGATGTCTTTTATGCGTCACTAACTCAAGAGACACGTCAATTGTTCATTAACGAAACGTACCAGAGGAGTTTGATTTACATTGATATGCCTTTCATGAATGTTCAGGATACTCAAGCCGCAGTTGATGAAGTCAACATTTATGCAGAGCAGAATTATCCTGGTGGAATCGCATCTTCACAACTTATCGGCGTAGCCGCTGTTACAATCGCTGTGAATGATTTAATTGTCGGTTCACAATGGACATCTCTTGGATTTGCATTGGCTGCAACTCTGTTCACACTAGCAATTGTATTCAGAGACCCTAGATATGCATTATTGACTACAATACCAGTATTGTTTACCGTATCAATGCAATGGTTAGTGATGCAACAGATGGACGTAACCCTTTCACTAGTTACGGTCATGATTGGCTCAATTTTAGTTGGTGTAGGGATTGATTTCAGTATTCATATTGCCAATCGCGTGAAGGAAAATGGAGGTACTATTGAGGCAGTTAGAGAAGCCTGTACAACCACTGGAATGTCATTGATTGAAGCAGTAGTGGTAACCTGTGCTGGATTAGCGACAGCTTTCTTCATTCCGATACCGGCGCTGAAACCCTTCGTCAAAGTTATCATCATTCTATTGATTGTAGCTGCCTCTTCAGCATTGTTGCTGTTACCAGCAATTTTTTCTTTGATGATTAAAAGTGGAGTTGGACTTGTGGGAGGCTCTGCTTCAATGATTAGAGCTGCACGCTTAATTGAAAAAGGAGAGGATGAGGAAGTTGTATTGGCCGCCCCAACTCACCGAACAGACCATGACGTGTGGTGAATACAATCTATCGCGTAGGCCATAGACCCAAACCCCTCACGAGTAAACAATGGTGAACTATTGGTTGATGAAAAGTGAGCCCGATGTCTACCCGTGGGGACAATTAGTCAAGGATGGGGAAACCCACTGGGATGGTGTAAGAAATTATCAGGCTCGTAATTTCATGCGAGATAGTATGAAGATTGGCGACCTAGTTCTATTTTATCATTCAAACTGCAAACCCCCACACATAGCTGGAGTTGCGCGAGTTTGTAAGGAAGGATATACTGACTTCACTGCTCATGATGAGAAATCAAATTATTTTGACCCTAAGTCATCTGCCGATAACCCACGTTGGTGTATGGTTGATATTGAACCAATAATCGGTTTTAAGCAAACCCTTGGTCTACCTGACCTGAAACAAAATCCAAAATTAGAAGGAATGCCATTATTACAGAAGGGCCAACGCCTAAGTGTTCAACCAGTACCACAGAAATACTTTGATGAAATTTGTAAAATGGCTGAAATCAACCAAGCGACAATGTGACAAATAACCCCCGTCTGAGACTGAATGAGGAAACGATATGGATCCAATCCCAGTAGCCAAAAGAGCAGCCCAGATTGAATATGCAATTCGGGATGTTGTTGTGCCCGCAACAGAACTTGAAAAACAAGGTCATAAGATTCTAAAACTGAACATCGGAGACCCGCTAGCATATCCAGGTCTACCTACCCCTACCCACATGATAAAAGCATTTCAAGAGTCATTAGAACGACAAGAAAATGGCTATTCCCACTCATATGGGATTCCTTTACTGCGCCAAGGAATAGCAACTAGCGAGCAAAACAAGGGTTGGGAATGTACAGAAGACGATGTTTATGTTTGCCATGGAGTAACTGAAGCTTTACAAATCGTGTTTGCTGCAGTCCTTCAAGAAGGCGACAAAGTACTCTCACCTGGTCCCCACTACCCGCCATACATGACATATCCACCTCTATTTGGGGGTAGTACAGTTGAATATCGAATGGATTCACAGAATGGATGGTATCCAGACCTTGATGATATCCGGTCAAAAATGGACGATTCAGTCCGACTGATTGTGCTAATTAACCCGAATAATCCAACCGGCGGTATTGCAGATGAAAGGATTATTTCAGGTATTTTAGAGATTGCATCAGAATGGCCAAATTGCATTATTATTGCTGACGAGATATACGACGGTTTGAATTTTGAGGGTAACCATATCTCGATGGCAGGTGCAGCTACGTCAGCAGGAAGTTCTGTCCCAGTGCTGACGATGAATGGTGTAAGCAAAGTCTACTATGCCCCTGGTTGGAGAATTGGATACATGGCGTTCTACGACCCAGCCAATAGATTGTCATTGATAAGAGACGGAATTGAGAGGCTCTTACGCTCTCGTCTTTGTGCCTCAACACCTGCTCAAATGGGTTACCTTGCTGGACTTTCATCAGATGATGGTTGGATGGATTCATATCGACAGAAATTATTGCAACAGAGAGACTATTGTATGCAACGTATTTCATCTATAGAAGGTTTACGTGCTCAGACTCCAGGTGGTGCGTTTTACTTATTCATTGAATTAACACATCCACGATGGAAACAAGATGACAAGCAATTTGTCCTCGACTTATTGCATCAAGAAAAAGTGCTCATGGTTCACGGTTCTGGGTTCAGCCCAGAATTCGGGAAAGGCTTCGTAAGAATGGTTTACTTACCTGATATTGAGGTATTGGAAGACGCATTTGATAGAATTGAAAGATTCCTATCCAGCAGTTGATTCTATCCAATCTCATGAACTGAAACACTCAGGGTCTTAGGACCCTGAACGGCACAACCGATTAGAACTGAGACCCCGCAGACCATGTTATGGCTGGAGGTCGAAGCATAGGGACCACCGTGTCTTTCTCATTGGTTTCCTTCATTCTGACGACCTTATTTCTACCTCTTGTAAGTGCGGCGCCGACAATTGTGAGCGCAGGTACTTTTGACCCTAGTTTACTAGCCCCATTAGCGATTTCAATAATGGTTGGATTGTTGTTGTGGCGCTGGTTACTCCCTCTTTCTCTGTCTAATTTGCAGGTCGCTTTTGAAGTCGATGATGGATTGTATGAAGTTCATCGATTGAGTAAAAATCGCAGCGAAGTAATGAAATTACTGAATGCACCTAGAGTTGCAGTTGGTTCACTAGCTTACTTATTGGCAATGACAGGTATTCTGCTAATTGTCTGTGAATTACTCATTGAACCATCAACATTCTATGAACCGGTTATCTATATGATGCTAATTTTAGTTGCTTACCCAATAATCATCTCACCCTTCGTGACGCTTTATGCCCAATTATCTAGACAAACATCTGAAGCAGGCAATCTATCCACATTCAAGACATTATACGGATCTTTCGCTACTATAATTATGGTATTAACTGCAACCGGTTTTGTTCTTTTTATAGGCTACCAAAAATCGGGAGGTGGAACTGACGATGAAATATTTGGACGTTGGATTGGGTTTGCCCTTCTTGCATTCATGGGCCCCACTATTCTGGCTTACGGCAGAATTATGGGTGCCTCTTGGAATACTCTGATAATCAACAAATGGCGTACATTGATAGGGAAGAGAACTGCGATTGACCCTGATAAACCTGGTTTCTTCAAACGCCTTGCTTCATTACTCATTGTAGTATTCCTAGGAACAATGCCATTAGCCGCAATAAATGGAATTGTTACATTAGTTTATGTTGAAGTTGAAAATCCGATCGATGCTAACTCAATGCTTGACTTAGGTGGAATCATTGGATGGGAAATTTATCAATATGTGGAAGATAATCCCGCTCTTCAGAAGCTCATTTCGTTAAAAGCTCTTGAAATAACACTAGCATCATATCTTATGCTCAACGTGGCAATCGTTGGATTGGCTTTCATCTTTGAATTGACACGAAATCTATTCCTTGGAGGACAAACATTCGGTGGAATAGGTGGTGTTATTCTAGCCCGAGCACGTGAAATTCGTAGTGAAGTAAATGTTCAAGGCAAGGTACTATTCTTTGGCCTTGCTGGCTTTAGTGGATACTCCGTTCTTCTCATTATTCTCCAAACGTATAAGGAATTTAGTCATTTAATGCCGTACGGTGACTCAACCCCATTATTATCAGAAGAGATTTTACTTGCTGAGACATGGCAATTCATTGCAGCAGGACAAGCAATTTTCTTATTAACTTGGATTCTCAGTCTTAGTCGATTCAATATAATGAAGAATCTCAGATTTGACCTAAATCCTGACGAGAGGAGGGAGGGAGCAATTCTTGCCGGTGGTGGTGACTGGATGCGTACTTATGTTGAGGAGGCGGCTTTCCGTGATGACCTTGATGCATTAAGGCGATTCCAATCAGATACAATAAAAGGAAATCAACTTGTTGTCCAATTAGAAAAAAGCAGAGCGAGAATGCTAGAGTGTGCATTACGTGGTTTGTGGCCAGAAGCAATTGATGTAGCAAGAAAATTACTGGCACAACAAGGTGGAGAAGATGATGAAGCAAGGATGATAATTGCGGCAGGACACATAGCATCTCGACGACTGGATGCAGCAAGAGAAGCCCTTCGGGGACTTGAACAGCCAGAAGGATATGACGAGCCAGAAATTCTCTCCTTAGTAACAGAATGGTTTGATCCTTGGGATGGGTCTGTGAAAAATGATGACTTCTATGACTGGGAAGATAGTTCAGCAATACATTATTTACAAGAATTACAAAAAAGGTTGTTAAGCTGGGACCCTACAACATCTATAGACTCGATATATAATGACCCATTAACCTTACACGCAATGGTTAGTTCAGTTGCAAAATTACGCGCTGAAAGGAGACATGATGAGGCGTTACAATTATCCCTTGAGTCTATACGAAGGAACCCGAACAGCACGAAGGCAAGAATTGCTGCATCGTTATGTTTGATTGATACAGGAGATTGGTTTGGCGCACTTGACATCTTTGAAGAATTACAAATTAGTTCTCCTGAAGACCCTCGCGTTAAAGCACTAGGCATGATTTTAGGATTTGCTGCGCCTGCTAATCAATTAGAATCTGCAATCATTGAATCGAATCCTAAAGAGAAACGACGATGGATTGACGAAGCGCCGACAAATCCAATAGCAGCTTTACTAACAAAAGGTGGCCAAGATGAAGCAATCACCGCGAATATATTTATCGCGTCTCACGAAGCAATAGAAAGACGAGTGACTCCAAGGTACTCACCTTCACTAGTATTGAGATTATTCAACTGGTTAGTATTACTTCCAACATGGATAATTATCGGTTTAATAGCATATGATAGAAGTTCTAGCGATATAATTGGTGTTTCAATTTCCATCTCACTGATGGTCCTTCATTTCTTTGCCTTGCGTTTCCGCAAGCAACAACGTAGAGTTATCAAACACCGTGATCAAAAAGCCATGATTGCCTATGCAAAGAGGTTGAAGCGGTTCAAGGTTGGTTTTGATTTAGATAAAATCCCTGTTGGGACACATCTATTGTTATCTGGACTACTAGTAACAATTAACGGCATTGTCTACGACCTTGGTCTACCAGGATGGCTCGTTGTCCGATTACCAAAGAAGGAGAAAAAGGGGGTGCTCAGCAACATTTCAAAGAGAAAGAGACAATTGCTCTCTCAGCCACTCGCTCGGTGTTCACCTCTACCGGTTGAATGGTGGAACAAACGACCCAAGCCAGTGGGTAAAGAAAAGCGTGCACTAGAGGTGCTAATCGGTCCAGCAGCATACCGCGGAAGGAGTATCCGCTCAGTAAAAACGTCTGAAAGAGCGGGTAAATCTTCAGACCGCATCCCTATAATGGATACCGATTTGAGTGAAAAACACATCCCAAGTCACTCAATTGTTTCAGAATCTGTAGGCTTCAAGAGACCTTCTAGCAGACCTAAACCTTCTAACGAAAAAAGTGATACTGAAAGCGATAATTAAATTGTAAGCAGACCAAATGAAAGCTCAAATGCTGGAACAAGATTGTGAACTACGAATAGAAACTTCAAATTGGGTTGGGCCACAGGAGTACTCCGTGCCACTAATTGATGAAGTATCCAAAGACGACACTCCTTGGTTCTCCAACCTTCTAAAATCTAAGTTCACTCCTACTGTCTGTGGCTTATTATGTGAAGATGATAAATGCAGTGAACCGTATCATTTCCTTTCAGTCAACGAATTTGAGATGTGGCTGTCAGAATTGGAAAATTTGATTGGTATCCCATTAGGAAGAAAATTAGCTCATTCAGCTGCTGAATCTGAGGAGTATCGTCTAAAAAACTCTTCAGAAGAAATGCCAAATCCATTCTTCAAGAAATTACTCAAACGGTTTGAATGGATAAATGAGAATTGGGAAATTCGCGGACTAGGAAAATTAGAACTTATGAAAGTTGAATCTGATGCTACTAAATTGATGATTCATAATCGAGCACATTCCGCGTTATCAGCAGGTTGGGCTGCTGCAACCCAAGAATTCCTGACTAAATCTAGATTTAGATTCCATTGGACTGATGATGGAAATGCAGAATGTCTTGTGACTCTCGAATTAGACCAACGCCATATACCCAAAGCAATGAAAGTTGATCCGAGATGGCGGGACAATGCAAACTCAGACCCAATTGCAGAAGGCATGCATCCGCTAGAGTTAGCACATCATGATTTTGATGGGGTATGGTCCATTGATGGTATACGAATGATGGGAATCACTCGGGATATGTTACTACGATTTGAAGAAAGTGTTATGCCACAACTGCTTGGTTCCACCCAAATGGAAACTGAAAAATTCACTTGGGAAACTTTGCAAGATTCAGAACGGAAAAAAATCTGGTCTGGATTTGCCGAAGCAAGTAAGATAAGATTCCTCGATACTGATCAAATGGTGTTAATTGCAGAACCCGAACACTGGATACATGTTGGTCATCGCTTCCTAACCAGAACAGGATTGGGTGGAGTCACATCTGTTGAAGGAATTGATGACCAGGGGGGTGTGAAATTACACCTATCAAAACTGTTTCATCCAGCAATCGCCGCAGGCATTCTCTCAGCCGCATGGGAACGGTCAGAAGCCCGCCCATGTAAACTTCAGTGGAGTTGTTCTCATAACGGACATATAATACAGATTTCTAGCCTGTATGACCTTGCATGACCTCATTTATGGATAATGTCCCCAAGAGCAATAGTCAAACGCTTTCGGTTAAACCTTAAACAGGGTACGGCAAGTCGTGAAAGAGAATTGGCCTACGGCCAGTGGTGAACAACATGGCATTAACACATAATCAATGGGCAGTGGTAGCGATTACAGTGACCCTCTGCTTAGCAGGAACATACAGTATCGCAGGCAGTATAATGAGTACTGCGATAGATTACGAAGATGGTGCATCAGACATTCTAGATGATGACACACTCTACAACGAAGACCCAGATGATTTTGACGAAGATGGGCTAAGCGATCGCCTTGAAAGAAATACCTATGGAACTGATCCGTATGATCCCGATACTGATGGCGATGGTATGACAGACGGCTACGAAGTACATGCCGGATTAAACCCATTAGACAGTGGTGACGCTGGATTAGATGATATCATTACAGAAACGGAAACTGATACTGGAGATGATAATTCTGGGTCAGACGAAACTTGGCCAGACCCTGACAACGGTCCTCTTGGTGACCCCGATAAAGACGGGCTTGTGAATATTGAAGAAATGGAATTAGGTACAGACCCTCGGCGCAATGATACCGATGGAGACGGTCTTAACGATAAGTGGGAATCACTCTACACATTTGACATGGTAACACAATCAGGTGACTTAACTCTTTTTGACCCGCTAAACGGAAACTGGGATTGTGTGCTTCTTGACCCTGAATCTGAAGCAAACCTTGAACAAACCTATGGTTCCGAACTTTGGGATTCGTTGGAGAACTTTGCTGGACAACACTCTTGTGACCAAGTGCTCGACTTTGATTCAGATACTCTAGCAAATTTCGCTGAAGAGAGTTATGGGACAAATCCACTGGCTGAAGACAGTGATGGCGACCTTATCGGTGACCAAGTAGAAGTGGCTATGGGTTCAATTCTGCTTGAAGTCGTTTGTGGCAAAGCAGTGATTAATGGGCCTACTAAAGACGGCCCATTCACAACCCTACTCAACTCGTTCCCAAGTACCGTGAATCCTCTCAACTGGTTCATTGAAGATATGGATGGTGACGGACGTAATAATGGACCAGGAGATTGGGATACAGATGGCGATGGAATGCCAGATGGATTCGAGTATTGTTACGACACACTCCTGAATGCTGCAAATGCATCAGATGCATATGGTGATGAAGATGAGGATGGCCTCAACAACCGCGCAGAGTACGATGTGGCCCGTGTTTGGGGTGCATCAAATTTCACAAGTCCATTGAGCTCTGACACTGATGAAGATGGGATGCCTGATGGTTGGGAATCCGATAATGGCTTAAATCCAGTTGATGGTCTAAACGCATATACTGACCCCGATATGGATGGTTGGGACGCTAATGGCAATGGAAAGGTGACTTATAGCGATTTGACAGGTATTGCTAGAGTGTACTCAATCATTGTTGAACTGATGGATTATGTTGAGTCAAATCAAACTGTAGCATATGCGAAAATCACCCATGCTGGTGGCAACGAAGAAACTGTACCGATTAAGGCACCAAGTGCTGGATATGTCTACGGTATTCCAGCACTAACTCTACTAGAAGGACCAGCTAACGAAAATGAAGTCACTAGCCGAAGTTATGTTTGGATGACAATCGTAGAAGAGAATGAGATGTTCACCAACCTAATGGAATACCAAGCCCGGGACCGTGATAATGATGGTATCATTGATGGCCGCTCAACCGACCCTCTAAACTCGGATACTGACGGAGATGGATTGATTGATGGCATTGAGGTTATGGGATGGTACATTCTAGTTGTTAGCCGTGGTGTGCACACTATTCATGTTACTTCTGACCCAGGAGATGTTGACACTGATGATGATGGACTCACCGACTGGAGAGAGTTTGGTGAAACGTATACCAATGCATCAAACAAAGATACAGACAGCGATGGGCTTGAAGATTATGTTGAGGCTGTAGATGGATTCCAGTGGTTAGGTGAACCGTACTTCACAAATGCAAGTATGTTTGACACTGACATTGATGGATTAGAAGATGGTGAAGAAGTCGTTATGGGCTTAGACAATTATGTCACCAATGCAAATGATTCAGACTCTGATGATGATGGATTAAATGATGGGAATGAAGTGCTGTACATTCCAAGACCGTGGCAAGCCGCTACAAACCCACTTGTCAATGACACAGACCAAGATGGTATGCTTGACGGATGGGAAATGCAAGTTCAGTCAACAATGGACAATACCAATTCACACAGCCTATGGGTTACTACAAACAATTTCCAACCACCTGGTTGTACTGATGTAGGATGTACCCGCGGACCCGGTGGTTGGTTGTGGAATAATCACATCCAAGGATTTGCATCTGGAGGAGATGAAAATAACGATGGAGAGCCGGACCCCAAATATTTCTTGTGGGATATGAATCTGACAAACTTCGCCCTTCCACAAACCGGAGGCCGCTGGGCACTGGACCCATCGTTAGGCTCACTTCCGGATTCTGATTATGACATCGACAATGATTCACTACCTAACGACATGGAGGGCCCTAATCGCTGGAATACAAATCCAGTGAATGATGATACTGACAATGATAAATTGCCAGATGGCTGGGAAGTTAGATACAGTGCACAGGCTATTTCTCAAGGATTGGTTGACAATACTACACTTCAAAACCTGGGAGCTAGGGGGCCAATGGATCCCGCTCTTGAGGACAGTGATTTAGATGGAGTGATGGATGGTGACGAAGACTTTGACAACGATGGCCTGAATCGCACAGCTGAACTGAATAGGTTCTGCCCTGGATGGAATGATCCTGAATCCTATCTTTGCCACATTGACCCAGATACCCCGGAAGGTGCTAAGTTCTACAACGATCTTGAGAATTACACCAATTACGAAGAAATGTTGAACGGAACAAATCCAGTCTTGAACGATACCGATGGTGATGGTTTAGAGGATGGACCTGAAGTGTACCACATGGACAGTGACGGAGATGATATGTTTGATGGATGGGAGTATTACTTCCGCTTTGACCCATTTGATGGTGCTGATGCAAAGATGGATGTTGATGGAGATGGATTCTTCAACGATTGTGAGCACAAATGGCACACTAACCCAAGAGAAGGTAACAGTTTCCCAGGCCAAGGTCAACAGTGTGACCAGTGGGCTTGACGACCACTCGTTTGCTTGGTTGGGGACACCACCAACGAAGCCGTTTGGTTTGCCAATGATGATGGATAGTTTAGGCATTCACTATCATACAAATAACAAACAAATCGTGTTAGCCTTGATATCATAGAGCAGAGTGACTCAATTTGATGGAAACACGATGTTGGCGGTTAGCACTCGCGTTAACGTCCATCATATTGATGTCTTCATCATTTACAATAATTGATTCGGTTAATCCAACTCAACCCCTGATTAACTCAAACTATACCATTAGTAACCAGCAACCAACATTGACTATTCAAAGTGTCAATGGAGCAACATACATTGACAATTTCCCAATCAATGGAACAATTTGGGATGATGCTTTCCCATCAGAATTGCACTGGCAGTTAGAAGAATCTGGAGAAATTATTTACCAAGGTTCAGCAATTAACACGTTGGTAGAAAATCTATCTTGGCAAGATCCAACAACAAATTCATGGTCATTCTCTGTTGAAATAAACGCTACTGGATTACCTCCTTGTGCTTGCATACTAACCGTGGTAGTGATTGATGTTGAACAACAAGTATCACAAGTACATCACCTTCTATTCATCAACCCAGAATTAAATGGGTTGCCTCCTAACTTGATGATAACCTCGCCTGAAATGGGAATTAATTGGAGAGGTGATCTGAACATTAGTGGAGTAGCAGTAAGTCAAATTGGTTATCAGCCAACTCTTGAATGGGCAGCAATTCAATCTAATCAAGCAAATCATTTCTGTGTTCGCGGGGTCTTATCAGATTACTTAACTATTGAAAATTGGAGGAATGATGGTATATCCTATTTAGACAGTGAGACATTCAACTTTCAAATCCAGAGTTCAGAATACGATGATGGATGGTGGTTATTTGTTAGCCGAGCTGGTGATAATGCTGGCAATTTTTCTACAATTGCTTGTACAGCAATAGCCCTACATAATCAACGGCCAATCGCAGCATTAAGTGGTACATCTGAAGTAAATGAATCTCAATTAGCAAGATTTGATGCAAGTAATTCAGATGACCCTGTTTGGGGTAAGGATGGATTGCGCTTCACTTTCATTGTAAGAAGGGCTGGCGATTCTAGCCCACCTCTTGTACATGATGCTGGTACTGAAAAAAGTTGGAATTGGTATGCTAACCAATCCGGTCATTTTGATGTGATGGTTCGGGTCACCGATACATCAGGATTATCAAATAGTACAAATTTATCTCTTATAGTAAATAATCTAGCACCTACTGCTGCTGCCAGCATTGAAGGAATCACATTTTCAACAGAAGAAACCATCAGATTACCAAACGAGCCATTGTGGACCATTGACGCCTCAGATAGTTCAGACACTGAAAATGATGTCGGGGGTTTGAATTTTGTTTGGTTTGTAGATGGTGAACCTGTTTCTCTTGGAAGAGAACAAATCATGCGTCGTGACTGGATAAAGGACGAATCGAAGATTCATCTTATCACTCTTAGTGTCACTGATGATGACGGAGAGAGCGACTTCATTGAGGTATTTGTAGGAATAGAAGGTACACAGTCAGACCCATTATGGGATGAACCTAAATCATTCACTGAGTCAATGATTTATTCAGTAGGAGGCGAAACAAATATGATGGCTATTTTCATGGTAATGCTTGTGACAATATCATTTATCACATTCAGGTTCACAAGGGGACAGAAAGGTGGTGACATACCCAAGTGGGTAAAACTACGGACACGCGAAAATGCTACTATAGATGAAATTGATGAGCAATTTGAAAATGAAGATTCAGACTGAATGCTAATTAAGAGTTGGGTTGGACGGCAAACCATGTTAGATGGGCACGGGTTGGACCTCTCCAATATACCAGACCCGTCTAGTGTAGAAGAACGCAGTTCTCGTCAAGCAAACATTGGGCAACTTTGTGGAGAGGACTCTCTTTTAATAATCGTGAACAATCCAGAAGCAACTCGAAGCGCAGATGTAGAGTACCCTTACAGAGCCTCATCTGATATGCTATACTTCGTTGGTTGGGAACGTCCCGATGCTGTGTATTGCCTTGCTAATACATCGGGTGAATTGAATTCAATTCTATTTATCCCCCCTAGAGATGTACTCAAAGAAACTTGGACTGGAATCAGATTGGGACTAGATGGTGCAGAAAAGCAATTTCCAATTGATAGGGCGGTTTCGATAGATGAAATGAGCACTGTATTAAGAACTCTATTAGATGACTGCACAAATGTATTTCATCAACGCGGTTTGTTATCTGAAGTAGATGACATTGTTGACAAGGCCCTGTTAGAAACTAGTAGAACTAGACAACGAACTGGTTCCGGTCCAGCAAACCTCTGTGACCCAAGGCCACTTGTTTCTGAACTAAGATTATTCAAATCAGAAAGTGAATTGGAATTAATGCGCCATTCATGTAAAATTGCATCTGCGGCCCACATTAAAGCTATGAGAAACGCCTCAGCAGGAATGGCCGAATTCCAATTACAAGCAATAATTGAAGGATGTTTCGTATATAATGGAAGTCAATGGTCGTACCCCAGTATTGTAGGGGGTGGAGATAATGCAACAATACTGCATTATGTAGAAAATGATTCACCTATCTCTGATGGTGATCTCGTGTTGATTGATGCAGGATGTGAAATCTCAGGTTATGCAAGCGATATAACTAGGACATGGCCAATAAATGGGAAATTCACAAAACATCAAGCAATTCTATACCAACTTGTATTAGATTCACAAATAGCAGCCATATCTGCTTGTAAACCAGGTGAATCATTTGATGCACCCCATAATGCTGCAAAAGAAGTAATGGCACAAGGATTGCTAGATTTAGGAATAGTTGAAGGCCCAACCTTGAATGAGGCTATGTCCCCTGAACAATTAGGTACTTACTTCATGCATCGTACTAGCCATTGGTTAGGATTAGATGTACATGATGTTGGAGTTTATGCACCAGATGATGAACCAAGATTATTACAACAGGGCATGGTTCTTACTATTGAACCAGGATTATACTTCGGAGCTTGGAGAACCGACATCGAGATAGATGAAAAGTGGGCTGGTATCGGCATTAGAATAGAAGATGACGTGTTAATCACAATTGATGGTCACGAAGTTCTCACCCAAGATTGTCCTAAAACGATTCTAGAATTAGAAGGTATTATTGGGGTTTCTTCCTGAATTTATATTATTGTAAAAAAGATGGTGATATATTGACTTCCTGGCAAGATATTCTTGAAACGCAGTCACAAAGCAATCCACCTCGGCTATCTATAGAGGATGCAATTACGCTTTATGATGATGCAGATTTCAATGCTTTACGTCAAACTGCACTTGACAAACGCCGTCAAATAAATGAACCAAGTGAAGTTACATATCTAATAGATCGGAACATCAATTACGGTAATGCTTGTACAATCAATTGTCAATTCTGTTCCTTCTATAGAGCACCAGGACATGCTGAAGCTTACCTTCAATCCACAGAACAAATAAGTGCGCGCGTAAGGGAACTTGAAGCCATTGAAGGCACTAGAATATTGATGCAAGGGGGAGTAGATCCTAGCCTTCAAATTGAGTGGTATGAAGATTTATTGGCATACTTGCGAACCAACCACCCAACGATTGACCTTGACTGCTTCTCACCTATTGAAATAGAGGGGATTGCGGATGTTTGTGGACTATCAACATTAGAGGTATTACAACGCTTCCAAAAAGCAGGTATGCATGGCTTACCTGGTGGTGGGGCTGAAATGCTAGTTGATGATGTTCGACTGGGCGTTTCACCTCTAAAGGGGAGTGGCGAAAATTGGTTAAAAGTAATGGGTGAGGCTCACTCACTAGGACTTACCACCACGGCAACTAACGTAATTGGGTTTGGTGAAACTAATGCTCACCGAGTAGGCCATATGGATAAGGTACGTCAATTACAAGACAGGTCGAATGCTGATGGTAACAGAGGATTCACCGCCTTCATCTCTTGGACAGTCCAATTAGAAAATAATGCATTTGGGCGCAGGAACAAAGGCAACAGGAATAAAAAAGTTGGACCTGTGGAATACCTACGTCATGTTGCAATATCTAGATTATTTTTTGATAACGTTGACCACATTCAAGCATCTTGGCTGACCATGGGTATGGATGTGGCTCAGTTAGCATTGTTTGGCGGTGCTGATGATATAGGCTCTACGATGATGGAAGAAAATGTAGTTTCAGCAGCAGGTACAACAAAAGTTCTGTGCACTGAAGAGGAATTACAATATGCAATAATTAGAGCTGGATTCAAAGCAATTCGTAGAGATTCCGATTACAATTTACTTGAAACTCCAAAACTTGGAATTGATGCTCAATCAATACCTGCCCCTCCACCTCAACAATGATTCATTGTGAGTGTTTCACTGCTCGATAGTTGCGCACTCTTTATCTCTCAACCAACCTTTAATCTCTAAAGTCTGAACCTCATTAGACTGATTATCATCTATTGGTTGACTAGGTGAATCTTCCATTTGAATGCTAGAATTACCACTACTGATATTGGTGTAATAAATCACATATGATACAACTCTGATATCTTGATTAGCACCGCTTTGTTCATTTTGGGGAACATAATTTACGCCATTGTATAATCCTTGATATTGCAACATATTCGCACCACCGGACCAATCCACCCAATGTGAAATATCCCAAACCCATGGTTTAGTGTCTTGACCCGCACACCATCCTGCCCTACCATAAGGCCACGAACCTTTCTGATTAGCTACCGTACCCATATCTGTTGATTTGGCACATCCTTCTCTATCACTACTGACAGTACCATTTCCAGCCATCGGGAAATCTTCCTGAGTGACTTGGCCATTCATTGAGAAGCGATGCTCGTGGTTGCAGAATTCCGCACAATTAGCATCATCCTTACCAAAACCATGACCTGTAACAACTGAAGATATTACTACCTTGTCAGTACCTGCTGGGATGTTTAAATCATGAACCCGTTTGTACATTGATTCATTGTTATACTGGCCTCGAAATGAACCGCCACTGAAAGCATATTCTGCAGATGTTGGTCTCATCCCATCATCCTCCCAAGTTGAGAGGTATACTGAAATGTTGAGCCACCCACCGTTAGCCCCACCATAACGGAACTCTTGTTGACCTCCATTCTTTAGCATGAACAAGTAAGGGCTGATGTCTGTTAACCATCGGCCTTCTCTCCCATAGGTTGTGATGTATCGGACAAATTCGTCACCACATGTAGAATGGTTTCCAAACTCTTGACAGATATTCAACCTCTGATCGTAATCCCACTCATGGCAACCACCCCAACTACCATCTCCCTTCTGATATCTATCACGTCTTTCATTACAGCCGTGGTGCATGTAAACTTCCATAGTGTTGAATGTCAACATAGTTGCTGCATCAGGGAATGTGCCATTCGCAAATGACTTATGGCCACTACTCCAACCTCCAGTATGACGTTGGGCGTCCCACAAATCTACCACAGTAACCGCTGGGTCATGCTTACGCATCTCTACTGGGAACTCTGCGTTCCACATTTGGGGTTCCTTTGCTAGATAGTCAAATCTGTAATCGGGGTCAGAAGAAAATGTCTTTGCCCAATTGTAGAGGGAACCAACTTCACGCCATTGTTGAAATCTATCAATGCCATAGTAAAACTGACTCCACGAAGAAATAACACTACCAAGACCGCCGCCTATTGAGCCAGCCTGTTGATACACGAAGTGAACATTATCATCTACCCAAGATTTACCCTCTGTATTCTGACTATTCTTGTATGAACTAACTCTACTAGCCATCGTGTCTACATCGGATTGCCAATCACTATCATATGAACCGAAGAAAATATGACAATTCCTTGGAACCGCACTCAATAATGTACCAACATTTTGATTCCAAATTGTACTCATGTATGAACTTGAACTCTGTAGGAAAATGAATAGATAAGTGCTATTACCATCCCATTCGGATGTAAGCCTCCAATTACCATCGTACTTTGTTGCAAAGTTAAAGTCAGCACTTTTACCAAAACGTGCTGAAGAGTAAGGACCTGAATCCCATGTAACGGGATTTTGAATAACTGCACATCCAATACTATCAACAGACCATCTGGGAGGTGAATTTGGGCATTGGTCAATATTTGCAAATACCCCGTCACCGTCTAAGTCAGCACACCCTTGTTCGTTTACTACCAAGCCACTAGGGGTCCCTTGACAGGTGTCTGAATCATCCATTACTCCGTCTCCATCTTCGTCCCACTCGTATGGTGCACAACCATATTCGTTTACCGAGTAGTTTGCCAGAGTATTGGGACATGAATCATTATCGTCAAATACTGAATCATTGTCATCATCATCATCTTCATCCGAATCGCGACAACCATCTGAATCTTGGTCATTAAGAATGTCTGGCAGCCATCCGATTACACCAGTTGGGCAATTATCTAATGAGTCAACAATTCCATCATTGTCATCATCAATATCTGAATCTGAATCGCGGCATCCATCTCTATCGTAATCAGTTACAAAGTTGGATATCCAACCATAAGGCGAATCTAAACATGAGTCAACTAGGTCTAGGATAGTATCTCCATCATCATCATCATCTTCATCTATGTCACGGCAACCATCACTATCTTTGTCAACTATTGGTGTTGAAAGCCAGCCAAGAATACCCTTTGGACAATTATCAATTGTGTCACCCAAGCCATCGTTATCGTCATCAAGGTCTTCAGATAGGTCGTAACACCCATCAGAATCATAGTCTGTGGTCAAAGAAGATGAGAATGATTCACCATCTTCACAATCGTCAAATTCATCAGCAACACCGTCCCCATCAAGGTCTGATATCGGTTGTTCCAAAGGCTGGGTGGAAACTAATACACTATTTTCTGAAATAGTATATTGGCCACAATTTGCGGTAACAGTTCCATTGCTATACCCACTCAAAACCCCTAATGAAATTGAAAACATTCCACTTGAATCATCAAAATTAATTGGATCAGATGTAGGTTCACCATCTGAAATGAGAGAATAGGTGAGTGTGCATGAAGATAATGTAGAATGTGTCAATTGTCCTGTTATTGACGTTTCTTCACCAACTTCGTAACGTATATCGGTTCTCCAAATAACCATTACAACATCCTGTTCAGATGGTGGATGCACAGTAAAACTCTTGGTAATCGTATCAGACGATTGGTCATTATCATCGACTGCTGTGAAAGATACGTTGTAATCCCCTGGTTCAAGTCCGCCAAGACTAAACTGCCAATTGCCCTCATCGTCAGGGGTTTCGTATACAGTACCCCAAGGTATTGAGAATGCTATTGTCACTCTTGCTTCAGTTGGGAGTTCATCAGTTACGCTTCCACTAACATGCACCGAAGCACCATAGTTGATATCAGCAACATCATTTGCTACAATCAAAGGAGACTCGTCTATTGTATCTGTAATATCGGAACTCTTCTCAAAAAAGCCGAAGCAACCTGAAAAAAGTAAGACCGAAACCAACATACTAGCGAGCAAACTATTTTTGTGCACGATTTTCCGAGAGAGTACCAAGTCAAATAATTTGGCAACAAAAGTAAGGTTGCCATCAAGTTGACTCTAGACGGCCACCATGGGCAATTAATTGTGGCACCGAGTGTGAATTGTCTGCTGACCCAACACTAAGTCGCTCAATCCAATATAGAGGGCGATTTCGCCCACTATGGAATTCAAGTACCAATTCCCAATTTATATTGACAAATGGCCCATACTCACTAGCTGGCCAAGGACCATTTGGAGTTTCTAATTCAATCTCAACATCTGAGGAAATAAATTGTCTAGGCCCACTCACTTGAATTCGCATTGGTTCAATGAAGAGACTACTAGAACCCCTGCCAATCAACATTGGTGTTGACTCACCGATTCCAGAACCATCATCAGCATGTTTCATCCATCCACTAGGAAGTGGAGTTGACAACCCTACAGGTGGATAATCTAATTCATCCCCACTCAACGCTGACATCATTGCATTTCGGTGAGGAGGTAATAATCCAACCCGAATAAAACCATACAATTCACGTTTTTCAAATTGGTCAGGAATCGTTACTTTCACTTTTATTGGGCCAGTTGTATTAGAGTTGCTCACGGTAATTTTTGGCGATTTAGGTAAATTATTTTTAAACATATGTTGACTTCTAATATCTGCAACATTACCAAGCACCCTAAAAATAATTGGAATCACTACGAAAGGTGCTGCCATCACAAATAATATTGGATAATCCAAGAGCCCTAGATTAATGCTACCTGCAATCCTTTCTGAAATGAAACCACCTCCTAGCAGTACTGGTTCAAGTACGTGCATTACAATTGCAAAAATTAGAATGACAACCCCGTATGGGATCCATCTCCTTGCTATAGAATGTAATGGGTGAGGGGATAACCCCCAACCTATCCGAGATGAAAGGAGTTTCTCTGTTTCAGATTTAGAATCATGCTCATGAATTAATTTTGCGGATTTTGGTGGGTCATCAGAAACTGAACGATGAATGAACCAGCCATTAGTCGAACCAAGGGACAAATCATTCTCATTATCATCTCGATGTGGCCAATAAATATCTGTTTTATACATCTCCTTTGGGATGTGAGACGGTGCATCAAAAGGAGGATATCGCATGCTAAGATGTGTCCATTTTGCCAATTTACTCACCCCTTCAGTAATGCCCAAGTAGCCCCAGCAGCCATGCTCCTGAATTCAGGCACCTCTTTCAGCATCTTGATACCTAATGCAACTGGTTTTTCAATATCTCCATTTTCATTGATTAATTTCACGACTTGTGGTTTTGCGAAGGTTTTGAAAGTTTTTTCCAATTTATCATCATCACAATCTGTAAGAAATAAATCCCGTAATATTCTCGCTCTCTTCTGGTCTTTTTTCATCGCTTTCAGCGGTTTCGCGATTCGTTTCATGTCTGAGAGTGAAAGTCGATTGGTCTGTACTGCTTTGATTAGACCCTCAGCCATTTCATCAATTTGTTGGAATGCTTTTCCTATCCCTCCCCCAGTCGTTGGTTTACACAATCCAACGGCGTCGCCAAAAAGTGCAACTCGCTGTTTAACTGGATGGGCAACAATCCCACAAGGAAGAGGCCCACAATACCTTGCTACTTCTTTAGCACCCGCAAATCTCTCTTTCCAAATGGGATGATTGAGGAGAGTTTCGTATAGTTGTTCACAACTTCGCCCTTTCAAGTCATTTGCAAGAGACCATACCCCAATTCGCCAACTCCTACCACTAGGAATTGCCCATGCGAAAAGTCCTGGAGCAACCTCTTCACCTGTGAACATGTCAAGGCGCCCTTCAGCTCCCGAATAACCAACTAATTCAGCCTGGAAACCAATCATCAATTCTGTGGGTCGTCCCATTTTGAAGTAACGGCGAACCCATGAATGTGCACCATCTGCACCGCATAAAAGCGATGCTTCAACCTCAACTGTTTGGCCCGCTCTGTCAACTGTGACTACAATATTATCTTTGGATACCTCGGCAGAAACTGGGCGGGAATTCAACCAAATATCAGACCCTTTGTCTAAGGCTTTTGACACAACCCCTTCATCAAACAATTTACGGCAAACCACATGAGTTTTAATTTTACCACGTTCACCAACTTCTACGCAGGTCCCTTTAGGACTGTGGATTCTCGCACCCCAAACAGATGTAAGAATGGTTGACTCTAGTCCAACTTTCTCCATCGCATCAGGGTTGACTAGACCAGCACATTGGAAGGGTCTGCCCACCTCTTTATGTTCTTCAAGAAGAAGTACCGAAAGGCCTGAAGATGCTAATTTATCGGCTAAATACCCACCAACGGGCCCAGCACCGACTATGAGAACATCAACTCGATGCCCAGACATTGAACAACGCGGGGTGGTGACCTCTATCGTAGTTTGCCACTCGGCAATTCACATTTTTTCAGGATTTTACTTCTTTTTTCCCTTTCCGCCACGCTTTTTCCCTCTTCCGCGTCGAGGGCCGCCGGTTTTGTTGATGAGTTCGGTGATGAGAGTACTAGCAGTACCTTTCCGACCACCAGTTAGTTCTAACAACGAGTCTGCTCCAACTAATTTACAAACATCTGCTTCAGTGGATTCCAATTGTTCTATTTTCTTCTTAATCAAATTGAGTTGTTTATCACTTGCTGGACGTGGAATTTCATCCCTCTTCTCAATGAGAGTATTGATCAATTCACTCGCATGTTCCATTGTCATGTCGTCAATATCTTCTAATTTCACAGTCGCTAAGGCCTCATTGAGTTCAAGGCCTTCAATATCATCAACTAGTGAGATTACGAACTTTGCTTGCTTTTCAGTGGCTGGAGGAGACCCTAATTCTAGAATTGCTTTGATGACATCACTCATTTCTGAACCTGAAAGGCTTTCAGGCTCTCGATTACTGAGATGTTCGGCGATTTCAGACTCTGCCATTTTACTGGTTAGTTGTTTGAACTTATTCATCTGATTCGGTGTGGGTTTTGAACGACGAATTTCTTGTGCAGCAGTGTGAAGTGCTCTGAAATGCAGGGTAAATCCATTCCAAACTGAGGGGGCGCCTCTTTTACCAACTTCAATAGCATCGAGCCTTTCTTCCATGTCTGCTGTAAATTCAGATGAAAATAAGAAAGAAACTTGAGTTTCACCATCCTGGCTAGTGTACATTGGAGCGACTTCTAACCAGCACAGACGGCCTTCATCTGTTGGAATTAATGAACCACTTTCATCCGTGACATACTTCCGTTCCAATAATTTAGCAATTGTTGTTGCATAAGTTGAGGGTCGACCAATTCCTGCATCTTTCATTACGGCTACTAGACTGTGTTGACGATATCTACGAGGTGGCTTTGTCTCATCTTCAATATAGGAGGGGCTGTCATCATTCTTATCAATCTGCAATGTTGCTCCCTCTTCAATGTTGAAATCTGGTTCAGATGTTTTGGGATGAGATGTTGAGATGTTCTCAAATGCGGCTTCCCAACCGGGATGGGTACGCCATGAATAAGTGCCAGTCAATGTCTTTGAAAATCCTTTAACTTCAGCAATCAATGAACGACGCTGATATTCAGAATTGTTCATCTGACTAGCAGTAAATCGAGCCCAAATCAGTTGATAGAGTTGTAACTCATCATTACCCATTCCTTCAGGTGTAAGTACATCTGGCCTTGTTGGTCGAATGGCTTCGTGCGCATCTTGAGCACTGTCATCTTGCTTGCCCAACACTCCTGCTCCTATGTGATCAGCACCCCATCTTTTCTCAATCAGTTCTTTGATTAATGTTCGTGCGGTTCCACTTGTACGGGTTGAATCGGTTCGGATGTATGTGATATGACCGGCGTTGTACAACTCACCGGCTACTCTCATTGTTCTCTTAGGGGTCCAACTTCCCCATCTACTACCGGCAGACTGTAGAAGTGCATCGGTGGTAAAAGGTGGCTGAGCTCTCCTGGTGTATGTTGAGGATTTATTATTGGTGATTGTCAATTTATCTTCTGAGACAAGAGAATCGTAGGCTGATTTAGCTAGAGTCTCATTATTTGTTCGGCTAGAATCAAATTTTCCTTCTTGATCACGCCATGCATCTTTTTCATCAGTTTCATGAAATCTAGCGTTGAAATTAATATCTTGAGCATTTGCTTTAACTGCAAAGTAAGGAGTTGGGACGAATGCTTCCCTTTCCAACTCTTTATCAACTACAAATCCAAGAGTCGGTGTCTGTACGCGACCCATTGATTTCAAACGCCAGGAGCGGGCAAATTTTGAAGTTCGATACCCTACTAATCTATCCATGAATCTTCTCACTTTAGCAGCATCCACTAAATTGAGGTCAATCTCAGCTGCTGCAGCTATTGCTTCTTCTATTGCTGGCATAGTGATTTCATGAAAAACAATTCTTCGACATGGTGCAATATCGCCGAGTAGTTCACTAAGACGCCAAGCGATGAATTCCCCCTCACGGTCAGGGTCAGTTGCAAGTAGAATTTCATCAACATTTGCTTTACTAGCATCATTTTGAAGCATATCAACGGTTTTTTTCGCCCGTGGTGTAAAACTCCAAGGTGGTTGTGGTAGGCTGTCCTCTTTTGATGCCCACATTGCTTTACGGGCGTCCTTGTGTTTACCCGATGGTAAATCTTGAACGTGCCCCATACAGGCCCGTACCAAGTAAGTCTTACCAAGATATTTCTGTATGGTTTTCGCTTTGGCTTTTGATTCAACTATTAGCATTTTCATGGATACTCCTCCAGGCACATTTTATGCCTTCAACAAGGTAACCCATTGAAGTCGCTTCGCGTACGTGCGCTCGCGAGCGAGGAAATCGCCGATGGCTAATTGTGTTCACCAACGACTCAGTCCGCATCCGAGTTCTGCCCGCCTTCTCGACCCTAGATAAAACATGTTGAAGGCTGGGAGGGATTAACCCCTACAGGGGAACGTAGTTCCCCGAGCCAAGCCGTCAAATTTCATTTTTCCCAAGCCGACTTCAAAATCCTAATCGGCTTTGCGCCTCATCCCATGGTTCAGTTGCAGCCGGCCCAGCACAATCAATACAACCAGGATAACCAGCAGACAATAAGTCTGAAACGATTTGTTCAAAACTAAGCCAAACCTTCTCTAATTCGTCACGGGCGATTGGCACCCAAACAATGTCAAGATTTTGCACAGCCCCACCCAGAGCAACAAGAGGGCCATTTGGTGACCAAACGCGAATTGTGTTTTCTTCTGCCCCGAGTTCAACTTTTGGCTCGTGAACAATACTTGGTAACTCATCACTAATTTTCAAGGCCAGTATCTGTGCCTCTGAGATAATCTCAATTGGGACAACCAGACGTGCATTTTCGCACTTTAGGAGTCGGCGTGCCGCTTCTCCAAGTGAGCCCGCTCTAGCCGCCATATATGCGCCGATGAGTCGCAACGCTTGAAGAGTGCCGGCTGAGCCGCCCTATTGAGCAGGATGGCGGAACTCGGCGTTGAAGTGCCCGGATTGGCTTTAGCAAACCCACTGATGTTGGCAAGTGGCGTCCAAGGTGGCACCGCCGCAGCTTTACATCGAGTAGCAGCTAGCAGGTGTGGCGGCTTAGTCTCAAAGAGTATTGGCCCAGTTGCAAGAGAAATCTATCCTGGGCCTGTTTGTGTTGAATCAACTGATTCAGTTGTTCTTAACGCAATGGGACTTCCTAACCCGGGTGTTGACTCCTTTACTGAGATGCTATCCCAAAATGAATTTTCTAAGCCGATGTTGGTTTCCATTTTCGGTCCTGATGCTGAATCGGTTGCAGATATTGCAAAGAAAATGGAGGCTGCAGGAGCGACCGCTTTGGAGTTGAATTTATCCTGCCCTCACGCCAAACCAGGAAGTCGTGCCTTGATTGTAGGACAACAACCTGAACTAATCAAAGAATATATTTCAGCCGTAAAACAGGCTGTAGGAATCCCTGTCTATGCCAAACTGACTCCGAACACCGCTCAAGTCTCTACTGAGGCAGGAGCGGCCTTAGAAGCGGGTGCAGACGGTGTTTCCCTCATCAACACCGTGTCAGCTCTGGAAGTTGACCCATATGCTGGCCGTCCAATTATAGGTAATCTGCTATGTGGGATGTCAGGTCCTTCGATTCGTCCTATCGCCCAACGGAAGGTGGCAGAGGTTGCCCTAGCAATGCGGCGAGGAGAAATCCCTACCGCACCGATTCTAGCAATGGGTGGAATCACAACTGGACTAGATGTTGCTCGCTTCATCATGCTTGGTGCCACAGCAGTTCAAATCGGCAGTGCGCTCATTTATGGTGATGCAGATGTTTTCGGAGAGATAGAAAACGAATTGAACGAATTCATGGATGTGCAAGGTTATTCTGATCTTGAGAGTATGAGAGGAATTGCACTTGACACAATGGAGGGGTTGAATTGACCCTCGCAACATCACCACAAACAAGAGATGATGACTTTGACCTACAAAAATTAGCAGATATTTGCTGTGAAAGGGTGGCAAAAGAATTCAGGGAATCTGGCAAAATATTAGCACCAATCCCTTTGCCAGTTATGGAGATTGACCACGAAGCAGAAAGCGTCGTGACCGTTTGGCTACAAGTACCTGCAGAATTGGCTACTGCATACAAGGCAGGACAATTCTTCATGTGCTGGAATCCTTACGATGCAGAAGGTGGAATGAGTAGAACAAATTTCAACTCTGAAAAGCCATACAGTGTCGGGGACATCAAAATTGATCGGGCTGGAATTGATGAAACCACTGCTGCTGATGAAGGTAAGGTGGGGAACACGCTAATGGGATTTACAATCAAAGACTTGGGTCGCCAAAGTGGCGAATTAACTCGTATGTCCATAGGAGATTGGTTGGCAATTAGAGGCCCATTTGGTACAACTTTCCCAACGCCAAAATCAGGCAGTACACTGATTCTAGTTTCAGGAGGTATTGGCTCAACACCAATGCATATGATGGCTAGAGAGGCTAGAAATAAACTCGGTAGCCGCCTGAAAATACACACTATCATGGGTTTTAGAAATGCTAGTGAAGCCCACTATGTACAACGAATGGAAGGCCTTAGTGACTCACTTACCATAACTACCGACGACGGGACACAAGGAATTCGTGGTTATCCAACACAACCTCTTGAAAAACTTCTCGAAGGGCTTGACTCTGACAATTGCACGCTACTTACTTGTGGCCCAGAACCAATGATGAAACCAGTACTTGCGATGGCTGTTGAAGCTGGCATTGATTGTTATGCCGCGATGGAGAGGTACCTACCTTGTGCCATTGCTGTTTGTGGATTATGTATGGTTGGTGACCGATTGACTTGTCGCCAAGGACCTGTGATGGAAGGTGATTGGTTACTACAACAAAGTGACTTTGGTCAACATCATGGTTAGTGGTCAGATTTATTGACTATGCGCTCACGGAGTGAATTATGGCCCTAAGTCGACGCGCCCGCCTAGGGATTATCGGGCTTTTCGTTGTAGTTTCTTTAGCACTAGTAATGGTCGGCAATGAGCCTGCAATTCAGTATAGTGTCGACGAAGTAATGGATTCCCCTTCTCAATTTGATAATGGTGATTTACATTTGCGAGGTACAGTAGCAATAGGTTCTTTTGATTCAGTAAATCGAACCTTCTTAATTAGTGGCGAATCACATAATCTTACCATTAATGCTGCTGGAGTTGCAATTCCTCCTGCATTCGAGGAAGGTAGAGTTGTGGCAATCAAAGGAATATTGAGTAATCACGGTGGAGAATGGACTCTTAGTGCAGATGAGATAATCACTGGTTGCCCATCCAAATACGAAGCCGAATGAACACAGTGTCACGAACCCCCTTCACTTAGCGTGAGGTTCAAATGGGCTAACCATCGCCGGTTGACTGGGCTAGGAGGGGAGTTGGCGTTCCCTATATCACAAATCGCAACTGGTGATCCGAAGCCCGGGGGCGGCGCAGACGAGCCGTGGACGTAGCAACCGTGGACGCTGATACCTCGCCCCCAAGTGACTCAGGTTGGAAGAACGGATTCCGGAGGGAATCTGCTAACACCTCTAGCCGGGGAATCAGGTGAGGCCAGGAATGGAGCAGCCCAACCCGGAACTTTGGGTGCCTTGGGGTACCGGGGTTGAGAAGACGGAGGCATTTTCGGAAGCGGCAACGAGCGTCCACCTCGGGCGCGCCCACTTTTCATTTTCAGATATCAAAGATAACTTGAGCAATCCATCCCGGACCTTCGAAGGTAGGGATATCTGGCGCAACCCCTGGAAATTCAATACCTGCTGGAACTTCAAAGAGAATGAGTTCATGACGAGTTACTGCTTTGATTTCAACCTCTCTTTCGACATCATCCGCATTAGCAAATGAAACTTGAGAATTGAGCGATTGTTCTGTTAACTGAATTTGTAAATCAACCAACCATCGACCTTCAACTTCTCCTTGGTAAAGTACTTCTTCAAGCCATGCCACCATGGTATTATCCAAACTATTAGCCATCTCCACACTCCATTCACCTGTGTGTCTTGTGAGCTCTGACAGTTCTTGTTCCCCTTTTTCAGACAATAGAATTGACTGCATCCCCAAGGTAACCTCTTGGATGGCTGTTTCTTTTGTAGCGGCAAATGCGCGGATGCCTACATCAGCAGTTGTTGGCATTATCCACCAACTCATATCATGCTCTCCATGTTTTGGTTTTTCGTTCTGGGCTGGAACCTCAATGTTGAGGAATTCATCTAATCCACCTTAGCGGTCTGAAATCTGGAAGTGCCATGATAATTCATCTAGACGGGTCATTAATTTCTTGCGGTCAAGAACTACACGGCTGGTTTCAGCCGCTAACACACATTCGCATGCGGCGTTAGCTAATCTTGCACCTTCAGCAAGCGTTCTACCTGCACCTAAAGCACAAGCAAGTGCAGTTGCAGCAGCATCATGTAATCCAATCAGTTGTTGTGGAACTTCAATTAAACAAGGCAAGAACAATGGGTCCTCATCTTTTTGATACAAGGTTGTACCATCTTCTCCGCCTAAGACCAACATACCTTGCCAATCGTGTTCTTCAATGAAGTGGGCTGCGGTTGATTCAGCATCAGGTAGATTGCTACGCCTTCGTAGCAATTCTAACCCTCGTATTTCGAACATCGCTACGGTAGCACCCACTGTCCGATGTAAGCCAGTTAGTTTAGGGTCACAGATTACGGGAACTTCTGACGCCTTAGCTGTAGCGATCACCTCAGCCGCCCCCGCATCACTGACTACTCCTTTGCCATAATCGCTTAGGACAACCGCACAAGAACCTGGAAGAGCCTTACAAGCCGCCTTTGTCAATTTATCAATAACTCCTTCAGGATACTCTTCACTAGATTCTTCATCAAACTGTAGAATTAATTGATTACGGTCAATCAAACTTTCACGCGAACCATAAATTCTAGTTTTTGCAACTGTGGAGAGGTGAGCAGCGATTCTAATATCGGAAGTATCCACCTTCTCTTCATGTAATTGCTGGGCAATAATTTGACCATTTTCGTCTCCGCCAAGAATACAGAAAAATCTGACATTCATTCCTAGATTAACTAATCCTCTAGCGATATGGGCAGCAGCCCCCGCACTCTCAGATTTGTTGATTACCTTAACAACCGGAACCGGTGCAAAAGAATTGAGGTGATTCGCCCACCCGTGAAAGTAGCGGTCAAGAATTACGTCACCCATCAAAAGAACCGGTTTTTCTTCTGGATTTACTACCATTTCGTGAAGTGACCGTAGCAGGTCAATCTCGTTTTGCACTACTTCGTCTAGCACCGCGCCAACCCCTGTCAAACTGCGCGAAAGGCCGACGCCAAATCAACCCACCTATTTACGAATGGCGAATAATCCATTCTAATTGCACCTGTGCGGCATGCTCTGCATCTATTCCTAATGACTTGGCAAGAGTATCCAACATCTCTTGTTCATCATCAGAAATGAAACCATCTTGCCAAGCAACTTCAAGCACTTCAATGAAAGTATGTCTCTGCTGGTCATCCGAATTAATTCGCTGTGAAGATACTTCGGATTCCACCTTTTCAACATCATCTGGCTCAAGACATAGATGTAATGATATGTCATCCAACATTCCTCGCTCATCTGCAGTTAATATGCCATCGTTCCAAGCGCGGTGCAACACTTTTCTGTATAAGTCAATACATGGAGAGTCTTCATCCATTTCACCATCATGCATATTCGGGTCGTAAAAGTTATCTGAACTGAGATGGCTTAATACATGTAAATATGGCAACTCATGGCCTGCTAAATTGCCAAAAGTTGTGGTACTTCCATCAACAGAAATTTCTGTTGTCGCCAAGTTAACTCGCATCGGCTCAGCGGCCCCAACCCCGACTGGAGTTAGAAAATAGACTCTACAACGTTGTTTTGAGCCCGCAACATGGCGGGTTTCAACCTCAACTAAATCCTGCGACATCAAGGATTTCAAAGTTCGAGGAAGATGCTTTCGTGCAATCCCAACAGCACAACTGATGCCAGCCTGAGTTTGCTCTCTTTTGCCATCCCATTGGGAACGGTTTTTGGGGTGCTCAAACAAGTGAATCAGGACTCGCTGTTCGACCGTGAACTCACCAAGTTTGCCCGGGGTAGCCATGTTCCTCAAGTTCGGTGGGTGGCTACCTCCTATCAAATGTGAGGGGTGATTTGGGGAAAGGACTCAAGTCTGATAGGGTGGGGGGGTGGTCATGGAGAAGGGCACGGCGAAAGGGCGGTCAATTGGCCCTTGCGTGCAAAATTCTGATGGCTGGGTGCTTTCAGGACCTGCTGCACAGAGACTTTTTGATAAATCCGGCATAGGGATTCCACTTCCAAAAAATGAATTATTGTTGCAACCGTGTGAAGTTCTTTTTTGTAACCGCCACAGACATCTCGAGATGGCTGAAAAATGGTTATCAGAACAATTAGTTGAATCTGCTGAATTATTGCATGAAACCGCCGCCTTAGAAGCAATGAGGGTACCTGGTGAACAGGTTGTTTTAGCAAATAATGTCACTAAGATATCTCCAAAAACAATTGTTTCAGATGGTAGTTGGGCATTACGATGGTCACGCTCTTCAAATCTCAAAACTGGTTTGGCGGCTGCTGAAGTTATTTGGGTGAGAGATTTTGAGCCAATTCAATGGAATAGTCTGTACAGTTGGGCGGCTGAAGTAACAGCACTTGGCAGAATAGCGGAAGTACTGATTGTTGACGAAGAGATGGGAGTAACCACATACAGAGTAAATCCAGCCGAACCGGCTGGGGCTATGCCTGAAATTGAATTAGATGAACTTCTCGAGTCTGAACCTAGTTTGGTTGGTGGGCGATGGGATGGTGCCTTTATGCCACGAGATATTGAACTCCCCGAACAAATTGGAACACCCCTTCCTGAGGGTAAGTGGCTTGACGAAGATGAAGTCCGAATCTTAGAAGATGCTGCAGATGAAAATGGAAGCATCTCATTACTGAGAGACATTCTAGTCAGAAAACTTCTCCCTCGTTCAGGATTCAAATTTGGTACTCGTTGGCGACTCTACGAACTTTCAATAGGAGAGGAGCATGCGCCTTGGTTACTTCAACCTGAATGGTTAGCACCTCATGATTGGGCTCAAGCTTGCTTAGCAGCACGACTCGCTAATGGGGTACACAAAATTTGGTTATGTGGATTCCAAATTAACGATAAGTGGTGTTACCTTGCTCTCCAAAGACCTCCTTCTGAAGGCAGATGGTCTGGATTCCGCCACTGATGGCTTTGCAATTTTATCGTTAGAAACCGTTTAGGGTTTCAACGGCTAACACAATGTCGCCTTGACCCCAAAAATCTACTGCAATAAAGTTAGGAATCTGTCCCCATTGCTGAGTGCAATTGTTTGCCCGTTCAACAACAACCGAAACCTGATTGGTAGCGTTTGAAGCAGACTCAGAGGATAATGGGTCAGTCACAAAATGGTCAAGCCAACGTAATGGACTTGAGACATTGCCACGCGTTAGTTCACAGGTGAAATAGGACGAGTCATTGTATGCCCAGTGTGTTTTTGCCATGTAGTCCCCATCATAGTGATACCACGAAATGTCAACCTCTGGACGGTCTTGACTGAACAAAATAACTCTTTTACCCGATTCAATGAGGGTAGCCAAAGTTGGCCATTGAGAACCTAATTCTTGGCTATGGAAATAGGGTGTTAATTGGGTTGAATCAGATGCATTTGCTAAATCCTGAGCGGTGATATAACTCTCAAGAGTGATGATTAGAATTGCAAATGAGTTGTTCTCAAGAAATGATACCACCTCTAAAAAAGCATCCTCTAAAGGCCAATTCCCACTGATAAAACATGGATGAAGAGGATAATCATAGCCGCCGTGACACAGCATTGATTGGTTATTGTATTCGTGAACATCAAGATTGATGACGCGGATACCGCCTTGCATTTGCGCTGTGATATTAGTTCGTTGACTCCCACTCAAGATGTTGTGATTACGATCATATGATGCATGTGAATTGTGGGTAGTTGCCCAGACTGTTTCATTCACACCCCTACTGCAAAGTTCCCGGAATGAGTTGCAGGCTGGTGAGGAAATAATGTCCTCAGGGTCCCAGCCATTATCTAATTCCCAACCTGTAGTGAAACCATCACCATCGTGGTCAAAATTTCTAACTAATGGCTCAGGATTAGGCTCGGATTCAGGCTCATCTTCTAGCAGAGGCTCAGGAATAGGGTCTGATGATACTATTTCAGAAGATTGCAAGCACCCAACAAGCACCGAGCCAAGCATAATTAGAACCAGTAAGAGGCTCGCAACCTTTCCCATTGTTGCTCGGAAGACGTGGGATATTCTGATGTTATCGGCAGGATTTACATCGTTAAATCATTTTCAAAGTTTTGAAATAGAGAAGATAATGAAGAAGGCGTTCATCCGCTGAACATGAAAAAGAGTCTTTGCCTTGTTTCAATGCTTTTCTTTTCATTTCTTCTTCCAGTAGGAAATCTCGCCCACACTGGTGCATACTTCTCACCTGACATTGCGATTGAACCCATTTGTAATGCCAATCGAAATACCACATGGACTGTCGGGCTCATCTATTGCGATAATCGTGTGAATGAGGATTACACACTCTTCGCTCCGATGGCATCCGAGAGCACATACCTCATTGACGCACATGGGCGAATGGTTCACTCGTGGACATCTCCTAGTGGGCTTCCCCCCGGTATGTCGGCCTACATGCTCGAGGATGGAGATTTGCTGCGAACGGTCAACCTTGGTACCAATTTTGATCATGATGGCAACGGGGTTGCTGGTAAGATTGAGCGTCTGTCTTGGGACAGCCAAATGGAATGGGAATGGTTCTACCCCGGAGAGACCAATCGCAGCCATCACGATATCGAACCATTGCCCAATGGGAATTTTCTGATAATCGCGTGGGATTTCAAAAGCGAAGCAGAAGCCCAACAAGCAGGACGCAACCCCAACAAGATGAGCCAAGACACCCTTTGGCCCGACAAGATCGTGGAGGTTCAACCCGTCGGAACCGGGTCAGCCATATTCGTGTGGGAGTGGAACATCTGGGACCATCTGATTCAGGAGTATGATTCCGCCAAGGACAACTATGGCGTCGTTGGCGATCACCCTGAATTACTCGACATCAACTTCGTTGATTCACCAGACACCCTTAACCCATACAAGAGTGATTGGATGCATTGCAATGGCATCGATTACAACCCAATCTTGGACCAAATTGTATTGTCCTGTAGGAATGTGAACGAGATTTACATCATCGATCATAGCACGACAACAGAGGAAGCTGCTGGACATACCGGTGGCAACTCAGGGAAGGGTGGAGACATCCTCTATCGCTGGGGCAATCCAGAAGCCTATCGCGCGGGGACAAATAATGATCAGCAACTGTTCGGCCAACATGACATTCAGTGGATCAATGAAGGACGCCTCGGTGCTGGTGATTTGATTGTCTTCAACAATGGACATGGACGAGATTATTCTTCAGCCGATGTCATTTCCCCACCTCTGGTCAATGGCGAATATGTCTTGCAATCCGGCAGTTCTTGGGGGCCTGCTGCACCGAGTTGGTCTTGGGATCAAGGTACGAGTATGTTTGCATCCTCCTTGGGAGGTGTAGAGCGATTGGAGAATGGTAACACATTGGTGACATGGGGTGTGCGTGGCACGTTATTTGAGGTCAATCCGGAAGGCGAAGTCGTCTGGAAATACATCAATCCAGTGATTGGTGACGGGCCCCTGAATCAGGGTGACGACATCCCTGAAAATCCAAATGGGAAGAGTAACATGAATAAGGTGTTCAAGACTAATCGCTACAACAGTTCATTCCCCGCATTTGTCGGTAAGGATATGACACCGGGCGATTATGTTGAATCCTGGACGGATGATTGCAGCAATGAAGAGTCCATTCCTTGGGATTCTGATGGGGATGGCTGCATCGATGATTCTGATGGAGATGGTGTCAAGGACAATGTAGATCTCTGCAGTGGATTTGACGATAATGTTGACATTGATGGCGACTCGATTCCAGACGATTGCGATTCTCTGATAGATTCGGATGGCGATGGTATCTCGGATTCGCTGGATTCATGCCCAGGTTTTGATGACGCAATCGATGTTGACGAGGACGGAATTCCCGATGGTTGCGATCCTCTGATAGATTCGGATGCAGATGGTGTGGCGGACTCCTCTGATGCCTGCCCCGGATTTGACGACACCGTGGATGTAGATGCAGATGGAACTCCAGACGGCTGTGATACTCTGATAGATTCGGATGCAGATGGTGTGGCGGACTCCTCTGATGCCTGCCCCGGATTTGACGACACCGTGGATGTAGATGCAGATGGAATTGCAGATGGTTGTGATTCGTTGATTGACTCGGATGCGGATGGGATATCTGATGCCGATGACCAGTGTGCTGGATACAATGACTTGCTCGACCAAGATGGCGATGGAATTCCTGACAATTGTGATCAGACACCGATGCCTGAAGATGACCAAACCAATGTTACCGATACAACTCCAGTAGATGATGATGACCCGCCCATCGATGATGATGACGATGAGGATTCTAGCGGCATCGAATCAGAAACACCACAGAAATCTGGAATCGTAGAGAATTTGAGCATGATGAACATCGCTCTGGGAGTTGTCTTTATTATTGGAGTGATTTTTTTGCTCCTTAGAAAACCTCAATGAGAACATTCATCCATCACTATAAGTTCTGATGAAATTTCAGTTTTACTTTGCGCCAACCACCCCCTCTCCTAGTAATCCACTATAACCCCCTACTTGGCCTAATCAAATATGGGCCGGACAGTATCAACATGGCGAATGCGTATAGAAGAGAGAATGGTTGTGTGGAATGCATTTCGCAGGGCATTACGAACTGAGGATAAGTTGGCATTGGATGATGCCGCAAATGCAGTTAGAGAGCGGGCGGCAGCAGGAGGGATGATGCCAACCGCCGACCCACTTGAGCCAATGTTACTGTCTGTAATAGTGGATTGTTTTGCTAGAATCAAGAGATTGGAAGCAAAAGTGGAAGAATTAGAATCATGACTCTGCAACGGTTGTGATAGAGTTGACTGAAGTTAGCGGTTGGATTCTTGACTGCCATCAAGATGGGGATGAGATGGTTACATGGGTAAAACTGGATGATTGTAAGACAATTTCATTGCGTGAAAAATGGCGAGTTGCACTTCATGTATCAGCCGACATCAATCGTTTAGAACAATTGGCACTATGGCTTGACCGTGCTGAAATGCACTATGAATTTGGAGAGTTGCAAACTCGTTTTGAACGACATCTCGTGGAACTTGGAGCTACACGCGCTCGCTCAGTATTGGCAGTTTCAACAAACCGTCCATCTAAATTAAAGAGATTAGCAGAAGTGATTGATGCACGAGGAAATTGGCATCACCATGAATTGTATTCAGTAGACCAGAAGATGGCTCAGAGACATTTACTTGAGAAAGAAGTCCATCCATTTGGAAGAATTAAGATATCTAACAACAAACTGACTGCACTTGACAGTCGAACCGATATGTCCTTGGAATTACCGCCACTAACAATTGCCCACTTGTTTACAGATTGTTACGATGACCACGGCCATCGTACAGCTAGTGCATCATTGAAGAGAATCATCATCACACCACGGGGAACACTCGGCGAAGATGAAAATCCCGGTAATCCAATAACAATAGAATGTGAAAATGAAGAAGAGATGCTAAGGTTGCTTAATTTGCGAATGATGGAAATTGACCCAGATGTATTGATTACAGATGCTGGCGATAGCATTGACCTACCCGCTCTGAGAAGACTTAGTGAAAGAGTTGGTCAACCCCTACATCTCTCACGGAACTCAGAGGATTTAGTACCGCGAACCCGGGGTCGTACTGCCTGGTCATACGGTAACCTGCTACGCAAAGAATCGTACCACGCCCTACAAGGAAGGTTACACATTGATATGGCTGGATCATTCATCGTTAGAGAAGGCGGGATTGCTGGCTTGCTAGAATTAGCTCGCATGTCAGGCCTTTCCGGTCAAGACATTTCTCGTCTTTCACCAGGGTCTGCAATCAGCGCCATGCAAATGCGCCAAGCAATGGAAGATGGAGTACTTGTACCATGGAAAAAAAATCGCCCGGAAGATGTGAAAGATGGTCTTGAGTTACTTGCAGCTGACCGAGGAGGACTTTACCTCGAACCAGTAGTTGGGGCTCACGACACAGTGGTTGAACTCGATTTTGCATCTTTATTCCCTAGCATTATTGCTACCCGTAACATAAGCCCTGAAACTATGAATTGCTCTTGTTGTGACCCAAAGACTGAGCCTAGCGATAGCGCAGATGGTAGGCTACCACTTTTGGTTGCTGATGCGGCCGCTGAAATTGAACATAGATTAAGAGCTGGAAATGAAATCCCAATGACCATGAAAGTTCCTGAGTTGAATCTACATACTTGCACACTTAGACACGGATTCCTAGGGCGAGTTGTTTCCCCAATTATTGAGAGACGAATGCAATTGAAATCGAAAAGACAGAAAAAAGGAGATGTATGGGATGGGCGTCAAAATGCACTGAAATGGGTACTAGTTACCTGCTTTGGATATACCGGATATCGTAATGCTAGATTCGGTAGAATTGAATGTCATGAAGCTATTTGTGCGTGGGCAAGAGAGATTCTACTACAAGCGATTGATATCGCTTCAGAAGAGGGGTGGGAAACACTTCATGCGATTGTAGATTCTATGTGGTTAAGCGATTTAGAAAATCGTGATGAACCCTCACGCAATCGTTCTATAGATAGAATTAGGATAAAATTATTGAATCAAATCGGCATCCCTGCAGATTTAGAAGATATCTATCATTGGATATGTTTCATCCCTAACAGAACCACTGGTGTTGGTGCTTTGACCAAATATTTTGGATATGGTGATGAAGGCTGGAAAGTACGCGGGATTGAACTGCGACAGCATTCAACCTGTACTTGGATTGAACAATTACAAACAACCTCTCTTGAAATCCTCAAAGATGACCCATCATCTCTATCTCAATTCCAAGTAACTGTTAACTTACATAGGGAATTAAAGAATTTGAAGGATGGAAAGGTCGCACTAAAAGACCTCATAATTGCAAGGCGAATCCGGAAAGAATTAGGAGATGAACGTGTTCAAACAATTGCAACAGCAGCTCTTCTTAGAGCGGCTAAATTAGGGAGACGAATACCACCAGGCAACAAGGCCAAGTTTGCCGTAGTTTCATGGCGCCATAGACATAGCACCGAGAGAGTGCGCCTAGCAAGCGAAATTGAATCGCAAAACGCAACAACCTACCAACTCACAGGTGATGTTGAATTCTATGAGCCGCTAGCAAGGAGAGCGATATGGGCAATACTATCACCGTTTGGCTGGGATGAATCTGGAATCGATTGTTGTAGACGTCAGCCATTAACGCTTGAATCATTTTGCCAAAAGTCTGAGAGCGATGCTTGATTTCTTGGAAGAGGTTGCCATATATGCCTAACCTTTTGTCCAACACAAGTTAAGGATAAACCACTACTTCTCCGGCCTTGTAGTGATTGTAAGTGCACCATCACATCACAATTATTCCGCAATTGGATGTGATGCTCTTTTGGTAGTGGCGCATGGCCAGCACGACCGGATGAAATCACCACACAAGCACCACGACTGGCTAATTTTCGGAGATTGAGTAGAGCTCTATTGAGCATTGCCCTGCCTTGCGAGCGCCCAACCTGGGGGTCATTGAACATCGCCGCTAAATCATCAATGATGAATAAACGGGACAAATTACTCAATCCTTCACCTTCGGCTACTAGTCTCTCAATCTGAGCTTCCAACTGATGTGCAGTGTGGGCGCGGCTAATTTGTAGTCGCCTCAAGCCATCTTTTGGCCTACATCCACGCCAATGGAGAAGAGGTACTAGATTGCCAGGATCTATGCGCCCAGCACCATCAACCCAATGAACATTCAACCCAGATGCCAACTCTGCAGCAGCAATTCTTGGAAGGATATGTTTCGATTCCCTTCGGTCCTGAAGTAATAGATGAATTGCCCCCATAGTCAATGGGGGTAACATCCGTTGTAATCTAACATCACCCCATTCCACGATATTATCCAAATTAGTTGATTTGTAGTCACCTACTGCAACGGAATTAATTTCACGTCCTACTGAATCTGTTTTCATCTGATCCCACCGAATTATAGTGTAACCGAATCTCCACCTACATCTTTCCCAAGAGGGGGTGTGAGCAGACGCAAAGTGAAAGTGATTGCGAAAAAACCAACAGAAAAATATCCGGAATTGTCAAGCACTGGGCACACACCGTGAATCCATGTGCGGTCGCTTCGCCTTACATACAGACCAGCAAACTCTTGCGGCGTATTTTGACACTCAACCCCTACCTGATATGTTGGCACCAAAGCCACGATTCAATATCGCACCGTCAATGTGGCATCCAGTAATCCTCGCAACACCACCAGTGGGTGGAGATGGCACAGCACCCCGCCATACTAGACTAATGAAATGGGGCCTAATACCTAGTTGGTCGAATAGTGATTCAAAGATTAAACCAATCAATGCCCGAAGTGAAACTGCTTCGGAAAAACCGATGTTTAAACACTTACTGAACAATAAGCGGTGTATTATCCCCGCTGATGGTTGGTATGAATGGTCCACTGGGAATGAAGGAAAAAGACCGTACTGGCATCATCACTTGGAAGGTAAACCACTCGCCCTTGCTGGACTTTGGTCATCGTGGTCCTCAACTAACGGAGACGCGGTGGAGTCATTTACAATTCTGACTTGCCAAGCACATTCAAATATCAATCATATTCACCATCGGATGCCGGTTCTTCTTTCCCAAGAAAATTGGCAAGTTTGGCTTGACGACGGTGTATCTTCAACCCAAGCAAGTGAACTTATTGATGCCGAAACGGCTCATTCTGCTGCTGTTGAAATTGACTATTACCAAGTATCAACAAATGTCAATAAAGTAGCCAATGATAACCCACAATTAATTGACCAGATTTATTGAAACTATAGCAAATCATCTAAATCTGGAATCTCGTTTGGATCGTGTGTAATACCTACCTTCGACTGCTGAGATGGCTGAGAACTAGGTCTTTCTGGACCTTTGAATTCCGCCACCCCGTCAGAAATACTCTCTGGGCGAGGCTCGCCACTGTCAACTTCAAGTAATTCCGATAAGTAACCCTCAGATTGGACATTTTGGTGTTGAGTCTTCTGTTGAGGTATTGTCTGTGGTTGTGCAGAAAATTGTGACTGTGGCATAGGAGTTGGCCTAGCGGGACCAACCGTTTTCAAGTGATTAATCGCTTGTTGCCTCCCTGCCTCCCGAATCTTTGATTGGGGGGATTTTCTCTTCCTCATCCCTAGTAATACTGACAATGCGATTAATCCGGCCATTGTAATAATCAAATTTGCTGGGTCTGAGAAAAATCGAACTAGTTCCCCACCTTGTTCAAACTGTTCAGCCGTGAGTATGACCTCAATGCTTTGCTCTAACCCTTGAGAATCTCGCAAAACAATTTCACCCCGTGCCACCATCCCTGGTACTAAGAGTCCATTAGGAGATATTGTTAGATTTACCTTTGACCCATCACCTAAGTTTTGAGTGGGAGAGGTTGTCGCAATCCTATCAATCGGCCCCTCCAACCTAACCTCCCAAACTTGCTGACCTAAGCCACTAAACTCCAATGGCACATTTACAAAGCCATCATCGTCAGATGAAATGTCACTCTTGTATTCAGTATTTACAAGACGTAACCCAATAGTATGGAAATCTATACTCACCTGTTGAGCAGTAGAGGAACCGCAAGTAAATTGACCTGTTAAACGCGCTTCACCTCCAACTATCCCCGGGCTATCCCAGCGCAGAGTTCGGACCACTGATTCACCTACAGATACAGGTGTGTTCTCAACAATTGACACGGTTCTACCATCGCTTGAATTTAAATTAGCGCCTAATGTGCAAGCAGTTGAAGAGTTGACTGAAATCAGTAAATCTTCATTTTTCAATAATTGAATGGGATGATGTGGAGGGAGTACCTCAAAACTAGGTGCTCCAGAAGTAGATATTGTGAGAGAAAGCGAGCCAGAGCTAACTTCAGTTACCTCAACAATCCAATTGACTTGGCGACCATAATGGTCTATCAAAATACGACCTTCTGCACCAAATTTACCACCAGTTGTGAAAGTATCCCCTGAACTGCCTTGGTCGTTGCCAGCAAGAAGGCCATTATCACCATCTGCTTCTAAGACATACAACCAAGGAATATCCGGATTTGTGTTGATTAAATTCTGCGCCGAGTTACCTACTGATGTATCTTGGACAGTAACCAATAACCCATGGCCAGGTAGGTCGCTGTCAAAGCCATTAGAGCCTCTGTAAGCCATCCACACTCGTTCACTAGGAGATATTTGTATGAACAAGCCCGAACCTGATGAAGAGATAGGGCTGAGTACATAGTTTTGTGTCTCGCCGGGGTTATTGAGAGATATCTCAGTTGCTCGGTCAACTCCAATTAAATCTAGAGTAGCTAAGGATGGTAAAGCAGGAGTGCGTCCGTTTACCCCATTCCAATTCCCGCTTGCCATAACATCCCAATCACCAAGCCCATTCCAATCTTCACCAGTTCCTTGACCGTGAACATCGTACAAGTCAAGTGCACCCATTTGGTGAAGCATTTCATGAATGATTGTTCCAAATCCTGAATCAAATCCGGCTATAGTGTAGTGGTCAAATTTGTAACCATCTACCTCGACCATTGCTGCGAGTGGCCCATAATGGCTCCAGATACTTCCACTGCCGCCGCTATCCTCCTGTACCTCGGCTGTGTGAATAATGAGAAATCGGTCAATCCAGCCATCTGAATCTAGGTCAAATTGGGAGAGGTCTACTCCTGACAGTGAATTTTTGATGACTGATGAGGCTAACCCTCCTGGGCCGTCTGAGCCATCCTGTCCTACATCCCTAACATCACCCTCGTCTTGACCCCAGTATGAATCAGAATTCTGAGCATGATATACTGTAGGGATTATTGTCACGGATAGTGTTGTGGCGCCACCAGTAGCCTCGGAAATGTAATCATCGGCGCCGTTTGTCCCAGTCAGTAAAGTCTCTGCCTTCTCAACATTCCTAAATCCTGTCTCAGGGGCGTTGGGGAAATCAACTACTACAACCAACCAACGCTCTTCCGTTTGCATTTGAACACTGGGTGCAGTATTTTCTATTTCTTGAGTGAAATCATCAAGGTAATCAAAGAAAGGACCAATCCTTGTTGGGTCTTCACTTACATACCAACCAGCAACTAAAATCATTGCCGCAAGAGGGATTGCAATGATTGGCCTCATAGTTAACCGCTCCACCGCGTGTGTATTGAATGATACGCTACCATGTATTCAAGTTATATTCATCTAATCAATCATTTGAATATCAATTTGGTCAGAAAGATTAGATCCATTATGTACCCATATGTCATCTGCTTGTAATCTAAGTCCCCATGGCTGAATACTGGTCGATGATGAAATAAGAGTAGAAGGTAAATCTTGTCCCTGAATGACCTTCAACTGAGCCCGAGATTGGGCAGAGTGGGACCATGGTCGAGATGCTCTAGCGAGGTCGATACGGTTGGCCAAATCAATGTATTCTGGTGTGGCTGAGTCCCCGTGAATAGAGGTTGATAACCGATTCAACCCCGAAAGTGAACAATTCATCACTTCTAAAGAACGCTTCATATTCCCTGGGGTTGGCGAACCATCACAACCACTGATTACAACATCAGTAATTTGCTCTCGGGCTACTCTTTCACAAAGATGTCCCACTTCGCCTGGGTTCAGGCAAATAGCGTTAGCTAACATCATTCCAATGTTTTTTCCTAATTGCTCTTGATCCAATCGTGGGCAAACATCCACACAAGCACAATCAACCAGTAATACCCTTCTCTCATCCCCTTCTGAATCAAAAATTGTCTGCGATTTACGGCCTCGTGTACGACTTGACAAGGGTGAAAGATTTGCAATGAACTCACTGGCAAAAATTAGTGTCAATGTTGCCGCCAAAAATAACCCTTGAAGTGCTGGTGGTGTAACAATATACAGAATTGTCACCGAAACAAAATGTAAGCGCAAGCGCAAAGAATCTAGCGGGTCCTCTGTGATTAAATCAAGACCTCTTCCAACAGTTAATCCTAGTGATTGAAGGAATAGTAGTAATACGAACCAGGTAAAGGCAAGCGCCATTGCAAAAAGTGAAACCACATCATAATGGGCCCCTACACCATCAATCATCCCAGCACTATTAGCCATCTCAACGAGCCGAGGGAAACCCCAACCCCAACCCCAAATAACTAACACTGACCCACCTAATATGCCGGTTGGAATCATTGTACTAAGCCATGCTTTTTCCCGTTGTAGTAAACCAGGTTCTGCAAACTTCCACAACTCTAAAGCGGCCCAAGGCAAGGTCGTCCAAATAGCCAACAACCCAACTGCTGTCCATTTGGTGTCAAGCCACGCGTATGGGCTGTATATCGTTAGAGAACCTGCACCTTCTGCTAGTGGGATTCTTGCCAGCCACCAAGCAAACATATCTTCAATGACAAATGCCCAGATAATTGCGACTAGCAAAAACGCGAATACAAGGCGCTGAATTCTTTTACTTGCTTCGGCTAGATGATTCATCACATGTTGTGACGTATCGGTGGGGACAACCCCGTCCAAAATAATCACCTCAGAGGATATCCTTCACTACCGGTTCTGCTCTTGCTGAGCGAACTGTTCGGTAGACCCCATATGCGGCCCAAAAACCACAGAAAATTGCTGGTGCGTAAAGATAAGCTGGGGCGCCGGTTGCTAACCAATTCAAGCCAACTAAGAACATCACACCTGAAATTAGGCCTCTCTTCAAGCCCTCAGGATAAGCGAGATCTTTTGCCAAATGTTGCGGTCCTTCTCCGGTCGTGCGCTCAAGGATTTCACGTTGAAATACTGCTGCAACTAGGAGGACGCATAATGAAGAAAAGAATAGGGTATTACCAGTTGTAAACACACTCTCTGCTAGTTGTAATTGTTTTTCCTGCTCAAGCGCCGCGGGGTCAGGTTCGCTAACGAAAAGACTCTGATAGTCGCCTACACTAATTACCCTAGTAGCCAAATCGGCCTGAGCCGAAGTACTAGATGGGGAGTTGATTGTGAATGAGAGAAGATTCCATGCATCTGAATCATCATTTGAGCCGTGACCATCTACTGAATTACCAGCCAAGTAGAAGGTAACATCACCGATATCGCTAGAAGGAGCGGTCCAAGTGATTGTCCATTCTGCAGGGTCAGCTGTTTCTGAATGAGAAATGTTCCCGCTTGTTGAAGATGAGGACTCAGGGTCTTCATTGCCTTCAGCAGGACGGACATCAACTCCGTCTTCCCATGAGAATGTGCCTACACTATTCGATGAAAGAAGGAAGCCCCCTGCTGTGTTGGATGAATGTTCAACTTTGATTGTCAAATTATATGCAGTGTCAATTTGATAGGCTGAAGGAACGCCAGAAATAGATACCACAACATCTGTGGATGGGCCAGACGGTGCAGAAGGTGCTGCTGAGCCGTGGCAGTTACAACCGTTGAGCACAGTTGATTCTCCACTCATGTTCAAATCAGGGGGGCCACCAGACGATGCCAAAACTTGTGCTGTAAGCAGTAATATGAGGGAAATCACTAGTAGTGAACGAGTTGCATATGCACGCATGGCCACACCTGTGTTTATCCTCGACCTGTGGGCGCTTCATAACCGTTGCTCGCAGGCTCCCCCTTAGGGGAGCCCACTATTGCCATTGACTGCGTTATACTAGTGAGACTCTTCAAAGGTCTTTGATAGCTGAATTCAACTCATTCATCATCTTCTTGCCGTCACCAAATAACATCATTGTCTTGTCCTCAAAGAACAAGTCATTGTCCACTCCCGCGTAGCCTACATTGAGGCTACGCTTGATGATTACAACTACTCTAGCCTTGTCTGCATCAATGATTGGCATACCACCAAGTGGTCCTTCACCAGAGCGTGCTACTGGGTTAATGGTGTCATTAGCACCAATCACAAGAGCGACATCACATTCTGGTAATTCTGAATTAATGTCATCCATCTCAATCAATTGCTCATAAGGCACATTTGCCTCAGCGAGTAACACATTCATGTGGCCAGGCATTCTGCCAGCCACTGGGTGAATCCCGTACTTGACATCAACTCCTTGAGCCTCTAACAAATCTGCAAATTCTTTGACGGTATGTTGGGCTTGTGAAACTGCCATTCCGTATCCTGGGATGATAACACATGTTGCAATCCCATCACAGACCATTGCAACCTCTTCAGGATCACTACCAACTTTTGTGCGAGTGACGGTTTCGCGCCCTCCTCCGCCAAACGACTTGAAGAGTACTGCTGGCAAAGTACGATTCATCGCTTTACACATTATGAAGGTAAGAATCAACCCCGCCGCACCAACCATTGAACCAGCAATAATCAATACATTGTTTCCAATTACGAAGCCGGTGAAAGCTGCTGCAATTCCTGAAAGTGAATTCAGCAGACTAACGACCACCGGCATATCAGCACCACCGATTGGCAATACAAACAATATTCCAAGTAGGCAAGATGCTCCTACCAAACCATAGATGTAATCAGTATTGTTAGGTTCTTGGATTGTTAAAACGATTAGAACAACTGAAGCGATAAGTAATCCAACTTTCACAATATTCAACCAAGGTGGACCCCAAGTTGGGAAACTAACCCATTTCCTACGTCCTCTGTCATCCTTTTTTGTTAATGGAATGTAAAATCCACCCATCAACTTACCCATTGCCATCATGCTTCCTGTGAGTGTAAGCCATCCTACTAATCCAGAAAGGCCAATTGCCACCCATATTGCGTAGAGTTCAACACCTGGGGGAGGCACGTTTCCGGTCTGTAAACGGCCCAACACTTCTGATAATCCGACGAGTGCAGAAGCGGCACCACCAAATCCATTGAACATAGCAACAAGTTCCGGCATCCCCGTCATTTCTACACGGATAGCTAACCAAACCCCAACGACTGTACCAATTGCTAATCCACCTACTATCAATTCAAGACCAATGAAACCTTCACTGTACATCTTTGCTAGTGTCACTAGCACTGCCAAAAACATCCCGTAGGCACCTAAACGGTTCCCATCCGGTGCTGTCCTAGGGCTTGACAATTTCTTGATACCCATAATGAAAAGTGCGGCTGAAACAAGATATCCGATATCCCAAACTACTGCATCAACCATTCTAAGCGCCTCCTTTCTTTCTGCGCTTTCCAGCAATCATTTCCAACATCTTGTTGGTCACCATGAATCCGCCGACACAGTTGATGGTAGCGAGAATTAAAGCAGCAAATGCAAGCCAAGCAGCAGTGCCGGGATCGCCATCCTTGAAAGCGGCATTTGACAAAAATAAGGCTCCAACAATCGTAATTCCAGAAATTGCATTCGCACCTGACATAAGCGGTGTGTGCAAAGTGGCCGGAACCTTACTAATTAATTCAAAACCTAGGAAAATTGCCAATACAAAAACCGTAATACTACCGATAAGTGCTGCTAGTGTAAGACTCATTGAACCACCTCCCCAAGACGGGTTTGTTTTTCGTGCATCGCTCCATCTGTGCAAATTAGAACGCCTCCCATGCCAGGAATATGGAAATCATTACCTTCGGGAGAACCGACCAAAATATCGTCTTCTAAATCTAAGGTTAACTCGCCGTCCTTGACTATTGATGTGACAAATGTCGTGAGATTGTTAGAGTAAAGCATACTTGCAGTTGATGCTAATTGACCTGCAAGATTTGGAGTACCCACTATGGTTACCCCGTTGTCTGTTTGGATGATTTCCCCCACCTTGGTGAGTTCGCAATTGCCACCAACATCTGCATTCATGTCAACAACAACTGCGCCAGGCTTGAAATTTTCAACAGCGCTTGCTGGGACTGTGATGGGCGCGGGGCGACCAAAAATCCTCGCGGTTGTGACAATAACATCTGCATCTGATGCGACTTCACACACAGTATCATTTACTTTTTGAATAAACTCTGGAGTGAGTGGCTTGGCATATCCTGATTCATCCTCAAAGTCATCCATCCCATCTACTTCAATAAAACGCCCGCCAACAGATTCTATTTGCTCGGCGGCTGACTTTCTGACATCAGAAGCGTAAACGATTGCCCCAAGTCGCTTGGCAGTTGCAATCGCTTGCAAGCCAGCGACACCTGAACCCATAATGACAAACTTTGCTGGCCTAACTGTACCAGCACTAGTTGTCATCATTGGAATTCCTTTAGGTGCATGAGATGCACCAGTAAGGACTGCCTTGTAGCCAGCAAGGTTGTCTTGACTGCTATTCACATCCATTGCTTGTGCTCTAGAAATCCTGCGAGGAATCATATCCATACTGAAGAGAGTAATCTTTGCGTCAATGGCTGATTTGACCCTTTCGGGATTTCTGAATGGATCTGAAACACAAGCAACCATTTGGCCTTCTTTCATTCCGTCTAATTCTGGCATGCCAATAGAAATTACGATATCAGCAGTCAGTGCAGTAGCCCTGTCAGTCACTGTAGCACCAGCCTCGGTATATTCAGAATCTCGATGATGAGAAGATTGACCCGCTCCAGATTCTACAAAGACTTCAAAACCCATTTTGTTCAACTTTTTGATTGAACCCGGAACTATCGCGACTCTGGATTCCCCATCTGCCTCTTTCACAACCCCTAATTTCATGCTCAAACACACCCGCTGGAAAGGCCTGCCCGTAGGGCACCACCAATTCTTCAGCAAGATAGGCGACCTGCATGAGGTTCTTGAATGTGGCTCAAGAGTATGCCTTCAAAAGTTAGTGCATTTTTAACACTACATTGCTAGGATATAAGAAATAGAGTAAGCGGTTAGTATTTGGATGGTGCACCCCCCGATGGTGTCTAGACTAGGTGTTGATGATGAGTATCGGAAAGGCAAAAATCGCAGTAATAGGGGCTGGGAATGTTGGTGCTACTTGCGCATTTGTATTAGCTCAGAAAAAATTGGGTGACATCGTTTTACTTGATATTTTTGAGGGATTTGCCAAAGGAAAAGCATTGGACATGAGCCAAGGGGGTCAAATTCTCAACTACGATGGTAGTCTAACAGGTACATCTGACTACGCTGATATCGCAGGAGCAGATGTTGTCGTTGTGACATCCGGATTCCCGAGGCAACCAGGGATGAGTCGAGAAGATTTGATTGGGAAGAACGCTGATATCATTTCACAAGTTGGTACTGGCATTCGGGAACACGCTCCTGATTCAGTAATTGTCATGGTTACAAACCCACTAGACTTGATGACGTATCATATGCAAAAAGTCACAGGTTTCCCACACCATAGAGTAGTTGGCCAAGCCGGAATTCTTGACTCAGCCCGAATGACTCATTTTGTAGCTCAAGAAATTGGCTGCTCAAATGAAGATGTACAAGCAATGGTGCTGGGTGGTCACGGAGACACAATGGTTCCTTTACCCCGTTACACAACAGTTGGTGGAATATCTATTACTCAACTTTTAGACAAAGATACGATTGATGCTATTTCTGCAAGAACAGCAAGTGGTGGTGGCGAAATTGTCAAACTTCTAGAGCGAGGGAGTGCGTTCTATGCACCTGGTTCAGCCGCCGCAATTATGGCTGAAGCCATCGTAAAAGATAGAAAGAGACTGTTACCATGCTCTGCTTACCTCACTGGACAATACGGACTTGATGATATTTACATCGGAGTGCCGGTCACCCTTGGTAGAAATGGTGTTGAGGGGATTCTTGAATTAGAGTTAGAAAAATCTGAGCTTGATAGTCTGCAAGGATCTGCAAACTTCTACAAAGAGCAATTAGGTGAACTTCTCGGGTACTAGAGTTGCAATATCCACACAACAATTCGAACATTGTCTAAGCGGCGGATTTAGAATGGGGTCGCCTGTGGCAACAGTATGGCTCAGGAGCACCTTTACCTAGAACACGATGGGAAAGTGCTACTCGTTGATAAGAATGGAAAAGGCCCACAAATCCCAGTTAAGGGGAGAGATTCCCAAACCGGATGGCTGTATAGATTACCAACTGAGGAGGAAGCAGGTAAGTTAGGCCTTACTTGGGATGTTAAAAGAGTTAACCGCTTTGATTTTCAAGACAGCACACACGAAGTCACCCATGCACTACCTAATATCGAATGGCCTAAGGATTGGGCTTGGAAGGACAACCTGATTTCAGATTCTGCAGTTCATCCTGTCGCCAGGGAAAGCGTCTATAGAACAATGCATAGACTAGTTGCGAAAGTAGTGCTTAGAAATCCAAAAGGACAACTTTTGTTGCAAAAAGTGAAACGTGGATTCTTCACAGGGCACTGGACTTTACCCGGTGGTTTCCTTGATTATGCAGAACACCCAAGACGTGGGGCTGAGCGAGAACTGTTTGAGGAATTAGGTGTTGAACTAAAACTCCCTGACCCAAGAGGTGAGGGAGGAATTATTCAAGATGGAGTTGACAAATTCATTGTTCAAGAACGAATTTTCAACGCCGAAGGAATTGATTGGGTGTCGTTCACATATCTCGTTGATGTCCCAGATGGAATAGAATTCGTGTGTAAACCAGATGAAGTAGAAGAGGCACGCTGGTTTGATGTTGAAGAAGCGATGGCAATCGGAGCTTCCATGTTTGATATAGATGCATTCAGAATGCTTCTTGAAGAGGATTGAATATGTTTGAAAATTACGATCGTAGGACAAAAATATTGTTTTCGATGGTTGAAATTACCTTCTTGACAGCAATTATTTCACAGATAATGATGCAATTAGGTGGTGGAGCGAGAGATGAATTGATGGATTTATCAGACCAATTAATTGTATTTGGGAAAGCAGTAATTTTTGAAAATGGCCTGCCACCTTACATTTCTTCGGCAGGAGTATTTGCTCCCGAAAGTATTGTGTTTGGAATAGGATTTTCACTTGTTGGAATGTCAATCATCTGGTTATCAAAAGAAATATGGAAGGAAACTTGCAACCAATTCCAAGAAAAATACACTACAAATCTACACCTGCGGACAAATAATATTGGATTAATTTCCGGAATGATTGGGGGTATTGTTCTAGTATTTCTAGCCTGGACTCCAATGAATACCCAATTAGTTACACATCTTGTAATGGCGACAATAGTATTTTTAGGTTCGATTTTGTGGACTATTTTAGTCACAGTTTCTAGAACTATTCTTGATGCTGATAAGCAATGGCGTGGTTACAATATTATCCGATTACGTTGGACTTTGATGTCTGTTGCATTCATCTCATTACAACTCTCAATAATTTCATTTGTCCTAATTTCCACTACAGTTTCTGCTGCATTTGAATGGTTGCTCTTGATATCTCTTAATTGTGGCCTACTAACCTTCTACACTGTGTTTGAAAATCCGAACATTGAGGAGGAATAAATCTGGATATATCTCTACTTATTGTCTCACAACCAGACATAGCCTCAACCATACAAGGTGATGCACTGCTCGCACGCGGTGGGTGGACAGAAGTAACAACTGTTGAGAAGGGTAAAAGTTGGGCTCACAACTCCAAGCCTGTACACCTTTGGTGGTTCCCCGGTCGGGTACTGATGGAGGATAATCTAGATATTAGGTACTCTAAAGATTCAGGAGTTAACGTAAGGGAAGTAATTTTTCTATCACGCCACTTTGCGTCAAGTGGTATCCCAAGTTTGACACTACATGTGATAGGGGTACCAGGTGAATCGCCAGTAGGAGAAACCGCAGAATTTGGTGGAATTAAAGGCGAAGTAGTCCCACCTAATACGCGCTTTGCAGAATGGTACCGCCGCATGTATCAAGCAGGCACAGAACATGGATTAATTCCCGAATTTGATATGACTATTGAAACTACACACCATGGGCCTAGTTTATCAGTCCCAACAATGTTTATCGAAATTGGGTCTTCGGAAACTCACTGGGATAGACGTGATGCTGCAGAGGCGTGGGCAGATGTTATCTCAGATGGTTTTGGATTTGATTCGGATGATGGACATGTTAGTTTAGGTGATTGGAATATTCTTTCAGTTGATGAAAAACAAAATCAAAAAGTAATGCTGGGCATTGGTGGTGGCCACTATGCACCGCGGCATACAGATGTTATTCGTAAAACCGATTGTTGGGCTGGCCACCAACTTGCTTCTTACGCGTTAGAAATGATAAGACCTGATGCAGAAGATTGGGACCCTATTACTGGAGATTTGCCAAGCGGACAATGGCAACATTCGATAAAAGTGGCTTTGGAAAGCACAAAACATTCTTTTCCAGACGGCCAAGTAATTGCTCACCTAGACCGAAAATCGTTCAAAGGATGGCAACGCCAAGCAATAAAGCGATATTGTGAAAGACTAGAATTACCAATTGGTAGGACTAAAGATTTCCAATGAGATTTGATGGGTAATTGTCAAAGAGCGGGCGCGGACTTCCGATATGCGGGGCGAAGGCGATGGGTCTGTTTGGTCGGATGATTGTTGGAGTTCTACCCATCACTCCGAAGTTTCTTGTTCGCTGGGTTTCAAAACGATACGTTGCTGGCAGAGACCTAGATTCTGCGATATCAGCAATGAAAAAATTAGGTGAAAAAGAAGGATGTTGCTTTACAATAGATGTATTGGGAGAGGACATTTCCACCTTGGCCGAAGCTAATTATTTTCTCACTATCTATGAACAAGTTATTGATGCAATTGTTAGTCAAGGGATAGACGCTAATATCTCAATTAAACCGACTGCTTTTGGGCTATTAATTGACGAAGAGGTTGCCCTTGCGAACATCCAACAATTACTTGAGAAGGCTGCACGACATGGTATGTTTGTACGCCTTGACATGGAAGACCATAGAGTAACACAATCAACAATTGATATTGTACTAAAAATGCATGAGATTGGATTGAAAAACATTGGAGTCGTGTTGCAAGCAAGGCTGTTCAGAACACTCGATGACATCAAATCCATCTGTTCATCCCTACAAGGTGATGCAGATATTAGAATCTGCAAAGGCATCTATCTTGAACCATCGGAAATTGCCCACACTGAATATAGAGCCATCAATACGGGGTATTCTGAAGCACTTTCAATGATGTTGAAAAATAATTCCTATTGCGCTATTGCCACGCATGATAAACCAGTGGTTTCAGACGCACTTTTGCAACTTAAAGAAAAAGAGATGGGTGTGGGAATATCTGATCCCCGCGACGGAGCCCGACAAACTGGGGATGATAAAGGACCAGGATACGAGTTTCAAATGCTCTTGGGTGTGCGAGGGGATATGCGACGGAGACTACTCAAACAAGGCCACAAAGTTAGGGTGTATGTGCCGTTTGGAGAAAAATGGTATGAATACAGCATTCGTAGATTAAGAGAAAATCCCGACATAGCATGGCATGTTGCTAAGTCGTTTATGATGCCATGGTCACGTTGAACTAGGGATTATTCACTACGTTCTCGATAAACCTTCTTTGAGCGGATATTTGCTGAACGAATCTTTTCTTGGTGGTCTTCACGACCAGAGAAATTCTGGCCTTTCCAACTTCCTCGTTCGAGTCTCCTCTTTTCCTGAGCATCCTCATAAGACGGTGGTAAGTGAAGGAAAACTCGGCGAATATTTGCGGCTTTCATTTTTCCATTCAGACTTCTACCCTTGCCACTATGCAAAGCTCTAATTCGCCACAATCCGCTTGAATGTTCATAAATTGCACCACAGTGAAATTCTTGGTCCGGTTCACACATAATTGTATCTGAAAATGACTCTTCACCCTCGGTAAAAGTCAATCTTACCATCACCTTATCCACTCTGGTAGCCCATACCATCCTAACATCTTCGGCACTAACCCGGTTAGAAGATGTTGCATCTGGCATTTCAAGTCGAGTTATTTCAAAAATAAATTCATCATGGTCAAATTGGTCACCAAGACTGAATATTTCATCCACATCAATCTCCATCATTATCTGTCTAGAATCTCCTATTTCGGATAATGTGAAACGTACTTCGGTACTCTTTGGCGGGCGTAATTCAATCTTGTGAACCCCATTACAAATGTTACATTGCACAAGGTGGTCAACCCCTTTTCCTTTCTCAGTAGTCCGTAAAATTTGGTGGGAGACTTCTTCCTTGCAAGTCGGGCATAACGCGAAATTATCGAGTTCCACCTCCTCCTCACTCGTCTCTTCCATGAGCAACCGGCCAAGCCCATCCCTCTTGAACCCGACCCACACTATGAAACAACGTCCAAGGCAATCCTTGAACAGGTGTTGGTGGTGCGAAGTGGCATGGAGGAAGAGGAGCACCCACTCGACGAGTTGCTTTCCAAGAGTGAACTGCTAAACCGTAACGAACCAGAGGTGGCGGCAAATATAGGTGAGCAATTGCTACACATGGAATTACAATCCTTACCACTTAGTGTGAGGCGTCGAATCCGTGATGTAGTTGCCCGAGTTAAACCTCAAAACGTTGTTGAAGTAGGGGCTGGAATCGGCCATTTATCTGCTTGGTTGTATGATTTATGGCAAGATGAAGATTTGCAACCGGAACGATATGTTCTGGTTGAAGCGGGTGGTAAATTCGGAGTTATTTTGAAGCGATTGATGCAGAGATATGATGCTGGAAAATGGAGCGATGTAATTGTTGGGAATTGGAATGATATCGTATCAACTCAAAGGGCTTGGGTAGCAGCAAATTCTAGTAATCCACTAGCTGCAACTGAAAGATCACCACTTCCTCAATCCATTAATGTCTGCATTATAGATGTGGGTTGGAAAAATCAAAATGAATGTGTGATGGGAGCAATACCGTTACTCGGCGAAGATGGCTTACTTCTAACATCCGAACCAGAAGTCCCTACTGAGGATGAAGTAGATGAAGAGAAAGTAGCCGCCTTCAATGAATGGATAATGTTAATCAAAATGCTGAATGAAACTCATGATGTCGGATTCGTACCAATGTTTGGCGGCACTCTTATCGGAATAAAACGCCGATCTGCAAATTAACTTGCATTGTCTATTCAAGAATTGGCTGTAGAAATCAAGGCCTGAACATTGAAAACCCCGTATCCATAATGGTCATCATGACCATCTTGACCAGTAGCGCTATCAGAAAGCCATTGTTTAACATCTGAAATTGCACCACTTCCACCCGATGACCCATTGTGCGCTAATTCTGGTTTTTCTTCTAACAACAAGGCAATTCCCCCTGCCACCCAAGCAGTTGCAGCAGATGTTCCAGATGCATGGGCATATGGACCATATCGGCTTGGTTCGTTAGATTGATGTGATGGCGGAATCATGACTGGTACGTCTTTCCCTGGACCTGTCACTTCTGGTTTCATATCCGGATTATTTCGTGGTAAAATTGGTGGGAGTGGAAGAATGCGACCATTATTATCGCCACTACTTGAGCCGCTCCAAATCATCCCAGTACGGTCAATACCCCCAACACAAATCACATCCTCAACTGAACCGGGGCTAGCAACATCACCATCGTCATTTTCTCCATCGTTACCAGCAGCAGCAACTACGAACACACCCTGTGAGAGAGCGTTGTCAACCGAATTTTCCAATTCGTCTGTACTACTGATAAAGAAATTAAATCCACCTGCACCACCCAAACTCATCGAAATGATATCAACACCTGAATCAACACACCAATCAACTGCTGCGGCAATTGTCTCATCTACACCTTCTCCTTGTGAATTCATTGCTTTTGCAACATATAAGTCGGCATTCGGTGAAACACCTTTCATCCAACCATCGGCCCAAATTAGACCCGACATTGCAGTTCCATGGCCCTGGTCATCATAGGGTGTTTCCTGATCTTGGATGAAATCCTTCCAGCCTGCTAATTGGCGACCGCCAAAGTCCTGATGTGAAAGGTCAATGCCAGTATCAACAACACAGATTCCAACTCCTAAACCTGTGGCAGAAACACCATCAATTCCAGTTATCGTTCTGAAGTCACTCTGCCAACTGATATATTCATCTGGAGGGGGTAAATTAGCATTATTAGAACCATCATAATTCTGGTACCAATTGTATAGCATGTACCCAGAGGAGAGTAACAATAGTGATGAAATAACCGCTGAAACAATAGCCGTTATTTGTTGCTTATTTAGTGAAATTGATTTTCTAGGAGTGATGTCAAGTTCAGGCATTTCGGTGGTTGCCCAATCAACGCCCTCTCCTTCGTCCATGTTAACCCAATTGCATGGCAAATGGTCGGTTGACTTCAAACCGTCGGAATATTGGACTCACACTCAATGAGTTTAGATGATAATTAGTATTTCCAAAATTGAATTTATCCGAGTGCTGAAATGGCCTCGGAGAACACATCAACGAATTGCCGCGCCTCTTCTTCCGTGTTGTATAGATAGGCGGATGTTCTCAATGAACCTCCCGCCAACCCTTTTGATTCAAACCAGTGGTTAACACAATGGAAACCTGAACGTACCATTATCGAACCTGCTTCATCAAGAATGATGGCCAAATCATGCACATCAATTCCGTCGATTAGCATCGCCGTCATGCCCCCACGAACACTAGCCTTCGATGGTCCGATGATAGTAATCTCGTCTAAATCCTTTACTCCGTCAGTAATGATTTGATTTAACCTAATTTCATGGTCAGAAAGCCACTCAAAGTCTACATTTGATAGGTAATCAACTGCCGCTTTAGCACCAGCAATCCCAGCATAATTAGACGAGCCACCTTCTAAGCGAGCGGGACCGGGGAGAAACTCTAGGTTATCCTTTGATGCTGAAACAATGGTGGTCCCACCACCGCTCAGGGTCTCAAGGTTAGCCATTGATTCCTCTGTCGCGAATAGTGCACCAACCCCACTAGGGCCAAGCATTTTATGCAAACTGAAAGCAAGGTAATCACATCCTAAATCCTTCACATTGACCTTATTGTGAGGAATTGCTTGGGCTGAATCAAGCAATACTTCTGCACCAAAATCATGTGCGATTTTAGTGATTTCAGCAACTGGGTTTGTGACTCCATCTAGATTGCTTGTGAAAGGGATTGCGACAAGTCGCAAATTGTCACCTACTTGGGCACAAGCATTCTCAAAAGCCTGCAAATCAAAGGTATTGTCTTCATTGGATGAAACCTGTTGCACTTCAACAACCCCTTCATTTTCTAATTGTAACCAAGGGACAAAGTTGCTATTATGTTCTTTATCGCTAGTGATGACTACATCACCTGGTTTCCAATTAATACCATGGGCTACTTGATTAATTGCGGCAGTAGAATTCAGAGTAAATACAAGTTCATCACGAGGCGCTGAAATGAAATCAGCTACCGCTTGACGTGCTTGTGCCATCATCAAAGTAACAGCATATCCCCAACGATGTGGACTTCGACCACCACAGCCCGGTGTCTCCGTGTAGTAGGATGAAACAGCCTCAATTACTGAGTCTGGCCTCAATGTGGTGCACGCATTGTCAAGATAACAAACTGGGTTCTCTTTTCTCAAAGGCGCGAAATCTTCCCTAAACCTATTTGGAACCAATTTATCACCACGCTTCTTGGTCTGGTAAGTGATTGCTTATTGGGGCGCTACTCCCACACCCTTCACACGTGATTCGATTTGGGAATACTGAGGAACAATCCTCACATCGTTCCCCTGGTGGCCCTACCCCATCACATTCTTCAGTAGCACAAATTACCTCTAATACACCCGTTGGCAAGCGAGTGATTGGGGTGATACTACCACAAGATGGGCACTTACCTCGTTGCCCTACTTCGGCCACCTCTTCACCTCGTAATTTTCGGCTGACTTCTCGAGCACGGTCGCTCTCAATCTCTTGACCAGTTGCGCCCAACATCATTTGTGGATACCAAAGTAAGTGTATTAAAGACCAAACACAAAAGATTCCGGAAATGAAGTATAAGACTCGGTAAATCCCCATCCCAGATGAATCACGATATGCCACCGAATGAGCGCCAAACCATCCGTTAATGACTACTAAAGAAGCCCAAACAATGAGTATCAAAACCCACGCTTGCAGGCTATGGTCTCGAACCGCTTCCTGCATCTTACGGGGGTCGGGGTGACTATGTTGAGTCACTACATGTAAATCGCGAGTTTGCATGACGGCTTGCCATGTATTAAAACTCAAAAAACCAAGAACTGCTACACCAATAATCAATCCCAAAAAATCAAACATGCTAGCATTAAATGGGAATTTTGGTGCCCCAGCGATTGAAATTACCAAACCTGCCTGAACCGAAACCCAACCTACAAAAAGATAGATTGTTTTTTCACGCATTAAAGGGTACTCAGATAAGGTGCGCATTAAGAAAAGGGCCCAAAGAACGAAACTAGTAATCATCATTGCAAAAGCTTGCCACTCAACAGCATTGAGGCCTTCAATCCCGACCTTCCAAATATTTCCTCCACCGGAGAACTCTCCACTTGAGAGGTCTGACGAACCACTAAGAAAGGCAAGTGAGCCAATTATTAGACTAACAAGGGTTCTACGACCCCATGTTTCTCTCACCTTTCGGTAATGAAATGAAAGTTCTACTTTCAAGTCATGGAGAGGAACTAACCAAGGTTGGCTAACTGAAAGATACTGCTCAAGTCGCATGTTAGATAGCCGCATACCGGTATGCATTTGCTCCCCTATCGCCTGCTCTGGCTCAGGTTCCTCTTCCTCCATGTTGTGGCCGAGGATTAATCAGGCATTAAGAGGCAACCCTCATTTGAATTACGATTTAGTGTTTTCAATAGAATTATTCATGGCTGGAATCAACGTGAAAAAAGGAGCCACTGGCGTGAATTGAACACGCGACCTCCTCATTACCAATGAGGTGCTATACCGCTAAGCCACAGTGGCAGTGAAGCGGCGACCGGAGGGGCTGATTTAACGATGCCCATACAACACCTTGCCAAATTTATTACGCCATTATCCATCGTCACCATGAAAGGCATGGCATGGCTCGCCCGCTTCGCAGCCGAGATCGCATAGCCTGGTATCGCGCGTGACTGGAAATCACGTGGGTTCGTC
>DTUF01000046.1:24677-87711 GCA_012964335.1 Candidatus Poseidoniales archaeon | reverse complement strand
GTCATCCGCCGCAGATACTACCCTTGATGATTATGTTGAAGATTAATCTTGGAATTATTGCCAAATCCCCAACCTTGTAGGAAGCAAAGACACTTGAGAACCCCCTCTCTCGCCCAAGCCATGGGCGAAGCATATGAGGCACTAATGGTGCAAATGCGAGAGTTGGATGTAATAGGACAAATCAGCGGATTGTTAGGCTGGGACCAAGAAGTCATGATGCCCCCCAAAGCTGCAGCAATGAGGGCTGAGCAACTAGCATGGTTGTCTAAGGAAGGACATACTAGAATGACCGCTCCTGAAGTTGGCGAATTGATTTCTGCAGCAGAATCAGAAGTCAACGGTAGCGAAGTTGAACAGGGTAACATCCGAATTATTCGTGACTCCTATGACAAGGCTACCAAGAAACCAACAGAGTTCGTCGAAGAAAAGGCACGTCACACCTCAAAGAGCATTGTCTCATGGACTGAAGCGAGAGAGAAAAACGATTTCTCAATTTTCCGTGATGACTTGGCAAAAATGATTGACATGTCGCGTCAATTAGCGGGTTACCTTGGCTATGAAGACAATCCATACGATGCACTTCTTGACCTTTATGAATCGGGACTTTGTGTTGCAAAACTAGATCCTTTGTTCCAAGGATTGCGTGATTCCTCGGTTCCACTCATCAAGGCAGTTTCAGAACTAGAGAACAAACCAGATTGTTCATGGGTTCACAAGCATCCATGGCCCAAGGCCTCCCAAGAGGCTTTCAGTCAAGCGATTTCAGAAGCAATCGGATTTGACTTCCAAGCAGGACGAAGAGATGAATCAACCCATCCATTCTGTGGTGGCTCAAACCCTGATGATGTTCGTTGGACAACTCGTTACGACGAGAAGGAACCCTTTGGGGCAATTTATGGTACCATGCATGAGACTGGACACGCTCTGTATGAACAGGGTAGGCCCAGAGACCTTGACTTCCAACCAGCAGGTGAGGCAAACGGACTAGGGGTCCACGAGAGTCAAAGCAGATTGTGGGAAAACCAAGTTGGCCGCTCTCTTGCATTTTGCGAATGGTCATTCCCAATGTGGCAGGAGTACTTCCCTGCTAATTTTGAAGGAGTTACCCCTGAAATGTTGTGGCAGGCAGCCAACCAGGTTGAAGCCAGTTTAATCCGTGTTGAGGCGGATGAGGCTACTTACAATCTTCACGTCATGATACGCTACGAAATTGAGAAGAAACTAATCAACGGTGAGTTGGAAGTTGATGACCTACCAGACGCATGGGATGACATGTATGAGGAATTCCTTGGGGTTCGCTCCCCAACACGTACAGAAGGAGTACTGCAGGATATTCATTGGTCGTTTGGAGCATTTGGTTACTTCCCTACCTACACTCTTGGTAACTTATACTCTGCACAATTACTGCAAGCGGCTGAGAAGGATATTGGCAGTATTGATGAACAGGTGCGAAGAGGCGATTTCACCCCTCTTTTGGATTGGATGCGCACGCACGTGCACGCGAGAGGAAGTATCCTTGAGCCATCAGACCACATTGAGGAGGCGACCGGAGAGCAACCTAAACCGGATGCTTTTGTCGCCTATTTAGCTGACAAAATCAACGCCCTCTACGGCGTTTAATCTTCGGAAGTTTCTGCACTGTAGTCAAAGGTACATGTTTCATCACAGGTATCGATAACCACACCTGTGTGAAGGAATTCCTTTACCATCTCGTTAACATCTTCAATTATTGCAATTTCATTGTGCGCTTTTCCAGCGTCACCTACTGGTGGCGGCGAGTTACCATCTGGCATTGCGTCATAACCACCATCCCAGTAGACAATTGCAGAGCCTGAAATTGGTCCAGACTGTGGGGTAATCCCGTATGGTAGTCTTGCAGAACTATCCAGTACAGGGATTCCAGCAGTCCTAGCCGCTCGGTCTGATGAGATACCAGGTACTTGTGCATCATTCACAGAAATAATAGAGAGGAAAGAGAATGGCTCAATAACTGACTCATAACCACCATTTGCAAAGGGTAGGAAAGTCTCAGGGTCAGAGCAGTCCCACATTTGTTGCATTACTCCAATCAACAAGGCTCGGTCATTACGTTCAGGATAAGCCGCAGAATGTGAGAATAGTTCAGCAAAGGTTGCAAAGTTGGTAGAGCGTTCAACAAAGGTTGAGAATCCAGAACCACCAACCCATAATGCTGCTCTATCAATATCTGGAGAGACAGCGACAACACTAGCACCATAGATACCTCCAAGCGAGTATCCCATGTAGTGTACATCAGATGTGTTGACCAAGTTGATTTCATCTGAATACATCTCATCAAGATCAGAGCAGATTCCTTTGAAGGTACGAATCATTGCCATCTTGTTGATTAACGCCTGTTCAATTCTTTCCGCTTGATGTTGGAAATAAGATGGGTCAATCATTCCCAAGCCAAGAGTGTCAAAGTCGGATTCACTCCAACCATAGAGGTCGGTAGCAATGAACGAGACCTTGTATTCCTCAGCCCAACCACCCAAGTAATTGCTGGTTCCTTCACCTGTGCCCAAGAACCCGTGTCCGAATACGACCAGTGGGCCACTTTCATTGAGGTCGGCAAGTACATGTGGAATGACCATTGTGAATGGGATTTCTGCATCTTCAACAAATTGTGGTATACTATTATTGTCTCTTACAATCAGGGCTGGTGGATTTTGAGATTCAAGATATTGAGGTGCAGTGAAAGTACCTCTGATTCGGCGAAGCAGTGTATCATCACCCCCATAATCATCCTCACTTGAGGTTACGGTGCATCCAATTCCATCTTCACCAAGTCGTGTGAGGGCGTCAGAGCGCATTACCGAAATGTCACTGAGAATTGATTGAGATGAAGCGGTGTGGAAAACCCAGGCTGATTTTACGTCGGTACGCTGGTAATCTAATTCTTCTAGGTCATCAAGTAGTGCATCAATAACTCCGCGCCTGTCTTCAATATCTGCAGAGGTGGTTAGATCACCATCAATGATGGCCTGCATTGCTAGAGATGCTGTAACTGCATTTCCTGATAAATCAGATAATCCAATGAATGCCACACCATATGTGGTATTGGTATCAAGGGCGCCCAATGTGCGCATGAATACTATTGTTGCTGAAGGGTTATTGGCTCGGTCATCTACTTCTATCCAATGAGCAACTCTTTCTCCAGTCTTGAAATTAAGCAAGACAGTTGCATGGTCGCTAGAGAGTGAAGTGGCGATGCTATACTGGTTTGCAACTCCAGTCAAATTTGGTACCGTGGTAAAAGCAGTCATGATTTGAGTAGAAGGACTGAAGCCATCAAATCGGTTCAAGGCTGCAATTTCTACATTTGAGGTAGTTCCTGAACTAGGAAGTGTGTTGCTAGCGTAGTTTACTTTGTAGCCAGTAGTAGTAGAATTGTCGTCGATTAGAAATGCGTTAGAGGGAAATGGCAGCATGCAATGTAATGGGTTCAGGTTTTCACAGCCGGTTGTGGTTACAACCTCTACAGGCTCAATTTCGATATCAGGTTCCAGCACCTTATCGTCGATATCAATTTCATTTCCGGTATCAAAAATACATCCAGAGAGAAGCATCCCTGCTGTCATTAGTAAAGCGAGGGTTTTCGAATATGCAGTCTTGTTCATGAAATGGAACCATAGAGACATGGTGATAAAGTATACTCAAGCGATATTATGGCCTAGAGCACTACAAATGATGCGAAGTGACAAAGGTCACGGTATTCAGCACGACTCGTGGCAGACATTAGTGACTACGCTTGGTTTGTGCGGGACCTACCCGCATCAGCATCATCGGTGTTACTAGGGAAATCACGTGTTTATGCAGGGGATTGGGATGGCAATCTCTGTTGTTGGAGCGACCAAGGTGACCTCTTGTGGACTGGGAAAGCCGAAGATAGAGTTGAACGGATGTGTGGGGCTAGTGAGGCTAAACCACCGTTCATCTGTGCTACTGCAGGTAGTAAAGTGAATTGTATTGATGCAGCAAGTGGCGAGGAGCGGTGGAATCACCAGCTCATTGGCTCCTCAGATTTAGTCGCTTGTTCTGATGATGGTAATCGAGTGTTAGCAACATCATCAGTATATGAAATTGAACTCAATGATTTCATTGAGTCAACATGTTGGCGCTTTGATGGAGATGGAGAAATTGTCCGCCAGGATACTTTTGAAGAGCGCCCTTGGCATCTTATTTTGGACAAAGCCGGGGCTGCTAGAATGGGTCTTGGTCGACCACGTTGTGGATTAATTATGCAGACTGATGACGAAATTACACATCTAAATTTAGCAGAAGATGACCCAATTTTATGTGGTGCAACAGCATCAGGAAAAACTGTTTTTGGCCATGCATCTGGAATTATTTCTCTCCTAAGTAAAAATGGTAAAAAGATGAAATCACTCTTTGATGGGTCTGAAGAAAGTGTTCTATCACTCCAATCAGATGGCAAGGTTGTGATTGCTGGCGGAGATGACGGTATGGCTCGGGCGGTCTCTTGTAAGGGAGGCGAATTATGGGCTATGGACCTCGGACAACCCGTAGATGAATGCACAATTTCATTCGAATTAGCGGGTGAGAAGAGTTGTTGGGTCGCAACATGGAATGGAATACAAGCTAGCCTCTGGATTCTTGGTTCTGAAAGTGGTAAAGTACACGCCGAGTTTGCGGATCTCCCACGTATTCGCACTCTAACAAGTAGGGGTGATAGGGTTGCTGTTGGGATGGATGATGGGAGGGTGATGTTGTTTAATCAAGAACTATTCTCCCGCCGGATTAACCGTGAAGATAATGATTCAGATGAACCGACTGATGACACAGGTCCCAAAGATGGTCAAAGCCGACTTTCATTGCAGGAAAAATTACGCTCACTTCGAAAATAATTTCAGAAAACCCCTTCCTTTTTCACCCAATGTTAATTTTTATTGAAGCGGTAGGTTTCTCAACAAATTTCTGAATTAGTTCTAGTGGAAAAAAGGGTCACTGAGCCATATTTCCGGTTGAAAATGAATAAATTAACCGAAAGATTTATTGACCAGTGTCCCCCACGACAAAGTCGCTACTCCTGAGGAGTGGTGGGGCTGGCTCGTCCAGACCCCGTGCCCGTCTGCCGGCGTGGGCCCCTCGGGGGTAGAAGTCGGCCGCCAATACGAGCAATCGTTGCGGCGATGACTGGAACAGAAATTGACTTCGGTTAATGGAAAAGAAGGTCTTGCAGGAAGTGAGGAGCACCTCGGTGCAAATCCGCCAAATAGACAGGGGGGAGACAACCTTCGGGAAGTCAATCCCAATAAATTTGGTTTGATGATTGGGGAAGCGTTTCAAGCTTGCTTGAGATGTGGAATCGGTCAATTGCTCTGGACAGGGAATCGAGTGGACACACGATGACCGGATTCGGAAGTGGAAGATGGAGGCTGTTGGAAAACAACCGAGATCAACTGTGGGAAACGGAGGAAGTCGAAAGACAACCAAAATTGACTACGGATGGTGGAGGATGTTGAAAGATGACCAAAGTCTACTACTGAAGTTGAAGGAAGTCAGTCCGTATCTTGAGGAACTGCACAGGGTGAAGATGGAATCGACTTTGAAAGAAGAAGATGAAGTCACCTGTGCCTAGGGAATCAGTTTGGTTTGGTCACCTCCGGACCTGCTGTGAAACTTGGAAGCGGTGAGACAGAATCGAAAGAGGAAGTTGAGTCGTAGTGGTGGAAGGAAGACCTCGTGTCAACCGGAAACTGCAACCAGCGGAGGCTGGTGAGTGGGAGGAAGTCCTCCTCCGGAACGATACCCACTCACCAGTTCTCCCAATCCCCGTTTTCTTCAACGAGATAATTCGCTGTCGTTGTCCTTCCTATTCTAACTGTTACGCAAGGTGAAGCCCTGCACGAGGCGGTTTGTTGACCTATTCTTTCGGGCCGACCATTTCTTCTGGGCGGACCCATTGATCAAATTCTTCATTAGTCAACAATTCTAACTCAAGTGCTGATTCACGTAGTGTAATCCCCTTTGTATGAGCGTTTTTGGCGATTTTAGCAGCCGAATCATAGCCGATGTGGCGGTTAAGAGCTGTCACCAACATTAATGAATTTTCAAGGTGAGCGCTAATCACCTCCTCATTTGCTTGCAATCCACTTACACATTTGTCACTGAAAGCGCGGCAAGAATCAGAAAGTAGTCTAATGCTATGCAATAGGTTGTGAATCATCATCGGTTTGAACACATTCAATTCAAAATTTCCTTGACTTCCACCAACCGTGATGGCAGTGTGGTTTCCAAATACTTGGCAGCAAACCATAGTCAAAGCTTCAGCCTGAGTTGGGTTAACTTTACCTGGCATTATACTTGAACCGGGTTCATTTGCAGGAAGGGCCAATTCCCCAAATCCACAGCGGGGGCCTGAACCAAGCCAGCGGATGTCATTTGCGATTTTCATCAATGAAACCGCTAACACATTTAATGCACCTGATGCGGCGACGATAGCGTCGTGCGCAGCTAGTTGAGCAAACTTGTTCTCAGCAGAGACAAATCCAAGACCGGTTTTGTTAGAAATTTTTTGAGCCACCTTTTTGGCAAATTTAGGGTGGGTGTTTAGGCCTGTTCCCACAGCAGTACCACCCAACGCGAGTTCTAGTAAGTCATCAAGCGAGTTTTCAATTCTAGATACATCAGCATCAAGCATAGCCACATAACCAGAGAATTCTTGACCCAATGTGAGTGGTACAGCATCCATTAAGTGGGTTCTACCAATCTTTACAATACCTGAAAATTCTTCAACCTTTGAAGCCAAAGCAGTTCTCAAATGTTTGACAGCAGGTACCAGTTGGTGGTGTATTTCTTCGGCTGCCGAGATGTGCATTGCAGTTGGGAACGTGTCGTTACTTGATTGGGCTCTGTTGACGTGGTCATTTGGATGAACAGGTGTTTTACTACCCAATTCACCCCCAGCGATCTCAATGGCGCGATTAGCGATGACTTCGTTTGAATTCATATTGGTTTGAGTGCCAGAGCCAGTTTGCCAGATCCGTAGAGGAAAATGGTCATCTAATTCTCCAGAAATAACTTCATCACATGCTTCACTAATTAGTTGAGCAGTTGTACTATCTAATTCACCCAGTTCTAGATTAGTGTCAGCAGCTGACTGTTTCAAAATTCCAAATGCTCTAATCAATGCCCTTGGCATTGTGTCGTTCCCAATGTCGAAATTGATTAGGGAGCGAGCGGTTTGGGCACCGTAATATCTGTCTGCTGGGACTTGTAATGCACCCATTGTATCTGTTTCAATTCGGACTTCTCCTGGTGTCGCTTCAGCACTACGGGAAGTTACTTTCATGTCATTTGAAGATTGTAATGTAGAATCATTTTCCAAACCTGCGGCAATCAGTTGTGTGATTGTTGCAGAGCGCCCACCCTTTCGTCCGCGCCCAGTTTTTCTATCAAGTCGCTTAGCCAAATCTTCTGGAATACTGATGCTAATTATTCGCCGGTCGCCCGCTCGATGCTTCGCCATAACCAAATGACGTACCCTGTTACTTAATAAATTAACGAGATGATATTTCGACAAGGGGCCGTCAATGAAATAAATTTCAAATAATTCAGAATTATCCAAAAACTGTTAAAATCAGACGCGTGCAACAGAGATTATTTGGATTGGAGTTTTTGGCTTATCTTGCATGCCGGTAGGTAAACCCTCAATTTTTCTTATTACATCCATGCCTTCAATCACCTTGGCAAAAACAGGATGTGCACTATCACCGGGTGTCCACCAATCGAGGAAGGAATTGTGGTTTGTGTTGATGAAAAATTGTGCCCCACCAGAGTTTGGGCTGCCAGTGTTTGCCATCGAAAGTGTACCAACATCGTTAGTGAATTGCGAGTCAGATGGGTGTTCATCTTGGATAGTGTATCCAGGTCCACCAGTACCGCATCTTGGGGAGTTGGGGTCTTTGGAGATGGAACATCCGCCTTGAATCATGAAGCCTTTGATAACTCGATGAAAGTGTAACCCATTGTAATATCCATCATCCACTAATTTTAGGAAGTTTGCTGCGGTAATTGGCATCTTTTCAGTAAACACATCAAGTGTCACATTACCTTCACTGGTCGTCATCAATACGTTGGTCATGAACTAGGCCGGGGGACTAGAGATTTTGAGCCTAATGGTTGGGAGGGTTAGAAAAAAGTCCTTCTGTTTCAAATTTCACACTTTGATTTATTTTTTCTTTTAGTCCCATTCGGTCAAATTCTGCGTTTCTTCGTTCAATAATTTTACCATCAGCAATATACCACACATCAACTACCTTAGTCGAAACAAATTCTCCAGATGCTTCAATTCCAGAAACAGAACCAGTGTGGGTGCCTTCCGATATAATTGTAGAAACAACATATTCACCGGCATCAAGAAATTTAATGATTTTACAGTTAATATCAGGTGAAGCAATGTGAACAGCCTCAAAGTATTGTTTGTATCCGAGTCTGTCAATAACCCCATGCAGGCCACCTTCAGCACGGAAGGAAGGAGAAAATAACTCATCAATAAGATTTGAATTATTTTTATTCCATCCTTCTTCAAACCAGCGCCGAACAATTGAGACGCTCTCAGACTCTGACATTCAATCTCCAATTCCCGCAAAAGGTACGGAGTATTATTCACTTTCTCTATGAAATTGACTGCGGCTATGTTGTCACAATTTTTTTTAAAATCTTGTAATTAATTAATTGGGGGAAATTATTAACATAATTTAGGCTTCAATATCAGCTAAGGTTGTTAGTGGATATAGTGGTACTCCAGCCTTTGCAAATGCTTCCATTCCACCTTCTTGGCGGTCAAGAATTGTGATGCAAGCGACAACGTCACAACCCATTTCAATAAGCCGATTAACTGCTTTTAATGCAGACCCGCCAGTTGTGGTTACATCTTCTAAAATGACACATCGGTCACCTGCTAATAGTGTAGAACCCTCAATACCAGGGGGGTTACCAGTCTTTCGCCCTCCTCTTCCTTTTGGCTCTTTTCGCATTAAAAATCCCCTGAGATTACTACCAACACCAGCCTTGGCAATGGCAATGCCAGCTAGTGGTACAGCTCCGAGTTCTAGCCCTCCAACGGTGTCAATGTCACCAAGTTCATCCAGTTTAGCATGGATTAACACCCCAAGATAGTGTGCGCATTTTGGATCCATCATGACAGGTTTCATATCAAAAAAGTGACGACTGGTCCGCCCACTTGCTAGAGTAAATTCCTCAAAGTCTGAATGGAGCCAAGCAAGTTCTCTTATTTTCTCAATTAGTGATTCCCTCGCGTTAGTTGTGCTCGTTGATTCCGCCATGCTCGTCGCCAAAACGTTGTCATCATGGTAGGGCCATCAACGTTACGAGTTCCTTGTTTCTCCTATTTCTCCAATATTGTACAGTGCGAATGACTTTTAGCGCTCGCTTTCTAAACTGCTTTGTTGGGAAGCGGGACGGCGATTGGGTAATGCTACATCCTTGGAATGAAGAGCACTTATCCAAAGAGATGGATGATTATCACCTCTGGCTTGATGAGGCCTGTGAGTTAGAATATCAAATTGCAGAAAAGGCCAGAAGTCTTGGCAAAGATTTCACTGAGGTTGTTGAAATCCCTAGGGCTTCAGACCTAGCAGATAGAACTGAAAAATTACTTGATGAATATCTTGATGGTCTAAAGATAGTAGATGAATTAAGAGAATTGTTGCTTGAGTTAGATAGAGAATCCACAGCCATTGAGATGAGTAAATCAGTTGCTAAGAGGATGTATGCACGCACTGGAGATTTAGTAAAAGCAATTGAGGTAGGATTACGAGTTGGCCTCGCAATTTTAACCGAAGCAGTATTGGTAGCTCCGCTTGAAGGTATTAGCAATGTGAGATTACTCAACAATGCAGATGGTTCACAATTTGTATCAGTTGATTTTTGCGGCCCGATTCGGGCCGCTGGAGGTACAGCACAAGCACTTGCAGTCCTCATCACAGATGTTGTGAGAAGGGAGTTAGGTGTAGGCCCATACATTGCTCGCCATGAAGAGATTGAAAGAGTCAAAGAAGAATTTGGACTATACCGTGGAAACTTGCAGTACCGGCCCCCGCCAGAAGAGATTGAAACAATTGTCAAAGCTTGTCCAATAATGGTGAATGGTGAATCAACCGAAGCACAAGAGTGTGCTGGGTATGGAAATATCGAGAACGTGGATGGTTCACGAGTACGTGGAGGGGTTCTGCTTGTGATAGGGGAAGGGTTGTGCCTCAAAGCACCCAAAGTACAGAAACACACAGAAAACTTAGAGGTTGAAGGGTGGGAATTCATCAGCCATTTTGCCAATAAGAGTAAGTCAGATGAAGAAGGGCAAAATGGTGGATTTCAGAAACGCTCAATCACCCCTATCACTCGATTCATGGAAGATATCATTGCTGGCCGACCAGTATTTGGAGAACCTCTCGCAGCAGGAGGTTTCCGCCTAAGATATGGAAGAACTAGAGCGACAGGATTGGCGGCAGGTGCTTTATCACCAGTTACTATGCATGCGATGGGTGAATTCATTGCAGTTGGCACTCAATTGAAGATAGAAAGACCAGGGAAAGCCTGTGCTGTAACCCCCTCAGATTCTCTACAAGGTCCAACTGTTATTCTCAATGACGGTCGCTTTGGTAGAGTGGATATATTATCAAAGTGGGATGAAATTGATGACGATGTTAGTTCAATCTGGGATAATGGAGAAATTATGTTAGGATTCGGTGAGTTCCTTGAGAATAACAAGAATCTCATTCCATCTGCATATAATCGTGATTGGTGGGCTGCTGAACTTATTGAGGCATTGGATGATGAGAAGTCTTTGTCAAATTTTGTTAAGGCTCTTGACATTGACAGGTCACAACTTCCAGATGGTATTCCCGGAATGATTTCGAATGATGATATTGAAAATTTTCACTTGAAGAAATCATGGGTCAGGCATTTGCAAACAATGCCACTTGAATGGGATTCAGCACTCAGAATTAGCCACCAATTCAACTGCGCTATTCCCCCACCTTGGAATCTAAATTGGTTGGATTTTCCAATAGAGTGGCTTACAGTATTACATTCAATTATTCAGGAAGCTGAGATAATTCCTGCTGAAGAATCGCCTCAGGATTCATGGACCAATGATTCAACATCAAATCATTGGATGAGGTTTAAAGGCGCTGCAAAAAACTGGCAACATGAAACTGCAGATAACCCTACTTCTAATGACCCACCAGGGAATAGAATAGACCTCCCTCCCCCTCTCAAAGCATCTTATCGATGCGGTGATTTACATCTTCAACACGGTATGCTCAAGACCTCCTTCATGTTACTAGGATTACCTCATCATCATGATGGTGATGATATTGTTGTCACTTCTAGTTGGGAAGGATTGTTAGATGGTCTGGGCTTGAAAATAAAAAATTCTAACATCACGAAGAGAGTAGAAATGTTGCCTCACTTTGAAGACCGTTTACAGCGGATTGAAGGTGCCTTAAAAATTCTGAAGACAGAATCCGAGCGCTGCAAAATTCTTGAAGCAAAAAGAGGAAAAGTGAGGGTTCAAGCTGAAACGGCCGCTCGCCAAAGAGGAGAAGGAATTGCTGCTACAGATAAAGCAGGAGAAGATGCGGCAGCAAAAATCCTTGACAAAGGAACTACTGATTCAGATAGGCTCATTGCCGCTCAAAAATTGCTCGATGACCATGCCGTTGATGGGATACTACACATCATTAGAGAATGTAGTGAGGTTAGATGGGAGCACAATGCACCAGTTCGCATTGGGGCTAGAATGGCTCGACCTGAAAAAGCGGCTCATAGATTGATGAAACCCTCAGTCCACTTATTATTTCCAGTGGGTGTCCAAGGTGGCCCTCAGCGTCTGCTCACAGTAGCCTCAAGCAAAGGTAACCTACGTATCTCAATGGGGCCGCGTGAATGTACCAAATGTGGCCGTGCTTCACCATTTACCAGATGTCACCACCGTCTTGTTGCAGATGACCCAACCTCATCTTGTAACGGTAGAACTTTGACAATAAAATCATCAAATTCGAATAGCCGCCGCCAAGGAGAATTTCAAACAATTCCCCTTACAAAGATTCTTGAATCCAAGATTGAAGAACTAGGTATTGACAAGATTCCAAAAGTGAAATGTGTGAAGGGTTTAACTTCTAAAACCCAAACACCTGAACCTCTTGAGAAGGGTATATTACGCGCCCGCCACAATTTACCAGTGTTTCGCGATGGTACCGTGCGTTTCGACATGTCTGACATTCCAGTTACTCATTTCCGGCCCTGTGAAATAGGAACCCCATGGCAACGCTTGGTGAAACTAGGCTATGGTTCAGATGTGGATGGTAAGCCATTAGAATCAGACACTCAAGTTGTTGAGTTGTACCCTCAAGATTTTATTCCGAGCACAAAAGGAATCGATCATCTATTGAATACCTGTAATTTCATTGATGAATTGTTAATCAGATTTTACAAAATGGAACCGCATTATAATGTTGAAGATGCCGAAGGACTTGTAGGTCAGTTGGGGATTGCTTTAGCACCACATACATCAGGTGGAGTACTGTGTAGAATCATTGGATTTACTGATGCCTCAGGTGGCTATGCACACACGCTTTTCCATGCTGCAAAGCGTAGGAACTGCGATGGTGACGAGGATTGCATCATGTTGTTACTAGATGGGTTACTGAATTTCTCTAAGGAAATATTACCTGCTAATAGGGGTGGTAGAATGGATGCCCCCCTTGTTCTTACGACTCGCTTGAATCCAGCTGAGTTGGACAAAGAAGCCTTGAACGTTGATTCAGCCTGGTTCTACCCTCGCGAGTTCTACGAAGCAACCACTAAAATGCCCAATCCAAAAGAGGTTATCGAAATCATGGATTTCGTAGAAAAGAGACTTGGAACTATTGGTGCGCTGAGGGGATATGGATATACTCACGACCTAACATCGTTAGATGCTGGCCCATCTAACTCTGCCTACAAGATTCTTGAAACCATGGTTGACAAATTGAACGCCCAAATTTCGCTGGCCCAAAGGTTACGGGCCGTTAATGTCGAGAAGGTTGCATCATCGGTTGTTGAATCCCATTTTTTCCCAGATTTGAGGGGGAATTTATTGGCATTCACTCGTCAAAAATTCAGGTGCGGTCGTTGTGGTGAAAAATTCCGCCGAGCACCATTATCCGGTAAATGCATAAAGCCGGTAAAAGCGAATACAGGTACTGCAGCAATCACTCGAAGTGAAGGTCCAATGCAGTGTGGTGGCAACCTCATCATGACGGTTTCAGAAGGGGCGATAAGGAAATATGTCAAAGTGGCAAATCATGTAATGGAAACTTTTGGGACATCTAACTACACTCAACAAAAATACGCTGTATTAGCAGACTCACTTGATAGTTTATTCAAGAACGACCGAGTAAAAGTGTACACATTAGACGACTTCTCTTGACGCGACTTCCCTAATGCGGTGAATATGTCATTAATTACGAATCAATCCGGGATTATGTTTATTTGCTGAATAGGTTGCTACCCGATATGGCCAAGACGCAGGGTGGTACAGTTACTGTCCACCGTGTTCAACTTTGTTTTGGTCTGGATTGTGTTGGTCATCACGGTCCTCATTCAACCCGGGACTCCGCCGCCTTGTACTGATCTTCGTCTCTTCTTCAGTCTGGGCGGCGGATGCGCCCACCTGCAAAGAATCCAACAATTGGTAGTAGAAGTGAAGTGATTAAGACCAAGCCAATATCGCCTTCTGAAACCTCAAAAGAGTCAAAGAATTGATTGATAAAATCTAGTCCAATAGTGAACAGAATCAATGCAATAATTCGCGGTACTGCTGCAGAAAGCCCAGTGAATAAACCAGACCAACGTCCTCCGTAGTACGCTGCAAGGAAAACCCAAATGAGTGAAAGTAGAAGGAAGAGATTGACAGGAACACTAGGGAACCAAGACCCAATCATTGGCGTAGAGAGCACCCCTAAAGGAAACGCGGTAACAATCAAGATAATTCGATAAAACATTCCTATTCCATACACTTGACGCATCGCCTTTCCTAATGCAACAGGATTTTCTTGAGGCAAGGAGCCACGATGCTCAAATTGGGCACCTAATTCACCACAGAATGAGGTTTTATTTGAACCAGAAACAAATCTCATACCTTTGCGCACCTGTTTCAAATAATTGTCAATTTCACTCATTATTATCATCTCCAAATAATGTATTCATTCCTTCAACAAGTGGTAGCCAAGCATTTTTTAATTCTTTCAATCTATCTTGCCCGTCAGTGGTCAGAGAGTAGTATTTACGAGCTTTCCTTCCTTCAATCTCTTTGCGCATCTCTGGTTGAAGGTACCCCTTTTTCTCAAGTCTACCTAGCGCAGGATAGAGCGCCCCTTCAGTGATAGTGAACCCCCCAGCGGTAGCTTCCTCAAGTCCATCAATGATGGCCCCACCGAAATCCGCCTCTTTATTGAGATAAGCAAGAAGGGCCAACTCAAATGCCCCTCTTCGTAGTTCGGTAACAGCATCTGTTTTGCGAGCCATGAACCCATCTCCTAATCTTGCTACTTTGGTCTTCTGTCATAGCCTTGCCTCGCCTCATCCTCACTTTATATTGGGAGGTTGAGTAGGAAATGGTGTTGTGTCAAGTACCTCTTCTGGGCAATTGAATGGAGTATGGCCGCGTGGCCTCGTTGTAGAGATCCACATATCTTTTAGAATCAGTTTAGTGAAACGATATCCTCTGGCAATGGCTTTGAACGGGTGGCGAAGAATCCACAGTGGGTTACCCATTCCTCTTAGCGGATGAAGCAATTGTTCGGTCATCCCATCTGGAATATATTCACTAATTCCATACACTGAAGGGCGTTTATCCTTAGGCATATAATACGTGCCAAAGACAATGTCCCAGAGTGGGAAAAATACAGAGTAATTTGACCAAATTGCATCTGCTTCATTGGTGTGATGCCAGTGATGGAATTCGGGAGTGATGACCAATTTGTGCAGTGGTTTGAGTTTCCATTTTACATTAGCATGGAGAAATAATCCTGTGAGAATTTGGATTACCGCAATAATTCCAGTGGTTTCAGGATTGAAACCAGCTGCTAGTAAAAACAACACCGCAGGAGCAATCAGTGCACCATCAAATGGATGAGCCCTGAATCCAGAAGCCCAATCTAGATGTTCAGTCGAATGGTGAATAGCATGGAAGCGCCATAGAAATGGTACTTCATGATACCAGCGGTGAGCCCAGTAGACTACAAAGTCAAACAGTGCGAAGGCTACGAACGGAGCCAAGATAGGGGGTATCATAGCTACTAGAGGTCGCAATAAGAGGCCTGGAATCCAAGCTAGGCTGATAATACCGATAACAATGGCTACAGCAAGCCCGATGGCGTTCAGAATCGGTGAAGCCAAAGCATAACTGACATCAGTAGATAGTTTAGGACGAATCACTTTCTGCTGTTTGTGGCGAGGAAATAATTTCTCAAATGGTACGACTAATATGAAAAGGGCCAGCACCGCGAACGCTGGCTCATAACTAGATGTGTAAAGGCCAAATCCAACAAGTGCTAAAGCAATCAGTCTAGCAATCCAGCGTCTCTTCCATCCTCTAGTTTCAGGAGTTGATTCCAATCCTTCGCTGAGATTGTTAGCAGTATATGAAACGGGTGATAAATCCATCATTAATGGATGTAGTTTCCCCTCACCTATCATTTTTCATCACCTCTGATAGTCTCTAGTTGCTAGAAACCCGTGTCGTTCATAACGGACTCAGGGGGCCGCCACCGCCCGGAGGTTGGCCAGTATCAAGATAAATCATCTCTGGTATATTTGCTTGTATCTGGGTCTCTTGAGTGGTGGTCCCATAGCCAACTTGCGTTGCAGGTGCATTCAGTTGATTCATCATTCGTAGCACATTCTTGTGCTTACGCTTCCGAACTGTGATTCCGATTAATCCAAGCACACCAAGTAGGCCAACAACAACAAATTGTAGCCCAACTACTTCACCAGATAATAGCATTCCACCCAATTGAATGATGCTTACACTCGCTGAGTATCCTGGATCATGGAAGATGTAATCTGCAGGTGGATAGATTGCTCCACCAATTGCGATATACAACGAAACACTAACTGCATCGTTGCTCTCTTGGAAGGCCTCAGATTCGTGTAGTTGGAAGGTTACGTTTGCAGTTTGGGTAGTAACGCTATCACTTCCAACCTCTGCAGTGTCAACCCAATGATATTTGTCGGGAACCTTTGTGTAATCATGACTCCAGGTGACTGAAGTACCACTTACTTTGTTGACGGCACGATTATCGCCAGCAGATAGGAGATTTCCGTCTTCGTCTTCTCGGTCGTATGCCATTTGCTCATCAAAACTCCCCTCACTTTCGTTATTGACATCATCCATGAAGTCTGAGATGAGTCCAAATGTGAATGAACCCCTAACAATTACAGATTCTACCATCAATAGTGAATTTTCATCATGGAAATCCCAACCATCAATGGTTTGGTCATACTTGAAGTCGGTACCGACTCTTACTCCACTCCAAGTCAGATTCTGCTGTTCACCAATGTCTTCAACCACAAATGGGATTTGATCTGCAGGAACATCTGAGTTTTCATCATGATTCGGATTTGCATCTAAAGTAACAGTCCACCATGGAATTACTTCGTCAGTTACTGGAGTAATTTCAACTCCGAGATGGAAAGTAAGAGCAATCAGCTCTACAACATCATTGTTCTCAGTCATCCACCAGCCATCGCTATTGTCGTATTCGACATTCTCCGCCAAGAGAGTGAAGTTCCAACCCATTGAACTACCATCACTCCATTCTTCAATACCATCTGACGACATGTCCCAGTCTCGCTCAAGAGACACAGCTGCGTGAACATCTTCAGCACTAGTAATATTAAAATCTGTCAGACCAGTGCCACTTCTAGTATAGTCAAAGACACCATTCCCGCTGGTATTTGCTTCATCACCAGGAACCCCGGTATCTTCAAACTCAATCATGTGCACAAGACTGGTGGCGAATACTGTAGCAATAGGTAGCGGTACGCCCGGTACTGACATGCCCTCAACAGGGAAGTCTTCTAGAGTGACACCACCGAGGTATTGCACCTCAAGAGCAGCTATGCTGACAGGCCCGGGATTATCTTCTGAACCCCAGCAAACAGCGAAGTAAGAGAGACGCCGAGTTACATTTAGCATTACATAGTCACCCATACACCAATCATCCTCTTCGTCATCATTGTCTTCAAAACCGTCTTGGAGGCGGATATTTTCTCCAACCTCATCACTTGTAATCAATTCAACATGATCTAGTGGATTCATGCTTGAATCAGATTCCAAATCTGCTGCTTGTACTGCCGCGATAGGTCCAAGTAGGGACTCTAGCAAGTCGTTCATATCTTCATTTCCAGTTTCAAAAGAGATGGCTGGAGCCATCAAAGTTGATACAAGCATAAGCATTACCAACACACTTGACCTAAAGGTGAAAGGTGTGTTGATTCGTCCATTCATTTTTCCATATTTGTTCTGGTTTACTGACATCTTGTCGTTCTCCGTTACCAATCCTTGTGTCACAAGTTTGCTATATACCTTGTGTCACAATGTTTCATTATGATTTGCGACCAATCACCCCGCAGTGGCTCGAAAACCACAGTATTATCAGAAATCAGAATTGCTTCCCTGCGCATACTCGCGCGGGCGCGGGTGGGAATCAGAATTCATCATCGTCATCTTCCATTCGCTTCCACAAATCTCCAACAGTTTTGATGTCCTTGTCAACCTTCATCTTTCCTTCAAGACCTGCAACAGTTCCTTTGCCTAACTCGTCATCTGTTTGTGTTACTTCTGATTCTGGTATTCCACTGTCATCTGACTCATCCTCAGTTGATTCCTCAAAGCGTTTTCGCATCTCTTCTCTTTCAGATTCTGAGGTGGCGCCCAACTCAATGTGGAAAGATTCAACGGCTGCACCACCATCACCATCCATTTTTTCTTGGAGAGATTCCCATTCTTCTTTGTGACGTTGTTTATGAAGTGGAAGTTTCTTTGCTAATCGTTTACGTCTTCTCATTCGTCTAATCGCTTGGTCAGTAACTAAAATCAAGATTCCAAGCAAATTAGCGATGATGTACCCGGTAATTTGATGAGGCGAATAAATCCAATATTGCATGGTGAATTCCCCATCAATAATTCGTGCGGCTTCCTCCCAGCCAATCCTAGTGCCGTTTTCAGAATGGAAACGAAGTTCTAATACATATTCACCAGGGTAAATTGTGCCTCCATAATCACCACAATTTTCGTTCAAACCACCCGACCATGTTCTAGTTGGCTCTGGAAAAGGATCATCAAAGTCACCAGAATCTTCTCTTTCTTTTGCACCTGCTTCCCACAATTCCCACGATGCTGTAATGTTAGAGTGCTCAGAATAGGTGGTTCGGAATTGGCAATCAATCTCAAAAGGCAGTTCAGCACCAAGAACATCGGGTACTGTCATTTCGTAATATTCTCTGTGCCCGCCTTTTTCTGAGAGTACTGGGTGAGGCGTTGCCATTGGTGACAAACCCATCCAAATTAGGTTTAACATCAACCAAGTAATAATTGCAGCCCAGGGTTTAATAGGCCCATTTCGGTCAACCTTTTTCTTTCTTTTTTGCATCAAAAAGATGTCCCCCTCAGAATGTCGAGAACTGCTTCCATCCATTTCAGTTTCCGCAGTTTGCGCACCGGGTCAGTAATACCAGTCCAACGACCTATCTTGTCACTTCTAAAACCAATTAGTCTAATTTTGCTATGTGGGATTCCACACGCGGCGACAATGCACACTGCTCTATCACCATCAGTGAAGCCACCAGGATTATTCATCCCTTCAATTGGTTGAGGGCACTGATGAGTCAGAATTAGAGTTGGACAATTTTGTTTTAGAACTGGTAAAAGTTCTCGCCATTCATCTTGATTATCTCCATGTGCATGGAGTGCAAACGGGATTTTTTGTTGACTTGCTCGAAGCATTGCTTCTCCTCCATCACCATCTGATACCACTAATGAGAGCCTCCCCCAAGCTGATTGTGCAATTTGGGGTGGTAATTCATCAAACACCCCAACACTTCCATCTGCAGCCACAAACTGACAATTTTCTTTCAATAAAAGTAGTTCTTCAGGTTCTACCGCAGCACCAAGAATAACAATTTCTTCAGCCTTTTGAAGAATCGTAACTAGCCGCTCAGTAGCACATTTAACAGCATCAACATCAAGACAAGATTGCTGAAGAGCAATCGCAGACCGCAGATCATATTTCAAGTCCCATCCGAAGTCAATTCGCACCTCATCTTGGATGCTAACTAGAGCCACATTAACGGGATCTAATTCAGTCTCTTGCTGTGCCGGCATAGCCCCCCCTCCAGCACCCCGTCAAACTGAGAGTTCAAGAACCCGAGCGAAGCATCACAGTGCGCTCATGCCACTCCCGCGCCGCTTCCCGACTATCGAATCACCCAGTTTACTGGCCCGATTCCCCTTTCTTCCTCAAGGAGAAGAGTGGTTGAAATCTCTCTTAACAGACAACAATATTGACCTTGATACATTGATTGATGGTGAATGGGTTGAACCGATTCGAATTCGCGGGATACACCGTATGTTGGAATCTATTAATCTCACAGAAGGGGTTTCATCAACTACTAGGCATGACATCCATGAACCATATGGCCAAATGGTAGAGGGCTTGGGATTCTACTATGCAATGTTAGTGGTTTGCGCATCATTTGATGAAAGACTGGTGAAGCGTTGGGTGGAAGGTGAAGCTAGTAGAGCTGACAAGTTACTTGGGGAAAGTATTGATGAACAAACTTTTGAGTTAGTTACACACACATATCTTTCTGATGTTCGCTCCAATATACAATCTGTAGCAGGTGTATCAATACACGCTGCTAAGTCTTCAACTCTAATATATGAGATTCCAATGACTGATTTTATTGAACTCTCGCCTCGAATAACTGGTAGTTATTGGCGTATGGTCAATCGCCCAATTTCAGATGGTTGGGTAACAATGTGTGCTGGTAGCGGTGAATCATCACGGCAGCGTTTAGCCCGTCTTTTGAAAGAACGAATCCGGCAAGTTCTTGTTGAAAGGTGTCAAATTAACATGGAGAAAATGGACGATGAATTCGCAGGAAAGTTTGCTGACCCAGTGGGTAAAATGGTGGCGGAACTACAACATAGCAAAGGCCAAGAAATCAAGGTTACCGCGGCCCATGAAGGAGATTGGCCACCTTGCATGACTTCAGCAATTACCGACCTTGCTAGAGGTGAAAATGTCAACCACGCTGGCCGTAGATTTCTAGCAAATATGAGTCGTGCCTTAGGCCTCTCAATCGATGAAGCAGCATCATTTTTTGTCAATGCGCCAGATTATAATGAGGGTACTACCAAATACCAATTAGGCCATCTTTACGAAGGTGAATACACACCTGAGAAGTGTAACACTCTGAAATTACACGCTCGGTGCCCAGTCTCACAAGGTACAATCAGTGATACTCTTTGTAACTTAGAGTGGATGACTCATCCGCTAAAATATGTACGTGCGCAACAACGGCGAAGAGCACGCGATACGCCCCCTGAACAACCTGTAGTAGACCCCCAATCAAAGGAAAACAACCAAACCAATGGTGCTAAAGGGGGGGACGAGGACAATGATTCATAGTGGAGTAACACCCCAGCCGTTTCAGGAAAGGTCAGGTGAGTAAGGATGACGAGAACTTTGGTGTTATCTGTTGACCGCGATGATGATCTCGGCAAAAAGGCTGGTATCCGTGGCCCTATAGTCGGCCGTAAAGAGGTATTAACCGCAGCACTGCGGCTCGGAATTGCAGATCCCGAAGAGAGTGACACCAATGCGATTCTCGGTGCTCTCCACCTTCACGACCAGTTGAAAGAAAGTGGTGAATCAAATGATGCTGTTGAAATTGCAGTCCTTACAGGTGATGAGCGAGTTGGAATTCGTTCCGACCGAGCCGTTGCAAAACAGCTTGAAGAGGTGATTGAGAAATTTCAACCCGACCGAGGTGTGATGGTTACTGATGGAGCAGAAGACGAGAGCATCCTTCCAATTATTCAATCACGTCTAAACATTGACCATGTTCAGAAAATTATTGTCCGCCAATCAAAAGGGATTGAGGGTACTTACTATTACCTCGTGAAAGCGATTGAAGATGAAAAATGGCGGATGAAACTACTTGTCCCCCTCTCAATTTTCCTAATAATGATTGGACTTGGAATGATTCTTCCAAACGGTGGTGTCATTATCGGCATGATGCCATTATTCATTGGAATTTATCTGATGGCTAAAGGATTAGGTGCAGAACAACATCTTAATCGGATTATGAGGGATATGAGAGAAAATGCTGATGCCGCCTTTGTTTCGTCGATATTATGGTTCTCAATGGTGTTCTTCTTTATCTTTGCAATTGCTGAAGGTTTGAGAGTTTATTCAACAAATATGGCATTATCCAAGCCACCAGGGGGGCTAGAAATTATTCTTCTTGTTTTTCAGGGCGCAATAACTTGGATTGTCTTGGCATTCCTTACATTAGCCCTCTCTCTTCTAGTTTTGAAGATGAAAAAAGGAACATTCAGTGGACGAACAGTTCAAATTATGGCTTTTGGTATTGTTATTTGGACCCTATGCAGTGCTGGCTTAGAGATGGCATTAGAGGTTCTCAACCACACCTATTCTCTCAATGTAACAACACTGTGGGGGGATTGGCATCAAGCAATTTATGCTATGATATTCTTCTGGGTAGTTAAGGGTGTAGTTAATACAATTAATAAAACGGAAACCTCAGGCAGTTATTGGGGAATTTAATCAGAATCCTTGGTTAGGTGGTTGTTGGCCGCCAATTGGTGGGAGAATTTGACCTTGCTGACTAGTTTGCTGTTGCAAGGGTTGAGTAGTTGGCTGTTCGGTAGCAAAGGCGGGATGAACAGCTCCACCAACCAGCGGTGAGGCTCCACCCGGCTGTTGCATTGGCATGCCTCCTACTGGTTGGATGGTGCCATCTGCTTGCTGAACCATCATCACTCCTTGCTGTGCTTTGTTATCTTTGAGTGTGAAGATGAAAATCACACCTAATCCGATTACACAGAATGAACAGCAAAAGCCAACCATTCCTCCAAATATACTCATTACACCGCCTATATCTACAACCTGTTCGGTGAGAACAACGCCTCCAGTACCGTTCAATTCAACTTCCCAAGTACCCGGTGTGTACACAACAATCTGACCCACATACGTGTGGCCTGCCCAGTCATACCAATCACAGTCATTGGGTTCTTCCTCACAAGGGATGAAGCGGTTATCTACGTCCCCTCCTACAAGAGTGACGTCAACAGTTTCTCCATCTTCAACAAACACGAAGTATGAACCCATGACATCAAAATTACCTTGATAAGTATCCGGTGCCGTACCACTCCACACTTCAACTCCATTTGGGTTTTCAGCAAGGTCGGCTACGGTTGAACCACCTCCTATGACTGCTAGAATGACGCTTCCGATGAGTAATGCAACTCCAAGTCCGAGCGTAACCTTCGTCATGATGTGCATGAACCGTCATTCAATGCGGTAGTTCTTGAGGCTTTGGCAAGATGATTTGTAGAGGTGAGGGCCAGAGCACTCAATTTTCAAACATCGCTTCAGTCATGCAATTTGGGCATGTAACTTTGATCGGCCTGACCGCAGGAATTCCAAGTGGTGCTCCACAATTTGGGCAAAGAATTGCCTGTTCTACGCTTGACTGTCTAGATTGACCGTCATGGCTTGGGTCATAGCGAACTCGGTAGCGGTGGGCGTCTTGGAGATAATTTGGTTGTTGTCCTGCGGGGGTTTGTTCATTGGATGGCTCAGGGGTTGAATGGCTTTCTTCGATGCCCATTTCTGGTTGAGTAGTTCCACCTTGCTGAAACGCTTTCACCTGTTCTTCAACTTGGGCTACTGTCAAGTTATGTTGGCGAGCAATGCGGTCTAGAGCGAGCATTCTGTCGTATTCGTCCATGTTCGCTAACTCACTCAGAACGCTACTACTCAACTGTGACATCATTTTGTTGGCGGTCTGCCGCCTATCATCAAGGTTATGCAACCTTGTTAACTCTAAATTTATCTCATTACATCAACACACTTGCTTCAAATAGAGTGGGTTGCCCGGCCGGGCTTAGGAGTGGGTGTGATGCCAGGTATATTCGGACGAACCGCGACACCAAATAAGTCAACTTCAGTCAAGCAAAATGGTGCACGCAAAGTAACTTGTGGGCAGGTTATGCAAAAGCCAAGAGTGCTCTCCTCAGCAGTCACGATGGATAGAGTCCTCACTACCTTGACATCGCGAGATTGGGACCACCTTTTCTTGGTAGATGACTTTGGGGTTCCAGTTGGACGAATTCACGCTGTAGATATGTTAAAATTAATTCAAAGAAAGCGGGTAAACCGTGATTTGGCTTGGATGCAAGCAGTTGAAGCAAGTCAACTAATTTCTCAACCACCTATGCAGGTTTCAATTCGTACTCCACTTCTCAAAGCAGCTGCACTTATGATTACTCACGATATCAATCAGATGGCAGTCGTTGACCATGAAGGCGCTCTTATTGGTGTGATAAGTCATGCAATTGTTGCGCGCCATCTACCCAAATTCATCCTCTAATTAGTGGATGAGATTTAACCTTAAGAAATCAGCAATTTTGTTGGTTAATTGAGACAGTTCTAACTTTGCATCAGATGTACGTGTTGTAACAGAAGTTTTGGCTTCGGTTCCGGAATTCCTGATACCAATACTGACGTTTACTTCGCCGACTTGCCCGCTCAATAACAAGAGGCTCGATTCACCAACAATTTCCTCGCGGTGTAATACACCTACACCTAACTCTTGTGAAACTAATTGTTCAACCTCTTTCGATAATTCGTTGGACCCATTCCATAGAGTGCGGTCTGTATCCTTAACACCCACTCTCGCTTTCCAGCCACGAGCTACATTTACTCGATTATTGCCGAGTTTTGCACGAGCAAAAAGTTGAGCAAGCAGAGTAGCAGCCCCATCACCAGCAAGTGCCCAGTGCAATGGTTTTGCTGGGTATGGTGTTGGCATAACGAGATGGCCAGAATCTTCACAGCCACAGATTGTTGGCATATCTTCTGAATGGATTATTGGACTATTTGAGTCACTTTTTGGGCGGAGTGAATCAGACAGCCAGCGATCGCCGATAGCAGTTTGTATTGTCTCAATATCAAGGCTACTACAAGTCGCAGGAAGACAAAGGTCAGATTCAATACTGTGGGCTAGTTTCAATTGTGAATGTCCTGATTTTTTCATGGCGTGAAGCCAGTCAAAAGCCATCTGGTCACCATCAACAATTTTGATTCCTTTTTTTGTCGCTTCTATGAGTAGGCAACGGTCACCATCACCATCTAATGCAGCGCCAATTAATTGGCCTTCAGCCCATGGTGTCATACCATCATTCTCTTTGAGTCGTTGAGCGATTTCAATTAAGAGCAGATGTTCATGTTCAGTTTCCAAAAGTTCAGCAATGCCCCAACAATCTGTAGAACTAAACGCTCCCGCTCCACAATTATGGTTGATTGGTTGTTCTCTATTTGAGACTTCATCGCATTCTAGACCACGTCTAGCAAGTCCAAAACTAAACCAATCAGCACTCGCCCCTCCCGAACAATCAAGAATTAATCCTTGAGGTGAAATAGAGTCACTCATTGAATTCATGTCAATACCAAGTGTTGTCGAAAGGACACTCAACCAACCTTTCAAATGCTTGCGGTAGGCTTTCAGCCCATCGAATAGAGGCAATTCTTGAGAAGCCTTTGCTTGGAATGATGACTCTGCTGAGGTCTGTGTAAGGTAATTCCAAGCATGGCTTGAAATCAAATCTTCTAATTGTGGCATTGATTTGTACCCATTTTTATCAAACAACTTCACTCCAGAATCTGTAGCAGGATTATGACTTGCTGTAACCATCATTCCAGCATCAGCTTCTAACAGAAGCAGGCAATGGTGTAATCCTGGAGTAGGTAATTCACCAACCAATTGGATTACACAACCAGACTCTTGGAGTCCAGCCTGTAATGCTGTCACCAATTTGTCGTTACCATTTCTTCGATCCCAACCTATCACAACAAGAGGAGGATTCCCCCCAGACTTCTGTTCAATTATGACAGAGCCAGTTGCAAACCCGATTATTTGCATTAAGGAAGGAGAAATTTCCCGTTGTAAAATCAATTTTTCAATTGGATTTTCAGAATCACTACCGTCGGTAATTAAACCGCGAATGCCGTCAGTTCCGTGCAATCGTTGGCCGACCATTCAGGCTCACTCCTCAATAGTTGAATTAGCACCAAATACTCCGCTGACATTGAGATTTGGCCAAATGTTCGTATTTGTGCCAATAATTACTCCTGGATTTGTTACCACATTACAACCAATTGCAACCCCATCTCCGAGAATAGCGCCAAATTTTCTTAATCCACTATCGACAACTCCTTCGTCAAGCCCACGCACGAGAACTGAGCGTCCATCATTTCGTAAGTTAGACAATTTACAACCAGCTCCAAGATTCACATCTGTACCCAAGATTGAATCACCGACATAATTGAAGTGAGGAGCCTTTGCACCTGGTAGCAGGAGTGAATGTTTCACTTCAGATGCATGACCCACAACTGAATCACAACATAACCAAGTATTCGGACGAATATAGGCACCATGCCGAACCTCTGCGTTTGGCCCAATATAACATGGGCCTTCAATTCTCACACATTCTCCAATGCTCGCTCTATCGTCAATACATATAGGGCCCTTTGAATCATCAATAGAAACTGAAGCGGGTAAATCAGGGATTACATGGCCATATTGTTCAAGTAAAGTTTCCAGTTGATTGTTCAGTGAATCCTCGTGAGATGGGTCTAAGATCAACCATACTGGTTCATCCTGTTCAGGTAGTTTTGGAATATAACCCGAATATTCATTCCGTTTTACCATGCTTGGCCATAGATTTGGCGAAGTGAGGCTGGCTAGAGGTACTGCCATACTAGGCCGAGTACCTCAATAGGCTTGATGCTTTCACTCGGTTAATACTCTAGGTGCAGAATCTAAAACCGCATCACTGCACCCTGAAGAGAACTGTTTGAAGTTCTCTTGAAACATCAAAGCCAATTTATTCGCCACTGCATCAAATTGGACACCATCTTGCCAAGTTCTTTTAGGATTCAGGATTTCACTAGGTACGCCTTCACAAGTAGAAGGGAGTTCAAATCCAAATCGTTGGTCAACTACAAATTCAACGTTATTGAGTGTCCCATCTAATGCAGCATTGAGAAGCGCTCGGGTCCAACGAATCTTGATGCGGTCGCTTTTTCCATATCCGCCAGCAACCCAACCTGTGTTGATTAACCAGCATGAAGAATTGTTTTCTGCAACTTTCTGTGATAATAGATTTGCATAGACACTAGGATGCATTGGCATAAAAGGCGCCCCAAAACAAGCCGAAAAGGTAGCTTGAGGTTCAACAACTCCAATTTCAGTTCCAGCAACCTTAGCGGTATAACCTGATATGAAGTGGTAGGCGGCTTGGTCAGGTGTTAGGCGTGAAATGGGTGGCAGAACTCCGAATGCATCACAAGTGAGAAAGACTACATTTTTTGGTTGTCCTCCACGGCTTTCAATCACCCTATTCTCAATCGCTTCTAGAGGGTACGACCCACGTGTATTTTGTGTCAATGAGGTGTCATGGAAATCAGGCACACCATTTTCGTCCAAAATAACATTCTCTAGAATTGTGCCAGCCATTCGAGTAGTAGCAAAGATTTCCGGTTCATCTTCTTCTGACAAGTCAATCATTTTGGCATAGCAGCCACCTTCAAAGTTGAACACACCATCATGATTCCAGCCGTGCTCATCATCACCAATTAGTGGCCGGTTTGGGTCAGCAGATAGTGTGGTTTTACCCGTACCAGAAAGTCCGAAGAATACTGCGCAGTCCCCTTCTTGACCAACATTTGCAGAGCAATGCATCGGTAATTGTCCTTGGGTTGGAAGAATATAGTTCATCACAGAGAAAATTGATTTTTTGATTTCCCCTGCATATTCAGTCCCACCGATGATAACTTGCTTTTCAGAAAAACAAACAATAACGAAAACTCCTGAATTCACACCATCAATTTCAGCATCTGCTAAAAAGTTAGGTGCATGTAAAATAGTGAATTCAGGAACATGCGACTCAACCTGTTCTTGGCTAGGCCTTAGGAACATATTACGGGCAAAGGCAGCGTGCCAAGCATTTTCTGTGACAACACGAATTGGGAGTCGCTGGTTTTCATCTGCTCCAGCGTATAGGTCTTGGACAAATAGTTCTGGCTTAGAGTTGAGATAATTTCGAACCTTATCGCGTAGATTATCAAATACCTCTCGTGTAGTGGGGACATTTACATCTCCCCACCAAATATCCTCTTCCACTAATTTCTCACGAACGATAAATTTGTCATTTGGTGAGCGACCAGTACGGTCCCCGGTTTCTGTGATTAATACACCGTGTGTACTGAGAACACCTTCTTCTCTTTTTACCGCTCGCTCAATCAGGTCTACACCTAGATTATTCCAGTGAATGTTTCCTTCTGGTGCAAGGCCATGAGTATCTAACCCGATAGGTCCCAAGGGGGTCCCATCCACCAGGAAGGGGGTTGTCATGGCTGTCGCGGGTCGCGGGACCTCTTAGAATGCTACGGAACGAATTTATGTTGATTAAATCAAAATTTCAGTCTTCCCAGTAAGGGCGACCTTGATGGATAAGGTCGGTTCTGACACATTTAGATGGAGGACGAACCGGCTGAGGAGGATGACTCAGTCATCCGAAAACGAGCCTTTGAAATGGGTGGGGGACTTGATCTATCCAACTTTCTTAATGAAGACGCCGTAGAGGAATCTAAACAACTAGCTCTGACCGCGCCAGAGCAACCCGAAAAGGAAGTTGTAGACGAGGCGATGGGCGAAATGTTTGACCCATTTGCAGATGGTCCTCAGCCCGGCGATGTTCAACGAGATGGAACCGTTCATTTACCTCCTGAGATGGACAGCATTACCGAGTTGGCAACGACTGGGGAAAAACGCCTGCATTGGGGCATCATGGTCGGCATGATTGTCGTTTATTCTCTAGTAGGTTGGTTAGTAGGAACAACTCTTGACCCAATCGTTGGTTTACTTGGTTTGCTTGGGTTAGCGATTATTGGCTTTGTATTAGGCGAGAGGTGGATTCCTGACCCTGCGATGAGGATGCTGGGTATCACATGGGTAATCATCACCATGAAATTGTTGTACGGGTTAGCCATTGACTTAGGTCACTGGGAGTTGTGGGGAGTTTTCCCACTTGACCCGACCATGCTAGGTGGAGTATTACTCACCCTTGTGGCCATCAATGTCTGGGTATCTTATCACCATGACGAAGATGCAATTGCGGCTCAAGCAACATTGGTCTTGTTGGCAATAGGTTCTGGTGCTGGAGCGGTGTATGGGCAGATTGGAGTAGCAGCAGGAATTATTGTTGCTACTCTATTGTTACATGGTTTAGCTTGGCATCGGAAAAGTGGCAATCTTGCATCACTTGGAATCGCAGCTTCCAATTTGTGGATTGGAATGCACGCATTCAGTAATAATTGGACTATTGGGGCATTAGAGATTGTACCTTTTGATGATTTGCTGTTGTTATTCCTTCTGCTTGGCGGAATCAATGCTCTAAATGCGGCGATGGCGGCTAGGTTTTCTGCTGAGAAAAATTGGTTTTCTGATGGATTACAGTTGGTTGGGCTTGGCCGACCTGGATTATGGTCGGTTTCAATTGGATTAGGTATGATTGGTGCGTTATTGGCAATTTCTGCAAACCGGGCAGAAACCTCCTATGCGTTTGCATTGATTATGATGCTCCTTGCTTGTTTTGGAGGCTCATATTTAGTTGTCAGAAAAGTTCCAAAGAGTCGAGTAATCACCCCACTTGCTACTGCATTACCAGCCCTAATCTTAATTCTCATCGTTCAGTTATCAGCATCTTTCACGGTACCGTTTGGAATCGGTGCATACGACGTATTCGCTGTTGGTGCGGCTATCCTGACAGCATTCATACTGCTCTCAAACCAATCACTGGTGAGTGACCATGTTTTGTGGGGTGGAAGCCTCGTATTGATTCTCTTGATGACTATTCTAATCCCAGCCCAACCTTCCGCCCAAGGTGGTGACGGCGGGCAGGTTTTGTTCATCGCACTAGGGGCAATTCACCTTGGTACCGCGTCCCTAGCATTATTGAGAAAATCCCCTTCACTTGCCGGTGTAACAATTCTTTCACCTTGGCTTTGGGTTCTGTTCATTTCTTTCTGGGCAATGGGAGCACAAACTTTCAATGCCGCAAACCAATCATGGGAATTAGCAGCCGGTGTAGTCGGTTGGGATGGTCAATATTTGGTTGTATACCTAGTAATTGTGACGATTTTACAGTATCCTGTCAACAAAGCACTTGGAGAGTCAGGAGTAAACCTAGCTGCCCGCCTAGTAGGTCTTTCAGAAGTTGGTGCAAGATTACGTGATAGCGGCTTGTTGAAGTTATGGAATATCGGTTTCATTCTATCTCTTATCATTTGGATCGTTGTATCTCGTGGAACCGAAGTTTCAGGTTACGGGTTGATTGCAGGCTTAGCAGTCGTGTTAGCAATCAATATTTTTGCCGAATGTCGTGGTGAGCATCAGGATAACCCACGCACTTTGATGGTGCTGTTTGGAATTACAACTTTGTTGTTACAGTGGCGTAACGGGCTTGATGCTGCTTGGATGCTGATGATGGTAGGTGGACTTGGCTCTCTCGTGTTATTTAGCAAGAATATCGAAACTGAGGATATTCTTAGTCTGTTGATGGGATTCTTGACGGCACAAACAGTGATATTTTCACTTGACCAGCGCACTACTTCCTTGTTGGATGGGGAATTATTGATGTCAAACCAATTCACTGGTTGGGTAATTCTTCTATCTGTCTTACTGACTCTTGCTCTGTATCTTCCGAGAGCTGGTAAAATGGAGAAGTTGCTCAAGCCAGCCGCTTCTTCCGCAATGATGTTGATGGCCACAGTTTGGGCTATGATGGCAGATGGGATGACATTCACTCATCTTTCACTTTCAACTCTAATGTTTATTGGTTCGGCTATTTGGTTAGCCGCTCAAGGTGAATTACGTGCTGAACTAAAGGCGGTTGGGGCACGAGAAAAGAGGCGAGAGAGAATGGAACGAATTGATGAAATTCAACACTCTTTAGAGTCTAGTAAGTCAATGCCATCTCTCCTTCATGATGAGCAACTTATGCTTCCATCAGGGGAGGGTTCAACCTCTGCCTCATTGGCAGTAAGAGGTGAGCAGGCAACGGCCCTTTCTAGCAAATCTTCACTAACTCTTAATGAAGCCTCAAAGACTTATCATTTTGATTCCGAAGATGCTGCTGCTGCAGCCGCAGGTAGCGATATCTCCATTGAACATATGTCGCAAGCCAAGTCTGTAGGAGCAATCAAAACAGTTGCTCCTGAATTGTATATGCAGGCTGAAAGAATGCGCAAGCGTTCCAAGAGGAGAGGTGAATTGTCTCGTGAAGAGATGTTGTATGGTGATATTCATCATAAGCCAGTCATTGTACTTGCATTCATCGCTTGTATTATCCTATTTGGGGTATATACTGTGTGGAGTTTTGGTTCAGCATCAGCAGGAATCTTAGTGATGAGTGGTGCAGTTTCTCTCGTACTCATTGGTATTTCGCGGTGGCGAGCCAGCAGTAATGATTTGAGTTTGCCAGATGTGCTTGGAATTGAGACACCATTTGCTGCCACAATAGCCGGTTTGACTCTAATGCAAATTACCGGTAGATTAGCAGCAGGCGCATCTCTTGGCAATCAATTGGATTTCGGAGTATTTGCAATCATTGTATTGCTAATTATTGGTATTTCCCTAACCGGTCGTAAGGACTTGGTACATCGCATCCCTGCAGCGATTGAGTGGTATGTGGCAACTCTACTTGTTTCACGAATTGCTGGGGCTATGATGGCTGGAACTATGCCAATGCCCGTTTTGACAGATCCATTCACTCCTTTAGAAGGGGGGGACATGCTTTCCTATACAGTTCCATGGCTGTTAGTTGAAGCAGTGTTGTTAGTTTGTGTTGTTGCATGGGATTGGATAGAGGCTGTTAGGCGGCGCCACGAACTTCCTGATTTCCACGGTGCGGCTGGAAGAGGTGGCTGGGTAGTTTCAGTAGCCATGCTATCCATTGGTCCTGTAGCAATGATAGCAATTGTACTCGGGTTGCGCCGTTCAATTCAGTGGCAACAACCAGCTGCAGTAGGAATCATCGTTCTTAGTACAGTTATTGCGGCTAGGTCACTGGCAAGTTGGTTTGATGGATTGGCAGAATTCATCCCACATCTGATGATTGTTCTAGGGTTGCTTACCCTTGCTTGTTTGGTGTTAAGCGTACCAATGCGAAAGCCTAGTTGGAGCGCCACATGGTCTTGGGATGCCCATATTCTTCTACCATTAGGAGTTTTATTGCTCACTGGAGTAAGTGCATTATTGGTTATCTCTTTACTCGCGCTTTCTCTAACCATTTGGGTAACGGGGATTCTTCAATTACGCCGGTCCCTTCGAATTTGGGGAGCCGCAGATTTGGTGTTTGCATTAGTAGCGGCAGCACTAGCATCCCAAGGTGTTCTCAATACAAATTCACTATTATTGATGGGAATTGCATTAGGGCTTGAATTGGGTATTATCGCTTGGCTTGGACAGAAACATGAGGGTCAAATGGCCATTGATTGAACTAGTCAATGAGTCCATATCTTGATTTGAGGTGGCTTACAGGGTGTGTTGTGTCTGGACCGTGGATTAGTGATGAACGCGAAGACCCACCAGTTCCCTTAGGGCTCAATGAGATGACAATTCCACGGGCTGCAATTTTAGCTTCGTTAGGGACCATTGGCATGCTCCTGATATCAATTATTTGGGTTGGTTGGGGTGCTTACACTTTCCTTGGACAAATGGATGGGGCTTTTGTTACGGTCGACGAGTCATCCCTACAAGAAGACGGTCGTTGGGCTTGGGAGGCAATGTTGTTGTTTGATACATGTGAGCCTAAGGATGATGCTTGGACTTGGCCAGAAAACCTTTCAGCTCAAGATGAGCCATTTTGGTTACCCGGTGAAGTATCTTGTGAATGGCGTCATCAAGGAGTAGGCGATACTGCTGTTGTTGCTATCAATAATGCTGGAAATACGACTCTTGATTTGCAAGCAACGGTTGACAGTGAATCGATATCAATTAGTGAACCATCAAGTGGATTGCTTTCCATTGAAGGTGATTCGGCAGAATTGCTAGTTTTAGAATTAGATTCTGATATTGATGAAGAGGTATTTTTCGTTACAATTTCACACCCAACAGTTGAAGGAGCTGAAGTGCAATTAGAAGTGAGGCTACTAGCAGGTGATGATTGGGCTTTACACACCGATTATGGTGATCGAATGACAGTTCACTACCAAGTTTGGATAGATGATACTGAGGAAAAACTTGACGAGGGAGACCTTCCAGTAACCGCTGGTTCAGAACCAACTTGTGATGCAGGTGCCCCAAGTGCATGTTACATCAAAGGATTTCATTGGGGTGTAATTGGGCTCGACTGTGGTGTGCTACGGTGTGTAATTGGAGAGGGGACCACTCATACTGTAATTCTTCCACCTGAACTTGCCTACAAGGATAGACCTGATAGAGAGCCTGCTAACAATCAGTGGTTACGGTTTGAATTGAGTATTAACGAATTGTTTGCTTGAATAGAAAAGCGGATAACAGCGACAGTCGTCCATTAATTTGGTGCGTGATGGCAACTCACACAGTTTTACCCATTTCGCCAGATATCCTAGGGTTTGCCGAAGTGATTGCGCCACAGAGTGAAATTGATGGCAAACCCAAATCAGGTGAACCACATCTGTATCAAACAGATCGTATGAAACGGCTTTCAACTCCTTGGTCGGTTTGTCTTACAAGGGCAGAGCAGTTGGCCGATTGTCGGCTTGGTCAAGGCATTCTTCTTGACCCTGCTTGTGGTTCCGGGTCACAACTTTTTGCCTACTGTTCAGAGTTGGAACGAGCGGGAATTGGCATAGAACTTGATGCTGATTCTGCAGTCTTATCAGCGGCGAATGGTCAAATCGTGGCTGATGGCGGTAACAGTGAATGGACGTCAGAAAGTTTCGTGCTAGTTGGGGATGGTACTGATGCTACTGCCGCTCTTTCTGAAATTGGTATGTCAGGGCAGGCAGTTGCAGTTATGCATGTAGATCCAGCTAGGCCTCTAGACACACAAAATCATTCTCTTGATGAGATGGAACCGCCAATCTCTATTTTGTTGAATAGATGGGCTGACCATTTTGTCATAGGACGTAGGGGCCCAGCGATTATCATTGATCTCTCCCCTAGACTCCTAGAGACTCAGCAACAAGAGATTGAACAACTTCTTCTATCATATTGGCCAGATTCACCTATTACGTGGGAATGGGTTTCAACAGGTCGTGGAAGAATTGACCGCTTGACAATTTGGTTTGGCACAGCCGCTGATTCCGCTACACCAGCTAGAATGTTAAGACTACTATCAGATGGTTCTGTAGTTAGTTTTGCAGGCCGAGCAACTGATGTTAAAAGAGCCACTTCTGCTGTACCCTCAACAAGGGATTGGCTAACAATCGTCGATTCTGCTCTTTTAGCATCAGGACTACAAGGACAATGGTTACGCGAAGCATTGCCCCCAGAATCAACGAGACACTGGGTCAGAATTTCAGGGCGCAGACCAATGCTACTTTCAAGTGAACCACTTCATATGGAGAAATCTATAGTCAGCGCATTTGTTTCATCAACCGGCCAAATCATTAGCCGTTTGAAGGTAGAACCGAAAGTAGAAAACATCTCTCCAATTCTTGTTTCGGCTAACTCAGCATATCTTTCTAGACTCACCCTCAGATGTAAAATGGAGCCATCTGCTCAGCCTAAACTCCAGCGTAAATTAGACCACGGATTGAAGGATTACCCTCGAGGGAAGCCAGGTTTCCTTGCTGATGTTGAAACCAATGATGGCGATGCTTGGTTTATATGCAAAGAACCTTGAAATTTAAGCCCCTTTCCACCATTTCATAGATTATTCCCCTCTTAGAAAATAGTCCCTTTTTTATAGGGGGGGTAAGTCGCAAAGCCGCTACGAAGTAGCCACTGGGCAACTGGTGTACTCGGGGGAACCGAATAATGGCAAAAATAGACGAGAGTCAGTTAGGCGACGATTTCAGATATATTCTGAGACTCGCAATGGCTGATGTTGATGGAATGAAACCAATTGGCTTGGGCCTAACTTCAATTGATGGAGTAGGTCAGAGAACCGCAATTGCATTATGTGGATTGGCTAAAGTGGATGCTAAGAAAATGGGTGGACTTTTGTCCGATGCAGACGTTGACGCCCTAAAAGAAGCGATTGAGGCTTACCCAACTGCAGTTCCACTTTGGATGTTGAATCGCCAAAGGGATTTGCATTCAGGTGATGAACTCCATTTGTTTTCACAAGATGTCAAGATGGTCCAGAAGGACGACATTGACAGACACCGTGCAGTGAAGAGTTACCGAGGTGTACGTCACGCAATTGGTGGTAGAGTAAGAGGTCAAAGGACGCGTTCGAACAACCGTAGTGGTTTGACACTCGGTGTTCAGAGGAAGAAGTGAGGTGTGATTTATGGGACATCCTAAGTTTAGTCGCAGAGTATGGCAAGGCCCCAAACATCCATGGCAGTCCGAAAGGATTGATGAGGAGCGCACTCTCATTTTCAACTATGGTTTACGTAATCACAGAGAAATCTGGAAGGCTCGTAGCAAACTGCGCCGCTGGCGCTCAAACGCGATGAAGTTGATCGCAACAACCGATTCTGGAGATGACCACGTTTCTCGAGAGAAGGTAGATTTGATTACTTCCCTCCACCGCCGTGGAATGCTTCCAGAAGGTGCAACTCTTGACGATATTCTTCGTCTTGATGTAGAGCACGTGTTGGCTCGTCGTCTACAGTCACAGGTTTACTACAAAGGATTCGCATCCAGTATGAAGCAGGCAAGACAACTACTCATTCATGGCCACATTTCAGTTGGTGACCAAATAATGACAGTTCCAGGATATACCATTACTCGTGGGGAGGAGGACACACTTCAATACAGCATTCAGTCGGCTCTTCACGATTCAGCGAAGAGAACTGGTGAAAGCAAGAAGAGTGGAATTGCAACAGGTGAAAACCACCCAATTCGTGTAGGTATTTCTGAAATCCGCTCACAAGCGACATACGAAAATGAGGATGAAGAGAGCAGTTTGGAACTTGTAGATGGAGTTCCAAGCGCTGAAGAAGTTCAAGAAATTGCTGAAGCGGCTGAAGCAGCTCCTAGTGCAGATGATGTTAGCGGAGGTGAATCCTGATGTCTCGTAAGTGTATCATTAATATTTACAGTTCCTACAACAACATTCTCATGACCGCTACTGACCAAACCGGCGCAGAAACAATTGCTAAGTGCAGTGGTGGCCAAGTAACCAAGAAAGGTAGCGATAAAGGCAGTCAATTTGCAGCAATTAGAGCTGCAGAGCGAATTGCCGAAGCAATCCAAGAAAAAGGATTCTCACAGGCAATTGTTCGATATCGTGGCCAAGGTGGTAACAAGAGCCCAAATACGGGACCAGGTGCACAACAGGCTGTCAGAAGCCTGACCCGTGCTGGAATCCAAGTGGCTAGAATTGAGGATTGTACTCCACGACCACATGATGGTACTAAGCGCAAGGGCGGCCGCCGAGGTCGAAGAGTTTGATTCAGAGGTGATTTAAAAATGATAAAATTAAAAGTTCTTTCAGAAACTGATACTTCGCTACGTATACTCTTTTCAGGAGTTAACCGAGCATTTGTGAATTCTCTCCGCAGAACCATGATTGCTGATGTGCCAAAGTTTGCGATTGACCAAATGAGAATTGAACTAGGTATTTTCAAGGATGAAGAGACTGGTGAATTATTTGAGTCAAACTATGCATTAAACGACGAACAACTTGCACACAGATTCGCAATGCTTCCAGTTCCAACATTCCACGATGATTTTTACTTTCAGGATGAATGTCCTGACTGCAAGGATATGGTGGTGGACCAACGTGGATGCCCTTCATGTCAGATAATCTACACAATTTCATCAAGTGGTGTAGACGGTGGTAGAAATGTTGTTGCATCAGAGTTGAATGTGATTGGTGACCGCCGATTAGAGATTCCAGAAGCATATGGTGCCATCCCCTTAACAAAACTCTACGAAGGACAAGTGCTTCACGCATACTTCTATGCAATTATGGGTAGAGGTAGGGACCATGCAAAGTATTCACCAGTTTCTGGTGTTACATTCCATGCACGTCAAAATGGTAAAATCAATGTAAAGACCCGCTCAAAGATGCTATTTGACCTTGATTTGAATATCACTGCTAAGGATTTCAATAAGGATGGAGTTCTCAGCGATATTGACAAGGTAGATTTGCTACGAAATGACCTAAACCACGTTGGTAGTGGTACAGATTTACAAGCACAGTTCAATGATGCAATTACTTTGGAAGATGTTGAAGGTGATTACATCTTCAAATTTCAGACCGATGGTTCAATGACAGCCCGTGTCTGCTTAGAGCAAGCTTGCAAGGAATTATCAGGTCGCTTTGAAGCACTCTCCAAAGACTTTGCAGAAGCTCTGTGAGAGTCGGCAAGACCAAGCCGAATTACCCCCACGGGGTGGTTGATAATGACTGCAATTACAGGACAGGCCGCTTCATCAGGCCACATCACTCTACTCTTTAGTGTACAAGATGATGATGTCAATTTAATTAATCAAGGAAGTCGAGGAATTGGATTTTGTATAGATCCAGTTGAGCCTACTTGTCAGATTACAGTAACCGGTAAACATGGTTCGGGGAAAATATCCGAGCAAATCCAAAACGAGAACCTAGTTCTTCAACAGACAGTCATCAACACACTTTCACAACTAGTTCCGTCAGTGTTGGAATACGATTGGCTCATTCAGCAAAGTTGCAGATTACCTCAACAACAAGGATTCGGACTTTCAGCTGCTGGGGCTTTAGCCACTGCCCTTGCTCTACAGCGGGCACTTGGTGAAGAGGAACAACTCGCATACGCTCAATCCTTTCATGTAGCTCATGTGGTGGAACGAAAACTCTCAGGAGGATTGGGTGATGTGTCCGCTCTTTGGGCGGGTGGTGTTGACCTTAGAAGGGAGCCTGGGTGCCCTCAAGTCAGTGAAATATTGGGAGGCTCAGGTGTTGTCGAAGGATGGCATACAACTCTCAATATGTTAGTCGCTTGGAGAGATAGAACTACCCGCCATACTTCTGCATACATTGATGATGAAGAGTGGAAAACGCGCATCAGAAATAGTGGCGAACAACAACTCACAATTCTTAAACAAGGGGTTTGGGATAAGAGTCGCTGGGGAGATATTTTGACGACATCAACTGGTTTCGCTAATGACTCTGAGTTGATATCAGATGCAGGTCGAACTGAACTTTTACAGATTGCGAAATCCGTGATTTCAATTGCAGAGGTGGAAGCATCAGCTCATTTATGCATGCTCGGAGAAAGCCTTGTAATCTTACCAACATCGCTTGAGTCAGGATTGAAGAGCGAAAAGATGCTGCTGATGATTGAACAATTTAATTCAATGGGGTTGAAATCGATTCAGGTTTCATTAACCGAAAATTCACTACGCTGAATTGCGAGCAAACTAATCACTCATCATACATGATAGTGATATCTAGAGGTGTTTGATCTAACATCAAGACACCAGGTATCAACATTCCTTCACAGAATCCATGCCGGTAAACAATTGCCCCAGCCCCCCACTCATCGATATAGCGGTTCATTTGTTTCTTGGTCTTCTTCTTGGCAAATGAGACATTAGCGCCATAGAAATTTTTTGCATCAATCCATGCAATTAACTTACCATTAATTGTCAACTTATCCATTATCAGAAAATCTGGTGTATTGAGAGGCCTACCATGCTCTTTTTGTTGTTCCTTTAGCAGTTCTTCTTGACGACGATATTTGATGCCCAAAGTATCGAGGTACTTCTCAACCACTACCTCAAACAGGTCAGCCCGCACAGCAGTTTCACCTTGGTCAACATTTGTTACACGGTCTTTTTCTTCCGCTTTTTGAAACTCTTCAGCATCACGTTTTGACAACAATTTATCAGGTGACCTGAGTGAGTCACGAATCTTAACTTTTGACCATCCACGTGCAGTTAGAATTGACCGAAATATTGCCACTGGGGGGAAGTCAAATCGTCGAGAAAGTTGGAGGACACTTTCACCATTTTCGTATCTTTTGAGAAAGGTATTTGATTTATTCATCATTTTATAATGGCCATAAACGGCCTTTTCTTGCATCAACGCTTTGCGCAATGATAGCCCTTGTTCAACACTCATGTTGTGTGTTTTCAGTCTGTCACCGATTCCATCCACAGCATCATCGTCTAGAAATCCCCATTCACCAGGAATCATTACTAAATCACACGCTTGGCGTTCAGTACGTTGTTTTATTGGAGTTGTTTTCCATTTGATAGAAATTTCATTTGGGGGTTCAATTTCCTCAGGAAAACCCAATGGTTTGGGATTGATTGAGAACCTTGCTTCGGCTCGCTCTACCGCTTCTTTGATTCGGGCAGATGCTTGGCTATTCTGCCCACCACCTCTGCCACTTTTTCCGGAAGATGAACGGCCTTTTTTGCTACCTTGATTGGTGCGGCCGCCTTGATTCCTATTGCGGTTGTTTTTACTTGGTTGGTGGTTGTTGTCTTCTCTGTTGCTTCTGTTCACTTGTAGCAGGCGAGAAGCCCCTCCCTTTTCAACCTCCGGCTTACGATTCGTCTAATCAAGCAGGTTGACTTGCTGATTATTTTATTAAATCAAAGATAAGCAATGCCTGGCTCTGAAGGGTAAGCAAATTTTGCTTTACTACCAACATCTTCTCCTTCTCCAGCAAGGTAAATGTTTACCTCTGCAACACTAAGTTCTGCACTCAGGAATGACTTTGCATCAATTAGGATTTTTACTTCATCAAGATTAGATTTTAGCACATTTCTTTCGGTTGGAGACCATTTGTACAATTGCTTCATTATTCGTTTCCAAGCCCCAGGTACTTGTCCTCTAACTTCTCCAACTTGTGTAAATGGTCTAGACATTATCTCACCCATTGCTCCTTTCATTGGGAAGTCATTCTCAAGTAATTCAATACCTGTACGTACCAACTCACCTTTCCATCCTTCAGCTATTTGAATCGTGACAGATGTTGGTTCATTCTCAAGATGTCGTTCTGCTAAACCTTTCATCTGTCTAGCCTGATCAAGAACGGATTGTAAGATAATTTCTCGTGCTAAGACTGGATTTATGGCCTCAGTCTCATCATTATCTACTTCATCAAATCCAAGTGGTTGGATTGCAATCAAGCCTTCACCCCCTGCTTCTGCCCAAATTTCTTCAGCAATATGCGGTGTTGCGGGATGCATCATCTTAGCCCAATCAAGCAGGAGTGAGCGAGCCAATTCACCATTGCACCCTCCACGACGCTGATACCAAAGAAGGTCAGCGTAGACTTCGTAATGGCTGAGCATCACCCCGGCTCGTAAATCAACCGATTCCATTGCCGAAAGCCATTCTGTTTTACGAATCTGAAATTGAGTACTCAACCATTCATCTATTGCTGCATCATCATTTTCCCATGACAACATTTCGCGACATAAATTCCAAACTGCTTTCATCTGTTTGTAACATGATTCAACACCAGTATCAGACCAATCCATTCCAGCAGTAGGCTGGGCAGCAAACAGAATGAATAGTCGGACGGTGTCAGCGCCATATTGTTCAATCATTGAAACTGGGCCAACAGTATTGCCAAGAGATTTACTCATTTTGGCACTACGCTCTGTTAATTCACCAGCACAATATGGGCAAGCATTCCCTCTCTCACTTACGGGATGAGTGATGTTACAAGGAGCACAATACGGTGCTTGAGCGTTGACCATTCCTTGGCATAATAATTCTTCAAAAGGCTCGTCAATACTATGCAAACCCATGTCTCGCAATGCTTTAGTCCAAAACCGTGCGTAGATTAAGTGCATTTGTGCATGCTCAATTCCACCACAATAAAAGTCAACATTCATCCAATAATCCGCTGCTTGATTGCTGAAGCATAAGTCAGGATTATTTGCATCAATATAGCGCATGAAATACCACGATGAATCAACAAATGTATCCATTGTGTCGGTTTCCCGTCTCGCCGGAATTCCACAATGAGGGCAGTCAACATTTAGGAAGGTAGGTGAGGTTTCCATTGGATTCCCTGCACCACTAAAGACTACATCATCAGGCAGTATCACTGGCAACTCGTTCTCAGGTACCGGAACAGCGCCACATTCATTACAGTGGATAATAGGAATTGGAGTCCCCCAATACCTCTGTCGTGAAATTAACCAGTCACGAATTTTCCATTGAATCATTCCACTTCCTGAATCATCACTTTCGAGCGCTTCAATAACAGCCCGCTTTGCATCATCTCCACTCAAACCATCAAACCCAGTTCTCACAGAATTGGTCATTTCGCCATAACCTTCGAAAGCGGAGGTTAGTGGGGCATCATTGTCTGCCCTTGCTTCAAGTAAAACCCGCTTAATTGGTAAGTTATGTTCTGAGGCGAAATCAAAGTCTCGCTGATCGTGGCCTGGTACCGCCATTACAGACCCAGTGCCATATGAAGCAATAACGAAATTCCCAGCATAAATTGGAATTTTCTCTCCACTCAGTGGATTTATTGCATGACGGCCAAGGAATACACCTTTCTTTTCCTTCAACATACCTCTGTCCATGTCAGAAAGTTGCTTTGCTTCTTTTTCCATCTCCCGCCATGCTTGTTCATTTTCGTGACCCTTAACCAATTCCTCACAAAGAGGGTTTTCAGGGGCTAGAGTAACAAATGTGACTCCAAAAATTGTATCAGGCCTAGTCGTAAAAGCTTCAATCACAAGACCACCGTCTCCTTCTACTTTGAACTTGATTTGGGCACCCTCAGAACGCCCCATCCAATCTTTTTGTAGGGCTTTAACGTGGTTAGGAAATTGTATTTCATCGAGTGAGTCGAGTAGTTCTTGTGCGTACTTTGTGATTTTCAAAAACCACTGGTCCATATCTCTCTGTGCAACTTCACTTGAACATCTCCAGCATCTTCCATTGTGCACCTGTTCGTTGGCTAATACAGTATTACACTGTTCACACCAATTGACATTTGCAAAAGTTCGGTATGCTAAGCCGCTTTCATAAAATTTTAGGAAAAACCACTGATTCCACCTGTAGTAGTTGGGGTCATGACTCATCACTTGCCGGTTCCAATCGTGTGAAAATCCCATTTGTTTGAAGTCTGATTTTATGCTAGAGATATTACGGTCTGTGATATCTCTTGGGTGCCCTCCTTCTTTGATAGCGGCATTTTCAGCAGGCATGCCAAAAGAATCGAAGCCCATTGGATAGATGACATTGAATCCTCTTGCTCGGCGATAACGAGCAACTGCATCTCCAATCGAATAGTTTCTAACATGGCCAATATGCATCTTTCCAGAAGGATAAGGATACATCTCTAGGCAGTAGAATTTAGGTTTATCAGTGTTCAATGGGGCGATGAAAATCTCGTCATCCAACCATCTCTTTTGCCACTTATGTTCAAACTGTGCAGGTGAGAAATCCTCCTCCATACAATCAACCCTTCAACGACATTTACATTCGTTATTGAATCACCGAATCAACCGTCCGCTATCAAAGGAACGGAATTATCATGCCTCATCAAGTAAAGATGGGAAGTTGCTGGAGTTAAGCAGAATCAGTGCACGGTCAGTCAGTCTGTACCGGTAGCGCATTGCGACCCTCTCCTTCTCAACCAATCCCCAATCCTCTAGTGATTTGAGGTGGTATGATACCAATTGTTGACTGGTTTCTAATTTGACAGACAATTCCTTTTGAGATAGATTGAGGATTTCATTTTCGTGAATGTCAAGAATTTGTAGAATCTTACCCTGTAAACTGTTTGGGTCTGGGGTAAGTACTGGAACTGGCAAATCATCATCGGCAGTCCTTGAGTCAATGGAAGCTGGATAATATCTAACCTTGCGGCCATCCTTACGCCGCCATACTCGTTCATCAGATTCCAATACAGAAAGATGGTGGGTTAGTTGTCCATTTGACATTTGTAAAGCCCCTAACAATGCTCTGAAGTGAATACCTCTGTGTAATTCAATGTAGGCAACAATTCTACCCCTTTGATATTCACCACCTGATTCCTTCGTCTTGCGAACCAATCCAAGAAGAACGAGCCCGTATTTTGTTGCAGGTAGGCGGATCCATTCAACTTGAGTTACTGCTCCAGCAATCAGAGCGAGCAGACCAGTCGAAGCAATGACAGCAATTATTGTGGGTGCTGCAGCAGGAATAGAAATTACTGGGGTTTCAGATGCTACTTCCGTATCGATGCTAGAATCTGTTGAGGCTACCTGTGCTTCACCTAGTACTTCAACCACAACAATGTGAGATAGCCAGTTAGCACAAGCAGTTGAGGTGCTAGTACTATCCTCAACCCAATACGCTCCTCGGTGATTTGGAAGCGGCTTCCAGTTTTCTATCAGGGTAGATGAGTAAGCGTGCTCATTACCATCAACATCAATTAGAATCCAACATCCACCAACATCTGTGGTAACATACTGCCAACTACCTTCTGCCATCCAACTCAATGGTGTAGCGTCCTCTTTCACAATTGTTCCATTCGTAGCTTCACTTTCGGATTCATCTTCTGAATTCTGTTCCTCTTCAAGTTGGACTGGAGGATTCCAGGTATGGGCTAATTGCGTAGTGAATCTAGGTGTTCCAGTGGTTTCAATGAAGAGAGACCAAGTGCCTTGATTAAGTTGGCCAAACTCAATTGTAAATGGGTCGAATGGGATGCCATTACCAGCGGCAATTGTCTCCATCACTCCTCCTGATTCCCCACACTGTTCATTCCATATTTGATGAGGTTGAGACTCACCAATACGTTGTAGAGTGAAGGTTAAGCGGCATTCTTGAGGCCAGTGGATGTCTAAGTCAATTTGATTCTCTAGTCGGATTTGGAATGTGATGGATTCTTGATTAGTATCCGGATTGTTGGTAAGTAATTCAATTACTCTGAAATCGGCTAGGCTTGTGTCTTGCATTGATGCTAAACAAACCGGTCCACTATCTCCCCCGTCGTAATTGATTAGGTACTCGGTGGTAATCCCATACTCTGGAACTGTTACCACCATTAGGTAAGAACCGTCATTGAGTTCACAACTATTTTCAGCATTCATTGTCCACATTCGTTGGTCAAGTGTATATTGGCTAGTAGGGTCAATCTTCAACTCAGAAAATTCGGTTTCACAGATATCATTCAATCTTGAATCTTTAGTTATCATTCCATCTTCAGAAATTAATTGAATTGAAACTAGACAACTACTGTTAAATTGCAACTCAGCAGGCGTCGCTGCTGAATTAATCAACTCAGTTTTAACTTGAATATTATCAGCATCAGTAATGATTCCATCCGCACCACCATCTCCAATCAAGCTAACTGCTAATTCGGCCGGAGCCTCAGGACGGGCTTCACCAATCGATAGAGTTGCATCAAAGGTGCTGGCCAAACCAATCAAACCTGTTGTTGCAACTTCAATTGACCATTGGCCAGATAAAAGTTGTTCACCTTCTGAAGTGAAGTCCCATACTAACCAACCCAAAGGAAGTGATTCACCTACTCCAAGTGTTGAGCCTGAGCCACAATCCAAGTCAGTCATTGAAGGGGGATTTGAAGACTCAATTGTGTTAACTTGAATAGTAACCATGCAACCTTCGTCAGTATCAATTGTTATTGAGTTGCTACCACTATTGGTAAGTGAAATATGAGAGTATACGCTTTCTCCTGACAAATAATCTAACCCGCCACTAATCGGTGGAGCAGTATTGACTTGTAATACTAAGTGTTCAATTAACACAGGACTGCGTTGGAATTGTATAGATTCTGTGTAAGTTGCCATCCCTGATTCAAAGTTAAAATCTAAAGTTACATCACCACTATTGATAATTGCCCCCGATGAGTTTTGCCAGTCCCAATCAAATGTGTCAAGATTTCTGGTTTGTCCAGCTGGTATGTCAATCGCTCGGCGTTGTTGAAGACAGACTCTGTGCTCTCGTAGAGATGAGAATAATTCTTCGTCACTGTTGAGAATTTCAATTTCAACAGGACAGGATGGATTGTATTCAATTGATTGAGTAGTTGCACCAGAATTCTTTACAGAAATTGAGATTGAAAGCGTTTCTCCTCCATCATACCAAGCCGCTCCGGTAGTTGTCTCATCAATAGAAATAACTAATTCAATATCGGTAGAATCTGCACTTGCAGAACTAATCGCAAGTGGAGCAAGTAGGATAAAAGCTAGCCCAACAATGAGCAATCTACTGCCAGATTCTCGTCCCCTCATAGCGCCGCCTCTTATAGAGGCGACAAACCCACTCACACTTAAGACCCGCCATGCACGGTAAAATCAGTAATTTCAATGCCATGTGCCCCTTCGCATGATTTTGATGTTAGCCAAAGGTGAGTTTGACCGCCGAGTGGAAGACGATGGAATTGAGGTCTGGGTAAGTCAGCAAGGTCCGTTTGGGAACGTCAATACAGCATTCATTAATAGGGCCACAAATACAGTAGTAATCATCGACCCATATTCTGCTAAAAAGTGGCTTTCAGCCCTTGAAAATGAAGGATTGTCACCAACCCACATCATTGTAACACATACTCATAGGGACCACACATCTGGGGTTAAGAATATCATGAAATCCCATCCAGAAATTCAGTTGTGGGGACACGTTGAATCAAACTATCCGAATTTACTTGGAAGAGTATTATTCCGTCACCTAGATTTCACCCATACTTGGAATCATCCAGTTCATTCTGGGGAACAATGGACTTCAGGTGGTATCACCCTTGAAGTCACTCATACACCAGGTCATGCACCAGGCCATCTTACCTTCCATGGCCATGGAGTATTTCACGCAGGAGATCTTCTTTTTACCCAACGTTCTGGAAGGGTTGACCTTCCCGGGGGGGATTCCGAATCACAATGGAAAAGTGTTACTCATGCTAGAGAGATTCTCAAAGGACTACCAAGTGACTGGCGCTTGATTCCAGGCCATAATTATGAATGGATTGATGGGACTGAGCGAAATTGGGTCAGTTTATCTCAGGCATTGGAACACAATTTAGCACTGAATTCCCCTTCGTTGATTCAGTTTGAAGAACTTGATTTTCTTCGCTTCAATGATGAATTGGCTGGTTGATTTACTCACAAAGAAAATTCTTGGAAAGTATATTTTTCACGATAGTGTAGGAGTATAAATGAGTGGGAACTGCACTCTGAATGTTGTCCCTTGTGGAGATGTTGAGTAGTCAACTTTGCCGTGCATTAAATCACAAAGTGCTTTGACGAGTGTAAGACCTAGACCTACACCACGTCTAAGTTGGCCATCCTTGACAAGTGCTTTTGAGTATGGCTCGTATAACCTCATCTCTGCTTCATGAGAAATACCTGGACCAGTATCTGAGATTTCAAATAGCACACTATCTGCAACACTACTCACTTTGATGGTAATGTGTCCTCTTTCTGTAAATTTCACAGCGTTATCTAACAATTGTTCGAGGACCTCTTGTAGTCTCATTTCATCAATACACATTTTTTCTGGAGCCTGACCTATCTCCATGTGGAACTCAAGTCCTCTACGTGTACATAATTTTCTAGCTGCCTCACTTGACTTTTCAACTAAGGTGTCAATGTCGTGCCATGCTGAGATAATACGAACAGTCCCAGAGATAATGTTAGAGTAGGTGATAACGGAATCAATCATCATTCGAAGAGAATCTCCAGCATCTAAAATTTCCGTTAAGAATTCTTTTTCTTCAATATCAAGATTAGGAGAAATGTCAAGCAAATCTGCAAATCCAAGGACGCCAGAAAGTGGGGTTCGTAAATCGTGGCTGAAATTGGCAATGAAACCTGCTTGAAGATTGTGGGCCCTTGACAATTCACCATGGGTTAGTCGTAATTCCTGAGCAGCACTCTTTGTTTCAGTTAATTGCTCTTCAAGTGCATGTTGTAATCCAATCAATTCGGTAATGTCCTGATAAGAACACACAACACCAGTTAGCCGCCCATCAATACCGACTAATGGCTCAGCAGCACCCATCAAATAGAGAATTCTACCATTATTGAATTCGATACTAAATTGCCAATCTCGTTGAGATTCCCCTGTTCTTAACGCCTCTAATAGAGGACCTTCATTAGAACCCATAGGCGCACCGTGCCCATCACGGAAGATGTGTTCTTCTTCAAATTCATTCAACCACTCTGGAGATGCAGGTGTGGGCGGTAAATCTGGTAACATCAATTGAGCTGCTCTATTGGCATGTACAAGGCCACCTTCAGCATCAATTTCTAAGATTGCACTGTGCATTGAAGAAAGAAGAGCACGCAGTCTTACCTCCATAGTTGCCGGTGCGGGGCGGGTGTCAAATGGGTCCATCTATCGGCCTCCTTAGCCGTTGGGTAAGGATATTAGGCATAGCAATTGTGCTTGAGAAGGTGGCTCAGAGCAAGTCATCAAGGTCTAATGCATCAGGCAATGCTTCAATCGCTTCCTCTGCGTCCTTTTCCTCTTCCTCTTGATGAAGTTGCCAATCAGCCTTTTCCACCCAGCCGAGTTCCTTTGCTTTCTCTAGGTCTCCTTGACCTAGATAATATTCAATCCATTCTTCGCGCCGGACATCTTCTCCGTCAAATATTTGCTCTTGTAAGGCAACGTTTTGTCGCATCAACTGACCACTCCTCTTTGCTGCTTGACGAGCAACCATAGCAACTAGAATGGCCAAGAGAAGAAGAACTCCCAAACCACCGAGTAAATATGAGCCCAATTGTTTCAGAGTCATTCTGTCTGAACCGCTTGCCCCCCCTTCTGCCTCTGTTATTTCACATACACCGGGAACTTCCCACACATCAGGGTCATAGATACAAATGTCAGCGATGTCAGACCAGCCATCACCATCAGTATCTTCACAGCCAAATCGGTCTTCCCAAGAAGTACCATATTTTGATCTGCAGTCATCTGGTTGGAAAGCATCACGAGTTGTATTATCTCCATACCCATCATTATCACTGTCTTTATGCTGTGAATGAATGAGTGGGAAATCATCAGGATCGGTACCATTTGGATTGTCACCCCAGCCGTCACCATCAGTGTCATTCCATTGAGTTATATCATTAGGGAACGCGTCTGCTAGTTCGGCATCAATGATGAAATCCCCTGGCCAATTTGTTTCGCGGGTGGTATTCCAACTTGAATTCCCCCAATTATCTCCGTAACTGTCACCATCAGTGTCTTTCCATTGAGTAGCCACATCAGGGAAATCGTCTCGAGTGTCGGCCCACCCATCGCCATCAGAGTCAATACAGCCGTAGGTATTTCCTTTGTAACTAGTACCAAATGTGTCTGGGCAATCATCTTTTTGTGCTGCTAGCGGGTCATCTGCATATCCATCTCCATCACGGTCCGATGAACGCATTGGGTCGTTAGGATAAGCGTCTTCATTATCAGCGATACCATCTTGGTCGGTGTCGGGACAACCACGAGTTGTTTCTCCTTCCATTTCCCCATATAGTGTTGGGCATAAATCTGGTTCATACGCATTTTCAATATATACGCCAGGCCATGATTGATTTCGGTCTAATACCCATGAAGCATTGTCAAAATTATCACCAAAGCCATCTAAATCAAAGTCATACCATTGGGTAATCTCATCAGGGAACCAGTCTCCATTGTCACCCACTGGGTAATCACCATGACCATCTCCATCTCGGTCTCCACATTGGGATGGATCATCTTTGAAGAGATCTGGATTATTGCCGTTGTCGTTATCACCACAGCCATCTCCATCTCGGTCTAACCATTGAGTAGCATCGCTAGGAAACGGGTCACCAGCATCGGAATATCCATCCCCATCCGTGTCTTTACAACCGGTGCGGTCAATTGATGAATTTCCATTAAATCCAGGGCACGCATCGCCGTTAGTTCCGCTTGCATTATCTCCAAATCCATCTCCATCAGCATCACACCATTGGCTTGGATCGTCAATGAATGCATCACCTGTTCCTGTCCCGTCTCTACAAGCAGGCCAGTTATCATCAGGGTCTGACCAGCCATCTCCGTCAGTGTCGTAACATGCGAGTCTGTCCCAAATTGAGTCTCCGAACACATAGATACAACCATCAGAACGGCTGGTAAATTGCTCGTCACCATACCAGTCACCATCGCTGTCATTCCATTGTTCAGTATCAGTGGGGAATACATCAATGTCATTCAATTGATTCGGTGTCATGGTAGTAATTAGAATACCAGGCCAGTCAGAAGGTCTAATTGAAACCCAAGATGAATTAGCGAAGTTATCACCATAACCATCAAGGTCGAAATCAGCCCACTGAGTTGGATTGTTTGGAAGTCTGTCAACACCGCCATACGGATTGGGCTCTCGAGTATCCTCGGCGTTGTCAGGATAACCATCACCATCAGCGTCAGCCCATTGATATTCATCGTTTGGATAGGCATCATTCAGGTCAGACCATCCATCCCCATCAGTATCAAGACAGCCAAATCGGTCTTCTGTGGATGTTCCCGCTACGTTCGGGCACTCATCAGGCTCATTTGCAGGTGCAGGGTTATCTCCAAATCCATCATTATCAGTATCATTCCATTGTGTAGGGTCTTCAGGGAATGCATCATCAGCGTTTAGCACTCCATCATTGTCAATATCAGGGTCAACTATCCAGTGGAAAATACCTTCGTCATTTCGTCCATGCGCTGATATGATATAATCTCCATCAGGATGCCAATCTACCCCATAGATTGTGCCACAATTGTTTCCACCACCGCTAGAGGTACAACCGCCAGGTCTAGGTGCGGACATAGTATCTACAATGGTTGGGCTACTTGCATCAACTTGGAAAATCCTCAAACTTGCGCCATCTGAATTATAGTAACTATGTGCCACTACTACTTGGGTAGAGTCAGGTGAGAAGGTAATATCTTGACATGAAGTAGAGGTAGTGTAAGCCCACTCTTCTATTCCACTAGCAACATCGTATAATCTAGCACGAGCGCCTGAGCCCTCCCATGCCTCACATGCAGCGATATTGTTTCCGTCAGGTGACCAAGCTACTGCGTTGATGGTGCCTCTATTGCTGTTGATTGTCCTATTGACATTCCAACTTCCTGTATTGTAAATATAAACATCCTCTCTCCCACCAATTAGGATTCTACTACCATCAGGACTCCAATCAACCGAATAGAAACGACTATCTGAACCCGGATCAAATGCGGTGATTTCCGAGCCGTTCATAGCATTGTAAATTTGTACTTCTCCAGCAGTTGCGCTACTCCCTGACCTGCCAACCACCACAGCAATCATTGACCCATCTGGGCTGAAAGCCACTTCGTTAGGTTGGTCGCCACTACCTACATCCGTACTAACTGAAAATAGAGGTGTCACATTGCTAGAGTAGTATGCAAGTAACTCATCATTGTCAGTTACAGCAGCAACAAACATTCCATCTGCCGACCAATCTGCATCATGGACGGCATATCCACTAAATTCAACGGACTTCAAAAGCACCTTACTTGTTGTGTCCCATATTCGTAACCAACCGTTTGAACTTCCCCACCCACCAGTATCTTCTACTGTCAAGTATTTACTTCCATCATGGTTGAATAATGAAACAGATTGGCCATCACTCATTGATTGCCGGTTATCTTCTAGGAACCCGCCCGCTTGGATAACCCAAGGGTCATTTCTGTCACTTGTACCATCACCATCTCTATCAGGGCATCCATCCCTGTCAACAGTGCTATTGCCAAATGCTACAGGGCAATCATCAGCGCTGTCATCAAATCCATCCCCATCAGTGTCAAATGCCGAAGCCATAGGTACAAAAAACACCAAAGTCAATGCTAATGAAATCACGATTGCCCGGGACCTTAGATTCAGCAAGTCCCTTTTAGCCATGTTACGCGGAACTGCAATCATAAAAAGGGCTTATGGCACCTACGCATCATAATAATCGCTATTTAAAGGCAGTAATCAATAACAAAGTACACGAAAAAACAGCAACAGAGAGGCGAATGCTTCAATGGGGACAATAGTCACAGCGGTTTTAGATGTCAGAGACTCCACTGCGCGTGTCGCTCTCGGTTAATGACCGCGTGTTGCTACACTTACTAGAGAATGACCATCAAGCAGACCACTTCATCGTAACCGCTCCAGTCACTCGTCCAGGCATCGCAGAATCTTGTGGTCTTCACCCACCAAATGTTAGCCGCGCCATGCGGCCGTTATTGAAGCAGGGATTCGTGAGTGAGCATACTCGCCAAATTCGTGGAGAGGCCCGACGCCATAAGACGTGGCAATTAACAGAAAATGGTAGAGAGGAAATAAACAATCGATTGCCTAAAATCAAAAAGACCAGCGTTCTCATCAGAGGGAGAGATGGAAAAATGCTTGAAGTCAAAGCAGGTGAAGCCGCTGATAGACTTGACAGTAATCTCACTCTGCTACAAGTGTTAATGATGGTTATCGCAGAAGGAATGCTACAGTATGGGGATATTCGTCTTGGTCGTATTGAAAAAGGCGATGATAAACCGCCACCAGGACGCTTGCAAATCCTAGCCGGTGCCCATTCAACATATCATGTCAGGGCACCAAAGACTCGAACAGTTCATGGTAGGAGTGATGAGAGAGCCTTACTTGATGCATGGTATGAGGGCCGAGAGCCAACTCTTGTTGTTAGTGGGATTGCAGGATGTGGCAAGACAACTCTTGTTTCTCATTGGTTGAACCTCCGTCTTGACGACGAACCAAACCTCAGAGTCATGTATTACCCATGTCAGCCGTGGGATACTGCTATTGGAATTGCAACAAGTATTCTCCATCGGCTGGGGATTGAATCCAAAGGCAGTTTGAGTTGGGACCCCTACAGTATCCTTGAATCATTACCGATGTCACCAAGCGGTAAATTTGACATTGACATGTATCGCCGTCGCCTCACAGCCTATCTCACAGACCCTGAAAAATTGCGTGAAAAAGTGTTTGAAAAATTAGAAGAAAAGAGTGAAACACCGCCCTATATTTTGTTAGTATTAGATGACGTGCATAACGTTGAAATTGACTCAGCACACCTATTGGGTTCACTATTGCAAGTTGCAGACCAAACTCCACTGCGTATGTTACTCATCTCTAGAACAGCTCTCTCTTTCTACGATAGACGTGACGTCCACACTCGTGGTTTAGTATCAGAAATACCTCTCCGAGGTCTAACCTTAGAAGAAGTGGAACAATGGATTGCCAAGTTTGACGTGCCGTCACCACCTGAACCAAAAGAGGTTCACAAAATGACAGGAGGACATCCCTTGGCTGTTGAATTATTAGAGATGTATGGTGAAGTTGTACATGGTGATTGGTTAAGATTCCTTGATGAGGAAATATTGCAAGTGCTTCCAGAAGAGCACCGTGATTTATTGGCTTATTTGGCTGCAGCAGAAAGACCAATCCCTTGGTCAACATTGGCTTTAGCGGCGGGAGTGGATGGAACCCCACCCTCTGATTTATTGAGTCGTGGAATCATTGTTGAGTTGGCAGATGGGCTGTGGCTACACGAAGCAATCCGCGAGAGATTATTGCGGGAAGTTGGTGAGTCAATGGATGAGCGCCGCAAAGCGCTCTCAACAGCGATGAAAAATACCTAAGGATGAACAAATCAGTTCATGTGCCGGTTTAACCAATCGTCAAACCCACTTTTTTGCATTGCTCCAGAATGTTGGTCCACTGGCTCACCATTGTGGAACAGCACTAGGGTTGGAATGCCGCGCACTCCGAAGCGGCCAGGAGAGTTCTGGTTGTTGTCAACATTGACCTTTGCGATAGTCAGATTATCTCGCTCGTCAGCAATCTGTTCTAGCACAGGTGCAATCATTTTGCATGGACCACACCACGGGGCCCAAAAATCAACTAAAACCCATTCATTTTCTGTTGTTACTGTATCAAAAGTCGCGTCTGATGCTTCTACAATTGCTCCTGCCATATCACCTTCTCCTGTGCAACCTTTCTCCTTACACGGGGGTCTTTGAACCTGCCGTTAGTAATGTGAAGGATTGAGAACCCCTTGCCTCTCGGGTGGTTTGAGGGGAACGTCATGATTGTATGTCCGAGTATTTTGACTGCTGACTATTGTAATTTAGGAAAAGTGGTTGATGACGCGGTTGCCGCAGGAATTGAATGGATACATCTAGACGTGATGGATGGTAATTGGGTAGCCAACAAAACCATTACTTTTGGTCCCGCATTAATCTCATCAATTAGAAAGCGGGTTGGTAGCGAAATATTCCTTGATTGCCATCTAATGGTAACTAATGCGGCTGATACTTGGATGCAATATGTCAACGCTGGAGTTGACTTAGTGATAGCCCATGTTGAAGCAGTAGATGATTTCCCAGAACTAATCGCAAATCTGCATGATGCAGGCTGTCAGGCAGGCCTAGTCTTGAATCCGGCAACCACTCTTGATGAGGTTCTCCCTCTTCTCCCAGACCTTGACTTGGTGCTCTTCATGTCTGTAGTTCCTGGAAAGGGTGGACAATCTTTCATGCCTGAAGTAGAAGGCAAGGTGCGCGCTCTTAGGGCAGCAGTAGATACACAAATTTCAGAAGGCGGTAGAGCAACGAAACTAATGATAGATGGTGGTATCAAAGCTCACAATATTGCAGAAGTTGCGGATTGGGGAATTGAGGCTGCAGTAGTTGGTTCTGGTCTCATAAATGATAATGGAACCATCGCTGAAAACCTTGCAGAAATCAATTCTTCACTCTAGGTTAGTGCAAGAGTCCTCAACACGAGGGTTGAAAATGGTCTAACGCGGCCAATCAATCAATGCCTACCGCCGAGTGGATGGTTGAACAAGTCAAAGAGGTCTATCCAAACGCAGAAGTTGAGGCCACTGATACTACAGGAGGTGGTGACCACTGGTTCGTGAGAATTGTTGATATTGGATTTGAGGACATGCGATTATTCAAGCGGCAGAAGGCGGTTATCCAGCACTTTAAACCACATATACAAACCAATTATGTACATGCTCTTGACCTCAAATGTCAAACCCCGGAAGAAGCGGAGCAGAGTAGTGGTGATGAACCATTTTCCCCACATGAGGCAAAGAGAACAAATTTTGTCGGCTTACAAGTTCGACGAATAAATAAGGAGGAATAAAATTGACAGAATTTAATTGGACAGGAGAAGAATTACAGGAAATTGTAGATGGGAACAGGTTAGTTCTCTTCATGAAAGGAACTCCAGAGCAGCCACAATGCGGTTTTTCCGCCCGCGCTGCAATGGTGTATCAACAGTTAGAGATACCATTTGTTTCAGTCAATATATTGGCTGATCCACGAGCAATCCCAGCAGTGTGTGAGTGGTCAGATTGGCCAACGATGCCACAATGTTTCATCGATGGTGAACTCATCGGTGGTTCGGATATCGTTTTTGAGATGTTTGAATCTGGCGAACTTCTAGAAATGATTTCAGAAGGCAAATAAGTTACATCAATAAGTTCAGGTATTGATTAGTACTTGATGCCGAGTTTATCGTAGATGAATGACATCAGCCATGCTGGCCCAATCATCAGGTACTGTATATCTTCAAAGAACGAAGGTTTCTCCCCCTCAACCTTGTGCCCATAGAATTGACCGATCCATGCAAGGACGAAGATAACCAGACTGGATTGCCATAGCGGAATATCTGTAATTGACCCATATAAATTGCACATTGCGTAGCAGGATAGGCACCACAGAGTCATGCCTATTGTCAGAGGGAGAGAGAGTCGGGCATAGAATATGAAGACAGGAATGAGCATGATAGTGGCAAAGTTCACCCATTCATTGACAGCCATAACTTCGGGAACAGGGATGCTCCAGAGCAAACCTACAATGGTGAGGAAAATCAGTGGTACTGCAACCCAGTGAATTTTCTTGTTCAGAGGGTTTTGGTGACTTTCTCCATAACTATCTAACCAGTCCTGCATTGAGCGGGCTTCTGCCATGTTTGAGCGAGGGTCTAACCAGTCCTTCACACCATCGGCTTAACGTTGAATGGAGTAGCCCATCCAGTTCGAACTCCATAAAAGGAGAGTGCGAAGACAAAAAATGATGCTAAACAGGCTGCTACTGCCGCAGCCATGACTGGATTAGGTTGAGTAGGAATCAGATAGAGACCAGCAGCAGCGCTCAACGAGATTCCGGCCCAGAGAATACGTGTATAATTCCAAGGCTTCTCACCAACTTGGATTAAAGCAAGTGAAGGACTTGCCATTGCATGGAATAACCAGGCGAACAGAAGTGCAAAAAATGGTTTATTCACTACATTCGCATAATCGGGAAATAGAGCCTCAAAGGCGATTGGACCAATAATCATTCCAATTCCTATACCGATTGGACAAAGAATCACACAGGCAATAGATGACTGTCGGTAACGGTGAGATAACTTATCAAAGTCGTCACGGACTTCTCCAAACCAAGATAGCAATACAGCCCTTAGTGAAAGTATTGGCCCGTATCCTGCGATAAAACCAAGCCAAGCGATTTGGAAAACCGCAACATCTTCAGGACTTGCAAAGAGACCAAGTAGCAATTTCTCAATTCTAACATTGATGACCAAAGCAGCAGAAGCAAATAGGAACGGCAGACCGGTGCGAACTAACTCTTGCATTCCCATTCCATTAATTTCTGCGATTGGTTGGGCAGGTTCTTGCAGATTAGGATTAATCTTTCTAAGCCAAATCAACCCTGTGATTCCAAGAGCAATAATCGGTCCAAGGAGAGTCGCTTGAGCAAACTGTTCAACAGTCCCGTTTGCCCAACATACCATTAGAAGAGCTACAACCCCTCTGTCAGCAACTCGAACAATTGCTTCCCAGCGTGCTTCACCGAGGGAGCGCATGCCCGCCCTTAGAGAATATGTGATTACCTGAAGACCTGCAGCGATGGCGAGGAAGAGCGCAGGTACTAACCAACCTCCAAACATCATCACTCCAGCGTAAGCCCCTACCAATCCAATCATCAGCATCAGCGGAAATTGAATAGAAATCACTCTAGAAGTAAAGCTTCCTAGATTACTTCCAAGTCTAGCACCGTCGCGTGCAATTAGTGTGGGCAGTCCAAGGTCTACGAGTATCACGCAGACATGAAAGAAGTCTAACAGAAGAACGAATGTTCCATAGTCATCTGATAGTAAAGCCCGAGTCAATATCACATGAATTATTATTCCAAAAATGAGGTTAATTCCGTCAGCCCCAGAGAGCCAAAGAGTATCCCTTTGAGGGACTACTTTCCGCTTTGGAATTCGTTCTTCATCGGCCATTCAAAGTCCCGCCAATTCAGTAAGTTTCAAGTGAAGAGATTCGGTAGTTTGTTGCCAATCAAACTCCCTTTCAGCATCGTTTCTGGCTTCTCTTCCAATACTAACAAGATCTGCTTTCAGTAATTCTTCCACCTGATTTGCCCAGTCGTCGAATGGTGCATTAACATCAACAAGTCTGACCCAATTTTTCTCTCCAATAGATTTGTGAGGAGTAATGTTTGAAAGCACCATAGGCAAGCCTGCAGCAGCCCATTCACGCACCTTCAGAGGACTTGATAAACGCCATATTTCATCATCTGGAAGAGGAAAGATAGCGACGTGCCCAGTGGCAAGAAATTCGGGTATTTGGTCTGATGGTAGTGGCCCTAAAACCTCCAACCAATCATGTTGAGTTGCTGTTTTTTGTAGTTCTGTTAAACGATTTCCCGTCCCAGCAATTCGCATTTTGAAATCGATTCCTCTTGCAGCAATGACTGAGCCAATATCGACTAATCTCATTATTTCTCTTTCTTGGTCAAGTTGCCCATGGTGGACAATGGTAGGCACTCCTGTAAAATTTGAGGGTTTGAACATTGAAACATCAACGCCCGCTTCTAAAATGATAATGGGTTCAACAATCCGTTTGTGTTGGCGATTCCAGTCAGCCAATGCGTGTGATTTAGGCACCGAACCTACGGCCCCCTTTGTGCTAGCTAATTTGTATGCCCGCCGATATTCAAACCATTGAAGTCGCCCAGCAAGAGAACGGAATACCGGTGGACTTCTATCAACAATTAGCCATGGAACATTTGATTGTACCAGTACTTTATGTGAACCTGCGACCGCCTGCCATTCCACTAGTGCAACATCAAAATCGCCGTCATTAACAATAGCGGGTAATTTTTTCTTCAAATCACGGCCGAAGGTTAGCCACCCTAATCCTGGTTTGTGAGATCTTTTGACCCCAAAAAAGGAATGACCGCCATTACTAATCTCCTTCTCCGCTTCTTTAGTAAGACTATTATCTTGAGATGGGTTCCTTTGTGGTGCTACGATTGTGACTTTCCAACCTCGCTGTGTTAATGAGTTTGTGACTGCTAATTGAGTGGTGCTGGCGAGGTCTGTGCCGAGCCGCTTTGCTGTCACCCAGAGAAGTTTCACGATTACCCGAAATGCCGACTCCTATATCGTTGCTACATCTCCCCCGTACCAAAGGTGGCCGGGTTGAAGCGAGTCTTACATGTCGGCCCAGTTGAAAGTCGCGGTGGCATGCAAGCAACAATCAAGCACCATCTGAAGCATCCGCCAATAGATTGGAATACTGAATTTATCAATACCCATGTTGATGGTTCAGTTATTGCAAAAGTCAACGCTTGGCGCATTGCCAAGAAAGAATTGAAATCTAGACTCAAAAATAATCCCCCTGATGTCGTTCACATCCATACGGCTACCAGTTATTCTTGGTGGAGAAAAATTAGGGCAGTCAAGATGTGTATTGGCGCAAATGTTCCAGTTATTTTGCAGATTCATGCAGGAAATTTCAACACCTTTTTGCATAATTCTTCATCAATTAAAGCTGAATTTTTCAAGTTAACTTCTCATTCGTTGGTAACACCTGTGGCTTTGACGCCTCGGCATAAGAGGGAAATAGGCTTGGAAAATATGCAGGTTATCGGCTCTCCCGCACCTCCTATTAGGGAGATTATCACCTCTAATCGTAAACCCAATTTGATGATTTTACTTGCAAGGCCCTCACCTATCAAAGGCCATCAATTGGCAATTAAAGCAACACAGGAATTACGCACGCGCGGCCACGATGTACAACTTCACCTTTCAGGAGTTTCACCAGACCATAAGTGGGTAGGGAAACTTGGGCCTGAGCAAGGGATACATGCCCGAGGATGGTTAACTGGTAAGCAGAAAGATGAGTTACTTACAACCGCTGGTTTGCTGTTGATACCATCCGATTATGAGGGCATGCCAGTGGCGGCTATGGAAGCCCTTTCTTGCGGATTACCAGTGGTTGCATCTCCTGCTTGTCAAGGAATTTTAGGAGACGGTGGAATCATTGTTGAAAACTTAGATTCCAACGCATGGGCAGATGCTATTGAAGAGATTCTCAAAGATACGGCTGGCTGGGAAAAAATGGCATCCGCTGGCCCCGCGTCTGTTACGCTCCAGACTCCAGAAATGTTAGGTAAACAGTGGGCAGAACTTTACCAAAATTCACTTCAGGAGACCATAGAATGACTCCAACGGAATGGATGATTATTGGTGAAATAGGACTTGGTTCGGTTGCTATATTGCCCTTGTTATTACAGGATTGGTTTTCACGTAAATGGCTTACCAAACACCAGTTGCCTGACTTCCCAGAAGAAACTAGTGTCCCTCTCCCTAGAATGACGGTGATAATCTGTGTGCGCGATGAAGAGTTGGTAATAGAGGGGAAATTGACCGACTTAGCCCGCAAGCCCTACCCAAGAGAATTACTTGAGGTTCTAGTAATTGACACCGGTTCATCCGACCAAACCATGCAAATTGTTGAAGATTGGATTTCTAACGCACCAGAGTTCGGCCCCCTCGTTCGACTACTATCGACAACCAGTGTTGCAGGCAAATCTGCAGCGGTAAATCTAGGCTTGGCTGAATCCCACCCTGATAGCGAAGTGGTGGTTCTCACTGATGCGGATTCCCGTTTGGCGGCGAATGCTTTGGAGAGAATTGGCCGCTGGTTTTTGAATCCAGAAATTGGTGCAGTTTGTGGCCAACAGCAACCAATAGGTGAAAATGGCAAACCCTTGATGGGTTCTAGTGCATATCGTTCGTACTACAATCGGGCGCGAGAGGCTGAAAGCCGTCTTGATTCAACACCAATTTTTGAGGGCTCACTAGCCGCTTACAGTCGTAGTGCAATCAATGCTGGAGTAGTAGCCGATTCCAATGCAGATGATTCACAACTAGCGGTTGAAGCCCGTCGCCAAGGATTGAGAGCAATCCATGATCCAGATTTGCATTTTTTTGAAGCGGTGCCTCTCTCGCTTTCAGCAATTCATAGCCAAAGGATGCGGCGAGCTCAAGGACTCGTGCGCCATCTTTGGCGAAATTCAGACTTGATGTTCTCTAAGAAGATGGGAGCACCAATGCGAATGACAATGCGAACTTTGTTTTACGTACATATCAAGATGCCAGCCCTAGTACTTGGTTCTCTAGCATGTGGCCTTGGTGTACTCTTGTCAGTGGTTCTAAACCCCCAGGAGTGGAGTTTTATTTCGGTGGGCTTTGCAGCCCTTAACTTGTCTTTGTTCCTCGCAATACTATTCCCTCCGTTTGCAGTCCGTGTGTTAGGTTCCGAATCAATACGTCCGATGAATGCATTAACTTCGTTTACTCATTCAATGGCTATTCTAGTATGGGTACATCTGAGAATCATACTTCGTTTCAAGTCACATATCTGGAGACCGATTCAAGAGATTCGAGAATCAATTAATCGCTTTGACCAATTACAATAATTCATTGAGCCAATGTGATTCCATTGTTTTATACAATGTAGTATCTAACTATAGTTTCACAGAGTGGTAAAATTTTTACAAAAAAAAATGGCCCCCGTTGAGCCGCCCGAAGGCGACCCAACGAAGACCGTGTTTGCATTACTTGTGTTTCTACTTGAACAACTTTTCAGCGTTCAGTTAACCATCTGGCTGCTGTCACCAGCAACTGTGTGGCCACCGTTTGTTACGGAGATACCGACGTCACAGCCTTGTGCACTGCAGATTTCTGCTGTGCCTTCACTTAGGAAGATGTACTCCCCAGGTTCCCATGCGTTGTCGTTACTACCAGCCGCTTGGGTGATAGTACAGTCATCGCCTGCTGTTACGCTGCATGTGTAGATGTTGTCACCGACACTTAGAGTAACCTTAACGAATGACCATGCTAGGTCATCCTTTCCAGTCATCTGCATGCGGATCAGTGTGTCTGCTCCACCAGCTGCGTCGTTTGCTGCGTCATCTGCGTCTTCTGCTGTGTAGGTGTTCAGTGTGCTAGCTGAGGTATCTGTTCCCTCGCTTGCCAAACTGTTTGCCCACACGTACAGTACTCCGGCCAACACGACGGTGATTGCTACCATTAGGATGGTTGCGATAACCGGGCTGACTGCCTGTTCATTCTTTTCGTTCTTCATCATTTTTAGTCCTCATTCCCCCGCAGGGGTACTTCCGCTCATGATGCCTATTGATATTAAGGTAACTGCCGAATTGAATCAAGAAGTAGCCATTCCTAAACGCAACACTGGTCTAATATTAATTGGCTTATTAGAGTATCCGGTCCGAAAACATAACATCATCGGACTAGTACAGTTATTTTGTAGGGTCGGCCACAATTGAGGCTTCAATAATTCTAATAATTCAATCCGATTTCACTGATGGTTGTATACGTATTTGGTAATTTTAGATGGCCTAGCCTAATCGTCAAAAAAGAAAGGTGAACAGGGAGAGAGGTATACGTAGAGGGGATGGGATGCACACTCGACGAAGAACACTCAACGGCCCTGTTCACTACAGCCCTTACGGTGATGGCATAAAATCGTTTTCAATCCCGGATACCACGTTTTCACCTTTACGAGGCTGTTTTTTTATTTACATGGTTAAACGACGGTGAGGATTTCAGCGCCACCAGGAGCAATCCACACTGTGTGTTCGTATTGGCTGATTAGACCGCCGTCCGCACACCTTAGCATATGGTATGTTTCAAGGAATCGAATGTTGATTAATTTCTTCGTTAATGCATCCCACTTATTTTGTAGGCTTTCATCTTTATCATTTGGAAATGGCTTTTGTAGCAATGGGAACGCCCATCTTTCAGCAAATGGTAGTTGGTGGTATCGTTCTTCTAGGTATCTTGCCATTGTAGCTCCTAATGGTTTCAATTTATTTTTCGCTAAAGCCTTCTTTACTGAAATATCCCCAGTTATTCGCCAAATATTACTTGAGTTCCTAGGTGCTACATTTTCTATTAATCCTTGTTCACCTGTTGTGTTGAATGGTTCTACTGCAAAAATTCCACCTTGTTGGACTTCACCCTTGAACGATGGATTCTCAGCTCCACAAGCGAATGAAGGAACCGAAGTACCAGCGTGTAGATTGAAGGTTTCAAGTTGATGACCACAGAGATTACTGATGGGTGCGAACCCAGCATCAATTTGTGCTTGTTCGGCTGCAGCCCCTACTTCATGCCAAGGTGTTCCAGGATGCATCTTCTCAATTGATGCATCTCTAGCTTCTATTGATGCCTTGATTTGATCTGTGTGTTTGTTACTATTACCTACCTCAAGAGTAAGTGCATTATCACCAATGGCGCCATTGACATGGACCCCAATATCTAGTTTAACTAAATCCCCCTTTTTGAACACCATTTCCTCTTCCCAACCAGGTGGGTTGGTTTCACCGTGGTCGGTCGTGTAATGGGCTGCAATATCATTCACTCCAATTGTTACCGGGAAAGCAGCTTTGCCACCATGGCGGTGAATATAACGCTCAGCAGATTCAATGACATTGTTCCAACTAGCGCCAGGTTGAATTTCATCTTTGATGGATTCTAATGCTCTTCGAGCAACATGACCAGCATCACGCCAGATTTTCAAATCATCTTCATTGACCACGAATTAACCTCCTTTTGACTTATCATACCCTCTCTGAGAACCTGTAATTGCTCACCCGATGTGAGGGTGGCGTAGTCATCACACCGTATCAACGTAGTGGGTGGTTCATTCGAACAAGTTCCAGCAATGAATCCATCGAATTCAATTCCTAATGCCTCAGCGGCTTCTTGACAGTCTGCCACTGGATTCACTCCGCTAATGTTTGCACTAGTTGCTGTAAGTGGGCCAACTTCGGTGAGAAGTTTTCTACTAATTCCTGTTGTGATGATACGAATTGCGATTGAATTACCACCAACTCTGCTGTCAAGAGTTTTGAGTGCTGGTAGGATTATAGTCAATGATGATGGTGGGAAATCCTCAAACAATTGTCTCGCTTGTATTGGTACCGCAACAATTTCACTTGCTTGTTCTAAATCTGCTACAGCTAGGGAGACTACCATATCATGTCCCCGCTGCTTCAATGTAAACAATTCATTTAGAGCATCAGAAGTGGGTATGCAACCAAGTGCAGGCAAATTCGATGTTGGATAGATTATTGGTAACCCGATATTAACCCTGTCAACCAAGGCTTGCCAATGTGAGTCATCGCCACTCATAACGGGAGACCGTCGTGGCCTCCCCTCTTCAAGCAAACCGTCAAACCGAAGAATTCACTTGAGCCAAGTTTCAATATGTTTCTTAGCAATGTCATCGGCAATTTGTTGGTCAGGTGTCTTAATCAACAATTTCCCGCTTGGGAAAAGTGTCAAGTCAACAGGTCCAGAAAAGGTGTAACATAATCGATTTTTCAAAGTGCATTCCCATCCAGACGAAATGATTTTTTCAGATACCTCGCTCATTTCAATTTGACTAAGGGATGAGGGTTGAACTTGCCACGCAGCCCGCCCGCTACAAACTTCTAAGACATATTCTCCCATCTCAAATATTCCCTCTCATTTTTTCTTCCATAAGTGCCAGGTCACGAGCCGCGATGACTGCTTTTTTCTTGGCAATAATCACCCAGCCTACAAACACCACAAATAGAAAACAAGAGATAATGTTCAGATGATGATAATATGCAAGAAATTGTTCCTCATCAATATACCTCGATATACCCAATACATCTAGGAAAAGATATTTACTCAAATCTTCCATTGTTATGATTGAGGGCAAGCCTTGATTCAATAGCCACGGTTGAATGTAATCATCAATCAAGATTGCACCCGGTCCAGCGAGAAGGGTTACCCACCTCATGAAAGCAACAATTCGTAATACCTTAAATCGCCCTTGTAATTCGTCATCAATTGGCGTAGTAGAACTATAATTATCCAGTTCTTGGTTCACTCAACATTCACTCCATCGGTTGTTGGCATTTCACCTGGCCCTGGTGGACCTTGCGCTGGGCCCGGTGGACCTTGCGGTGGACCTTGCGGTGGACCTTGCGGTGGGCCCGGTGGACCTTGCGGTGGACCTTGCGGTGGGCCTGGTGGACCTTGCGGTGGACCTAGTGGAGTTGGTTCTACTGCTGGGTTATTTGGTGAAGGGGGTACTCCCGCCTGCGGCGTCATTTCTGGAGGCATTGGACCGGGTGGCATCATTCCTTGCGGCATTCCTCCCGGTGGCATCATTCCTTGCGGCATTCCTCCCGGTGGCATCATTCCTGGAGGCATTG
>DTUF01000046.1:16250-24577 GCA_012964335.1 Candidatus Poseidoniales archaeon | reverse complement strand
GGTGGCATCATTCCTTGCGGCATTCCTCCCGGTGGCATCATTCCTGGAGGCATTGGGCCCGGTGGCATCATTCCTGGAGGCATTCCCCCCGGCGGCATCATACCAGGGGGCATTCCACCCGGTGGCATCATCCCTGGCGGCATTGGGCCGGGTGGCATCATTCCTTGTGGCATCATCCCAGGCGGCATTGGACCGGGTGGGATTGGGCTAGAAGGCATCTGATTTACTAGAGCCTCTTCTTGTATTGGCACAGGTGTTGGTAGAGGTTCTGGAGATGATATCTCGGGTTTTTCCATTGTAAGTGGAGGGTTCATTACTGGAGGTGGTCCGGAAGGTGCGGCTGGTGGTTCAGGCTCTTGGGCAGGTGTAGGAATTGGTGCGGAAATAGGTGCATGAGCAGGGGCTAGAAGGTTGCTCGCAGGTGGTGTTGCAACCGGTTCTTGGATGGGGACTTCTGCACTGAAAGCGCTGGCTAATGGGTCTGTTGTTGGGGCCGCAGCAACAGCAACAGCAGGTTCAGCCTCAGTTCCAAAATCAACTAATGCACTTCCAAAAGCCGCATCAAATATGCTTCCCCCAACAGCACTTCCTTTCCCATCTGATTGAATCGGCTTCCGGAAACTTTCTACAATTCTAAGGTCAGATGGATGTGGGCCTAATTCAACTATTTGACCACCAGCACTTGATTGATACTCTAGTTTAAACAACCATGCCCCAGAATCAGGATTTACAAAATACGAGTAATCTTGGCGAGTACCAGCTTGAATCTCACTTGCAGATTCGTGTGGTTCAGCCTTACCACCTTCCATAGTCCGCATTCTAGAAACAATGCCAGATACTGTTTGAGCACCCTCATTTGTAACTTCAATAACGATTCTTAGAGTATCTCTGTCATCGTCATCAATATCATCTTGAATGCAGTGAATACGAATCTTGAGTGCGCCACTGTGCACAGTGAATTCGTCGCTCATGGTCACTCCCAAACGCACCGACAGCCGCCCCATTACTTGAAGCGCACCCCGCCAAGGGCTTCAAATTAGAAATCGTTTTTTCTATTAATCCACTCAATTCTGATAAGGTTACCAGCAGGACTTGATGCTGTCAGGAAAGTTAACGAAGATGTTTACGTAGTGCAGGGGGTAAACTAGTACCATCCACGACTATAGAGCCAACGGTCAAATCAATTGAACTTTGATGTGTGTGCCGCTTATGGATCAACATCAAATCACGAATCCCAAATAGTAACATTCCTAGAACTGGTACAGCATACTTCATTTTTCGTAATGCGCGTGCGTCCCAATCACTTTTCACCAATGGTTTCCCATCTTCTAGAACTACTGCTAAACCAAACCAGCGTTGTGCGTAAGAGCGTCCGTAGCGAAGTCCAGTGAATTTGTGATATAGATAATTGCTAGAGAAAATCAAGAACCAATCAACCAAAAATAGTACCGTACCCTTCCCTCCTGAAAGTGCCAATCCTAGGTTATACGCCTGAACGATACTGGCCCCTTGACCTCCCAAAATTGAGGTTAGCAAATACAACACTCCCATCACAAAAATAGTGTCAATCATGTATGCTAGTGCTCGCGTTGACGCACCTGCAAGAATTGTCCCTTCGGGGATTACCCAGTGTCCCCCAGCAGCCTTTACTGCTTCTTTCGCGGGATTGACAAATTCAACTTGATGTGTAGAAATCGGGTTCTCTTGTTCGGCCATCTCGCCACCTCTCAATAACTTTGGAGGACATGCCACGCCTCAAGTTTCCTATCTCTAACCCACTCAAGCCAACCCTCCCAATCACCATCATGACGTAGGGTATCCGAGTTGCCCACAACGATTAGGCCGCGGCGGGGCCTAGTGATAGCAACATTGAGCCTCCTATGGTCTGATAAAAATCCAACTTCGCCGTCATCATTTGCTCTCACGGTTGACAGAACAATTACTTCTTTTTCCCGTCCTTGATATCCATCAATACTACGAATTTCAAGGCCGCGCGCTTCTTCATCACCTTCACCTGCTAGAATTCCGTTGCCATCAAACAAATCAGTTAGCAATTGCACTTGACCATTGTAGGGTGAAACAACTCCAATATCAGAAGGTTGTAGGTCACCAGCCTCGAGTAATTGTTCAACTATTTTCACAACCCAGCCTGCTTCATCTCGGTTGACGCGAGACTTACCGTCAACCGCTAACTCCTCAGCACCATCTATTGGCACAAAAGCTACAGGGGCGTTCCAATCAGGCCATAAGAAGCCAGCAGGTGCCTCTCGCTCATCAGCGCTTACACCATTCTCAAGTTGATTATCATAATAGCGTGCTGAAGGATATTCAGCAATAACTGGATGCATTCGATATTGGGTTTTGAGCATGGTTGGAGTCATTCCAACGTCTATCATTCGCTCAAACAGACTTCGCCTCAAACCATCCTGTTCGGCTCTACGAGAAATTACAGTAGGCGGAAGTTGGCGATGGTCACCAACTAAAACAAGCCGGCGACAATGTCGCATGATGGGAACCCATGTCGCTGGCTCAATTGCTTGAGTCGCTTCATCAATTAAAATGTTGGAAAATTTTCGCTGCCCAAGAATTTGATGCCCGACTCCAATACATGTGGAGCAAATGACTTCAGCGCCATCAAGCACATCATCACTCATTGATGTTTCAAGGGCTCGAATTGCTTTCCACCCCATCTTTAAGTCTCGGTGTGCAAGCCCTTTCTCCTTACCTTTGAAAGTAGATAGACGACGTTGCAGATTTTCCTGAAGACCCAGTAATTCCCGGACCTCTTCCTGAAGTGGGTGCTCCTCTACTCTTGCACGTACAGTTGCAGAACGAAGTTGCGCTCTCACTTTTACAGGTTGACCGATTCTAACAGCTTTCACTCCAAGTTCCAAAAGCCCCTCCAACAAGTTATCAACTGCAACATTACTGTCAGCAGTTGCTAAAATTGGGCCAGTACCTTGCTTTACCCATCCTTGAAGGATTCTTACCGCGGTGTGGGTTTTACCAGTCCCGGGCGGTCCCTGAATTAGGCTAAGTCTAGATGTCATTGCTCTTTCAAAAGCATCTTGTTGGCTTTCATTCAGTTCATTTGGACTAAAAACGTCACGCCATTTCAGGCCGCGAAATTCAGGTCTCATCTTTGCTGAATCATTAATGTCTCTAGGTCTTCCAAGTAGTAAATCTGAGAGTGTGGTTGGGGGGTCGTCTCGAAGAATTTCACGGAGTGCATCCTGCATTCTATCATGAGCAACCCTGTTCGCTCCTCGGTCAATGCGCCAAGCCCCGGTTCGAACTTTGTCAAGATTTTCAGAAACAACAACTGAGAGAGAGTTGCGTTTTCGTGTTAGAACGATGCCTTCAACGGTGATTTCTTTTAGTGGATTATTGCGGCATATAGTGACAATATCCCCTTGGGAAAAACGATGATTTCCTAGGTTTTTGCCTTTTTGTGCAGAGAATTTCACAACCCTATCACCAAATAGCCAGCCGCTATTTCTAGCCATTACGCCTATCAGGGTGTAGCCATGTTCTACCAGTTTTTGTTTAGACCAATGGCGCAGTCGCTCTTCAACCTGCTCCATTTCATCTTCAAGTTCCCAAGTGATTAATCTTGAATAGCGGCTATGAAAATCTTGGGCACGAATGAAACGGGTGGTATCACCATCTGATGAGAAGTCGGGAGTATCTCCACCATCCCCTGGTTTGAGACGACGTACACCACCTCTCTTGTCATCTGCCATATCTTAGGCGGACCATCTGTTGTCTTTCAACCTTCCAATTGTGTAATATCGCCGTAGGCGGGTGAATCAAGCATACAGCGGAAGGTGAGTATTATACCTTAATCATGCGTGGATATAGAGTGAGGCAAATGTTCGGGCGCTGGCGAAAGGCAAAGGAAGAGTCGGGTTTAACCTGCCCTTTATGCAGCGAAGTATCCCCAGAAGGTACTGAAGAATGCCCGAAGTGTTACCATCAACTTGGAAAGAGTATTATCGACCAGGACGAGAGTGTTTCTGAAGAAGTCAGCACATCTATTTTTGACGAATTGTTAGCCGAAGATGAAGAAGGTGTTGATGGAGAAGTTGTTGATTGGTCAAAACATACTTTCGAAATTGATGATGTGACAATTGATGTCAGTCAATACGAAGAGGATTCAGACGCTGTAGCATTATCCGCAGCACCTAACTTTGCAGCGATTGAAGCTGATGCACCAAGTCAAATCCCAAAAGTTGCTGAAGAACTAGAAGAAGGTCAATATGAACTCAGCGTTTCAGATGCACCTAAGAATGTAGAGAAGTTCGTTGTACCTACTTCAAAGGATGTTCAGACAATTGAAGAGCCAGCCCATCAGGTTGACCTAGTCGTACCATTATTGCCAAAAGGAGCTTCAGAAAACCCTCAAGAAGAGGAGCCACTATCTGACCCATCAGAGGTACCTGAGGAGAAAAAAGAATCCTCATCTGAAGATAATTCGCAACCAATTCCTACAACTGTGGCCGAGCCTGGGCCCGAGCCAGTAGTGGTTCCAACAACTACGGCTACACCGGTGGTCCCAGTAGCGACCCCTACAGTGGCTCCAGTCACAACCCCTCCGGCGTTGCCAGTTACCCCTCAGGAGAAAGCAACCTCAATTCCAAAGGCAACTTCAGAAGCCAAGCCAGCGATTCCAAAACTTCCAAGCCTAAATTCCGCGGCTTCAAATGGTGCGGTAGCGGCTACAGCGCCTGCACTTCCATCAGTACCAACTACACCTGCACTTCCAGCAGTTCCATCATCAAGACCAGATGCGAACGCATTCAAACAGGACGCTGACTTGGATGTTGATGCTACTGTAGAATCAACTTCAGCAACCCCTCCAGCCCTTGACAATCAGATGTGGCCATGGCCTCAAGGAGAATCTCATGATGACCTTACAGTAAGGAGGGCATTGCGTCAAGTAATGGAATCCGTGAAGAGCGGTGATTTGGATGGCGCGGCTAGAGACCTTGACAAATTAGGACCCCACCTTGGTGACCGAAAAGAGATTCTTTTCCATGTTGGTGTTGTACTGAAGAAATTGGGTCGGGAAGAGGCACTCCGCCGAATGCTTGAGACCGCGCGCAGACTTCATCCCGAAGACCAACATGTCGCAACAGCACTCACCAGTCTAGGAATGTAATCATAATTTGATGGGTTCATAAAGGATGGAAACATCTCATACTCTATGTGTGAGTTATTTGGTATGAGTTGTAATCAGGAAGACAGAGCGACGCAGAGTTTACCTCGTTTCGCTGGTTTTTCACCACGAAATCCTCACGGGTGGGGTGTTGGCTGGTTTGAAGGTGGCAGTGCTCGTATAGAGCGCGCTCCTGGACGAGCAGATTATTCTGAACAATTCCTAGAATCAATTGAAGAAGCCCGTAGCACGAATCTCATTGCACACGTACGTTACGCCACGCATGGTAGCCAAATTACTTGCAATTGTCATCCGTTTGTTCGGCAATATCGTGGACGAGATTGGATTTTTGCTCACAATGGTTGGGTCACGGGGGCTGAAGATCACCCGATGGCTGAAGGGGATACTGATTCAGAACAAATATTCAACCACATCATGGATGAGATTGAGTGCTATCAGTCGCGCGGGGAAATACGCGGTACGATTCCCGCTTTGAAACACGCAATTGCAACCGTGTTTGAGCGCTATGGAGACGATATCAATCTTAATTTGCTGATTTCCGATGGTAGTATGATGTACGCTTTCCATCACTATCCCACTAAGCCAATGTACCTCATCCGCCGCTCCAAATCGTATGGGGGGGCAGCTTTAGTATCTACGAGGGAACTCACAGGAGAACATTGGGTTCAACTAGAACCAGACCGTTTACTTGTTCTAGACCGGGGTGAGGTTTTGCAATATAATCACCCACTTATTTGATTTTTTCAGACATTGTTGTTTGGCAAAATCATAACACCATATAACTATTCGAGCATCATGATGCACGCGACACCGACCCTCATCATTGATGATGAGTTATTACTGCGGCCCGCTGGCATTGAACATCTTGATCAACTTGTCATCGCATTTGAGGAATCGATGCCAGAAGTCGTTGCTGGGATGCCTTGGTATGATGTTGAAGATGAGATGTATGTTCAACTTGAGCAGTATCTATACGATGTAGGTAAAGGTGGTAAAATTGGCAGGGCCCATCATTGGGTAATTATTGACAAATCAAATGAGGAGTTACTTGGACTTGTTGCATTTGACCGATACACTAGGGTACGCGAAGCACATTGGAATCTTGGCTATTGGGTTCGAAGGTCTGCGACTAGAAGAGGAATTGCAAAGCGTGCTGCAAACAAATCGCTAGATTGGATTTCAACTTCACAAGGTGGCCCTACTTCTGTAGAAATTACAGTTGACCCAAAGAATGAGGCCGGCTTAGCCACTTGTAATTCAATGGTTAAAAAGTGGCGAGGGGAAAGAGTAGAACGGGTTGATGGTGAGGTTGAAATCGCTGGTGAAATGCGTCATCACATTACCTTTATACTTCCTCGATTACCCCTAACAGAAATAGATAGTTCCCAAAGAGGGAAGGTTTGGCTGTCATTAGATACAGACGATTTATGCCATCATCCCAAGGTGTATGGCCATCCAAAACGCTCGAAACGTAACTCTCCTCAAGCGTACAAAATGAGTGATAGACTGGCGAAATCATGGCATGGGTTCGTTCGTTGGAGAAAGGGAAGAGGAAAAGGATTACCAGTAACCCTTTTTGTCATCGCCGAGCAGTTAGAGGATGTTGATTTTGCTACTAATCTGAAACAACTTTTAGTTAAGGATGAAACTGTTACTATTGGTTGTCATGGCAATAAGCATAGATGCTGGTCCGCATGGCCAGAAGATAAAGCAGGATTCGCCAACGAACTTTCACTTTCAATAGAAAAACTCTCAGCATTTGCGGGTGAAAAATTCCGCCCATGGTTCCGCGCTCCTGCGGGTTACATCGCTGCTTGGATGATTGAGGTATTAAGCCAACATGGAATCACACTTGATTCGTCAGGAAGTGTAACTAGGATTAGTGACAGAAAAGTCGGCGTGAAATCTGGGTTTGAAAATGTCAGGGATATGGCCTGGAAGAAGGGGATAGTTGAACGATATTGGCACTCTCTCTTTGGCATACCAGTAACCGGCCCTGCCCTCCGAATTCCACTTTTGAAAAGTTTAGCTAAATGGCAGTGGCTGAAAGTTACTAAAGAGGCTAAGTGTGTGGATGAAAATGCCCTCTTAACGCCAAGTTACATGGTAGATTCATTGTATTGGCATTTGCTTGATCACAGCATCTCTGATGGGTGTTGGTCTCCTCCGTTACACCCCACGCTGGATAGCACACCTTGAGTTAGCGGAATCAATTTGTCATATGGGTCGTCACTAGTCATCAAGTCTATCAGATAGGAACCGATATAATGGCCTGACCGTCGGACTTCCGAATGGACTCCATAGGACAGGGGCCGGAATGATGCATGTGAGCGTCTGGTTGGTGAAAAAGAATGAGTGGATTTGATTATGTCATCAGTATCGGAGGAGCGGCCGGTCAAGGTATCGCAACTCCCGGAAATATTCTCGCTCGTCTATTTGCTCGTCGGGGAATTCACATGTACGCTTACAACGCCTACCAATCTATCATCCGGGGTGGACATTCTTTCCTCACCGTCCGTTGTAGTGACCGTGAGGTTCGCACCCACGGTGATGTCATAGATTTGATAATTTGTCTCAATCAAGATACGATGGACCGACACCTTGAGCACCTAGGTCCCGGGTCTTCAGTCATCTTCAACAGCGACACCATTGAACCTGGAGAAGCGGCTGAAGGAGTTCAACTCTGCCCGATGGCTGTGGGTGAGTTGGCCGGTAAAGGCGCAAATAAACTGATGCAGAATACAGTGGCCATTGCGGTCGCTTGCCAACTAATCGGAATTGAGTTCTCCGCACTCTCAGACGTCCTTGATTTCCAGTTTTCAGGTAAGAGTGAGGAACTCGTGGCTGCGAATGTAGAAGTCGGAAAAGCAGCATATGATTACTCGGCAGCTAATTTCCAACCTGCTTCACAGCAGGCGCCACAGCCCAGTGAACCGCTTGCGGTTTGGGCAGGTAATCAGGCATTCGCAATGGCGGCTGCTAGCGCCGGAGTCAAGTTCTACTGCGCCTATCCAATGAGCCCTTCAACCGGCATCCTACACTGGATGGCGGCTAATGCTCGCGAACTAGGAATCATGGTTCGTCAGGTTGAGGACGAGATTAGCGTCATCTGCATGACTGTTGGAGCAGCCCACGCCGGTTGCCGTTC
>DTUF01000046.1:15074-16150 GCA_012964335.1 Candidatus Poseidoniales archaeon | reverse complement strand
GCCAATCACCTGCACTTCAAGTGGATAGTTCCATTCCATGCAGATGAGGCGGTTGAACTATTGTCATCATGCAAGCGTACCATTCTCATTGAGAACAACTACTCCGGTCTGTTCCATCGCTATATGCGAGGCGAGACCGGGTTTACGGTGGATGGTCACATCCGTAAGTATGATGGCGAGCCATTCAAGCCACGTCACATCGTGGCAGCGGTTCAGAAGCAACTCGAAGGAGAGGAGACTTTGTCTGTGCCATATGAGGAGATTATCGTTTAAGGAGGTGAATTGATGAGTGAGACAAATACACAACTAACTTTGACAGCGAAGGACTTCAAGGGTAAGGTAGACCCTGATTGGTGTCCTGGATGTGGTGACTTCGGTGTACTCAGTGGACTACAGCGAGCGGTTTCAGAACTGGGCCTAAAACCACATCAGATTCTAACAATCAGCGGTATCGGCTGCTCGTCGAACTTGCCAGGCTTCTTCAAATCCTACGGGATGCACACCCTTCATGGTCGGTCTTTACCCCATGCTTCGGGTGCTAAACTTGCTAACCACGAGATGACAGTCATTGCTACAGGAGGTGATGGAGATGGCTACGGCATCGGCGGTAACCACTTTACCCATACTAGCAGGCGCAACCTCAACATTCTGTATCTAGTGATGGACAACCAGATTTACGGCCTTACCACCGGTCAAATTTCTCCAACCAGTGAGGTTGGTATGAAGACCAAGAGCACCCCACATGGGAGTATTGAGTTGCCAATTAACCCGATTGCAAATGCAATCACCTCAGGCGCGACATGGGTAGCAAGAGGTTACACTGGTAACATCAAACAGTTGGTTAGGTTGATCAAAGAGGGTATTGAACACAAGGGATTCGCCCTTCTCGATGTGTTCAGTCCTTGTGTGACATTTAACAAAGTCAACACCTATCAATTCTTCAGACCACGAGTTCAGCCGCTCGAGGACATTGAGCATGACTCAAGTGATTGGAAGCAGGGCATGGAGAAGGCAATGGTTTGGGGAGATGTTATCCACACAGGTGTTTTCTTCAAGACCAACACGCGATTGACACT
>DTUF01000046.1:0-14974 GCA_012964335.1 Candidatus Poseidoniales archaeon | reverse complement strand
GAAGATATGGGACTACGTAGTTTGACCCCGATGATTTTGGCAGCACTGATGTTGATGATGAGCTGGGGGGCTCTTATTGACGCAGTAGATATGAACGAGAATGATGAGGATACAGGGGCATTGCAGACAGCAGATGTCGTTTTCTCAGCAAGTGACCCGGGGCATGTTGTGTTTTCACAATATATCACCTCGGATAACTGTGGATTCTGTATGGATTATGGTTCTCCAGCACACAAGAAGTTGAAGGCAGATTGGGGTGACAAGTATACCTATGTCTCGTTGCATTCGGCAAGTTATGGAGACACTGACGATGCGGAGTCCGGAAATGTCAACCCGATTTCCGCAGTTAACCACCTAGGTGAGACTGGTGGTGCGCCAAAGACATCTTTCGGTGATGCGTTTACTGGATCAGGAAGTTCCTTCATGACCGGTTGTGGTTCCAACACCTGTTGGGACCCCGGCTTCAGCAATAATGGACGAACTCACAGCACAGTAGCGGACTACTCGCTTGGAGTTGCTCAGGGGGACAATGGAGACGGTACTTCAACAATCACTATCTCAGCCGACTATGTTGGCGCAGGGACAGCACCTCTCTCAACTTACACACTCTACGCAGCGGTTACTGAGGAAGTATGCTACTCTCACGCGTATACAAATGGATACAAAGGCGGACACTGCTGGGAAGCATGGCTTCTTGACGGTGGTTCACATGTCAGCAACTCAGGTAATGTTGGTGGAGGTACTGGATTCCAGACTTTCTCCCTCAGCAGTGGTTCTGTAAGTTACACATGGACTGTTTCCAACAGTCTAGTAGCCCAAGGTGCAAGCAACATGATGACAGTAGCAGCCCTATACAGTGGTTGGAGCACTTCTACTGCAAACTTCGACGTCTTCACTGCCTCGGACAGTGGCATGAACCCGATGGACCTTTCAGTTACTGATATGACCGTAACTAATCTTGATGCATCATCAGCCGGTTTCCAGACAGGAGACAGACTACAATTGGATGCGACAATTGGAAACACTGGTCAAGAGGATTACTCAGATGGTGGCCAGATTCAATTCTTTGAAATCACCAGTTCAGGTTCTGAAAGCCCAATAGGTCAAGCAGTTTCGTTGAACAACTTGATAATTGGAGCAACACAATCAGTGTCAGCTGAATTTGATACTTCTTCAATTTCAATGAATCCAAGTGATCCTACCTCGGTTTTCCGTGTTAAGTTAACAGGCACTATTGGTGAGAAAAATATGGTATCTAACAACAGGCTTGATTCGTATGTGCCTCATGACCTAGTTCCATCTACCTCAAAGCCGATTTCAGCAGGCTCAACAACAATTCAGCGTGGAGAAACACTTGACTTTGAAGTCTCAGGAATGGCAAATGACAATGTTGACGATATGAGCACAATGTCTGCCGAATTTGAGACAAGTGGAGCAGGTGCAAACCAATGGACTGTTGCTTGGGTTAGTGGCGGTAATTTGATGGGAGCGGGTGGCGCTAACGAGCGTTTCGTGTTCACAGTATCTCCACCAAACTCTGCAGGCAGTGGTGATTATGACGTACGCGCTAGGCTCATTGATGCCCGAGGCCAAGTAGGTGATTGGTCTACTGTCAACAGTGATGCTTTCACTCTCATGAACGGTCTTCCAATGGTGGTCACAGCAGACAATCTTGGGGAAGTGCCATCTAATTGCCCGGCCTATCCTGGTCAGCCAACAGTTAAGGTTGAAACAATTGAGCGAATTGATGTAGCAGGATTGATTTGCGATGCTGAGACACCACTTGACCAACTTGTAATTTCTAGCACCAACCCTGCATTCCGTCTTTGGGATCCAGTAACCGGTGAGATTGAAGTCAAATTTGACACAGTCAATACGAACCCGCAGGGAGAGGTAATCACCCAACCAATACAGGTTACCATCAATGATGGAGAAGATAGTAACAGCGGCACACTCAATATCATGGTGATTGAGAACGGAGCACCACGTTGGTCCTCCCTCCCAACCCAGTCATTCAACGAAGGCTCAGGTAGTTCACTCATCCTGACAACATTCTTGTCTGATACAGATAGTAGTGGTCAATCTGCAAGCCCAATGGGATTAGTTTTGAGTGTAGAATACATTTCAAATAATTCACTGATTGAAGCAAGTTTGAATGGCCACACACTCAATATTGATGCTGTTGACGATGATGTGTTTGGCACAGCTTTAATCACAATCCGTGCTTCAGATGCAGATGGTCAATTTGCAGACACTGAACTAACAGTTATCATCGCTAATGTGAATGATGCACCAACACTTGATGTATCATCCTTTGATAACTTGAGAATTAAGGTTGATGAAGAATTCATCTTTAATGTGGCTGACAGCATGTCTGATGTTGACGACCCAGTAGATCCAATCAATGTGATAGTATCTTCAGATACATGGAAGACAGGTTCTCGATACAACGCTTTATCTGGAGAAATCAAAGCATGGTTTGAATCGGAAGGTACCCACACTATTTCCATAGTAGTACGAGATTCTCACGATGCGTTGACTGCGTATGATGTCACAATTGAGGTTGTTGACAGCTTGCCACTTGTGTGGTCTGATAACGCAGAATCTGGTGACTTGATGATCCATGCTGAGAACATATTTGTTGGTGAGTTACCAACCTATGCAATTACTCAACATAGCGATTTAGTATTGACTGATATCTCAATAGAGTGGTCAATATGTAATATCGATTCGGGAATATGTTCTGACTTTGGGATTGAGAATCCAACATCAATAGAACAATACAACTTCACCGTCACAAAAGACGGTGGTGTGTTATTCCGTGACCAAATTAAGATTGATGTGATGGCTATTGATTCTGATGGATTCGATAGAAAGACAGAAACTGCAATGTCCTACGATGTTACTCAAGAACGACCAGAAGTCGTTGATGATTCAACTGACGATTCCACTGCTGGAGATGATACACTTGACACAGCAGGAAATGTAGACATGGTAGTATACGGTATCATTGGTGCATTCATCGTTGCTCTTCTAATCGCTGTCACCCTTGGAGTTATGCTCCTTCGCGGTGGTAAGGAAGAGGAACTAGGAATGGGCTACGGTGGGGCAGCTCCCGTAGGCATGCCTCCTGCACCTACAGCAGCCCTTGCAATGGCTCCTGACTACACTCAACTACCAGCTGGTGGAAACTATGTGACTAACGATGCAGGACAGACCGTCTATCTTTCACCAGATGACACAGACTGGACAATGCAGGCAGACAATTCATTCGTCCGCACCCGCTAATCACATTACCAACTTTGCAGGGGTTTTCCCCTCGCCAAGGTTAAGCCTAATGGTTAGTATACGCTGTAACATCTTAGCGGATGTTTCAATTGCTGAGCACTTATACCCCTATTGATGGCAAACGGTCCACGCCCTGATGGCGACGCTACCCGTGAAAGAATTATCACATTTCTTGAACAAAACCAAGGCGCCCACCTTTCTGCCATTATTCGTGCACTTCAACTAGGCAACCATCAAGCGACAATACATCTCAAAACTTTGGAAGGACAAGCCACTCTTTGGGGAAGAAAAGAGGGACAGTATTTGAGGTACTTCACAAGTAGTATTCCTCCTCACACCGCTGCTGAAGAGTTACCCAACCCCCCTCAAATATTCACCCCAGATACTATGCAGTTCCGAATTATTGATCGTTTAGCAAGAGGCTCAACTCCTAGCAAAAATACAGGTTCTCTAACTCAAGGGAAACTGGCAGAAGAACTAGAATGTAGTCAACAATTAATCAGTCACCACCTGATTGCTTTAGAAAAAAGTGGTTGCATAAAATCTCGAAAGTCAGGCTTTCGGAAAAATTGGAGTGTCAAAGCGCCAGGGTTGCAAGCGATTACCGGCGGTTTGCGTTCATTATCAACTGTTGACCACCATGATTTAGAAGCATTAATTGCTCATTATGGTGGACAATAAACAGATTTTCCTCACAAAAAATCTCCAATTTATGCTTATTTGAAAGTATTCCGCAATTGAATACTTGGATTATAGTATATTATAAAACCCCAAAATCAGCCGAAACAATATAAAACGGTCGTTTTGCCGGTGAAAGTATGGCATCTGTATCAGATAACCTGCAAGCAATGATCGACACCCTGATGGGTGCAATGAAAGACGCTGAGAAGCACGAGCGTGGCACCGATGCCGCCTCACGCCGCCTACGCGGTGTACTATCAGCAACTGCAAAGAGCTGCAAGACTCTTCGTAGCCAGATCCAAGAAGAGCGCTGAAGTTCCTTCAACGTCAATTGGTATTCTTTCCAGTACATGCGAACACGGTCCGTCTTGGGGGGGGGTTTTCCCTTCCAAGCGGGCCATTTTTTTTTGTAATTTTAATCTGAATTGCAAGGTTATCCCTCACAACTGTTAATACTCTTAGAAGTACTAATATAGTCATGGCAAAAGTAAAACAGTTGTTTTTCACCCCAATTTTGATGGTTTTAGTAATGGTATTAGCAAGTGCCATAGTACCCTTTACGATTGATAATCAAGAATACGTCCTTACTGATTCAGAACAGGCTTCCTCTAGCAGTCGTGTGACTGGAAATGAATCAGCATTGGTTTGGGGGTATTCAAGTACATACACTGCTGGGTCAACAGTATATGCAAATATTTCAGCATCCTACCTTGACGCAAACACAATTTACACACTTGAGTGGGGCGCTACTGACCAAATGGGTGGTTATTATAGGATAACTAATTCAGTGAACATCACAAATGTCACATCTTACTCCACCTCACATAGTTGGTCGACAATCAATTCAACCAATAGTTCGCAGCAAAATCTTTGGAACAGCACTTGGAAGATTGAATTCAGTCTGACTACGTCTAACATAACATTGTTCTCTAATCAAACTACAATGTTCGTAGTTGGCTCAAGAGGAACTTTGATTCTATATCCTTCATCAAGCACATACGCAACATGGAGTTCTATAACTTCTAGTGTATACGCAATCAATTGTTACTACAATGTTGATAAAAGGCTAGAATACGAGTGGACATCTCCGAATGGTTCCATAATATTGTCTGGAGGACAGAACTTTACTGGTACCACAAAATACCTCACAAGTCCTCTACCTTCTTCGGCAACGGGCACACCTGGAACTTATACCCACACAGGAAGGCTGTATCAACAAGGCACACTAATAAAAACGGTCTCAACGAATGCGTATGTAGTAGCACCTGGAACAGGATATGAAATTGTATACCTTTCAAGCCAACCAAGTTCCTACATGGCAGGAGACACCGTTTCAGCAAATATTACAGCAATCAATCTCAACCCCAACACTACTTACACACTTGAATGGGAGGGAGTAAGTCCAGCTTATGGCGGAATTTCTTCTAACCCGGCTGGCTCCGTCAACATAACAAATGTCACATGGTACACCGTATCCCATAGTTGGTCAACAGTCAATGCAAGCAATACCACTCAGCAGATTCTATACAATAACTCATGGAGGATTCAGGCTAATCTCTATGCATCGAATTTGACATTAGCCACAAACCAGACAACCACCTTCGCTGTTGGTACAGGAGGGATGTTGAGTGTTTCAACTCCTGCAAGCACATATCTAACAGGGAGTTCATTCTATCCCAGCATTTACGCGACTGGTTGTTTCTACGATGTTGATAATGGAATTGAGTATCGGTGGATTGATCCTAATGGCATTGTTTTACTTTCGAGTGTGCAAAATTTTACTGGGACATCTCAATCTCTAGGTTTTAATGTTCCATCGAGTTCAACTAGCACCACTGGAGTCTACACTCTTGTCGTGAAATTATTTCAACAAGGTTCACTAATAGTACAGAACTCAGTAAATGTGAATATTATATCTACACCTGGAACCGGTGCAGAGATGGTGTACGCTAATGTTCAGTATAGTACATACATAGTTGGGTCAACAGTGTGGTCGGACATTTACGCAACTAACCTTGACCCTAATACAAATTATACCCTTGAATGGGCGCCTATCCCTGTTAGTTGGAGTGGTTTCTACTATTGGTATGCAACTGATTCAACAAGCATAACAAATGTCTCAAATTACTCAGCATCCTATAGTTGGTTAACTAGCAATTCTGGAAATAGTAATACATTGGCAGCAGATACATGGAAAATCTATGCAGAATTGTCATCATCAACGATACTTCTGTCATCTGGGATGAGTAATAACTTCACAATTCAGAATAGCACATCTCAACCCTTTGATATTGATGTCAACGCTTATGGTGGAATCGGGACGACAGGGTTTAACACATTACATGTGTATAACGCGGTTGTCGGAGAAACCTACAGGGTGTATATGAATATCACAAATAGTAACGGTTACACAATTGATTCCAACGATTTTCAGTGGACAGCACAACAAAGTAATTTTTCATGGAACCAATACTGGAATGGACTATCTCCGGACAACTACTGTGTAAATGCTTTTGTCTATTCAATAAACTCTTCAATTCCTCATTATGATACAGACTCTGACTGCTTCCAAATGACGGCCCCACCTCCAGTGAACAACACTCTATCTGTTGGAGTGAATGCCTATGGTTCAGTTGGTACAACTGGAAGTTCAACGCTACATGCATGGGATGCTACAGTAGGGGAGACCCATTGGGTTAATCAGTCTCTGACAGATGTTAATGGCTATGTTCTTGATAATTTTGGGTTTTACTGGACTGCTAATCAAAGTAATATGTCTTGGAGTTATTCATGGACTGGCCTTTCACCTGGAAACTATTGTGTGCAGGGGTATGTCGTATCGTTGAACTCTTCAAATGGTGACTCGGATACTGATTGCTTCCAGATAACATCTCCTCCAACGCCGCCATCTATCTTTGTTTACGCGGCGGCTAATTCTGCACCTAATTCAGCATCTGGCGTTATCTATGCATCATCAGGGCAAGCATCAACTCTCTACAATGTTAACTGGACTCTCTATTACTCAAGTGGTTCCCTAATTGATTATGGAATGATGCCATATTATGGTGGTGGGCTGAACACCTCATGGTCTCTTAACTGGACAGGTTTGTTACCAGGATTATACTGCTTAGAGGCGAATATTTTCCTTAACATTTCTCTAATAGATTCAGATTCTCAATGTTTCACAATTCAAAATGTACCTATCACCGGTACAATAAATGTTAGTCTCCCATCTTACACATATACTGAAAATGATCCTTTCGTAGTAGCAATATATGCTGGGAATCTAAATCCATCAACGCTTTACACAGTCACATGGAACTTGATTGACCAAAATGTTGTCATCCCTACATATTCAGGTTTATACAATTTCAGTGGCATGACTTACGATTATTCCGCCCAGACATTTTCAGGATTGTCACATGGGTCATATTGGATTGGAGCAGATCTTTGGGATTCGTCTGGGAATTTGGTAGATTCTCATAATTTTACCTTCATTGTAGCTCCTGCAGCGATTTCGGGTTGCACCGATCCATTGGCAACGAATTTCAATATCAATGCAACAGTTGACGATGGTAGTTGTGTCTATCCACCACCTTCAACCAACACTCCTCCTGTTTGTTCCATTAACATCGGCTCAATTAATTCAAACTCGACAACTCTCTCGTACAGCCATCAACTCCAATTGCCAGCAGGTAATCACTACATCATCACTTCATGTATTGATTTAGATGGAGATGCGATGATGCTGACAATGACTAATTCGTCAGCATCACTCACCGCATCTGGAACGGGAAATGTTAGTGTGGGAATGTGGGTGAATGTGCCGACTAATTTCACGGGAAGTGTAATCATAAGTGTTAGTTGGACAGATGGCAATCATCTCAGTTCTTCAATCTTGGATATTCAAATCATAGGAGGCGCTACAGGAGGAAACAGTAGCGGCAATAGCGGAGGCAGTGGAAGTAGCGGTGGAGGTGGAGGCAGCCTTCCTGGTTTCACTGGCTTACTTACTGTGGCGAGTTTAGCGGGTATTGCAATTCTAAGGCCAAAGCGTAGGGATTAATTGAATACAATCCATCATTGAATGGATGGATTGATGCAGTACGAACAATTCGCAAGGTTGTGGCGGATAACTCAAGCACGTCAGGCAAGTTGCCATCTGCACCGCTCAAAAAGCGAAGTAGATTGCGTAGAATCCTAGCCTTCATCCCGTGGGCAGTAAGAGGTGGATACAAAGTTGCAAAGAAACTGCCAAAAGAAAAGCGTCATGAAATCATTGCAGTTGCAAAAGACCCTGATGCTTGGGGTGAAGCAATCGTCAAAGGATGGGATGTTGCTAAAGTTGAGGCAATAGAGGCTAAAGATGGGTTTGCAACTCTTGGCAAAATTGCTCTAGGAAGAAAAACCAACAGGTCAGAGAGAAAGCAAGCAGCTGCACAACTTGGAATGGTTGGTCTTGTGGTATTACCTCTCAGAGTGTTTCTAATTCCCGGCTCTGAAATTTTACTCAGTGTAGTCGCATTTGTAATTCCATGGAGACTTGTCCCAGATAAGTGGATTCCTTTCCAATCTTTGAGAGATAATCCTGAGGAAGAGATTCAGAAGCAGAAGAGGAAGAGACTCAAACTGTTCAGAAAGGACCGCCAAAGAATAGTCGACAAACTTGATTGAACTCAATCAAAAGGGCACAATTTCCTGTTCACGAACATGTGTCGACCAAATTTCCCAATTGCCCCCTCCATTCATGAAATCAGCTTGTCCTAGTAAACTCATGTTCCAGTCTTCTAGATATCCATCAGTCCAATAGGTACCCGGAGCGAAAACAATCCATTGTACATTTGAGAGATTCCCGCGATTTTCCATTTTCACCCCATTCACCAGTTCGTCTTGCCAACCTGAATCTGGAGCCCGCCAGTGTCCGGTAATGTTTCTTTGACCCACATCATCTATCCCTGTATGGAAAGTATAGAGGTAGTGCATTCCCAAAGTGCCATCATGAATGAAGAGGAAATCTTCCCCCTCTTCCATGTTATTGTCCAATACTTCAGCCGCATCGTCAGTCCAGTAGGTTTGCCCGTGTATTCCTGCGAGTAGGGAAATAGGAATGATGAGTAGTATTCCAACAGCGAAGGCGGCACTCTTTTTTCCAGGGTTTTCAAGCGATGGAAGGTCAGGATATTGATGCTTGAGATGGGCTAATAGCATCAATATTGGAATCATAGTAAGTGAGATGTAGCGTCCATTATTGCCCATTGTCCACATAACCCAAGGCCAATCTGCATTCCAAATAATTGACTCATATGTCCATAGTGCTGCGACATAAATCGTGATGGCTGTAGTGAAGCCGGCGATTGTAATCGCTAAGAACGTAGTCGGCATGTCTTTGGTTTCAGAAATTTTCTTCCAAGCAGAGCAAATGAAAGGCCAAATCATCATGCCAAAAATTGAGTAGACCAGTACAATATCAAAAATTGAAACAATTAGGGCAAAGAAAAATCTTGGCGCATCTATTGAGATTACAGAGAGTGTTCCACCACCGCCAGTCGCTCCAATAATTAGCATGGATATTCCAACAACTGCAGAAGTCAGCAATCCGCCGCGTAGCGGATTGCGAGTTAGAGAGTGAAGTGATGGCCGGTAGATGTCAATCAGATGATATGCCAAAACTGCCAATCCAAAGAAGATTCCATACATCGGATTGATTCCCTTCAACATCATGATTCCCATCATGCAAATAGCGGATGCAATAGAACCAGCGAGTCGGTATTCAATGCCTTTCTCAGCAACTAATTTTGCATTGATTAAAACTATCAGCACAACAAACATTGCAATAGTTGGTTCAGCATACGCTCGTCCAGTTGAGAAAACAAACGTTGGGTAAATTGCAATCAAGGCTGCTGCTCTCCTCCCATTTCCTTCAGAGAACATCCCGTATGCAACCCCGCCAAGTCCAATTAGCAACAGGGTGAGTGCAATAGCCAACCCTCTGACACCTATTTCTCCAAGAGATGATGGGGCTAGAGATAGATCCCATTCTCCACCAGCCGGAGCGTATGTTGGGTCGCTTGCTGAATGGTCAATTGGTCGAGTATGACCCCAAACAAGGCTTCCTTCATCATCTTCAGCAAGATGTGCATGGGTATCTACTCCGAGTTCACTAGAAAACGCAGTAAACACATTGAGCAGAATACCGCCAATCAGCAACCATTTCCAGAACTGTTTGCTATCAACAAATGACCACCAAGCCTTCGCCGATTCATCGGCAGAATCGGCTCCATCTGTTAGTTCCACAATTCTAGGCTGAGGTTAGACTGCAATTGAGCCTTCGGCTCAATCAGAAATCAAAAAGTGAGGTTTGCCCACCTGAGCGCAATCTGCCAGCAGCTTCCATTCGGTTGAGTGCTCTACCAATTCGGCGCTCAGAGAAATCATGGCCATCAACTAGCATTTCTCGCAACCCAGTTTCGTCACACATTCTTTGTTGAGGGAGTGGTTCATCAGAGGTTGGGTGATTAAGGAAAAGTTCCCTTATCTCCTCAAGCCTCTCTGGTATTTCCTTGTCTTTTGCCGCACATACCTCCTCAATTGTGCCAAATTCACGAATCAGTTTGAGGCCAGTTTTAGGTCCAATTCCTTTGATCCCAGGGTGGAAATCGGTACCAACCATAATGCCAAGGTCAACTAGTTGTTCGTAAGTTAGTCCGTTCTCTTCCAAAAGTTCTGCCAAGACGATACGCTCTGCGTGAACCATTCTTCCGAACCTTCTCGTGCCGTGTGATGAGAGGTTTCTGACCATTACTGGCGCTCCATAGAGTAGTGTATCCCAATCTTGGCTTGATACTGCATCTACATCTCCGCGAGCACATCTAACCGCAGCAGCGCCTTCAGCTTCCATTGGTGCTTCGATGTTAACAATTCCAAGCAGGTCCAACATCGCTCGTGTTTCAGCAACCATCTCACGAGTGTAAGAAACAATTTGTGAGCCAAGTTTTTGTGCTGTGGTCCAATCCTCATCAGCAACTGCACGGTCCCACTTTTCTCTTGCATCATCTTTACGAGATTTTCGGCTTGCTAATGTTTCCATTTTCAATTCGTGTGGTCTACCATCAAACACAAAGACGGGGTCAATCCCAGATTCTATCATCACCGTTGCTCGGTCAAGAAATCCCATTAGATGTGATACTGGGTGGCCATTGGAATCAGTTAGAGGTCCACCATCAGCACCTTCTCCACGTGTACGTAGACTGGTGATAAATTGGTAAGCGAGAAGAAAAGCATCGACAGCAACCCGCTGTCCGTTGAAGTCAGATAATTCAACGGGATGTGGCGTGGCTAAGTCCCTCAGGTTACAGCCCAAGCAACGCCACCCCACTCACAAATCGTCGTCATCAAAGTCGAAGTCGTCATCATCGAAATCTTCTTCGTAATCATCATCATCATCAAAATCATCTACTCTTGCTACCCGTGTTGGACGGCGTGCCCTAGTCCATTGGAACAAGCCTACTCCAGCCAATATAAATCCAAGTAATGCCAGTAGAAGTGGATAGTATTGCCAGGTATATTTTACCCCCACCAATTCAACATTTGTGTCACCATTAATGTCCTTTTCAGGTATGACCCAGCGGCCCCCAAAAGTATCATCCTTAACCCAAAATTGGTTTCCCTCATCGCCTATTACAGCCCATTGTGGAACCACGCGAGACTCGCCAGTACTGTCGGTGGTATTTATCATCTTGACATTGATAATCATTGCTGAACCAGGTGTAATGTCAACATCTGTCATTGAAAAGTAAAGTTGTACATATTCACGCCCCCTTGAACTGCTTTCTGCAGGGTCACTGAGGGTTTCAGCAGACGATTCAAACCCTAAACCGTAATGCCATCCGTTCATTTCTAAGTCTCGTGCTCTGTAAACCATGTCGTATGGAATGTAAACTTGGAACTCAGTTCCAGCTGTTAGTTCCCCGAGGAAAGTGCCATCTCTTTCCTGCATTGCCGCGATATCATCTATCGTGTACACATTTGGATCTGATTCATCAACTGCCGTTGCTAACGCAACAGGTCCAGAAACAATAGGGATAATTGTGAATGATGCAATCATTCCGATACCAACTAATACTACTGAAAGCACTTTGAAAATGCCAGTTGGTGGCATCAAGAACATGATACCAGCGACAATACCAATGCTAACTAAGAGCATGAGAATTGGTCCACCGACTCCACTAGTTGCGACATCGTGTGTTGTAAATCCAGAAGTTCCAACTGCGTACGGTGAAACGTAATCTTTTCCTTCTTCTAATTCGAGACCGGGAACTTCCTCTTCGTAAGGAGGCAATACTGGCACAGCCATTTCAAAATTATCACGGCCAAGATAGAGTGTGTAACTATCAGTGAGGCCACTTGATTTAGTGAATTGAAGACGTATTCCGAATACTTCACCTCCATCTAATTCATCAATATTGTGTCCTGCAAAAGAATATGTGTAGATGTCTCCATCTGCTTCATCGGGACCAGCAAGAGTTACTGACGACATATCAGCAAGTCCATTTTGCGTTCCCATTCGAAGTGTCAATGTCACCTCTTTGCTGCAACCACTACAATTTATTGCAAGGTTTAGGGTACCAGTAATAGGTTGTTCAGCATCAATCCCTGTAGCATTTTCATTGGCATCAGTGCCATCAAAAGTGAATTCTCTAATTCCACCTCCTGCATTTGCATCACCAAATAAATTCCCCTCAAAGAAACTTGTGGCTGATTGCCCGTCATTTGATTCTGCGTGATTCCAAGTAGTCCACTGAGTTCGGTCAGCCTCAGAATCATCCCCATACATGTATAGAATTGGTTGCTCGAAAGTGAGCATACGGTTTGGGTCTGGTTCATCTTGCATGGTTGAAGCGCCAGAATCAATTCCGCTTGCAGTAGTCAGTGATGCAACCATCATGATACCAAATAGTGTCAACACCGCCCATAGGGCGGTGCCGCGAACTCGCTTATTTGGCTCCGCCATAGTGTGGCGGACCCCACCGGATGATATAGAATTGAAGGCCGGCCGCATAGCGGTAGAGATAGCGGAGGTGAGGCAAGTTGTCAGGGAATTTAGCGAAAAACGCAGATGCAATCGTGATAGCAAGCGGATGGCAACCAAGTATCGCTAGAGCGGAGTTCTCAGCCTTGGTTGATTCAGCAAACACCTCACAATTCATTCACGAACGTGTACTGATATGCGACCAAGATTCGGCAACTAAAATTGCTCAAAGGTCAGCATTAATCTCTGAGACTTTGTATCCAGCAAATCATTCACTTTACACTGATTTAGAAAAGCACGTTGAATTAGTAATCTCATGGTGTAAAGAACACCTCGAAAACACAGGTCAAACCTTGGCAGTTCGAGCCAATAAAATTGGCAAAAAAGTAGAGGGGTGGTCAACACGAAGTATTGAGCAATCTATCGGCGGGGAAATGTTTAGAGATGGTTGGAAAATTGACCTCACTGCACCCGAAATAACGCTCAAAATAACCGCACTAAATCACAACAATCTAACTGAGGAAGAGGAGGCCGAAAACCCACCTCAAATTATCTGGGGGGTAAAGAGTAGTGGCACATCTACATGGGATGAGAGAACCGCACCAAAACGCCCTTATTTCAAACCGATAAGCCTTGACCCAAGACTGGCTAGAGCGATGGCCAATATTGCCTGTCCTGAAGAGGGAAAAATCCTCGACCCGTTCTGTGGCACTGGAGGAATATTGTTGGAGGCTGCAGCCATTGGCTCACAGGTTTTTGGCAGCGATGCAGATTCAAGAATGGTGGAAGGAAGCAGGGACAATCTCAAGTGGGCAAAAGAAATTCAAACCATGTCACAGAGTGCAAAAATTAAGCGTGGTTTAGCAACTCAATTAACGAGTCTTTGGCAGGAAAATATGCCCTTTGATGGATTCGCTTTTGACCCACCCTATGGACTTAATTCTTGGAAGAGTGATGATGGCTGGCAACTTTTCATTGGTGCACTTTCATCTTGTGGTGAAGTTGCAACCCCAAATGCCCAACTCGCAGCTTTGCTTCCTTGGCCACCGAAAGCATTGGGAATGGATTTGTTACGAGATGATTTTGGTCAAGGCGAAAATGATGGATTAGCCCAGACTTTTGGTAAGTCGTGGGTTGAAGTTGTAAAAGAGGTCAATGCCGCTGGTTGGCAAATTGAGAGCACTACAACGATTCCTGTTCACAAATCTCTTGCGAGACTTCTTCTTGTCTGTCAAAGGATGAATTAGTTACTCAATGGGTAGTCACTGTGCAAGTCCATTGCACAACCTGTTTATCCCATTGATGCCTTTGCAATCCTTTTATTCAGATTAAATTAGGCTTCAGAAATTGTATCTGATATTTCCTCTGTTTGTGCAGATGAGAGGAGCAACTTCAGCTGTTCAATATTCGATTTTATGGTCCTCTCAAGTTGGTTTATGTCGGTGTTCTGACCATCGACAATATTGCTGATACCAGTTAGGTTACCTCTCATCTTTCGCAATATCTCAGTACTATCTGAAATCCCAGTTAACAACTCATCAAACCCGACAAAATCAAGTGTTCGTTCTTGAGTTACTGTGTTTCCGCCAAATGCATCTTGTATTATTCGATATCTCAACACATTGTAGGCTATTTCTAGTAAAGTGAAGTCCATGTTTTCCCAGTCAACGGCAACGATGATTTGGTAACGGCCCTTGGTTAGCCATGGTTGGTGCTTCTTCACATTGTCAATATTGACTACACCGATACTTGCTTGGGCTTCTCTCAAGACCATCGACTTGGACATTTCATCCCACAGCGTTTCCTTCCCAGTAAGGCTGTAGGCACCACCAGACTTGCCCGATTTTGCCTCGGTCGCAATTCTTAGGTTGTTCGCAGAGGGATCAGAGACTTTGATGAGAACATCTCCAGTCTTTGCACCGTCAGTACCCTCAATTTCGGATTCACCTACTTGCTCAACATCGTCGTCGCGGGTTC
>DTUF01000045.1 GCA_012964335.1 Candidatus Poseidoniales archaeon | reverse complement strand
AAAATCACTCTTCTTCGGATTTCCCATTTGGCATTAACTTGCTGAATACTATGGGTGATAATGTGACCGTGATGATGGCAACGAGAATGATTGCAGAGTTGACTGCGGGTGTGATGATTTCTTGTTCTAAGGCGATTAGGGATGCTGCGATTATTAGTGATAATCTAGCAGATAGCAGGGAGCCTGCTGCGAATGTTTCCTTCCAAGTGAAGGATAACCTAAACAACATCATCGGTACCATTTTGACAACTATTGCGGCGGCCAAAAGAAGTGGTACCAGTAGTAATGCATCTTTTGAAGAAATTAATTCCTGGACATCAAAACTCACTCCTACAAGGATAAAGAAGATTGGGATGAAAAAGGAAAATCCAAACGCTTCTAAATCTCTCTCCACCTTTCTTTCGGGCGATGTCGTGAGCAGGGATATCACCACTCCAGCGATGAACGCACCGAGAATCATTTCAGCATTCAAAATCTCTGCTAATACAATGAATGAAACTAAAATCGCCAAACTTGCTCGTAATTTTATCTGTGAAGTTGCATGCGATAAATCTTCAAATAATTTACGAATGGTATTGCTTCGTTGAGCTACGATTCCAGTACGGTAGAGCGCAGCAAAGGCTAGGAAGAGGAAAAACACCAGAAGCATTTCTATGTTCAGTCCACCTTCCAAATATGTGGCTAGCAATGATATTAGGAGCATAGTAACGAAATCTGCAAACAGTGCTGACATCAATACAGACTGCCCGAATCTCGTATCTGACAATCGCCTCTCTTTTAGAACTGGGAGAACTACTCCTAGTGAAGTGGTTGACAGGATTAAAGCCAACATCCAATCATTTTTCACCAATTCTGGATCTACTAGATTAGTGGAAATATAATATGAAATAACCAGTGTTAAAGAAAAAGTGGTGACGGCTAGAAAAATTGGGTGTCTTGTAATTTTTGCTTTTGCTTCTCCAGCGGCTTTAGAGATTTTTCCAATCATTGTAAAATCAATTTCCATACCTGCGATAAACATCAGGTATGCTAACCCAAAATCAAGTAGGAAATCAAACACTTCGCCTTGACCATCTATGATACCCAAAAGGCTGGGTCCGATGATGATTCCAGCAATAATTTCTCCAACGACAATTGGCATCTCTACTCTCTGCCATCGAGAAAGTAAAATCGGCACCAAAAAAGAGGCGAGAAGGACCAACATCAACGATTCAAAGGTCGTGAAGTGGAAGGTTGGAATGCTGACCATAATTTCTCGGCCTTCCCTACGGCCATTAGAAGTTGTGACCTCAGATTGACATAGATGAGTCGTTACAGAGGGGAATAATCAAGGCCATCAGGAGTCGTTGTAGATGCAGATGTTGACCGCATGTGAATAAAAAGATAGGCTCCAGCGTCCTCCTTCCCTCCCAACTCCTGAGTGTTTAACTCCTCCAAATGGAGTGCGTAAGTCACGGTGTAGCCAGGTGTTCACCCAAACCATTCCGGTATCTATTCCCTCAGCGATTCTCCTGCCCTTTTCTAGGTCAGTTGTCCATACACTCCCTGCTAAACCATATTTGGTTGCGTTGGCGATTTCAAGTGCCTCATTCTCATCACAAAATGCATGGATGCTTACGACCGGTCCGAAAATCTCCTCAGTTGCACATCTACTGTTTGGTGACAGACCATCTATCACTGTCGGTGAGAGCCAATTCCCATTTTCGAATTGCTCTGGGATTCCTTCAGGAGTATTTCCTCCGGTCAGGATGACACCCCCTTCTTCTTCAGCAAGAGAAATGTAACCACTAACTTTGTCAAGGTGGTCGGCTGAAATCAGGGCGCCGAGGTCGGTTTCAGGGTCAGCAGGGTCACCTATTTTCATTGCTTCTACAGCGCTTAGAAATCGGCTGACGAATTCATCGTAAATGCTCTCTTCAATTAGGATTCTGGAGCCACAAAGGCAGACCTGTCCTTGATTTAGGAATCCTGCTCTAACTACGCCGGCAACTGTTTTTTCCATATCAGCATCAGCGCATACAATTGTTGCATTTTTACCACCTAATTCAAGACTTAATTTCTTGAAAGTAGATGCCGCTGAAGATGCAACTTTGACCCCAGTAGCAGTTCCGCCGGTGAAGGATATGAGGTCAACATCCGAGTGACTAGTAAGGGCGGCTCCTGTTTCATCACCATGTCCATGAACGAGATTAAAGACTCCAGATGGAAGACCAACATCATCAATAATTTCTGCAAGTAAACTTGCTGTCATTGGTGTCAATTCAGATGGCTTCGCTACAACTGTATTACCCATCGCTAATGCTGGTGCCACTTTCCAACTCAACAAATAAAGTGGCAGATTCCAAGGAGTGATTAATCCAGCCACGCCAACTGGCTTGTAAACTACATGATTGGTGGCATTTTCCATATCAAAAGTTTCAGCAGTAAATTCTCTCACTTCGTTAGCAAAGAAACGGAAGTTTTCAACCGAGCGGGTTGCGTCAACATTTCGTGCTAAAGAAATTGGTTTCCCAGTATCTAGTGATTCCAGTTGTGCGACTTCTTCGCTGCGTTCCTCAAGGGCATCAGCAATTTTGTCTAGCCAATCAGCTCTATTAGCGTGGCTCAGAGATGACCATTCAGGTAATGCATCACGGGCAGCATTTACGGCCGCGTTGATGTCATCAACATTTGATTTAGGAACCCTAGCAATTCTCATTCCGGTTGCGGGAGAGAGGTCGTTCAGCCATTCTTCACTCTGTGCGTGACAGAACTCTCCGGCGATGTAGTTTAGTAGGTCCGGAATGTCACCATTTTCAGGGTCCGAAACAGAAGGGTTGGATCCAGTATCACTGTATTCCTCATCCATTGTATCACCTCATTCAGGATTATTTCCCTCTGGTGGCCCATCATGGTTTGACGGTACTGAGTATTGGCGCCAGTCGTAGTACCATCTGTCGCTGTCAGGGTCCCATTCATCCCAAGTAACCACCGATTCTAAGTTTTTGAGGAGGTCAGGAGGCACAACACCGGGTACGATAAACGCTTTTTGACGATGTAGAGGGTAAGGGTTTCTCAACTCAATTCCGAGTACACCAAGGACGGCTCGGGCAACATACCAAGTTGCTTGAGCGTTCCAACCATGTGCGATTTTTATGGTGATTCCTAGACCTTTTGGGTATTTTGGATGAATCACTGAGAGGCCCAAAAGTCCGTCTGCTCCCTCTTTTGCCAATACTTTTCCTTCACCACATTTTAGGATGGTTGAATCAAGGCGATTGAATCCGCCTACAAGGTCTGGGTGATTGCACATTGATTCCCATATCCAATCCTCATCCTTTGTGGTGGCCAAGCCAGCAAACATTACCGCTAGTTCATTTACGGTGTTAGAGACTGTTGGTAAACCGCAGCCATCTTTTGCTACTCGCACTGGGTTCCAGTCTGGTTGGCCAAGGAAACCTCTGAGGACTTCAATGAAAAGTGGGAACCATTCTGATTGTGGTAGAGTGTAGCCAGCCCGATTAATTCCTTTCAAGCGAAGAGCTTTGAGGATAGCTGCATGTTCCCCAGAACAAGTATGGAACCAACGCCGCGGTCGACGGACTTGTCGACCGAATTGAATTAGAGGTACATCTAATGGACACTGCATCAATCCCCATTCAGATTCATTGAGAATTGATTGGGCCGCAGCAACGTGCTCGGTATCACCATTGTGAGACGAACACGCAATTGCTTTTTGCTCACTAGAGAGTTCACTATCTAAAACATCAACAAATGTTTTCATCAATAGGGGTTTCATCATCGAGCGTCCATAACAAAGGACATTGCCTCCAAAAGAGTGGATGACTTCGTTTCCATGAGCCCAAGCAACTGCACCATGAATTGTATTTTCAGAAACATCGTTGCGACGGAAATCAACTAGTGGCTCCCATTCGACATCTCGTCCAGTAGGTATCCCTTCGTGAATTTCTCCAAGAGGGGTAGTTGGGTAAACACCTGAGCCTGGTCTACCGGGGGAAACTGATGATGGGTTGTGTTCAGTCAAGTCACTCATCTCCATTTACTAAAGGTACAACTTCATTCATGAATGCAACCATGTCCCGCTGAACTCGGGCAGAGTCGTGGCGGAAGAAATCGAACCACAGCATGAGCCGGTCGTCGGGGTGGAATCTTTCAACGATTTGGGCGGCGACCTCTTCGGCGTTCCCAATAACAGCATTGTTTGCTGCTTTGGACACTTTTGCTGGGTCAATTGTACCCTCAAGAGCATTCCAGTAAGAATCTAGAGTTGCTTTTGCTTCTTTTTGTGCCGCAGTTGATCGCTCTTCTGGGGTAAGCTTTTCCTCATTATTCAAGAATACCATAATCGTTCTCGGCATCATATTACGCTGCCACCCGCCACCACTTTCATGGTACGATTCAGTCATTCTGTCATGAGTTGCTTCAATGAGTTCAGGAGCAGTTATTGACAGGTTGAAAACCTGAACGGGGCGATACTTGTTAGCCTCAATTTGCAAAGCAGGTTCATGACTTCCAAGGGTTAGGGAAAGAAGGTCCCGATTCCAATTTTGAGGAATACATTTGATTTCTTCAAATTGATAGTGGTTTGGTATTTCAATTTCTTGAGGCGGCTCGGCCAATCCTCCGACATCAATTGCAGTTTCTTGTACTGCTTGCCAATCTTCATCAGTTCGGAACGTATCTCTACTGAGAATTGTTTTTCGAACTGAATCTGATGAGAATGCTTCACCGTTTAGCAAGCGTAGGAATATTTCACTCGCTTCCCAAAAGATTTGACCACGCAGAGCAGGCCATGCTGACTGCTCAACGGCGTCACGTGGAATTACACCGTATGGTGATGCCATGAATTGGAATCTTCCAGCAGAATATCCAATGTGTAATTTCCTTGAATCACCTCTTAATTCCTGCAGTGCGCAAAAATTCCCAACTCTTTCAGCAACTGCTATTGGGCCACCATTAGCTAGAATTGAGAGCACAGCTGAGCCAACTTCAATTTGCTTAGTTTCAGCGAATGATAAGGCTGCCAACTGGAAAAAATCAGTGCACAAACCAACCTCTCCTTCCCAGTGCGGGATGACTGGATTTTGGTTGCGTTTCTGAACTTCAGTAGAGAGGTGAGCTTGGGCAATCCAAGCGACACCATAACCTAGATTATCTGCAACTTTCAATTGTTCAATATAGTTGGAATACATTGTCTGCTCATCAGGACAGTAGCCAGTAGAATCTGGCGTCTGCGATATCGAAAAGAAAACATCAAACTCCATATCTTCACCTTAGATTGAGCGCATTCTGCCACCATCAACAGCAAGTGAAACACCCCGAATGGCACCGCCTGCATCAGAACAGAGGAAGGCGATTGCTGCGGCGGTTTCTTCAGGCTCAATCAAGCGTTCAGCAGGTACTCCTGCAAGCCATGTAGAGCGTACGTCGTCTGGTGTAACCCCTCTTGTCTCAGATATTTGTTCGGCTAATGACTCAAGTCTACCAGTATTTGTGAATCCAGGTAAGATATTGTTGATACTTACACAGGATGGGAGTTCGGTTGCTAGGGTTTTTGACCAGCCAGCCATTGCACCTCTCACGGTATTGGAAACCCCAAGATTGGCAATCGGCTCTCGGACCGAGGTTGAGATAATGTTTACAATCCTACCATGCTGTAGTTTCTCCATTCCAGGGAGACAGTGTCTCACCATTCGCTGAGCAGCGAAAAGGTGGCGTTTTAGAGGTTTGAGAAAATCATCATCTGTAGCATCTAAAAGAGGACCAGAAGGGGGTCCACCCGCATTATTGATGAGAATATGTGCTGGACCAAATTCTTTCAGATGGGCTGGGATCAAAGCATCAATTGCCCGTCCATCCTCCAAATCTATCGGCAAAACATGGACCGTAGGAGAACCAGCATTGTGACATTCATTCGCTAGAGCAGTCAACTTATCTGCTGAGCGAGAAACCAATGTTAATTCAGCTCCAGCAGCGGCTAATGTTAGTGCTGTTGAGCGTCCAATTCCAGCAGATGCGCCACAAACAATAGCATGGCGCCCATCAAAAGCATCTTCAGCGAGTGGTGATATATTCTGCATTTTTTCATCTCCTTTAATCAACGTAGTGAGCATAAGTAAAGTCTGCTAATTTTTCCCGCACTACCTGTAACACCTCATCGGGTGCATTACGGAAGGTAGGGTGCTCGCTTTCACCTTGCGGGTGGCGCATTTCACTCCATTTTCCAGCCTCATAACCCAATAATGCATCTTTCATTAGCACACCTGCTAACACCAATGTATCGTAGCATAGGTCTTCGTAAGTCATACCCTTGGTAACAGAAACTTCACGGGTTAGTAGCAGTTCCCCAGTGTCAATTCCATTGTCACAAAAGTGGGTTGAAGAGCCAATGGGGATGTCATGATAAACCGACCACGCCGGGCTTGCTGAGCCACGGCAATGAGGTAAGATACCGGGGTGTGAGTTGATGACACCGTCTTTTGGATGATCCAAAATTTCACCACGAATAATTCGGGTCCCCCCAAACACAATCAAATCTAGTTCCATATCAGAAATGTGAGGCATAACATTTTCAGAATTGTGAATGGGCACGCTAACGTGAGGTACGATAATTCCAGGTTCTCCGGTTGGGCCGGGCTTGGCAAGTTCAGCAAGTTGGGCTTCTATGGTTAGGGCGATTGGATTGCCGGAGATTCGGTCGAGAAATTTCTCTCTTTCTTCATCAGCGATTTCAGAATCTTCACTGATGATTATTGTTGGGACAAATCCTTCCGCGAGGATTTGTGCCAGCATTTCACGGCCATACGGATGCTCTGAAAGCAGAAGGAAGGCGAAAGTCGGCTTGCTTCCCTCGGGCATGACTATCAATTAGCCGAGGGGCCTTAGATACCCGTTCTTTTCGGTTCGTCCCTCTATTCCATCAAGAAGGATTCTCAACGAGGTAGTCGATGTACTCCATCACATCGCCAATCCGTTCATCGGGCAGTTCCTTGTACGATTGACCGAACTTGGACTTGACACAGATTGCCACGTGGGCATACGAATTTCTGCCACTTGGATGGCGGTGAGAAGGCGGGAGTTTCCCAACCAGTTTGTCGCCCGCTTCCTGTATGTAGGCCCAGACCTTCTTGGAATTCTCTGGAGTCAATTGACCACCGTCCTGTAATTCATCAGGGAGTTACCCGGCTTCTATCTCTAGGGAAGAGAACTACTTCTCTCACATTACCGGCTCCAGTTAGCACCATCAGAAGTCTAGCAACTCCAAGTCCCCACCCTGCGTGGGGTG
>DTUF01000044.1 GCA_012964335.1 Candidatus Poseidoniales archaeon | reverse complement strand
CTACAGAAGACGAAACTGAAACGGAAAAAGCCGATGAGGTTGATGACGATTTACTGAATCAAACCGGTGGGGATTTCTAGCTTATGACTGCTTAAATTCTCGTTATTTAGAATTTAATGCATTTGCCCTTATGAGGTAATGGGGGCCATAGGGAATACTCTTTTTTAGAGGTTAATCCCCGGCATCCGTTTTTCATTAAGTGTTTTTAGTTCACTGAAAAATACCTATTTTATGGCTAATTTATAAGAAATCCACCCTATCTTCCAATTAATAAATTGTGAACGGTTATAACCCGAATTGTTTTGCGCCCGGATACGAGTAGAGGACTTCGTATGAATAGAATGAAATTGAATGTAATGATGGTAGCCTTTGCCATGGTGTTCGTAGCGTTTGCTGGATGCCTTGGTGCAGATGATGATGTGATTGACGATGTAATAATCGATGACACAGTAACAACGATAAAAATAGGATTGCTGAATCCTGCAACAGGGCCTATTGCGGTTTACGCACCTGGCTTTGAAGATGCTGCGAATGTGGCAATTGAAAAGTTAAACATGGGTGACTCCAATATCACTTTTGAACTCGTTGTTGCTGATTCTGGCTGTGACGGAACACAGGCTGCAACCGCAGCCCAGACTTTGGTTGACGCTGGTGTTATTGGTATCGCTGGAGCAGCATGTTCCGGCGCAACTCTAGGCGCAATTGCAGTCGCAAGCGCAGCAGGAATACCAATGGTATCCTATGCAAGTACATCTCCAGCAGTAACAACTGCAGATGATGACGGATTCTTATTCCGTGTTGTACCAAGTGATGCACAGCAGGCAGTTGCTTTAGCAACAGTTGTAGCAGGTTCTAGTGCAACTAACCCTGGTGTTATCTACATGACTAACGACTACGGTGCAGGTCTCGGTGACAACTTCAACGCAAGTTGGACTGGTGGCGTTTGCACAATGGTTGGATACGACCCAACAGAGGGTTCGTACGATGCAGCAACTCTAGCAGGAGCTGTTGTTGATGCTGGTTGCGATTCCGCAGTTCTAATGTCATACGCAACAGATGGTGCTGCTATCATGGAAGCACTCAGTGCACAATCATTCACTGGTAGCGTATTTGGCGCTGATGGTCTTGCTGACTCTGCTTTCGGAGACGCTTTCAATGATCTCGCTGCTCTTGATGGATTGGTGGCTACCAAGCCTCGTCCAGGTGCAGCATCAGATGCTAAGGCAACCTTCGACGCTGCATACACTGCAGCCGGTGGAGATGCTGGTGGTATCTACACTCACGAGACCTACGATGCAGTGAATATCATAGGAAAGGCCGCAAAGATGGTCACTAACAGTATGCAGGGTTCTGACATGAAGAGCGCACTCGCAATGGTTGGAAACGACTACGATGGTGCAAGCGGTTCACACACCTTTGATTCAAATGGTGATGTTCTAGGAACTGGTTACTCAATCTGTGGATTCGTCCTAATGGGCGACACAATGGGCTTTTCTTGCCCTAGCATGTGGACTGCAGATGCAGGCGTAACAGCAGCACCATTCGAAGGCACCACAATCAAGATTGGATTGTTGAGCCCACAGACTGGCCCAATCGCGGTTTACTCTGGTGGCTTTGATGCTGCAGCAGCAATTGCAATCCAGGCACTCAACCTTCTTGATTCAGACAACTACCAGTTTGAGTTGGTTATCGCTGACTCCGGTTGTGACGGTACTCAGGCAGCAACAGCAGCCCAGACTCTGATTGACTCAGGTGTTGCGGCTATTGCTGGAGCAGCATGTTCTGGTGCAACTCTTGGTGCAATTGCAGTTGCTAAGGAAGCAGGAATCCCAATGATTTCCTACGCATCCACATCACCTGCTGTTAGCAGTGCAGATGACAACAATCTCCTGTACAGAGTCGTCTCAAGTGATGCTCTACAAGGCCCAGCAATCGCTGATGTTGTAACCGATGCAAACTACACGAACGCCGCAATCCTCTACATGACCAATGACTACGGTGCTGGTTTGTATGATGCAATCAGTGGTGGATTGAGTTCTACATGCACGGCAAGTGGATACGACCCAACAGAAGGTTCCTACGACGCAGCAACCCTTGCACAATCAGTTATTGACGCTAGTTGTGACTCCGTTATTCTAGTATCATATGCAACCGATGGTGCAGCAATAGTTGGTGAACTTGCTGGACTCGGCTTTTCTGGTGGTGTCTTTGGTGCTGACGGAATCGCTGATGCTGGATTCATCAGTGAGTTTACTGACAACAGCAGCCTTGATGGAATCGTTGCTACAAAGCCAGCATCAGCATCTGACTCGGCTCGCCGACTCGCTTTTGATGCTGCATGGATTGCTGGCGGTGGTCCAGACGGTGCAATCTATACCCACGAAACTTTTGATGCGGTTCTCATTGCAGGATTAGCAGCAATGGCTATGGCATCAACACCGGAGATTACCGATATAGTGACAGCATTGTCACTTACCGGAAATAACTTCGATGGTGCAAGTGGTATGCACACCTTTGATGCAAATGGAGATGTTGCTGGAAACGGCTACTCCATCTGCTCTTTCAGCCATGACGGGGTAGATGCATCCTTCAGCTGTGACCGAACCTGGTTAGACGGTGTAATCACCGTCGACGCCTGAATCGGATAGAACGCTGGTGAAAAATGGCCTGTGGCGGGCCCATAGGCCCGCCGCAGTGCCGATTCGCACAAAAGCCTGAATGCAACAGGCCCAGCCGATGCTATAGACAGAAAGGTGATTTGAGTGAATTTCAGCGAGGTGTGCAAGAAATTCTCTGCTACTCCTCGCTGGCAGAAGCGTTTTGCTCTCAGCGTTTTGCTGATCTTTGATGCCTATCTAGGTTTGACTCATCACAAAGGAATGATTGCCTGGTCAAATCTATTTGTCGGGGATTTAGTCTGGATTCTTCAGTCAACTGAAATGATGGCTGGCGGATTATTAGTAATTCACACGATGTTCAACGAAACTTCAGGCAATTGGAGAATGGCATCATTAGCGTCATCACCAGTCATGTTATTGGCTCTCATCTTTGTAACCTTACAACTCCTCATTACCGGACTTGGATTTTCTTCCACCATCAACTACAACTTTTCCTCAGTTGGCCTTTCAGGTCTTTACTGGGCGGCTGCTTATCTGTGCATTGCAGTTGGTCTTACACTCACTTACAAGGTTCAGAGATACGGTAATTTTGCTCAAGGGGAAATGATGCTCGTTGGCTCATATATTGCAATTACAATGATGTGGTCTGAGCGTTTTTTTGAGATGTCAGATGCTCCAAAAGATGACATTTTACAATGGGATTTGCTCATTTATGCATCAGTAGCTGCTTTCTTTTTAGTTGGGATTCTTGGCGTATTGATTGACAAGTTAGTCTATCGTCGATTTAGAAAAAAGGAGGCTTCACCTCAAGTGATGATGATTGCATCTCTTGGCGTTGCAATGATTCTACGCGCTCTGATGTACTTGCGGTATACTGCTAGAACATTCAGATTTGTTCCAGATAGAGACTGGAAGTTGGCAACCTCTCGATTCCAAGTAAACACTGAGAGATTGCAAATCCATCTAGGTGAAAGGGGTGATTCGCCTTTATGGGAATTTGCTGAGAATGTCACAGACTACGGTTTTTCTTACACCAAAGCGGCCCTAATTGTGGGTGTGTTTAGTTCAGTACTCTTGCTGTTGTTCATTATGCACAAGACTAGACTAGGTAAGCAAATGAGAGCAGTTGCAGATAATCCTGATTTAGCAGCATCAAGTGGGATTAATGTTGAGAGGATTCATTCAACAAGCGCATTTCTATCAGCAGGATTGTCTGGCTTAGGTGGTGCTCTATTAGCTGCGATATTACCAATAAACCCTGAACTTGGATTGTCTTTGTTATTGCCTGCCTTTGCAGTGATTGTACTCGGAACAATTGGTTCAATTCAAGGAGTATTAATTGGCTCACTCATCGTTGGGTTTGTTAGGTCTGCATCTGAGCCGATTCTAATTGGTGCTGGTAACACTCTCAATCGACCGACTGCAACTGGCTTTGCCGAGGTAATGCCATTCATCTTCCTAGTTGCTGTATTACTTCTGATGCCAAAGGGTATCGGCGAAGCCATGGAAAATTGGAACATTGAGAGGCTAAGAAAACGGCAAAAGAAAGAAGAAATGGGGGTTTTACGCTTGCGTGACCGTTTCCCACCTCTAGCCTATACTATGAAAGCCACGGCAAAGGTTAGTGCGGTAGGCGGGGTCGTAGTTTCAAAATTTGACCCTATAATCAAATTCAAAACTAGTACCCTAGAGTCGGTTGATAACCTACTTTCGTCATTTGTGGTCAAAGTCGGAGCAGGCAAGAAAAAGTTACTTTCATTTCCTAAATCTTGGCTGCAAAAATTACCTATTCAAGTTAAAGACATACGTGAGCGTGTCGACAAACATCTACCTTATGGGCGGGAGGGACTACGTGGTTCATGGCTCACTTTTGTTCTCATTTTCCTCGTCTTAGTCTACATTGCTTGGGGGCTTCCAAGTGTCACTAGTTTCACAAAAACCATGCAAATCGCTCGCCTCATTGCTTTAGTGGCAATATTTAGCCTCATGGCTTTCTCGCTGAACCTCCACACAGGAGTTACAGGAATGACTAATTTCGGGGTGATTTTCTTTGTCGGAATCGGGGCAATTACTGTTGGTCTACTCTGTGCACCGGTTGAAACAAACGGATATGGTTGGCAACCTTGGAAAGCAACTCTGATGGCCATTTTCTTAGCAGGGGCAGCGGGCTGGTTGTTGGCATATCCTACTGCCCGCCTGCGTATGGATTACTTTGCAATCGTAACGATTTCACTCGGTGAAATGTTGCGGATTTCGTTGCAAGCCGAGCCGTTGTTACGGGCCGGGACCGTAACATCTGCCATTGGGATTTCACAATATACTCTGCCGCTAGAAGCGTGGTGGGATTCCGGTATTTCAGATACCGTTGGTGGATGGTTAGGCTTTGATCAAGCCGCACCATACATCGTATTATTGGCTGTCATGGCAACAATTTCTGTATTAGCCGTATGGTGGCTGCTTGACACAATGTTAGCATCACCTTGGGGTAGAATTCTGCGTTCAATCCGAGAAGATGAAGAGGTCAGTCAACATCATGGGCACGATGTTTTAACTCACAAAGCCGCCAGTTTAGCAGTTGGTGGAGCTATTGCTGGATTAGCAGGTGCGCTCTGGGCTTGGCTAAATACTGGTATTTGGCCCGATTTCCTCAACCCTGTGCGTTCAACTTTCCTAGTTTGGGCTGCATTCATAGTCGGTGGGCGAGGAAACAATCGTGGTATGGTTATTGGTGCTTTCATCATAATCATCACTGAGTTCCTGTTCAATGTCATGGTAGTTGCTAGAGGTGATTCTAGCCTTGCATTCCATGAGCTTGTGGCTTCTATTGACCAAGTATTTTCGTGGATTGTAGTCGACCTCGGCGGCTATATTTGGTCTGATTTATCAATAACAACTCCCTTTTCGTCTGGAAATGTGATTGCTGAACTTGCTTATGTGAAACTTGGTTTGCTAGGATTAGTAATTCTTGTTTCACTCTTGGTTGCAGAAAAGGGATTGCTACCAGAGGTCCCATCTAGACCTGCTCGCCCTAGTTCATTGACTGAAACCGAAATTATTAGAGATTCAGGAGGTGAGGAAGAATGACGGAATCTAATATAGCACTCAAAGTTTCAAACTTAACCAAAGATTTCGGAGGTTTGCGCGCCGTAAACGATATTTCGTTTGAGGTAGGAAAAGGTGAATTTGTTGGCCTTATAGGCCCAAATGGTTGTGGTAAAACAACGACATTCAACTGTATTTCAGGCTTGCTTGAACCAAGTGACGGTAAGATTCAGGTGTTAGGTAAAGATGCAAACAGCCTTCGACCAGACCAAATCCAGAAACTTGGACTGACTAGAACTTTCCAGCATACTCGTTTGTGGAAAGAGATGACAGTGATTGAAAATTTGCTAGTTCCACCGCGAAAGCAATTCGCACCTAATACGATTTCATCCTTGTTCCGTCCACATTCGCGTGCGGCCGAAAGAAACCGTCTTGAAGATGCATATTCTGCGTTGGATATGTTAGAAGTCCCACATATGGCTGAGAATCTAGCAAGCGAATTGTCAGGAGGTCAAAGCAAACTAGTTGATATTGGTCGGGCACTGATGGGTACACCTCAATTCCTTCTTCTCGACGAACCCGTAGCCGGTGTAGCTGGCCCTCTTGCCGAGAAGATTTTCCAGAATCTCCGCGACCTTGTTACAGATACTGGAATCAGTATTCTTGTAATTGAGCACAATATGGACTTCATTCTCCGGCGGGGAGTTGACAGAATTATTGTGATGGACCAAGGCAGGATTTTAATGCAGGGTACTCCAGATGAAGTAAAAGATAGCCGCGAAGTTGTCGAGGCATATCTTGGTGGAGGGGGTGAAGAAGAGTGACGCGCTTGTTGGATGTAACCGGCCTTGAAGGTGGCTATGGCTCAGTTAAAATTCTGAATGGAATTGATTTGTATGTTGACAAAGGTGAATTTGTCACCATTATTGGTCCGAATGGCTGCGGGAAATCAACATTCATCAAGGTTCTTTTTGGTATTGCTACTCACTACGAAGGTACCGTAATTCATGATGGTGAAGATGTTTCTTCTTGGCGTACAGACCGTCTCGTGAAGAGAGGTATTGCGTACGTCCCCCAAGTCAACAATGTATTCCCTTCGCTGACCGTTTATGAGAATCTGCAAATGGGTGGTATCCGCCTGCCTCCTGGAATCCTCGCTGAAAGGATTGAACGTGCTTTCGATATGTTCCCCGATTTGAAACCGCGGGTTAGCGACTTGGCGGCTTCACTTTCTGGTGGTCAACGCCAAATGTTAGCGCTTTCAAGGGCGCTGATTTCTGACCCTCAATTTTTGCTTCTTGATGAGCCAACTGCGGCGTTGTCACCGCTATATCAACAACAGATTATTGAACGCATTGATGCGCTTCGAGAGCATGGGATTACAGTATTGATAGTTGAGCAAAATGCTCGTCTTTCGTTGGCTCGTTCTGACCGTGGCTACATAATGGCTGGTGGAGAAATTGTTCATACAGCGAAGGCGAGTGAAATTTTGAATGACCCTGATATTGGCAAGTATTTCCTTGGCATCAAAGATGAATAGTTTTATTCTATTCAACAGGCAACTGAATCGAGAAGGGCACTAATCGTTCAATTGTCTTCTGAAATCCATTTGATGAGGGTTGATTCGGCTCTGTGCAGGTG
>DTUF01000043.1 GCA_012964335.1 Candidatus Poseidoniales archaeon | reverse complement strand
CTGGGATGATTCCAACCAACATCCCTGTGCCCTTATTTGTCAAACCCGCCTGGAAGTTTCTTACAACTTGAACTATCCAAACAACAAATAATACAAAGCTGAACAAACTTCCAAAGCATGGACTGAAATCCCTTACGAATGAATCACCATCTTCTTCTTCAGTCTCATAATAAACCGTTAGAATGACCCCCTCTTCCAATGGCTCACTGAGAAATAATTCCCCATATCCACTATCATGGTCGATTGCACCAACTGGAATCTCATAGTCTTCGTAGTACACCATATCTGGACAAATTGGAAGAGTACCCCATTCTTGGTAATCAGGGTAGTACCACTTAGTTCCGTGGTCAGTTAACGCCATACGTATTTCCGGAGTACAATAATAGTTCCATTCATTTGTATAAACTGGGAAAATTAGGGGAGTTAGGTTTTCATCAAAAGTTTGTGAACCAAGGGGGTGCCATACATTTTGTTCGTGAAGATTTAATGTAACCGAGTAGTTCGCTTCATCTTTAATTCCTGGAAAAACTGTGAATTCATAATGATAGTCAGAGTAAGTTAAATGACATTCATCATATGGGATTTCTTTTGTTGGGTAATATTCAGTATTTCCCCCTGCGGCTCCGTTCTCAATAATCATCAAATCATCAGTTTGGGGACAACGGGCAGCCCAATTTGTTGTATCTACAATAAAAACCAAAGGTGTCATGTTTTCATTAAAAGTTTGTACCCCTATCTCTGGAGGACTAGCGCCTGGTAGATGCAATTCAATTGAATCATTTGGCCTCTCATAATAACGAGGATACACAGTAAACTCGGCCTCATCTTCGGATAGATTGGTAAATGTCGCTCTAGATACTTCACCTTGACCTTCACCAAAGTCAATTCTAGTAATCTGTTTGTTTTGAACTAAAGGACCTGCTTCGTACCTGCAATCTTCATACACTCGAAAAGAATCTGGCTCATTATAAGTATAATAAGCATCATTATCATCAATACCTACTGAGCATTTCCAAATTGGTGCATTTGAGATCTGAAATGTGCCATTCAAACCGGACTCGTCCCAATCAACATTTAATGTCTCAGTATGCCAAGAGTCATCCCAAGAATTATCAGCCCATCCTATCATCATCATAGGTACAATCATCATGAAGAATGAAAACAAACAGGTGATACCAATTCCTTTCAGAATTGAATCTTGTTTTGGTCCCTGAGATTGCCCTACCCACACACTCGATTCAATAGTTCCCACATCCCCTGTTAGGGTAGTTCCTGTAGCTGGGGCAAGTTGAGTTGGCATCTGGCCTTGCATCTCGGTATTGATAGAAAAGCCTTCAGAACCGCTCAACATTATTGGTTGAGGAGGAGATGATGTACTGGTTGATTGAGAACCAGAGTCACCACCATTCCCATCATTTGAAGGAGTATCCCAAGGGCTACTAGCCTCACGCCCCGGCTGTGTCATAGAGCGTTGTAAAACAATGCAGGTTATGAGACTTCATCCGGCACGACAGATTATACCCATCATAGATTACCGATGATATTAGTATAAATATAAAATCAGATTTTAGAATATACAAAAAAAATGGCCCGCTTGGAGAGAAAAAAACCCTCCAAACGGGCTGTTCGCATTACGTGTGTTTTTTACTCAAAGATTTCTATTCTTCTTCGCTGAGTAACTGCTCACCAAACATGATAGCCATGTAGGCTCCGACTCCAGATGCAATCATTCCACCGAATACTGCAAGCATGTTAGTCATGTTCCAATCAGAGTTAACTAGCATTCCACCGAAGTCTCCTGCACCAGTTAATGACACTCCTACAAGACCTACTATACATGCGAGGATACCAACTTCCCAGCCACCATCTTGACGATCATAAACCATCATCAGTAAGAATCCACCAAACAGAGATGCTACTGCGGTGTATGGATCAAGAGCAGATAGGGTTTCCCAATCCATCTCTGTTGTAGCACTTGATTGCCACCACGCTAAGGCATATGCTACAATACCACCAAACATTTGAGCAATGAAATCATTCATTCCATCCTCAATTTCATCTCGTCCTGAAGCCATCTTCGCCAAAGTAAACATTGGCAATATGGTCCCGCCCATTGCAATCATAAAGATTGCTAGGACTAATCCTGCACCCACTGATGACACTATACCTGACCAAGCATCGTAGTCTCCACTCATTCCGTCAAAGACACCACCCAGTCCTATAGCGAAGAACACAACGGCTAAACTGCCTACAAATTCTGTCATCGTTCTATTTCTATCCATTTCAAATCACTCCTTTTTTCATATCGCTCTCTGGCGATTGCTTTCGTGTTTATCACCCCGCTTATAATGAGTGGCTCACCAAATACATCAAATAACGTGATTTTAGAACATTTCTAAAAAAGCCGGTGCTATTGAATAAAGTTAGTGTTAGAAAACACACCAACTTGATACTGAAAAAAAAATGGCGAGAAGGCCGAGAGGCTAACGCCCCTCGGCCAACCGCGTACAACGGCTTGAAGCCGACTTGTATTTACTGTTCAGATGTTAACTGCTCAGATAGCTTCATCGATCTTGACACCGATTAGAGCGCCAATACCAACGAATAGACCATCAAAGATCCAGTCTGCTAGAACATCAACAATCTGGGTACCCGCATCTGCAATAGATGCCCCCATCATGTGACCGCCTGTTAGAACCATAGCACCACCAAGTGCCATCAAACCGAAAGCACTAGCCCATTCTGAATCGCATCGGGTATGAACTTGCCACCATACCGCACCAGCTGCGAGCATTCCTAAGACGCCCCAGAGGTTGTCTGCGATGCCGGTTATCCACATCTCAGGTGCAGCGAAGTCTGGCCCTATAGCGCCTGCATTAGTTGCTAGCACAATTGCGAGTAGAGCACCTACAACTTGTGCTACTAAACGCATACCATTTGCCATCCAGTTTCCTTCAACATCTGCCAAGTCACCTGTCATCATATTACACCAAGTGACAACTGGTAGGACATGAGCCCCACTAAATGCCATCCAAACAACTGCAAGAGCTACTGCTCCTCCAATTGTTCCTAATCCCATTCCAAACACAACCCAGGACACCATAAAAGCGCCTCCAAGTTCTGCCATCATTACTTTCTTATCTATTTCCATATTTTTCACCTTTTGTTTCCCATCGCACTAGGCGATTAAGCGGCTTTTATACAGTTTGCTTATGAACTAACCCCAAACGGAGACTCCAAAAAAGGGGTTTTCAGAACTGAAAAAAAAACGCCGGTGTAGTGATTCATAGTAGGTGTTTGTAGCAACACCGAGCCTGAATTGTGGATTATTTACTAAAATAACCCTGTTTTCAACACTGATTACTCATCCCAGCACCTTAATCCGGGGATTACCAACCTAATATCAGAAATATTATAATTTCAAAAAAGGCAATTATTGATAATTTAGGGTGTTTTTTACTTACCTTTGGCACTTAGAGCAAAAGAAAGTTGAACGCCCTCCTTGGGTGATTCTCTTAACGATTCCAACGCATGAATTGGTCAAACAAGGTTCACCTTCTCGCCCGTAAACGCGGAATGAATGGGAAAAATAACCGAGATCTCCGTCAACTGCAGCGAAATCAGAGATTGTTGAACCCCCTGCCGCAATCGCTTCCCTCAATACCTGCTTCGTTTCTACCACTATCCGCTCACATCTAGATTCTGCTCTCCCAACAGAACTTGCGACACTAGATGCTGTGCGTCGTGGAGAAACACCTGCTCGATTTAAAATCTCACAAACATAAATATTGCCAAGTCCTGCAACAATTCGCTGGTCTAGTAACGCCGTCTTTATTGGTGATTTCTTATTCTCTAATGATTTTGAAAGTGATGTCGCATTGAATTTTTTTGACAGCGGTTCGCAACCAATTCTAGCTAACAACCGGTGATTATGCTCTCCACCAGCGTTAATCAAATCCATGACTCCAAAGCGACGAGGGTCATTATAAACTGCAATCGCACCATTCTCCATCCGAATAATCACATGGTCATGCTTAGCGATTTCTTCAAATTCGCTTTCATCTGCAAAAAGAGTGAATTTACCAGTCATTCCAAGATGAACTAACCAAGTAGAATTATCATCTAGGCGAATTAGGAGATACTTTGCCCGCCTATTAATTGCCTTAATACGGCGGTTTGTCAACCTATCTTCCATATCTTTCGGAAAAGGAAACCTCAGACCTTCTCGACGTAACTCAACCGAACTGATTGTGCCACCCTGCAAATGTTTGGCCAACCCTTTGCGAACGGTCTCTACTTCTGGGAGTTCGGGCACGAACCGACGTAACCGCCATCAGCAAAAGCAGTTTGGATACACTGGCAATTATGCGCCTTCAATCAAGGCCACTTTTCTGGGGCTATTGAGACAATAAGTGCGTGCTGGTCTTCCCAGCCCTTCAGGCGAATTACTTCGATTACCTCAAGGCCGGATTCAATCAACGCTTCAACCGCAGAAGCATAATGCTCTTCGGACCCACCCTCAACATTCGGCTCCGATGCTGACTTCAATGACAATAGTGCTATGCCATTACTGGAAAGAAAATTTTCTGCTGCAGTAAGAAAAAAGCCAACTTGCCCAGCTTGAGAAACATCCTGAAACAGCCAATCAACCCTACCATTTAGCCACGGCCTCAATGTATCTGGCTGTCGAGCATCAGCAAGCACAGGTAAAATCCCAGGACGCTTTTTCGCCAACAATACAAGGTCACGTATACACCTTGGTGCCACATCAACTGAAATTATTGAACCACCCAAATAATTCCCTTCCCCACACATATGGTCGTGAAGATGGGATATCGTGGTGCCATGTCCCGCACCCAAGTATAGAACCTGACTACCCGGCCTTGGTAAAAGTGAAGTGCGGTCTTCTTTAGTTCTGAGAATTCCGGCACCCAATTTAGAATGGCGCGGTGACCAGCTACGCCATTCGTTGCCTCTGATTCTCCTCAATCCCTCGCCACGAACACGCACACCTGGGACAGCATTTCTAGTCCATAGACCTCGTCCTTGAGTGAGTACATTTTCACTCAACTCGTCAGTTTTACCATGACTTTTTCGGGCCAACAAATCACCTCATCTACGTGTTGGTTTTGGATGGCGTTTGCGGATTTCTGCAACTTTTTGTTCTATATCAGCGACTTCTGATTCGCCCCATGGTTGCCCGTTGTAAGCATCCAATCTAGCGGCAATAGAAACCTTTCCAGAAAGCATTCTAGCAATCTTTCCACGCACCCAGCGCGGTGACCTTGATACCCAAGGGTGCTGGAATAAATGGCCGTGTTTTGGCACAGGAATACCATCTCTAAGGTGTAAGAAGAAACTTGTTTCCGCGCCAAGAACTTGCACCGTTCCAGATGGTAAACGAGCAAATCTTTCTCTTCCATGCGCTGTTGTTGACATTCTTGCTGCTAGTAATGGCCCAATTAATGCTGAAGTTGAAGGAAGATGCTCCAGAGCAACTTCTCTAATTGCTGATTCAACCGTTTTCAAACGGTCTTCAACTTCAACAACCCCCCCAGCCCATTGAGACAGAGCAGCCCATTCAGCCTCACTAATTCCAGTTGGACTAGATACAGTGTGAAGTGCCTCTGCTGCGCTTTCAAGTGAGGTCGCTTCAGCAATTGCAATAGGGATCCCATCACGTTGGCCATCCAAATCAATTTCAGGGAGAAAAAGGCCAGCCCATTCAATCACTCTTGCTTCCAATGTTGTCCAGGTAGCTCGCATCTCGTCGCCAGCGCCGACAAGATGCTCAAGGCGACGGTCAGGATCACTTGATGCCGCCGCTACCCCTGCCCGTGCGATAACCAAAGTTGCTTTTTGAAGAAGTTCAACCTCCTCATCTAATAGTTGGGGCCACCAACCAGTTGACAATTCATGAACTGGTGTTTCAATAGCATCCGGAAAACGCTCAGCAAGTCGCCTAGCCTCGTCTGTTTTCCTGCCCTTACTTAGAAGTGAAACTCGAGATGCAACCGTTGCTGGATTCCTGCCAACATTCCAAATTGACTCATCAACAACCTCTCCTTCATCATCAAAGATGCGGGCAAGCCGCCAGTCCCAACTGAGGTGCATGGTTCGCCCAACAGGTCCCCCTTCAAAAGGAGAAGCCCCCTAATCAACAAGGTATTTTTCAAAGGGGTAATGGCCTTTGATACATCAATATAGATTATAATTCTAATAGTTGATATTACTCTCAAGCGTCTTGCTTAAAAGCGAATGGGCATCCGCTACCTCTATCGGAGTGTGATATCATCTTCTGTCCTGAGTGTGGAACCTTAGCCTTCCCTGGCCCGGATGGAAATATCAAATGTCCAAATGGGCGGTGTAACTATGTTGGTCCGACCAAAGGGAAGGTGAAATTGCATTCAGGTGAAGAAGTTGATACTTCTGATACTGTAACATCCTCAAAGGTTAGCGATTTGAAACACCTGAAGGAAGTTATAGTTGATTCTGAGCAGCACCGGGGAGTGCTTACTAAAGGAATGTATGTTTGTCCAAAATGCGAGGAGATGGAGGTGTTTGCTGAACTAAAACAAACCCGTGCTTCAGATGAGCCAGAAACTCGGATTCTCACATGCAAGGAATGTAATCACGGATGGCGTGAATACTGAACTTTCGACACATCCTGTTTCTAGGATAATTTGACCTTTTTCAATGATATTCACTTGTAAGTAGGGCGATAACACGGTGTTGATTTAGTCAAAATGCAATACCGAGCCTTGAAAGAGGGGAGGCATGAGGCGAGAAAGATGATGCCAGCACCGAAGGGCGGTTCTTCCGCTAAATTTTCAGATGGAACATCTGAAGCTGGGGACAAACAAGTTCTTGGCCGCCAATTATGGCGAATTGTCCCTTATGTCAAACCATATTGGCGAAGGACAAGTTTAGGTATTTTATCAAATGGAATAGCACGTATTTTTGATTTACTTCCATTCGTAGCAATGGGATTTCTTACCGATGCAATTCTATCTAACGAAATCAGCGAGGTAAATGAATTTGCGTTATATGGATTATTGATATTAGGTTCATTTACGGGATTAGCAATTTCTCAAGGTATCTCAAATTATTGCTGGGAAACTTTAGCACAATATTTGCAACATGATGTCAGAATGGCGGCCTTTGATTCACTTATAAAAATGGAAATTCGCTACTTTGAAGACCGGCAAACGGGAGATATTATGGCAGTACTTTCTGCTGATGTAAACCAATTGGAAAATTTTCTCTCCGATGCATCAACATCAATGATTAGAATTGTAATCACATTCTCAACAGGCTTCGCGATTCTCGCTTGGATGTCTTGGAAATTGGCATTGATTTTGTTCGTGCCGATATTATTCATTATGCCACTTATCTATTTCTTCTCTACACGTGTACAAAAGAAGTACAGAGAATCCCGCCAATCATTTGGTGACATTAATGCAGTCCTTTCAAACAATATCTCAGGTATGGGAGTAGTTCAGGCATATAATGCAGAATCATATGAAGCTGACCGTGTGGGTGGTGAATCTTCTTCTTACAAAGACCATGCAATTGGTGCAACTGTTCAACGCACAAAATTCCTACCCGGGATTTACGTAATTGCTGGGCTTGCCTTCGGGCTTCTCGCTACTGCTGGCGGTTACCTGATGCTTGAGGGACCTTCCCAAGGAGGTATCACTCCAGGACAGTTTGTCACCTTCCTATTGATGAGTACTAGAATGTCTATGCCATTGTTTATTCTAGGAATGCTTGTTAACCAGATTCAGAAGTCTGAAGCAAGTGCCCGCAGAGTATTCGCAATGATTGACCTTGAGCCGTCAATTATTGATAGAGAGGGCGCAGAATCATTGCAGACCCCTGCGAACTCAATATCTTTTGATAATGTCCACTTTGCCTATCCAAATGGAAACAATGTTTTGAATGGAGTTTCATTTGACTTAAATCGTAACCAAAGCGTAGGAATCGTTGGCCCAACAGGAGCTGGAAAATCAACGATTGTCAAATTACTTCTCAGGTATTACGAAACCGATGCAGGTTCTATCTCAATGAATGGTTCAGATATTAATGAATTAACTCTAAGTTCTATCCGTGACCAAATAGGATACGTTAGCCAAGATGTCTATCTTTTCCATGGAACGGTTCGTGAAAATATCTCTTATGCAGACCAATCTGCAAGTAGCGAATCAATTGAAGAAGCTGCAATGCTGGCTGGCGCCAGTGAATTCATTGAAAAATTCCCTAAAGGGTATGAAACAATTGTCGGTGACAGAGGGGTAAAACTCTCTGGGGGTCAGCGTCAGCGAATCTCCCTAGCAAGAGCAATTCTTCGCCACCCACCACTCCTCATTCTTGATGAAGCGACTAGTTCTGTTGATACACGAACTGAAGAGATTATTCAACGCAATCTCAATCAATTCAAAGATGGGAGGATGACTGTTGCTGTAGCCCACCGCCTGTCAACAATTCGGGATGCTGACCAAATTCTAGTGTTGGTTGAAGGCGTGGTTGTTGAACGCGGTGCTCACGACGAACTTATCGCTCAGGATGGAGTTTATGCAGACCTGTGGGCAGTTCAAACTGGGGAACTTGACAAAACAACAGGTGAGGCTACCCGTCATGACGGCTGAAAGTAACGTTGAGTGGCTGACAGTTAAGCCAGGTTCAGTTTGGCTTGGTAGTGACGATGGTCGCCTCTCTTTACATCCTATCAAATACCACCCTCGTCACGAGGTTCGCATTGATTACACATTTGAAATCTCTAAAGACGCTTATCCTCTCAATGGCCTGCTCAAACTGAGTGGTATTGATAAAGAACAGTTTGAGCAAGATGGGTTAAGACCACCATCAGAAGGTGAATGGATGCTTGCCCACACCCAAGGATTGATTGAACAGAATAATGTGATGTGGGAACAACTCGCAGATGAACGCCCACGAACAGGGTTTTGGGAACAGAGATGCGATGGGCATCCACGAGAAACAAATTACAAGGTAAAACTGAACCTGATGAAAAAGTGGGGGGAAGAGGGCCACGAAACTAGTTACTCTACTGAAATCCCTGAGGCTATGAAAGGAAAGGAAGTTACTCGACTTGTGCGCGCACCCCAAATATCAAACAACCCTCCAAGATTGCCGATAGAGGATAAACGACCATTCTTCATCCGTGAAATTCTGTTTACTCTTTTTGTCGGAATTATTCCTTCGATTTTGTGGGCATACAACTTTGCTTCATCAGAATATCTAACAGGAAACTGGACCAACATCATTGGTGGGGGAATTTTCATCAGCCTTGCCAGTGGATTTGTCTGGCGGCCAAAAACCGCATCTTATCGTGTTTCAAATGATGGTAGTTCAATGGAAAAGAAGTGATTCAAGAGCGGTCCTTGTCATCAACTTGAAGTCCAGGTTTCTTTGAAACATATATCCTCCACCACGCCTTGAGAACTCCTGTCCCATAAGACCAGTGAAGCAGGAATGTCATCAGTGGAGCAACTAGAACGGTTGCAAAAGTCCTACTTGGTGAGTTCCCTTTTGCGGCTCCTGCCCAACAAAGGAGCACATAGAGCGCACCTAAACTAACCGGTAAGTGGACTGCGGTTCTAGGACAGCCAAAAGGAACAACCGATGGAGAAATATTCCAAAACTCTGGCCACGCTAAGCCACCACTCATGGCACCACAAACGAAGGCACCGATACCAAAAAGGGTGAGGACGGGGAATAATCCGACCGCTGTGTGCGACCATGCTTTCATTCCCGGATGGACTTCACTTGCGAGAATTCTGACTAGACCATAATTCTGAATTTGCTTGCGGACGCGGGCTGGATTACGGCGTCTATGCCACATGATGGCAGAGCCATCTGTCCACAATTTGTAGCCGGCTTGCTCAATGCGGTGATCTAACATCGCATCTTCACAACCGATTGCCCCATCATCGAAGCCGCCTACGGCGTCCAAAACTGACTTACGATAGGCGGCATTGACGCCGGGAAGTTGCTCGGCTGGCTCCAAGTCAGCTGTGCCTCGCTTGCCATAATTGGTACCAGCAGTCACCCATTTTGAACAAAATGTGACATCAATAACGCGCTGCCAAAATGTTGAGCGCTCATCAGCAGGAGCAAAGTTAGGGCCTCCAACTCCTGCCACTTCTTCGCGCTCAAACCAGCGCACTAACTTCTCAACCCAATCGGATTCAACCCATACATCATCATCAGTGAACATCACAATATCGCAATCAACAGCCACCAACGCCACATTGCACGCGTCCGCACGCGTGCGTGAACCTGCATCATCAATGAAACGGGCACCATGTGACTCAGCAACTGCTTGACCGGGGTCGCCACTTGGACCAACAACAACCACCTCAAAAGTTGTGCCAGAACTTTTCGCCTCATCACTTGGCCAAGTTTGATTTCCTAACCCATCAAGAGCGATACTCAACTCCTCAGCATTTCGTAAACTGGGGATAATCACGCATACACGAGAGTCACCCCCCTCACCGGCCATACCCATCCGACCGACACCCCCATTTCAAGGCTAATGTGCCTAAGTACCACTCAGCGAGAGATTGATATGGGAAGTATTTGTGGCCAAGAGTATGAAATTGACCCAACTAATTCTATTTCTGATGTTGCCACTGGCGGCTCTAAGCCCCATACCACAACCAATAGATGCTGAACTTGAGAATGAAAATACAGTAAACTCCGGCGCACCAGGACCTATCGTAGTTGTAAATCCATATGTTCATTGGACTTTTACTGATGGAGATTTTGCCATCTTTAATTCTACCCTCATCGCCGAAAAAATTCGTTCAAATATGGAAAATGACAGTGATATGGACCGGGTTGAATTGAATTGGATGTCAAATTTTCGGAGTGATATACTGAGTGATGCCTACTGCTCATTCCCTGCCTACTCTGGCCAATGTCACAAAGGCAAGATTTCATTTCAAGCGAATTTAACCGGATACAATGACACTGAAAATTGGATGGTGATAATGAATATGTCAATAACTGAAACTAGTTTTATTCCTACTAACTACACCGGCTGGGAGAAAACCGAGGACCGTTCTTATTCCCGGATGTGGATGAGGGAACAGGGTGGGAATGAAGATATGTACCGCAGCATGATGTGGCAAAATGACACCTCTGAAATTCACATTACTGGCTATGAAGAAAACATTTCTGTAGGGGATATTTGGATGGAAACTCAAAAGCAATGGAGCAATTGGACTTCGGAGGAACGGGGGGAAGCTAACGCAGGAGGTGGTAATTGGGTCCCTCAAAACTCAAATGATGCTGGTAGTGAATATGATGAAGGAAATAATCTTATGAATGCCACTAGAGAAGTTACTAGTCTGAGCCCAGGCTATAATTTAGCGAATAGCAGTGGCAGTGGACCGACTTCAATACTAGGTTTAGAGGTAGAATATTGGACTGATGATGGTGAGCTCAACGAAACTAAGGTACATGGTGAATGGGGGTATCCCATCGAAATGATGGGTGGCGAAATGATCTCTTGGAAATACGTGAATGGTGTATGGGTTGATGCAGATAATGATGGAGTTCATGATTCAATCGACCTCTGCCTTAACACACCTGTGGGATATACCGGATTAGACTCTGAAGGATGCTCTTGGGAACAAAGAGATGAAGACTCTGACGGGGTTTTCAACCCTGACGATAATTGCGCTGATACCGACGTCCTAACGATGACTGAGCTTGATGCGAACGGTTGTGCTTGGGAACAGAGAGATGATGACGGAGATTCAGTCCTCAATCCTGCTGACCATTGCCCTGCAACACCTGCTAACGAGACCGCTGATACTGAACCCCCATGGCAAGGATGCTCTGCAAGTCAGAAAGATACTGACAATGACGGAGTAACAGATGACTTGGACCAATGTCAAGGATTCAATGATAGCATTGATGTAGACCTAGATGGAATCCCAGATGGCTGTGATTCAATGATTGATAATGATGGGGATGGAGTCAACAATTCTGCTGACCTCTGCCCAGGCTTTGATGATGCTATTGATGTAGACCAAGATGGAGTTCCTGATGGTTGTGATGACATTGTTGATAGCGACTTTGATGGAATTTCTGATGCCGATGATGAATGCATGGGTTATGATGATACAATTGATGTTGATGCAGATGGAATCGTTGATGGATGTGACGCAATTATTGATTCAGATGGTGATGGAGTTGCTGATTCGTTCGAAGTCTGCCCCGGGCATGATGACAATATTGATGTTGATTCAGATGGAAAACCAGATGGTTGTGATGATATCATTGATTCAGATAATGACGGAGTTTCCGATGCTAATGATACCTGTGCAGGGTATGATGACAGCGTTGATGTAGATGGAGATGGGATTGCTGACGGATGTGATAACATCATTGATTCTGATGATGATGGAGTAGCAGATGTTGATGACAAATGCGCTGGATTTGATGACAATATTGACATTGATAATGACCAAACTGCCGATGGATGTGATACTCTTCTTGATAATGATGCAGATGGAATCGCAAATGAAAACGACGATTGTGTAGATACAGCCCCAGGAACTGAAATTGATAGTACAGGATGTGAAAAGCCTGCGGCTGGATTAGCAGGCGGAATGGTCACTTCACCAATGATGATAGGTGGGATTCTTGGTGTTGTAGGAGTTGTTGTATTAATTGCCGCAATCACAATCATGCGTCGAGGAAAAGATGACGACGATAATGAAGGACACGAATCACTATTCAACGAACCACGAAGTAACCTCCAATTTACTGGAGCTGGGATGCCAACTAGAGGTGCCAGTGTAGGTCACCCTACCTCAGGTGCACCAGCAATGACATCCTCACCGCACCCATCACAAGTTGGAAAAATGCAGACAGATGGATACGAATATCTTGAACATCCCCCTAATTCAGAGACTTGGTGGTATAGAGACCAGAACACCAACCATTGGATGAAATACCAAGGTTGAGATATCAAACTAAATTCACTTAATTTGACCCCCTTAGGGGTCAGAAGCCTCAACGCAAAGTTTTGAAGGGGGCCCCACCTCTCAGCAATTGGTCAATATGGCTTCAGGAACAGGAATTCGATTAAACGGCGCACTAAGCATCCTTTTGGTATTGCTACTAGTTTTAGGTGGCATGGCATCTATGTCATCGCTTGAGATGAATGATACAGCCGCTGCAGGTGATAGTGGTAATGACGCTGCGAACAGTAACGAAAAGAAGACTGATTCAACTCTAGACAAAAGTGAATCAGCTTGGTTAGAGCGTTGTAAAGAAATGAAGACCAACATGCCTGACCGAGGAGACTGGGATATGAATTCAGACACTCCACTTAGAGACCGTGATGCTGCTACAGGAAGGCAAGCAGATAATAATGGAAATAACGATTCAACTGACAACAATACAGATGATGTTGTTGACTGGCATCTACCGGACAACATTGTAGTTTCTAAAACTGCATCTGGTGAATATGTAATTCGAATCGTGAACACAGATGGCACTGTAACCGAGGAGGTCGTTACCGAGGAAGAATTTGCGCTATTCCTAAGAAACCACGGTTGGGCCACAACAGATGAGGTTTACCAAAACCAAACTGACCGGGTTGAACCCGACCGGGTTAGAGAAGAAATGGCTGGGTTGGACCTTGAAATTCTTGATGATGGAACAATCATCATTACTCGTACCCGCGGTGACTGGGTTGAGTACGAGATTATTCGAACTAGTGAGGATGGCTCAACTACTGTGATTCGAGTGAACCCACGGGGCACCGAAGTAATACACCCACAACCTGCTCGAGAAAACCACCACAGAGAAAACATGGGCGACCGTGACAGAGGCGAGCATGGATTTTCCCCTCTCTTTTCATTCGCTGGCGAAATGGATGAAGGTGTTATGGAACGATGCCGAGAACTCATGCCGAGCGACAAGCGAACAATAGATGTTGATGTTTTACGAATTGACCACCCACTTGCAGAGCGAGACGCGCAACGCGATTAGAGTGATTTTAGAGTCGTAATTGGATCAATATTGAGACCCTTCGCATAGCGAAGCCTTTTGAGCCCTCCTTGAAGACACGATACATCGCAGGGGTATGGGACCGACATGATGAACATAACAGCCCGTCAAGAAACCTTCAGAATGGTGATTGACATTTTGTCAACTTTGGTAGAGGAAGCTCGCTTCAATTTTGAAGAAGATAAACTCGTGGTGAGGGTCGTAGACCCAAGCCATGTAGCAATGATTCAGCTGGAAGTTGATTCTGCGGCTTTTGAATCATATGATGTGACTGAATCCGTTCTAGGATTAGAATTGTCAAAAATATCCAAACTAGTACAACTTGCTGGCGCTGGTGATCTGATTGTTATCAACTACAACGATAGCGTTGGTAAGGTCGAATTCCAAGTCGGCGAAATTGAGCGCACTATTCGTCCTCTTGACCGTCAAAACATGCAAGAACCAAATGTTCCTGAACTTGACACCGATATCTCTGTCAGCCTTTCTGGTGCAAAATTTGCACGTGCATTGAAGGCAGCAGACCAGGTTGGTGACTTGGTAACCTTTTCAATTGACCAAACTCGGTTCAGTATCAATGTAACAGGTGAGTCAGATGCTGTTAACGTAAGTTATGATGCTGGTGAATTGCAGGAATTAAATTGTGATAGCCCTGTCAAGAGTCAGTACAGTTTGCAATATCTACTCCCGTTGGCCAAGCGAATAGAATCAACTGTCGATAAAGTGACTGCTAAGTTTGGCGAAAACTACCCACTTCGTTTGGAATTTGAATTCGCTGATGGTGGTGCTAACGTTGTGTATTTCCTAGCGCCTCGCGTTGAAGGCGATACTTGAGTAATTCACTCAATCTAATCCGCCACTAACCAAGGTTGGCGGTGCAATTAAAGATGAAAAATCTTGGAAAATGAAGTGCGCTCGCCGGGATTTGAACCCGGGCGAAGAGGTTGGAAACCTCTGATGCTACCCCTACATCACGAACGCGTAGCCCGCCGACCGACATCTTAGACTTAACCGCGTCTATGGGAGGCTTGATGTTTAGTAGCCCCCGCACCTCAAATTATGAGGGGCCGCAACTGGGTTGGAGTCGCTTTCATCTTTCTATTCCTGCCTGTCAATGTGCCACTGTGGGATATTGTATTCCAAAAACTCAGTATTGATATTATGGCTGTTTTCATAACTCCACTATTATTTTTTCTCGGGATATTGTTAGTCTTCTATCCAAGTAGAAAAGACAAAATCTCCACTATCCCATCAAACCGATCTAATGAGGAGGAGTGAAAGATGAAGAAAATTATTGTTATCAGCCTCATATTGGTATTGTCAACCCTTGTCTTACCATTGGCTATTGCTCAGGAAGAGGTGCTTCCTCCTGATGTGGAATATGAACCGGAAATGCGCATGACTAGACTATTCGCACATAGCACAGATACCCTCTCTCCTGAACTCGTTGAGCAGGCCGAGATGTACACCCACAATTTCCCTGGAGGTATTTTTTCTGGGCAATCTGATGGACCAACCTTTACCAGCCCTAGTTTCGTTCGTAATGCGCCCATTGGTAGTGAAGATTGGAATTTCACCCTTTGGGCAAGTGGAAATGGTCAGGTTGATATTGACCTCTTTCTGTTCATTGATGGTACTGAATTAGACCAAGTAAATAGTGGTGGAATTTCACTCTCTGAAGAGAAACAGAGTATTGATTTCACTGGCGGAAATTTACCAGATAACATCTCAATTGACCAAACTCTTTCAATCCGCTGGACAGTAAACAGCGGTGCGATTCCAGTGTTCGAGCAAAGTGATTGCACAATCCACTGGGGCTCATCAGAAACCCCAACTAATCTAACAATTACAGCAGGTATGTACCAAATTGATGACCCTTACCTAGAGAATGAAGGAACACCATTCAGGGGTGGAGGAGAGAACTACTCGCGGAGCGAAGTAGTTTGGGCAGTTCAAGCACGCTGGGCTCTTGGAGAGAATCAAATTGAGAAAGGAACTCTATTAATCCACGTTGATGACGGAGGGAAAGAACTCATCCTTGAACCAAATGGTGAAGGAATCAAGTCAGACAGCGGAATCTACCGCTGGGAATTTGAAGAGTGGGAAGATGGTGTGATTCTGTCAGCCCATGCCATGTGGAACGACACATCAGGGAACCATGGCATGACCAATCAGGTCGTTGAAATGATGGACCCAAAGGGACCGAGTATCCTATCTAGTGGACTCAAAAACACATTATTTTTTCTCACAATACCAGTACTCATTGGAGTAGGGTTTTGGCTCAAAGGCAGGTATGAAACCCTTGAGGAAAATGCTAAGGAATTAGGTCATGGCCCGAGTAAAGAAGGAGACCTGAAACGCCTAATTCTTGCAACAACGTTCTTGATTGCTGGAATAAACAACGCTCTCATCCTCTACACTTTCCACACCCGTGAGTTGGGCGCGTCGGAGGACATTGTCATTCTTCACCTCTGTCTACTGGCTTTTGGACTTGGAGCATTTGGTCCTATTTGGGGGGCGATTGCCGACAAATGGGGTCATCGAAAGCAACTGATGGCTTTTGCAATCATTGGATCAAGTTTACTGATGTTAACATTCCCATTCCTGCCACTTAACGCCTACATCCTTGTCTCAACTTTACAGATCGCTCTATTCTCGGCCGTGCGAATGGGTGTTGCAGTCGGTACAGAATGGTACCCTGAACAAAAGGGAGAGTTCCTTGGAGTCTTGTACGCGTTTGCCTCGTTTGCGGCAGCGATTGGTTCAATGGTATGCAGTAAATTGTATGTGACTCTATTACCCACTAGCACCACATTTGCGATGCTAGGAATTGTAGGGGTATCAGTACCCGCACTACTGTTTGGCGCTTGGATGATAATGAAATTTGAAGGAGATGAATTTTCCTGGCCAGTATGGATGTTGAAAGGTGGTAAGAAACCAGAAGTGGTGAAATTAACCATTTCCGAAAAGTTGTCAATGTTCCGCGGCATGCTTCGTTTTGAAAGTAAATGGGCACTCCTCTGTCTCCTAGGAGTAACCCTTGTTGCAATCCCTCGTGGGGCTGTTGTCCTAACTGCCCTACGTTACCTCGAAGTTGTTGGGTTTGATGTTGACTTCACTGGACTTTTGGAAGCATGGGCTGTTATTGCTGTCCTAGTTTTGTACGCGATAATTGGAAGGGTATGCGATGACCGTGGACCACAGACCGTTCTGCTTTGGTCAGCTGCAACCTACGGTACTCTGTGGTCAATCTTCAGCATCGGCCTTCCACCAATGATTGCTGTGCTCATATTTGTGGTTCCAATTTACCCGATGCTTTTAGTTTCAAATGATGCTTTGATGGCTAAATTCACTAACAATGAAGAGAGAAATCGTGGAATCGGAATGGCGAGCCTTGTTGCCTTCTTGGGACAATCAATCGGTATTCTCGCCGGTTTCTTCGCGCTTGGCTACCTAATCTCCTCCGGTAAGACTGACATAGCCGCGTACGAAACATTCTACCGAGCGAATGTGCCTCTTTGGATCCTTGCAATTGGCTTTACGTTTTGGCTTGCAAAACGTATTGATTCCAGTGAAGTGATTGATGCAGAGATTAGCGAGTAACGCTACTACACTCTATCCGTTATGTGGGCTAGAGCCACATTGGTTTCTTGACCAGCAAGAAGTGGTTGCCAGGAATGGATACGGTATAATTGAGAATCAATTGTGATTACTTCTTTCCCAAGTACCTCAAAAGATTGTGGAGCAAGACCCATTCCCAGCCCTGTGGCTTTTTGTATCGCCTCTTTTACAACCCAAACCTGATTGGTTAGTGTGTTTGCTGTTTTGGGATTATGATCCCATGCTGCCTCTAGTTTTGTCAATTCTTCTCCTGAAGCCATTAGTGGTAACAAATTACGTTGCCGACCAGAGTCTGGTTCTACATCAATTCCTACGGAAAGTTCGGTTGGTCCGATAATAGCAGCAGCAAAGCCACCGCTGTGGGTAATAGAAATTGATATTGGTTCAGGACCAATTAATACTGGTCTACGGTATTCATCTCTCTTGATTTGGTACTCTTTGATATCATATCCTTTTTGTTGTAGTAGATAGCCAATAAGAAATCGGCCTGCAGCGTGTTCTTCAGCACGTTTTGCAACTTTGAATGACTTAGCCTCAATCGGGTCAACAAAATGAAGGTTTGAGATATCTGGGGTTGAATTCGTTGCTGAGGTGATGCGGGTCTTCATCCAGACAGCATGAAATTCCCCTTCAACAGTTTCTGGGAGATTCAAAGGAATGGGGTTTGAAGCCGGTTCCCACATCCCATTCACCAATTGGAAATTCAATTTTTCAATTGCGATTCAACGAAAAGGATTCACCTTCTGAAATAGGAGCCATGCCCTTCAATCGCAACCCTTTCATGGAAACAACTGGTTTACCATCCTGATCCACAACCAGGCAATCGTGAATGGTGACCCCATCATCTTCTGCACCTCTCCTAACAGCGCGCATTCTAAGTGAATCTGTCTTTTCAGGAATTCTAATCAATTCAAGCATCTCAATTCCAACAGGAAGTGATTGCAAACCATCAATTTCCATTGCTACCATTCCAGCATTCTGGAAACACGCTTCAATCAACATCGGTTGGGCTTCTAATGTAACATCTCCAACTGAGAATTGATTTGTGTTTGCTAACTGGTGCCGAGATAATGCAATTCCATCTGCTCCATACATATCATCAATACTACATCCACCTAATATCCCACCATGTGATTGGAATCTAGGTCCATGGAAGAAGCGCTGGTAAACAAAATCTGAACCTAAAATAACACCACCTCTTGAAGGAGTCCCAATTGACGGTAACTTCAACAATCCTCGGTCAGCATCTCTCTTTAACATCCTCACTAATCCTTCGTGATGTATTCTTGGTTCTCCAAATTTCTCTCCTGATTTAGTCATTAAATCCGATTCCAAACGGCATTTAACCCATACATTTTCTGAATTTTGATGTGAGAATTCAGCAACTACTCTCAACTTTTGCTCTTGCTTGAGTAATTTAATTGGCAAACCAAACCTTACTCCTGCAAACCCTATTACAGTACATGGAGGCCACAATAATTGTGCCCCTTGTGAAAACATTTCAAGAGCCATTACCCCTGGGTGGTATGGTACGTTATCGATTGCATGGTCTTCTAGGAATGGGTAACTATTGACATCTATTGTACACTCATATGAAAGTGTGTCAAAGGGCTGGAGTGCAACAACTTTGTCTACGAATGGAAAACGCTTGGCGTCAGCTAACAACGCTGTGACATCTGGTGGCAATCGTTGTGGTGGCTCGCGGTCTGAACCATCATCATTCAGAACTCCGAGATTTCCTGCAAGTACTACTCTACGTTTACCACCTCGCATCACTTCATCAACAAACAATGAAACACCCTTTTCAACTGAAACTGTCTCAATACCTGCTTCCTCAAACACACTTTCGATTGAGCCACGGGTTGCCATACCAACATCTTGCCATCCAGTCCATGCCAAAGCAACGCCATGTGGTTCCGATTCAATGTGGGCGAGGCGTGACATTTCAGCATCAAGAATACAATTTGCTGCAGCATAATCTGCTTGCCCTCCATTGCCGAACCGACCTGCAATTGAGGTAAAAGCACAACAATATCGTAATTGTGTGCTGTGGTCTTTAACAGCATTAACTAGAGATTGCCAACCATCAACTTTGACAGACATCACGTTGCTGAAGGTATCCCACTCTTTGTCAGCAACCATCTTTGAATCTTCAATTCCTGCTCCATGAATTATTCCAGTAACTGGGGAGTGCTTCTTCTTCAACTTTTTGAGAACCTTTCTGACCTGTTTACTAACTGTCACATCACAGGCATAATAGGTAGCAGTGTTACCACTTTCTTCTATATCTGAAAGGGTTTTATGAATGTCAATTGAGCGCTCTATCTTTGACCATGCCTTTTCCCAATCAACGATTGTGACTTTGCCAGACTTTGATTGGCCCTGCATCTGGTCTCGCAATTCCATCTTCCTTTGCTGCAATGCTTCTTCTGAGGCATCGGCTAAACTTGAAAGAGAGTCGTCAAGTTTAGTTCGTCCAAGTAATGCAAAGTGACAACCCATGCCTCGATTTGCTTGTGCTAAACCAACGATACAGGCAGCAGTAACTCCAGAACCACCTCCGGATACAATGAACACATCTTCAGGATTTAGTGACTGTCGCTCAGATTCATGCGGCTCATCATAGATACAGACCTGCCACCTTCTCCCATCACCATCAATCCCTAGTTCACGCGGACCCATGTACTCAATTTCGCTGAGTATTGTCGCCGCCAATTTGTCCGCGTTCACCAACAGTTCAGGTGCAACATCAATTGCTCTAGCCCTGATGTTTGGTCTCTCTCTACCAAACGATTTGACGATTCCGTGGGCACCGGCACCTAATGGGTTGAATCGATATCCTCCATTCCCATGTCGTCCATCGAGTGCTGAAATTGAACAAACAATTCCATCACTACGGTTTGCCAACTTTGCATCTATTTGTTGCAGTACTCCAAATAAACCATGACACACCATCTGAGTTTGTTGCTGGCTAGTAACCTCGGCCCAAGCAATTCCTGCTAAAGTACAAGGAGCAGTATGAATAACTCCTGCAATGTCTAAATCTGTAAGGATTTCACCAAATTGAGAAAGGTGGTCTTGATTCCCTGGGTCTAGTCTGATGATGTCAATCTCCCCATCTTTCTCAATTTTAATCTTTGAAGTAATGCTAGGGTCTAACATCAATCTAACCGCTTCAGAACCACTTGATTCAAGTTGCTCACAGATAGCATTTCCAAGCCCCCATGAATCATCAGTCACGATGATGTATGAACCAGCCATATCTATTGGATGGGCTTCAGATTCATCCGCTTCCTCAACTTCAACTACCCAGCGCCGAACTGTACTTTCAACAGGGGTTTCTGAAGGAGATGGTTCAACCACCTCTAACTCTGGTTTAGCAGAAAGAACTTCTTTTTCCTCTGGTTCAGAATCTACTGTTACCTCACTAACCACCGGCTCGCCTCCGCGCATTGAATCAATGTAGGATATCATGTCAGCAAGGGTTGGATAATCACGTAATTGGAATGATTCATCTACAGGTAAAGAAAAATGTTCACGGCAATCGGCCATAATCTCCGCTTGCTTGACAGTATCAATCCCCAATTCACCTTCTAAATCTTGATCTAACTCAAGGAAATCTTCTGGATAGCCTGTGTGCTTTACAACAATTGAAAGAACTGCTGACTCAATATCACTATCGGTATTCTCTAGACTAGGAGGATTACTCCCCACCGACTCTTCGTCCACAGTATTACTCTGCAAGGGTTGCTCCTCTTGGGGGTTTTGTTGCTCTTCACTTCCCTCACCCATACTGACAATGTAACTAATCATGTGATTTAGTGTGGGATGTTCCCGTAACTGAAATGAATCATCAACTGGCAAGGAAAATATCTCCCGTAAGTCGGCCATTATTTCTGCCTGCTTAACTGTGTCAATTCCTAATTCGCCTTCTAAGTCTTGGTCAAGTTCAATGAAGTCAGTAGGGTAACCCGTGTGCTTCGCAACCGTCTCCACTACCTGTTGTTCAAGGTCCTCTGGATGTTCTCCAACCGTTATTTCGGGAACTGTTTGACTTGCTAGTACAGCAGATGGAGTCTCTTCAGCGATTTCCTCTTTAACTTCCTGTTTTGGTGTTTCATCAGGTAGTGATGGGACTGATTTCGGAGAAATGGGTGCTGAAAGCGTGGAATCAGGTTGCGCATCTTGGGCAGAAACTTGCCATTCACTACCTTCAACGCCACCTATCAATGATTCATCCGGTGAAATATATGCGACTAATTTCCGCTTGAGTAAGCGTAATTCAACATCATCACCAGCTTGAAGGTTTGCCCATTTCTCAACACTATCTCTATCAACTCTATTGAGGGTTCTAGCAATTCTCTTGAACATTGTCAGAGCAATTTGACTGCCAAATCCTGCTGCATGGCGAAGCATGTATTCAACATCATATTCCCCACCTTCAGAAAGCCTGAGGTTCCCTAATGCAGGGTCGGGTTGTTGGAAGTTAGCAATCGGTGGTAACCGACCTGATGCAAGTCCATACAATCCGGTGGCATCTTCAACGCCAACACCCATCGGATGGCCTGTGAACCCTTTGGTATTAGTGATAATTAAACTCTCAGCAGAGTCCTTGAAAGTGCCTCTAAGAGATTCAATCTCAGCGGCAGCCGAACCACCTCTCGGAGGGGTAAATGGTTCATGTGACATGAATGTCGTTTTAGGAGCAATCTCGTGTCTATCAATACCCCAACGGTTTTCCATATCAGTCACAAACTCGTCAAAAGTTGAGGCTACATGTGTAACATCTAACCTTGTAGGATGGAAGGCTGAATTACCTATGTGAGCACCCAATAATTCAGCGTACGGAACGACTCCCCTCTCATCAGCATGAGATGATTTCTCAATTACGAAGGCAGCCCCACCCATACCTAGCAACATCCCGTTACGTCTGACATCAAATGGTAACGCTACTTCTTCCACTACATCCCCCATTGAATGAGCACCTGCAGCAGCGAAACCTGCACCAATCCATTCCATTAAATCGTCACCTGTGGAATCATCACCACTGATGACAATCACTCTGTCGCATCGGCCTGAATCTAACCAATCCTCTGCGATTGCAAAGGCTGCTGGAGTGGATGCGCATGCGTTGTTGATAGCCAAATTGGGTCCACGAGCCCCAATCCACTGAGCAAACTGAGCGTGACCCATTGTTAGGATTTGAAGTAAGAATTTTCTATCGAAAGTGCCGTTCTCGTCAGCCCCATTGTTTAGTGCGTGCCGCATGGCCATAGCTATACCTGGAAATACAGAAGCAAAAACCACTCCAGTTCTTTCACGGATTGAATTAGGAAGATTCCATCCACGTACTAACCTCTTACCAGCACTACTAACCTGTTCAACTGGTAGAAGCGGAAGGGCAGCATCTTTGAGGGCCTCCAATCCAGCGGCAAATGAAAGGGTAGTGGAAACATCCATTGCCGCCACTATTTTAGGGTCAATTCCATACTGCTCAGCCAAATCAAAGTAACCACCGACTCCTGCTAGTTGAGGTATAGTAGCAAAGGAATCACAAGGTACGAATTCAGCTCTGCCATCAGGGTGTTTAACGATTCTAACCATGTTTTTGTCAAGTAAACGCTGCTTGACATCATCAGGTAATTCGGTGATGAAGTTCTCTCCAGCAATGATTCTCTCTAATGCATCTGGCTCAAATATTTCATCCATTCCTGGAAGACCAAGGCTTACTCCGGTCACCACATAGGGATTGGTTCTTCGTTCAGCATAGGGGTCTGAAGATAGCACAACACTTGTGGCACCTTTCACCTTTTGAGAAACTGTGAATCCACTAGGAGGGGATATCACCCACTCGTTTAGGGCTGCTAAGGATGTTAATTGGCTAGCATCCGCCGGACCTGACACCGATGCTTCAGAAGCGATACCCGAAAGTAAGTCAGATAACATGTCATCAGTTATTCCAAGGGCTGAAAGATGGAGTTCGCCTTTGATGAGGCGAGCTGGATAACCAGTAATATCTGAAATGCGGCTTGCAAGGTAACCCGCTTTGTCAACAACCTGTTGAACAACATGATGTCCACTCTCTTTCGCTATTGTTTGATGTTGAATATTCTGAGATGTTGTCGGCAATTGACCACTTGAGGAGCCATCCGGTAGCGGTCTAGCGCGAATTCGTAATTCTTCCATCTCTTCACTACTAGATTCATCGATAACAATTCCACTTTGCTGCCAGACCTCCAAAGGTCCAGCCCTAAATCCTTCAGTGAGCCGGTTTGAATCAACCGAGTGCATTGATGGTATGCGTCCTGAAAGAGCACATACTGCTAGTGATGAAAGGAATGATGCTACGCCTCCAACCTTAGGGTGGTTTGTGTGCGTTACAACCTTTGATTGTTCATCAAGAATCTGCTCGGCGAAAAGTGCCAATGCGCGTTTTGGCCCAACCTCAATGAAAAGGCGGCCACCTCGGCTATACATCTCTTGAATCTGCCCCGTCCACTCTACTGCAGACGACATCTGTGGCGCCAATTGACTTAGGATTGCATCGTGGACGGTTTTTCCATCCTCAAGACTTTCGGGATAGAATTTACCATCATAGTTAGCGGTGATTGGGATTGAAGGCAATGACAAATCCAAACCTTCTAGGAAGCGCCGAAGCGGTTTGTTGGCAGGCGCAACAATACGCGAGTGGAATGCGTGACTCGTCTGAAGAGTAACGCATGGAATGTTCATTTCACCAAACCGGCGAATTGCATCTTGCATCGGTTCTGTTTCGCCTGCAATGACTGCCATCATCGGAGAATTCTTGTTGGCAGCAATAATGTAACCATCAACCGAATCAATCACCTCCTGTATTGTCTCAAGTGGTGCAGTGACGCTTGCCATCAATCCCTTATCATTCACTTCCACGCTACCCATTTCAGTCCCACGAGCAGCCGCAGCACGCAGTGCGTCGTGGAATTTCATTATTCCAGAGACCATCAGTGCGGCGTATTCTCCTAAACTGTGACCAGCAACCATGTCAGGGTTGATTCCATGCTCACTTAGCAATCTGTAAATTGCTAAATCAGCCGTCAACATCGCTGGTTGAGTGAATTCTGTTTGTTTCAACTTCTCTTCTGCTACTTTTGCCTGCTCTTCAGTGAGGTTATCGCGCAGAACAAACTCAGAAAGTTTCTCTCCTGCAAGAATTTCAGCCATGGTTGAATCAGCTTCATCCCATGTTTCACCAATCACTTCAAACCTCTTTGAGAGATCTAGCGTCATGCCAACATATTGACTACCTTGACCTGGAAACATCTGTACCAATTTTGCATCGGCTGGCAGTGCTTCCTCTTCAGTAATGAAAACCATCTGTTTTGCTAGAAATGCCCATTTTGAGGGGTCTGATATATTCTCACTCAGTAAATCCATTCTCTTAGCTAATTGTTCCCAATTAGTCGCGACAATTCCACAGCGAGCGCCTTGTGCTTCAAAATCAGATGACAAATCCAAAAGAACTGCTGAAAGTCTACGTCCTGCTGGGTCATCATCAAAATTCGAAATTGATGATGAGAAGAGAGTTGATTGAACACGTTCAATTTCTGAGGCTAAAGACTCAATACCATCAGCATTCAGAAGCAAGATTCCTCCTTCAATATCAAGTAATTCTTGATGGTTCATTGAAGGTGTTGTAGTTGAATCTAGAACGCTTGCAGCCGTTGGAACTTGTAACTGAGAAGGTGAACTATTAGACAAACTTCCAACTAGGGATTTGTGGTGTTCTGGGTCGTACTGCTCAAGTGCACAATGGAAATTTGTCCCTCCAAAACCAAACGCAGACACGCCTGCTCGTCTAGGTGCTTTAGACTGGGGAATTGGCCAATCAGAAGAAATTGTAGGGACATAAAATGGAATTTCGTCCCAATTGACTGAAGTATTTGGTTGCTCAAACCCTGCAGATGGAGGTAAGGTTCTGTGATGAAGTGCTAGACTCGCTTTCAGTAAGCCAGCCATTCCAGCAGCTGCTTTAAGGTGGCCAATTTGACTTTTTACTGAGCCTACCGCAACAAAATCACCAGCGCCACGGTCTGCAAATACTCCAGCAAGTGTTGACAACTCTGTTGCGTCTCCAACCTTAGTGCTCGTTCCGTGGGCCTCAATCAATTCTACTGAGGAAGGAGAATATCCAGCCTGCTGATATGCCCGCATCACTGCCTGCTTTTGACCTCTAGTTGATGGGGCTGTGATTCCTTTACCTCTGCCATCGCTTGAGGAACCGATTCCGCGGATGACGCTGTAAATTGTATCTCCATCTGCAATCGCATCCTCTAATCGCTTGAGAACTACACAACCTGCACCTTCCCCCATCACGAATCCATTAGCACGTACGTCAAACGGCCGAGAATGAAGTGGTGAGAGAGCACCTATGGCGCTGAATTTAGCATATGTGCCAGGATCCATAGTTCGGTCACTTGCACCACATAGCATCAAATCTGTCTGGCCAGTTTGTAGCATCTGGCAAGCCCCAACTAAAGCGGCAAAAGTAGAGGCACAAGCAGCATCAGCACTGAAATTTGGGCCTTGTAAGTCAAGCAGATTAGCCACTCGGCCAGCGACTACGTTGGCTAGTTCTCCAGCCATCGTGTCTTCATCAATTCGTGGAGTTCCATCGGTGATTGATTCTTTGAATTCTTCACTGCTAGTTGCTGGCATCCCAGCTTCAACTGCCTTGCGTGCAATTTGGTCCGCGTAAACACGCTTACTTGACATCACTCGGTTTTCTCCACCTAAGGCATTAGCGAATATCACGCCACAACGAGCGTTTGGTAGTTGTAAACGACTGTTTTCACCGATATAACCAGCATCTTCCAAAGCTGCTGCTGAAACCTCAACCGCCCACAATTGAGTATCATCAATTTGAGAAAGCGTTCCGGGCGGTTGTTTCCAACGCCGCCAATCAAACTCAAAATCTTCAACAAAAGCCCCAATCTTTGAGTAAGTTTTGCCTTCTATTGCACTTCCAGGTTCACCTTCAACCCAAAAATCGTCGGGGTTCCACCTATCGTGAGGTACTTCACGAATTGCAACTTTGCCATTCAACACATTATCCCAGAATGACTCAATATCTGGTGCGTCTGGAAAAAGAGCAGACTGCCCAACTATCGCAATCGGCGCGAAAGGATGTTGGGGGACTTCGTCCAGTTGTTCGGTCATATTACCACCTCAATCTGAGATACTGTCTGGTACCATAATGCTAGAATATCCAGCATCAACATGAATTATTTGTCCTGTGACACCTGAAGACAATGGTGAGGCTAACCAAGTTGCACATCCTGCAACATCTTCCTGTGTGACATTTCGACGTAATGGTGAATTCCTCTCTACATGGTCAAGTATGTCATCAAAGCCAGGAATACCCCCTGCCGCTAAGGTTTTAATCGGCCCGGATGAAATTGCATTGACTCGGTGGCCATCTGGGCCAACATGATTTGCAAGTTCACGAGTCCAAGCTTCTAATGCTGCTTTTGCTATACTCATCACACCATAGTTTGGCACCCATCTAGTTGAGGCTGCATAGGTTAGAGTGATTGTCGAAGAGTTGGGGGCTAAATGTGGCAAAGCGTAGCGCATCACTCTTTGTAGTGAATGAGCGCTGATTGTCATAGCAGTGTTCATCGGCTCATTTTCAACGAACAACACTGGTCGGTCAAAACATGGTTGTGGGGCAAATCCGATAGCATGAATGACAATATCTGCTTTTGCACCTGGGTTGGCATTTTGCCACTCTGTGAAAAATTCGGCTGTCAATTCATTGGTTTCAACATCAATTGGGTAAAATGCTTCAATACCATCTAATTTCTCTTTCAATTGAAATACACGGCTCATAAATCGCTTCTGAAAACCAAGAATTAACTTACATCCTGCTGCTGATAATTGCTCGCATATAGCCCACGCAATGCTATCTTCGCTTGCCACTCCAAATACTAGTGCAGTTTTTCCCTTTAGTTCCAACATAAAAGCACCTGTTCCTACCAACATCGGTTCGCCGGCGAAGTCGCCTTCAAGACCTTTGCCTACTCTGTGAGACAACAGCGTCATTCACGAAGGGATGTAATTATCCCAAAAATGTGCTCAATACCCCCTCATTTGAGTACAATTATCAAAATTCCGACCGTAGGTCGGGAAAAACCAAAGTGAAAGTAGGCCAGAATAGACAAATTAGACAAAACATGTTCAATAGAAACTCAAATTGGACTAATATTGCTGACTTGATACGACTTCATTCATATTCGCCATACAATGCCTCAGGCAGGTCAATATGGATTGCACTCAACACCGCTTCTGCATCCAATCCTCTGCCGATAAGAGAAGTTGCAAGAGCTTGGGTTCTTCGAGGCACCGTCTTTGGACCAAGTACTGCTCCAGGCCTACGTGGGTCATCCATGTAATCAGTTTCCATTAGGAACCCACCTTCATTTTGCCATATTGTATCAGAAATATCCTTGATTGAATCACGTCCAACCACTACAGAAGAAGTCAAGCCATGGGTGAAATTTTTACTGATATCTGCATCCGCATGATGGTGAATTGCACCGAACCTTGGGAAACCTACATGGTCACAAATATTAGCAATTTCACGGTTAGTTTTTTCACCATTTGCGTCGAGATGGAGTTGAGCAGGAACATTTGCCCTTTTACACATTGAAAGAACTTCAATCAAAATCTCATCAGCCTGATCTAATACTTCATCACCCACATCCCAGTGAGGGCGACCTACTTCACCAACTCCAACCGCCAAATTTTCTTCACAAAATTCAATTGCTAATTCAACCGCTTGAAGATGTAATTCATTCGATTCTTCATTACCTAACGATGCACACTGATGAACCCATGCAGCAGGGTGAGGCCCGAGTACGACCCGAACTCTCAAATCACATTCCAAGCGAACTTGCTCAGCCATTGCTACAGTGTCTTGGTATGCCTTTCGTACATCCTCCACATTATTTGGTAGGTTGTCAAAATCTGGCTTGTGAACTAATACTAAATCGGTACCGCCAACACGCTGAAAATCAGCCGCAGCATCAAGATAACGTCCAACTCTATCTAAGTGAAAATGGTTGTCTAAAATAGGGCCATTCCACTGCCCATCAACAAGAGTCATTGTTGGCCCTCACGATTCTTCTTCTTCTTCAACTTCAAGGGCGGCTTCTTCAGGCTCTGAATCAACTTTTTCTTCGGTACCATTAGATTTCACTAGAACTTCAACGAATAGACCCTCAGCATCAAATCTTGTACCCCAATGTGTGGCCGCCATCTCAACCAAATTTTTGTGTCTAGCACCAAGAGCAATTCCAAGCCCATTTGAAAAGAATAGTAAATCCATATCGTGCAACTTATCACTAATGCGAATACACTCAAGTCGCTCGTCTTCCTCAAATTCTGGATAGTATTCTGAAACCTGATCAGTTCGTAGTGGTTGACCATAATCAAACGAAACGACGAGAGGCCCCTTCTCAGTGGTAATCCCTTCATCAGGCCTACCTAATCGGAGTAACATTTCACGAGCCGCTGCCCAAGCAATCTCTGAATGATTTGTGCCGTGAACCACCAGCCTTCCCTCTTCGTCAACTAGCAGAGTTGCACGTGGATTCTTAAGAGCCAGTATCACATACTTACCACTCTTCTTTCCTCCTAGAGTTTTGATGACCTCCTCAGCCTCAAATGGTTGAGGGGCTGTGAACCTGACCAATTGGTTCTCTACCCTGACTTTGATAGCACTTCGACGACCCATTCTCACTCCTCCAACCCGACTGCTTCAACTGCTTCCACTTCTACGTTAGTCTTGAGCGTTGCGAGTATATCTCCCATCCAATCTTGGTAAATTGGGACAATCAACACTGGGTCTTCTTTGATTGATGAAAGATTTGCGAGAGCCCCTCGTAGACGGCTTGCAAACCTGCGATTTCTACTCTCTTGCAATTCAACTGTAGAAAATGATTCCGAAATTCGCCACCAAGTTCCTGCTAATCCTGCCGCTATAGCAAGTGATTCCGAACCTTCTGATATTGGAGGTTCGCTAACTTCTGGTTGAGTGCGCTTCCATGTTTTTGCAAATCGCCGCCGAGCAAATAATTGCAAAAACATGCGAGACAATTTTGCAGCCTCATCTGCAGTTGCTTCTAACCAAGCAAGCCAATCCTCATCTTCAACCCCTGGCTCTACGAAATAAGTGGGAATACTATCCCTATCCGCTAACTTGAGTAATCGGCGAGGCTCTGGGTCAGGAAATTTCGCACCATTGACATCTTCTAACAACTGCATACGGATCAACATCCTCGCTAAATCACCGCCACCGTGAATTGCCAACAGGGTTGAAGAACCCTTTCCAGACTTCTCCATCTTCTCTTCATCCTCCCAAGATTCCCGCTCTTCTGGATGTAGTAAAAATGCAAGCCCATCCCAATCATCTCTAGGACGAATACTACGCGGTAAAACAACTGTAGGAATGTAAGGGAAAAATCGGATTACCCCACCATCAGGGTCATTCCAATCCACAGATTGCCAAGGCCAAGACAAGAGAACACCTCAACCTAGAATTGATGAATCTTTAGCTAAATCTTTGGTGATATTCTTCTGATGACTCTCTAAAGTCCCACCACCAATTTCGAGGAGTTTTGCGTCGCGCCACAATCTCTCAACCACATATTCGCCAACATAACCGTAGCCACCCATTACTTGCATTGCTCGGTCAGCAATATCTTTCGCTAGTGTTGTTGATACCAACTTTATTCCATCGGAATCCAACCGATTGCCGCTCTTCTCTACATCCATTTGTCTAGCCACATTGTAGAGATATGCCTCCATCCCACGCCATTCAGCGAATGATTGGCCGATGTAGCGCTGTATCTGACCGAAATCTCTGATTGGTCTTCCAAATGCTTCTCTCTCAGAAGCATAGCGATTCATTTCTTTGACAGAGCGGCGAGCAATTCCTAGACTCATAGCCGCTAAAGTAAGCCGTTCTAATTCCAGATTCCGCATCATATGAATCATTGATTCACCGCATGCGCCAACGAGACTATCAGGACCAACTACACAGTCATCATAGACTAACTCTGCAGTATTGGAGCCTCGCATTCCAGTTTTGTCAACAATCTTTTGCCCAACTGAAAAACCAGGGGAATCTGCGAACACAAGGAAGGTTGAAATCTCAGCCCTACCGTTTTCATTCACGCCTGTTTTAGCATAAGTCCAAACAACATCACATGGCGTACCTTCTTCATCGATGCAGCCATTAGTAATCCACATTTTACGGCCGTTGATGACCCAATTCCCGTCATCTCTTTGCTCAGCAGTAGTGCTCATTGACATCACATCTGTACCAACATCTGGTTCAGACATTGCCATTGCTCCTATCCACTCGCCACTACAAACTTTGGGAAGTATCTCTTGTTTCTGAGTTGAATTTCCATTACGTGAAAGGTTGTTGACAAATAACATACTATGGGCAAGATAAGCTAATGCAAACCCTGGGTCACTATAGGATAATTCCTCGTGAACAATTGTCGCGGCTAATGCGTCCATTCCAGCCCCACCATACTCCTCTGGAGCAGTAATCCCAAGAAGTCCTAGTTCACCCATATCACGTAATAATTGATGATTGAACTTCTCATCTCGATCAAACTCAAGTGCTTGTGGCTCAACTTCTGAACGGACCCAGTCACGGACCATTTCTCTTAGCATTGCATGTTCTTCAGTCGGGTTGGTGATGTCAAGCGTCTTGTAATCCACGCTATCACCTCCCCACCTAATTGATGCGAGCTCACTTGTTCTCTCGCACCCAATCCTGAAGTTGTTGCAGTGACCATCCTTGGTCAAAGTAACCTTGAATCGTTGCATCATCCCAGAATGGGAATAGACGCTTTGCTCGATCCATTTTTGAATCGCCTCCAGCGGCAGGTCCGTCACCATACCCAGGTGGACCACTACTCTGAGTGGCATAATCAACACTACCGCCGCCAGTTTCAGCACGAGCAGGGCCTCTTGACATCGGGGTTACAGCCTCTCCAGGAGGCAAGTAATCTTCATCCTCAACGAAGAAATCACCCTCTTCTTCATTTTCTCTTCCGATGTACATCATGATACCAATTACTAATGCGATAAGGACTACAATTACAGCAGCAATGCCACCATAAAGTGCCCAGTTGGTATCAGTACCTCCAGAACTACCTGCTTCACGAATATGGAATGAAGGTGATTCACCTAATTCATTACCAGATGAATCGTGTATTTTGAACATAACAGATGAAACCGGCTGCGGGAATGCTTCAACTTGTACTCTACAAATATTATTCATTGCAGGAGTAAAAGTAGTACCGCATGAGTAGTTGAAGTTGCTTAATTGGCGGCCTTCAATTACCGTGAAGATTTGTAATTCTAATTCGCCGGAGTCAGTACCAACATTGGTTACATCAACGAGTAGTTCGAATGGTTGTCCCGCCTCTGGTTGACCAGGTGAAACGATAATTTTGTTGATGACGAATTCAGCTTCCTTGTAGGTCAATGAGTAATCACCACCCTCGACTGCAGCACCAAACTGACCACCAAGAGCAATACCGTTTCCTGCTGAATCGGTGCCTGTAACCCAGAACCTCAAATCAACACCATCAAGGTCTGATGGCAATTCATGGCCAGGCCACAAATCAACACAGTTACCAATTGCACGATTAGGTGATGCTGACAAATCAAGTTGAAGGTTGGCAGTTTGCCAAGCATCCGGGAAGGTTGAGCGATATTGACTCCAATTCAAATCGTGCTCGTAGTACATCCAGTTGATTTTCATTGAACCTGCTACTAGCTTCTGTCGCTCCTCTATTGCAAAATTAATATTGACGCAATGAATTGTTGAAGATGGTAGAATATCATCATACTGTTCAGCATCAGAGCCAGCAGCTAATTGCCATGAATTCCAGACTACAGTAGGTGCCTCATTGTCGACCTTCACATAGAAGGTTTTGTCACCCGTCATTGAGAAATCGTTTGCACCTGCTGGTAAGTTGTTCTCACAATCTGGATTGTTTACATCCGTTGAATCGCATACTCTGAAGACATATCGATATTCGTTGGTTGATAATGCCGCTGGAATAACTAAGTCAAATGTCCCATTTTCGAAATTATAGTAGAAGACTTCTGTAGCTGCAGCCACATATCCGCTTCCAGGATTATCGGATTCACCTCCGGGATAAATTGGAGAGCGGGTCAATTCCATTGTCATTGGAATTTCAGGTTGAACGTCAATTCCGGACTCCAATGCTGCCTTGAAGAAGTATTCCCCATGGAATTGTAATAAATCACCTGGGCGAACAAAGCCACCATCTTGAGAACCAACGGTGTTTGTGATGAAACCTGAAGTGTCATCAACAGTTAGAGATTCACTGTCAAACTTCAAACCAGAAGAATATGCCAATAGTTGGATGTAGCGACTGCTTGAGAGTTTACTCTCACCATTCTCTGGGTCCAAATCCTTCATGAATATTTCAGGAGTTATCACTCCCTGAAGATTAACCACGCCCCAACGCATTCGTATCGGTATGTCAACTAGGAATTCTGTCTCAAACGGGTCAATTAGTGCGGTGCCATCCAAGCGTGTTATGCGTGGTCCGATTCCATCCTCCTCAGCGTTCAACATATCTGCTGAAGTACTTTCACTCCAAGACGTTCCGTTGCGAGGTGAAAAGTAAACCACGAGGTCATTACTGATTGCAGGGTTAAGATCCACTTTGACATAATCTACATCTCTCCAACCATTATCGTCAGTACCCTCAATCATCAAATGGTACACATTTCCAGCATACACTGATTTGTTGAACTCTGTCAATGGGTTTCCACCAGCATCGCTCACATGGAATGAGTAAATTCCGGGGGGGCGAGATTGCTTACCGATGTAGGTAATCAAATCTGATATGAAACCTCCATCTCCGCCATCAATTGAATTGCCCGAAATATCAGTACCAGAAACAAACAAACTAGTGCGAGGAGCAGGTTCGCCGTTGGGGACTATCAAACCGGTTTGACGATCGTCAATGCAATCATTTGTTGGTGGGCAAGCCAAGTTTGAGATGAAGTAAGTTGTATTTCCATTTACATCAGTTGAATCCTCATCAAGAGGTACCGACTGATACTCACTCAATTCTGGAATTCGATTTCCATTAGTATCGTGTTGTGCTTCAACCCAGTAATTCAAAACGAATGAAGGTGGAGTCTCAGGAATATCCCTAACCATGACTCGGAACTTTTGGTTAGCCTGAGGTGGTATCCAAGTATCGTCCGCGAGATCTCTCCAGTTCTGTAATCCCATCACGCTGATGTTGATGAGATAAGGAGAATACTGGTCAATGTAAACTGTCATTCGTATCCCACATTCTGCATCAGGTGAAAGGGAAACAGGTGGGCATATGGTATCCCCACCAGTATAACCGTCCATGCGCAGCCGATAGGTGTCGTTTCCTGCTGAAAGTTCTGGTATTGCAGGTTGCCACGAGAAGTTACCCCCGAGAACACCTGGGAGTCGGTCAATTTCGTTCCATTGGCTAATATTTGAGTCATTCTGCAATTCAAAGACGAGTGTGTAAGATGCGGGATCAGGAGCAACTCCTATGTCCTCAAAACGCACAGTCCCTTCCAAAGTCAACTCATTATCGCTGTGAACATTCTCTAGGTCAGTCTGAACTGCATCTGCTTGGTTGTAAACTGTCAAGGTAGTAATAGATGCATCATTCTCAACCGCATTGCCAACCAATAAGTCAAACATTATTGCCGCTGGGACCCCTTCAGAGCCTGTATCTGTAATTAGTGTGGCAAACAATCTTGCAGAATCAGAATCATCCCATGTTGGATTTATTCTAAATCGCCAGGTTATCTGTTTACCATCTGCGGTATCAGTCGAACTTGACAGAGCGACCATTATAGAAACATATTCAGAACCACTTTCTGACCAAAATGAACCATTACTTGCAGCCCAACGAAGTTCTGCCCAACCACTTTCTGATTCAAATTGTAGGCTAGCGCCAGCGATTGATGCCCCTGTTCCAACAGCAACAGAATGGGTTGAAATTACTTCATAAACCTCACCAGAAGCATAGAATCCAGTGATATCATCGCTCATATTTATGGTAGAATCATATCCATTCTCAGTGTTAATTAGAAGATTATCTAAGACTATGCCACCACCATCGTCAGAAATGAACTTCATAGGAACTACAACTTGACCACCCATTGGCTGGCCAAGAGCCACCCCTTGATTCAATTCACGAGCAATTCCATTCTCATCAGAGAGTGCCCTACTCCATGTGTAAAAGATATCAAGGTCTTTCAGATTGATACTTGTAGCAGCCTGAGCAGTTGGATTTGAGAACTTGAAACGGAACTGAATCCATTCATTACCATATGCATCAATGTGGCCTACTGGCACATTGGGGTCGTCTAACAAAGCCTGTACTTGATTGAAAAATTCTGAAAATTCTGCATAAGCATCAGGGGTTCTCCTCTCTTGGTCTTGAGTATATCCAAGGTTCTGTGATGAAGGCCCAGCCAATAGCTCAATTGAAGCATTTCCAATAGCGGAATTATCCCACGATAATTCAGCGTGATTGACGACTGCTCCCTTTGGCAAGAAGAAGACTGCTCCTTCTGCAACACCATTGATATTCATCGCTAAAGTGGTGTTGTCTGAACCATAATTGATACCATTTACCATCTGTGTCCTAAACATTTGCTGACGCCCTAATGAACCGAATGCACTCTCAACCATTCCCCATTCAATATCGCCATCTCCCGCAACATCAAGCTTGACATTTGACATTGTGTGCGCAAACCTAAGTTCCAACCAAATTGAGTAAACTGTACATTGGTCAGAGTATTGTGCACCGAAGGCTACTGTTGTTGACGGTGAAGCAAATGTCACCCATTGATTATTTGCAGGGGTGAACTGTCCTGACTGATTACTATTAGTCATCAATATTAGATTACGGTTCGCAGATCCACAAGAATCCTCAATCATTGGTTTCACAGCCATTATCGGAGCATTGAAACGGTTTTTCTCCAACATAGGTGACCAACTGGTATCGTTCATTCTCGGCATATATACAATCATGCCACCAGGTGCTTCGACGGTCCATTCACCATCATTCAAGTATCCCATATCATAGAAAATCCCCTCAGTAGAGTTGAGTCCTGAGCCAATTTTTGTTCCAAGGGTAAAACTATGCATTATCGGAGTATTCATTCGATTTGCACCAGAATTATAATTGAAACGAAGGTCAATTAATCCATATTGATCGCTATCAATATCCCAAAGCTCAATCAATTCACCATCTAAGCCAATCATTGATTTACCGTATTTATCAACAACTGTTTGACCATTTGAAGAATCTAGAACATCAACTGTAAAAGAACCTGGTCCAGCACTAGCAACTTCAACATCAAGGATTCCATAACCATTCGGGAATCCGGGATTAGGGTGAGAACGCGGAGCAAATGATTTCATCACTACGTTTCCTGATTGAGGTAATGCATCACCTATTCTCAGCGAATCAATATACCACCCTGGCATTGAGCTATTTACTGGAGTACCTAGGATTGGGTTTTTCTCCATTACGAACTTCAACTTGATATGTTTACCTTCATGTCGCGAAAGGTCAAGGGCAATGTTTGCCCACCCATTTTGGTTGTTTGCCCAAGTACTCATTCCAGCCAAAACCCAAGCGTCAGCCGGAACTGTAAGTGAACCCTTCCCATTACAAGCTGACTGGACTTTGTTGACCCCAGTTCCTTTCTGAAATAATCCTTGAGTTCCCTGTTGTAACCCAGATGTTGCCCCAATGTCGATGTCAATAAATTCCCAAGGGGTCCAACCCAAGCCACCATCAGATGAATTTTGAACAGCAACATATGCACAATCCTCGTAAAACTTGTTGCTCCCACTTGCTACACGATTGTAGAGACTGTGATAGGAATTGAAAGTCGCTGCTCCTTTAGTTGGATAGACCCAAATAGCTGGACTATCCATTGTATATTCGTAACTTGCAGCCGGTGCATCATCAGTATAATCGGGGTCATCAAAATTAGTACCCCAACAAAAGTCTCCGGTTGGACAACCGGATGCTGGAATATGCATCATTCCTTGAGTCTTCCTTTCCCAATTGAATATGTCCACTGGCGCTTGAGGACTCATTCCTTGACTCCCCGTTTCAAAGTCGGCATTGAATCCCTTGCTGGTTAGAGACAATGTAGGTGATGTGGACGAGAAAGAACAATCCATAGGATTTGCTGAGTGACAATTAGCATCGTTGTATGTGGTTAATCCGCTGTTGTAGCGAGCATCCCAGATCCCTCCACCCCCCGGTGGCATGAGAGATTGGTCGTATGTTGTGAAATCGTTATGCATGGCAAAACCAGTTGAAACATTAACGCTTGCGGAAGTAATCGTTTCTCCTTCTGGGAGTGAAATCGCTCCCGTCATACTATCCATAAAATTGCCCGGTTCTCTCAATTCAACCTCAACACTAGCTGTCCCATCTGAAAATGTTGTAACCGATGCTGCGCCTGCTGTGGTTGAGAGAATCATCAACCCAAGGATGAGGTAACTGGTTGCCTTCTTATTCTTGCCATTCATGTCTATCTCTCCGGAACCGCTATGCGGTTCATGAAACCGAGACCCGAGTCACATTTAATCTCAATGGGCCAATGACTATGGCAAACTTACTGCAAAAGTGGTTCATCTCGGCGTTTTGAATAGCATTTTTCGGCCAAATTTGCCAACCCGCCAAGATTTCCTTCATTCGCTTCCAGTCTAGTAATATTTGCCACTGTAGTCGGGTGTTTTGGCCCCAATGCATCACATAATTCTGGTCCTTTACTTACATCAAATGTTCCGAGTGCTCTCGCTTCATCAATTATCTCTTGTTTATCCAGTCCTAGAAGAGGTCTGAGAATTGGCCTGTTTGAAGATTTTTCGACCGCACCGAGGTTCCCCAAGGTTTGACTTGATACCTGTCCAAGATTTTCACCAGTGATGAGGTGAGTTGCACCAACTTCATCAGCAACCATGCAACCAAGTATATTGAACAATCTCTTCATGTGAACGAAATAATCCCGATGAGATTCTGAAGCAGTGAACAACGCTAGTGTTTCACCTACTGGAATGACCGTCAGTTTATCAGAAATTTTTCCTCCATTCTCTGCTAATGGGCCATCGGGGTTAGCGAGTAATGCAAGTGTGCCCAGTGTTTTCTCTTCCGCTTCTCGACCGGTAATTGGCTCCTGGGAACAATGCATTGGATGAATTGTCCACCCCGACTGGACCATACGCGCTACTGCTACTGGTGAATCAATTCCACCAGATACCAAGGCGACTGCCACCTTGTCTCCCCCGCCTTCCATAGGGGTCCGAGAACACTCTTACGCATGAGCACTTCTCCTACAACCTCCGTTCTTTGAGTGTAGGATGAACAAGGATTGATGAGGGATGAGCATCGGCCAAGGTTACGATTACGATGCCGAATAAGCCCTTCACGACTGAGCCAGTTGTACTACTTCAGGAAGTTTTCCCTGGTGATACCAATGCCTACAACACCCTTTTTGGTGGGCGTTTGCTCTCAATAATGGATACCGCTGCTGGGATTGTCTCTAGTAAATTCGCCCACCGTGAGTTCGTTACAGTCAGCATTGATTCCCTGAAATTCAAACGGCCGGCATTCCAAGGGGATTTGATTGAAGTTACTGCACAAGTGGTTTTCACCTCAACCCACACTGCAGGCTGCCACGTTATTGCTAGACGACTAGACCGGAGTGTTTGGGAATCTGAAGAAATCTGTACTGGCTTTTTTTTCATGGTTGCAATTGATAACCAAATGAGGCCGATACCAATCCCACAGTTTGTCCCAAAAAGTGACGAAGAAAAGAAACTGTGGAATTCAGCAGAGGCAGCCCGTGATGCAATGAAGGCATCTGACTAAGCGACGGGTTCAATTCTAATGGGTTGTCCGCCCTCACCATGACGGTGTTGAATGTGGCTTTCGTCGGCTCTCAGGAATTCGCCAAGAGCATTGCTAAACTCAATGACACAAGAGACATTGAGAGTTACGTATTCAAGATGGTACAAGATGATGAAGTGAAGATTCTTTCACTTCTTCGACCACTACGCCACCCAGAAAAACTCAGGCCATTACTCAGTATCCTAAACGTTGCTAGAACTGGGGTTGTTGAAATATCAAAAGTTGATGCCTCGCTTGGAGAAATCCTTGTGGCTTTTGGATGTTCAGGAATAGAGAATGGCCATATCATTATTCGTCCTGCTGACGGTGAATGGGTTGACCCAGAGCAAGTCAAGATGATTCAACAACAAGCTGGATTATCTTCTTGGACATTACACGAAAATCCACTTGACGAGCACCAAATTAGAACACTGCTCTTTGCCGAACTTGATAGGTTAGCAGACCATTCCGCACAACCTCTAGTGATTCCTGTTGATCAATATTTCAATGTAAAAGGAGTTGGATTAGTCGCAATTGGTTATGTACAATCTGGAACTGTGAACAAACACGACCGATTGTTAGCCTTACCTACCGCTGAATCAGGGGTGACACGCTCACTACAAGTTATGGATGATGATGTTGATACTGCAATTGCTGGAGACCGAGTTGGTGTCGCTATGCGAGATTTACGCGAAGAAGCGCTTGAGAGAGGAAGTATCCTTGTTCATCCTGACGACGATGGGAATTACAATGAGTCTATCATTAAACATCTAAAAAGCCGCATAGAATTAGTCAAAGCACCCTTCCAACAGAAAGAAATTGCTGTCGGAGATGTAATTCATGCAGCAGTTGATTTGCAATTCGTTGTTGGCCGAGTTGAATCAATTGAAGGAGATGAGTTAGATGTTACTTGGGACCAACCATTATTCTTACGACTAGTGTCACAACCCAGAGTTCTGATTAATCAACTGGATGCAAAAATGAGACTCCTTGGTTTCAGCACTAATCTAACCCTCTTAGAATAAGCATTAGATATACATCGCTAGAAGGGGTAATTTTTACCGCTCTCAAAGAACCACTCACTAGACCGGCCTGAACACCCTCTTCTCTTGGGTAATATGTATAAGCAGACCGCTATCCTGCTAGTTCCGGGATGCGCACTAGGGTTAGGCCCTAAACGATGAATAGAGTAGAAGGGGGCAGGTGATTGGAGAACGAAAAATTCGCGCCGTTGAAGATGGCTGGTGTTGAGGGCCAAATCACTGCCATTTTGACCAATGAGAATCTTCTATTGGAGCGCAATGACCGTAAAGGTATGAGAATTGATTTGGATACGATAACTCGTATTCGCCACCACAACGTTGCCTTCACGCCACCACTAGTTACATTGTTTGGTGTACTAGCCATCCTCTCTAGCTTCAGAGTTTTTACTGGGGTAATCCAATATTACGCATTTATTCTAGGTGTCAGCGCACTACTCGCTTGGTTATTAGGAAGAAGACCCGCTCTTTGTATTGATACAAAACAAGGTGACCGTCACCTATTACACGGGCGCGACCATTTATTGCATCGCCTATACACTATTCTTGACCGCATGTCAGATGGTTACACTTTGGAAGATGCGGTAATAGGGTTGGAAGAATTACGACAACCAGAGTTGGCTCTAATCGGTGATATTGAGGATATTCGTCATGAAGCGGGTTCAGTCGCTGTTGCCGAGGCTGAATTACAGTTAGTTGGTGTTGATGAGTCTCTTGAACAAGCCCTTGCAAAATTACACAGGAATAAAAGTCCAAACACCATTCCCTCTGAGTTTGTGAGTAGATCCTCCAACTCCCCTCAGCCAACTGATAGTTCTGCATATGAGAAAGTTTGGGGAAGGGGGGAACCTGATTGGTACTCAGAAAAAGAAAATAAACCGAGTCAAACCAGTATGATGGGACGTTCCACAAAGGCATTGGCAGAGCAGAGGGAACAAAGAAACACCGCTCCCTCAAGTTATGATACCCCATTCCAATTACCTGACTATTCAAACCAACCAAGTTCATCAAGTGTGACCACTTTGCCAGTTGATGACAGCCCTGCAAGCCCGCCATTGAATCGAGCACATGCAGCGGCTCTAGAGGCAAGTGAGGCTAACTTTGATTCCGGTGGACTATTCGACATGTTTGACGATTTAGATAGTGCTAGTGAAGCCTCAGCAGTCACTCATCCTCCTAATGGGATATCATCACCATCCACCAATTTACCTGCAGTCACCCAACCTAGTTGGAAAAGACCTACTGACTCAAGTGTTTCATCTTACACAATGTTGAGTGAAGCTGCTGGTCCGAATTTGCCAGAGCCAACCAGAGTTGCATTACGTTCTGACCTGCCAACAAGTCCAGGTCTAGTCGCATCTGCAGCGGCCAAAACCATAGAAGAACAACCACCATTGCCTGAACAACTCCAAAGATCATTCAATCAATTTAACAAACCCCACCCATTAGAATCATACCCTGCTCTAAATCGGATGCAGAAACAATACGCACGTGATTCTCGAATAAGGGTGAATCGTTCATACAGTCGTAGTCGTGGTGCGTTGAAAGCAATTGGAGAATGGGTCAAACCCGGACTGAAGAGAATTGAAAGCAGTGGAAAGGGCATAACCCGGAAATTAATTGGTGCCGGTGACGGATACAGAGATGTTTACGGCGACGAAGATGGAAATCAAAATGATGACTTTGAAGAAACTCAATTAAATTCAACCCAAATCCTCCGTTTACGTGCTGATCAAGACTCACAGTCTGATGTTCAAGCGCGTTTGCGATTGTTAACTACCAACGGAGGCGGTGCAATAGCTGATGATCTAGCAAACCGCACACTACGCGGAATCTCAAGCAGTAGCAGAAGTGAAGGGTTCACTCTCTCAGGAATGGAATCTAAGAAATTAAATGCTCCTGAAAATTTCAATGGCATGGTTGCTAGCAACGAGCCAGCACCAAGATTTGCTGGTATGCAACGACTTGGATGATTAGAACTGCACTGTAAATTCACAGTAAGTTTGGATGCTCTTCAATATACTGAATAGTAATATCCCGGGCTAAAAAATCAGGCTCATTCAAAATGGCCTTATGCAGAGGAATCACTGTCTCAACCCCTACCAACACGGTCTCATCTAGAGCTGTTTTCATCCCAGCAATCGCATCATCTCTATTCGCAGCCCAGACAACCATCTTGGCTAGTAAGGAGTCAAAACACCCAGGCATTTCGTAACCAATATGAGCATGAGTATCCACCCTCACCCCGAAACCGGAAGGAAAGTGGCAATCCCAAAGACGCCCGGGAGAAGGAACGAAGTTTACTGGGTCTTCTGCGTTAATCCGACATTGGATAGCGTGACCTGAAATCTCAATTTCATCTTGTGAAAAGGGTAAAGATTCGCCTGCGGCAATACGGATACCAAGACTCACTAAGTCATGGCCAGTAATCATCTCCGTTACTGTGTGTTCAACTTGAACCCTAGGATTCACTTCCAAGAAATAGAATTCGCCGCTTGAATCGCGCAAGAACTCAAAGGTTGCCAGTCCCTTGTAACCAACTGCTTCTGCACCAGCACAAACTCTCGCCCCTATTTCCTCTCGCTCTTCACTAGAAAGCCATGGGCCTTCTTCCAGTAGTTTCTGGTGACGGCGTTGTATCGAGCAAAAACGCTCTCCGAAATGAATTGCGTTTTTTCCATCAGCAAGCACCTGGAATTCAATGTGCTGTGCCCCCTCAATGAATTTCTCAACAAATACACGCTCGTCCCCAAAAGCCGAACGTGCTCGTGATTGACAGAGGTTGAGCGCAGAATCAAACTCGCTTTCTTGATGAACTATTTGCATGCCAATCCCCCCACCTCCAGCAGCAGCCTTGATGATAACTGGATAACCGATTTCGTTAGCAATTGTTGCGGCTTCTGAGGTGGTTTCTATTGGCTCACTACTACCCTTAGCAACTGGCAGACCAGCTGCCTCCATAGCCTTCCTAGCCTCTATCTTGTCACCAAGCAATGAAATTACTTCTGATGATGGGCCGATGAATACAATACCTTCTTCTTCACAACGTCGAACAAATGCAGCATTCTCAGCCAAGAACCCATACCCAGGATGTATTGCTTGTGCTCCAATCTCCTTCGCTACTTCAATCACTTTTTCATAATCAAGATAGGCTTCTAATGGGTTAGCAGAATAATTTGGAATTGCAATATCAGAGAATCGTACTGGCAAAGAAAGGCGATCTTCCCTACCATGAATGATTGCAACCTCGCAACCCAAAGTTCGGAGTGCCCTAGAAATTCGGAGAGCGATTTCACCGCGATTGGCAATGAGCACCCTCTCAAACATGAATTGCCACGAGAGGACCCGGTTCAATAGAATGACTATCCCTAGATATCTAATTAGTAGACATCACGGAGGTATCGTTTCTCTTGCTTCATCATACGCTGTTCAACAAATTCCTTAGCATCCTCAGCACTCATTCCACCATGCTCCTCGCAAATATTGATGAGAGTTTTGTGAACGTCCTTTGCCATACGGTTTTTATCGCCACAAACATAGAAGTATGCGCCATCGTCAATCCATGACCAAATCTCTTCGCCATTTTCTGCCATTAAATTCTGTACATAGGTTTTGGGAATTTCTGCCATGCGTGACCAAGCAAGGTCTAGGCGGGTCAAGTGTCCGCTGGCTAACCAATCATCCAATTCATCGCCATACAGATATTCATGAGTAAAGGTTCGGTCACCAAAGAATAGCCAATTCCGACCCTTAGCTTTGTCAAACTTTCTCTGTTCAAGGAAGGCTCTGAATGGAGCAATACCTGTACCAGGCCCAACCATGATGATGTCAGTGTCACCGTTTGGGGGTAACACGAAACTACGGGTTGGTGACATAAACATTGGAATTGTTTCCTTATTGAGAGGTGCTGAGTCTGCCATGTAAACCGTACACAATCCACCACGGTCCCTACCATGGTGATTGTACCTGACGATTGCAACTGTCAATTCAACTTGACCTGGATGTGCGTCAAGAGATGAAGCGATTGAGTACAGACGTGGTTTTAACCGGTCCAAATTTGAAACAAACTCTTGTGGGGTAAAGGATAGATTTGGCATATCTGATAACAAATCAATGTAGTCACGACTCCATAGATAATCCTCCATTGCATCAGGGTCATTTACTAGTGATTCCCATAACATGAGGGCAGGGTCACTCAGTGCACCAACAGGTGCGAATCCTTCCGGGAAATCTTCTTCTTCGCCTGACCAACCCCACTCAACACTGTTAGAATCACCATTTGTTGATACTCTACTCCTACCAACTAACCTAACAGATATTTTGGGACTTGTTGATGAAAACTTCATTTCAAGACCTTGAATGAACTTCTTGCATAAGCGGTGAATCTCGTAGTGATTTGCTAATGCATCTCCAATATTTGTCTCACCAAGGTGCGTCTCTACCATTTCCTCACCAGTGAAACTTAGCAGCCCAAGTAAATCTGAAACTAGTTCTTCGGGGTTTTCTGGAATGATTCCAAGTGCATCGCCGACTTTGTATTCCAGACCGGAATCACCGAGGTCAAAAACGATATGACGAGTTTCTTTTGTTGAGTCAGGATGAGTAATTACTCTCTTCTCAACCATTTCCCCAAGATAGGGACTTTTGCTGCTGTATTCGCTCATCGCACCATCTCCTGATGTCACTCCGCCTACGGCGGGATGACTATCCGTCAAGTCTGCTGTTTATCAAGAGAATGGAAAAGCGTGTGTTGTTTTTATCAAATGAAATACGACGCGTAACTAAAGCACTCTTGCACTCTCCGACTGTTTGGGCGTAGCATGGTTGAAGTTAGATTTCTAGGTAGTGGTAATGCCTTTTGTCCAGATGGGCGGATGCATTCACTAGTCTTACTTGATGGGAAAATTCTCATTGACACACCACCAACTATCCTACTCCAATTAGGGCAAGCGGGACTAAGCCCGGCTGATATCAACACAATTCTATTCACCCATTGGCATGGCGACCACATTTTCGGTTTTCCATTCTTCATACTTGAGCGCAAATACATATCAGACCGAGAAGGGCACAATACCCTAGAAGTTCACCTGCATGAAGGTGGGGACAAGAAGTTGATGGAACTCTCTGAAATTGCATTCCCTGGTTCCTTGACTGATGTACTCGAAAATCGTGTGAGGTTCCACCACTCCAAAAATGGACAAGTTACAGGAGCATCAGATTGGGTGTTTGAAAGGTTCAAGGTCAACCACGAACCAGCCACAGACCCACACGGTTACCAATTACACCACACTTCCGGATTAACAATAATCCATTGTGGAGATTCAGGACCTTGTGAAGAAATTGAACAAAGAGTGGGAGATGCTGAAATTGTAATAATTGAAGTCGGGGTTCCAGATGGAGTCCCAACAGATTTTCATTTCAAACCATCGAGCTTAACTGAACTTGCAAATAATAATCCTTCAACAATATTCCTCGCGACTCATCTTTACACGACAAAAGATGAGTCAATATCTGATTTACCAGACAATGTTATTCAAGTGCAAGATGGGGACATTTTCAATTGTGAAACTGGTGGGATTATTACAAAATCCAATTGAAGGTTTTTTTCAAGATGATAAGATATTAATAATTTTAATATCAGGATGTGAGTATAATAATTGCTGGAAGGCGATTTAGATTGATTGTAATAATTATCTGAATGTGGATTTTGATAAACACACTTCCTCGGCTAAAAAATGTTACAAAAAATCGCTTGAAAAATTCACTTCTTTTGATTCCTTATTCTGAGACATTCTCTTTGCCTATTCTGAGAAGGGCTTGACCGCCATTGCTGGCGCCAAAATATCAAAAACACAATACGGAGGCTTTGAAATAGTTATTTTTCCGCTCATTCCAATTGGGAGTTAATATACTATAATTCTATTTGACTTGCGCGAAAAAATAGGTCTAAGATTGTGATTCAGCAATTAGCCTTATTAGACCGACACACCTCCTCATGAATCTCCGTAACAGTTGGGACCACCGCTCACAAGACAAACACGGAGGGAATGAAGCGAAATGGCGTTGGTGTTATAAAATGGGCGAAAATATTTTCAACCACTTGCTAAGTAATGATAGCCTATTTAAAAACCGCGACGTGCTTCATCACGGATTCACACCTGATAACCTACCACACAGGGAAAATGAGGTCAAATCTTTAGTTCATAATTTAGTTGAGGCATTACATGGACAGATACCATCCAATATGATATTGTATGGACAACCAGGATTAGGAAAAACTGCTGTAACTCGTTATGTCTGTAAACAATTGTTGGATCGTGGAAAAGCAATAGGGCGCACAATTCACGCAGTTGAGGTCAACTGTTGCACAATTGATACCAAGTATCGTGTACTAGCTAAGTTGGCAAATGATTTAGCAACTGACAATGAAGATCTTGTACCTTTCACTGGGTGGCCAACCGACAAGGTCCTTGAACAGCTTCGTCAAAATATGGAATCGAAAGGCGGAGTTCATATCTTCGTATTAGACGAAATCGACCACTTAGTAAAACGGCATGGTGACGACATTCTTTACCCACTTACCAGCCTCAATTATGAATTGAGAAATTCTAAGTGTTGTGTAATTGGAATTACAAACGACCTGCAATTCACAGAGATGCTAGACGCGAGAATTGCCTCACGACTTGGCTCTGAAGACTTGGCATTCCCGCCGTATGATGCTAGCCAAATTGCAGACATCCTGTCCCAACGCGCGCTCGCGGGCGTCCGCGAAGGAGTTCTTGAGAATGGAGTCATCAAACTCTGCTCCGCCTTAGCCGCTCAAGAACATGGAGACGCGAGGCGCGCTTTGGATTTACTGCGAGTTTCTATTCACAAAGCAGATGTCATGGAAGATGACCATGTTTCGACTGAACACGTTCGTTTAGCCCAGAATCAATTACAATTTGACCAAATGACACCAGTAATTTCTAGTCTACCATTCCACCAAAAACTGGTGCTTTACAGTATCTTACTCAACGAGAGTAATGGTTTAACGAATGTCTCTACTGGAGAAGTATTCTCCGTTTACCAAATGACTTGTAACAACGCTTCGGTCACACCGTTAGTTTCACGCTCTATTGGAAATGTAATCAAGAATCTTGACAGCCTTGGATTAATTACTGCCAAAACAACTAGCCTAGGACGTTATGGCAGGAGCAATCGCATCAATTCTTGCATACCTCAAAACATCAACGCTGTAACCATCATGGTTGAGGCTGATGATGCGATGAAACCAGTGGTAAACAGCACATACCGCCTCCAAGCAAGGCTTTGAGCAACAATAGTTCACATATTCTACGCTAAGAATTGTTAAGAGAGGGTCGCCGGTCGGGCGCCTTGATGAGCGACGAAAGTGGAGACAGCGGAAACGAGTCTGTCAGCATGATTGTAGATTGGATTAAGTCACCTGGGAAGGCCTTTTCATCTCTAGTGTTTGGACTTGGAGTATGGGGCCTAGTGCTTGGAATCGTCAACGTGGTGTTTGGCGCGGTTGTTGCTGGTGAGCGAAAAGTTGTATGGGCCGGCTACCTCACAATGGGTTACCTTTGGGATGAGCCTTACTCAGAGATGGTCTATCGGCCTTGGTCTGACACCGTATTCTTGGCTATGGCTGTTACCGGGATAGCTTGGGGCGCTTGGGGAATTCACCAAAAAGTTGAGGGGGGTTTTCAAGATTGGATAAAAGGAATTTTCTTCCACCCAATTTGGACAAGCCTAGTTTCTGGACGAGAAGAGGGTGGTATGACGATGACTGCAGCTGCTTGGTGCCTACTACTTGGTATCGGATTCTACACCTATTGGTCAATCGTCCACTGGGCGTGGACTGACATCGGAGTTTACGCAGTGACTGCACCCCTGATTGCATTTGGCTTTGGTTTGCGCTTCTTGGCATTAGTTGATGATAGTGATAGTTCACTATCAGAACTCTGAACGGTTAACACCTTATTCTGCTAACCGCAGTTAATGACCGTTCCTTCCTAGTAATGCGTCTATGCATCCTTCAAATGTTCCCAGCCAAAGAGCAGCACTCCATAACAGATAGTTTCGGATAATAATAGTTGATACTACGATTACTGCACCCGTGATAACCGGGTCAAGAAAATTTACCATCACGGCTGATAATGCGATATATGGAATTAAAAGGAATGCAATAAGCATTCCATCTTTAGAGAAATCAAGTTTTACCCCACGGTATTTTCTCATTATTCGGGTGTGTGCTCTTGCATCTCTACGACGCTTTTGAAGAAATATCTTGAGTGAATTCTCTGCTACATGGTCCACCACAGCTTCAGGCTCATAGCGAATGTGCCCACCGGCTTGGATTAATTTCATAGAGACCTCCATATCCTCTGCATGATACCAAGATGGGTCAAAACCGCCTCGTGAAATGAGATTCACTCTCTTGAACATTGAACATGGTCCATTGGCCAATGTAACGTCAGAAGAACGTGCCGAGTATTTCCAAGCAATAGTACGAGAACGCAATCTGCTTACTGAAGTTCGGCCTTCGTCAAAGATAACTTTACCCGTGACAGCATCTTTTCCTTCACTCGACGCAAACATCCTCTCAATCCAATCTGGCCTTGGACGGCAATCAATGTCAGTTATCGCTACCCATTCCCCCTTTGAAATATTGAGTGCTTTGTTCCTACCTGCCGACAGACCCAATGGTTCTTGTGAAAGAATTTGAATAGGAATCTCTGCAGAAGAGTCACCTTCCGAGGTTTCCCATTGTTGAAGCAACTCACTGCTTCCATCTCTTGAACCGTCATCAACAGCGATAATTTCCAACGGCCGATATGTTTGAGCACACAATGCAGTCATGCAATCATCAATCCAATGGGCCCCGTTGCGGACGCAAACCGTGATGCTAATTAGCGGAGATGCCACCCTCACAGCTCCTTAGTGAATACATCAAGAAGTCTACGGCAATTTTCTTTTGTTTCTTGGCTGGTAATCCTAACAACAACCCCCTTCCCTGGTTGACCATAAAGTACAGCACAACCTATTGGTGCGAGTAAGTGGATAATGATGGGTGCTAAATCCTCTTCTCCTTTAACCACAATAAGAGTAGGCCGGCTATTCAAGAGTGCTACCTTTGTAGCTAGTTTCAAGTCCGCAGTGATAAGTCCCGGGGGATTAGTGCAGGTTGATAGATGGGGAAATAATTCTCTATCAAGGTTTTCCGCTTCAGCCCAAACCTCACGCTTCGTCATTCCGTCGATAAAAGAAATGTCGGGAATTTCACCCATGTCAACTAATGTTTGGACTGTAACATCTCCGACTGCAATCAGTTTTGGTGATGACTCTGAAATCGAGGCTAGGGCTCTACCCATCGCTATTTCTGGCCTTGACTCGGGTCCTTCATGAAGGGTTCCAAAAGGTTGCTTTAGTTCGTCATCTAGAATTTCTGGCATTCGCTGATCAAGATACATTTCAGCCTCTCCTAGCCAAGGCTGACCTTGACGGTCAATTTCACCATCTCTTATTCTACTTGAAGAAATGATTTCACCAGCAGTCCCTAGAACATGTTCTGCCATAATAATACTCAATGGAGGCAAGGCTTCTATTTTTCTTGAACTATTGATATCTTCACATGCAGACCTAGTTTCAGGGGTGCATCCAATCGAATCTGCCTCTAAACTAGTTGGGGCAGGCCCAACTTCGTTCTCTAAAAGATGAATAGATAACCGGTCACAAGCATCTTCAGAATCAGCCCAAACCAAAATTTCTTGTTTTCGGGTTTCCCAATCCAAAACGATGGGAGTTTTTGATTGAGCCATAGTATCGCTTGTCAACCATATCTGAACCTCATCAGATTGCTCCAAACAAGTAGAAATCAGATGATGATGCCCAGCATGAAGGCGGTCAAATGTACCACCTAGTAAACACAGTGAGTGCCGGCCCATTAAAACATCTGAGAGGTTGAACCTCAATCAATCCTACGGATGGATGGAAAAACAAAAGTGTGCCCCGAGGAGTAACGAACCGCCTCATCGCTTTTGGCTCGGAGGTTCTGACCCACCCCGGGGCGTCTGTCGGACGAGTGGGTGGTTCCGATAGTCATTCCGCGCACAGCAGTCGTATGGAGACCTTCTCGCCCTGCCGCCATTTTGCACCGAGGTTCATTCCCCGAAGGGTCACCACGGCCTTCGAAGGCGGCGATACCCCGCACTTGGTACCACAGTTCATCCCTCGCCGGCGAAGGCCAAGGTCCGTGTGGTGTTGCAGCCGGGGCAAACTTTTGGGTAAAACCACCCCTTTTGAATCCTCTTATAGGTGAATATGGTTCATAATCGCCGCTGAGTAGACTCTCTAAGGCCATCATGGTATCCACTTATACCAGCGGCTAATCGAGCTGCCACTTCGGGGTCACCGTTGACAATTTCAGTTGCACTGAAGGCTGGCCATCTCTCACGAGGTTGCAACAACCATCCAATCATCGGATGGATTTGTCCTACAACTGGTTTAGTGCCGACAAGAATTGACTTCAACGTATTCAGTACATCTGTCAACTCAGCAAAGCCTTGCAACTCCACATCAATTTCAACACCCTGCAGAATCCTCTCCAAACGAGAGACAAGGTCAGTAGGACAACCGGGGTGTTCTCTCTCCCCTATCCCTGGGATTGTATGTATCTCACCAATCTGACGAAATAGGGCCGACGCCCATGGAATACTCTCTCCCAAAAGCATCTCTCGCCCGTCTACTCCTTCAGTAATGGTATTGAACAATAGTGGTGAAAAAGGGGCCCACCATTCAATGGGTAGAGATGTGATTTCTCTAATTTCTTCAACCGATGGGGTTCTATCATCTCTCACTGTTGAGAGCAGTGATATCCAGCCATTAATTATGGGTGATGACCTTTGAGACGCCTCAATGTCCCTTACCCAGTTATCATCTAATTCTCCTTGAGAAGATAGCCAAGTCAATCCGGTTAAAGCTGGAATTATATTTGATGGTAATGATTTAGAAATACTATTTGGAGCCCAACGAGCCAAATCAGAAGCAAGTTCAGGTGGTAGCCATGCAACCTGAGAAAGTAGCGTGGAGGTTAGCCATGACGATGCAACATCATTGAAATGATGTGAATCAATTAGAGTTCTCAATCTCAACGCTAAGTCATCCTCATCTCGGATTCGTTGTACAAGATGATTGTGAGCTAATTCCTGCCAATCATTCGGGGCAGTTCCTGCAACTTCCGCTAGAAATTCTATCGGCACTTGTTCTACAGGTAGAAGCGAAATCCAATCAGCGCCCAACCGATTACCTTGACGACGCCACAGCGGCCAGCGATTATCATCTGGACAAGCTATCCATGCCGCTAATGGGTCAACTGATTCAATTCTATCAGCCCAATCAGCATCGCCTTCTGGATATCGAAGTGATGCGGCAAACAATCTCATCTCTTCGGATGAATCTTCAGATGCATCAGGAGGTGCCGAATCACCTGCTGCGAGTCGCGCCGCAGCAACGACCTCCTCTAGAGTTGAAGCAGAATTTGGTGGCACCCAAAGTGGTGGCGGAGATGTGAAACTAGGTGGTGGGCGATGGGTTACCTTGCACGGTAACTCAACATCTCCAGCCAATTTCAAGAGGTACCAAGATAGTGGGCGAATTGGATCTGGCCTAAGGGTGGGGTAGGCGAGTGGCTCTTCAGGTTCTTGAGAGAGAATTGCGAGTCTAGTTCTCGAGTCTTGGAAAACTGAATGTAGTTGCCCTGGATCATGGTGGCCAGGAGGGTATTGTAAAACTACAGGAGTTGTTTCTTGGCGTGCTAAAGACCAATCTATCAGAGAAAGCCAAGCCGTTGATGATAGCCCTTGAACATCAATGATAATATTCTCTACCTCACTTTTTTCACTCCATTGATGTTTCGACCAATCTGATTGAAAACGTCTCCAAGTTGATTCTTCAACTCGAATGTTACCACTTCGTTTGCGGCGACCTTTGCGAATTGCTTGAATCAATCCTTGTAATCGGTGTCGGCGTTCTGTTTCTGTAAGGCGTGGGTGGGCGCGATTAATCCATGAATCAAGAATTGAAAGTGGTACGGCATCCCCTTGACGTCCTAAAAGTGATGCTTCTGCAATTACAAGGGCACCATTTGAGGCAGCTGAAAGGAGAGTCGTTGTTGAAAGCCTATCAGGTAATATCGCACAAATGGGACATTGGGACTGAAGTGGGGAAATTGATTCATGGGCTGTTCCAAGGGTCCAAGATTCTGATTCACCCATCGGCATTGGGAGGTCTGGCCAGCCCTCTATCCCTGGTTCACCAAACCAACTTCCAATTGCTAACTTCAGCGATTGGCGTGGGTCTAGTAATCTAGCACGTACTAATCCTATTACAGGTGCAGGTTCTACCCAATCAGACAATGATGTTGTTGATTGGTCATCAGAAGGTGCAGGAACCTGCTCAAGAGATTCTAAGTCGTACCATCTTACTTCTGCCTCGCGCGCAACTGCCCAAACATATTCTGCCTTCACCCCCTTAATTCCACTAGAGATTACAGTTTGTTCTGAATGACTGAAATCTCCACTCCACGGTAATGGAATGAGGGGGCTAGTGAGAGGTTTTGTGTAAGCAAGTAGAAGTTGAGGGCCATCTTTGGCAAGTAATTTTCCAATCGCATGTTCGGGAATTGAATCAATACTGCTTTCAGCCAATCTAGCCAATTCATCACCAAGAAAAACCTGCCAGCCAGCCGCAGTGAGATGCTGTTTCGCACCTCTTTGTCCTGGCCCAGAATCTGACTGAATAAGGCCCTCTGCCCTCATTCTCTTCAATTCTGCAGAAGCATGGGGTAATCGTAACGCGACTGCTTTACTTGAACCGGTGACAGTTGAGGGGCCATCAGAAAGATGGTCCAATAACCTCCGTCTGTAACTACCTCGGATTCGTGAAAAAGTCACAGGATTTCCACTCTTGACCATGCCTACCTCTCCGACACCTCAACAGGGCGCTTGGTATTAGGGAGTTGTTGATAGTACTTCAATTATTTCATTACTTACCGTTTGTTACATATTTCCACTGGAGAAAGTACGGTTTTACTAACTCACCGATTATTTTATTATCCAACCATGCAATAAATACGTCACTATCTGTAACAACAATGCGTCATCTGTGGGAATGGTTATATCAGCGACAGCACTCCCTCAGGTCAGACGGTGTAAAGAGCCCCCGTGGGTAACCGTTAGATGACTTGGAGGAAAAGGTGAAGAAAAATGAAAACAGTTAGAATCAGACAGAAGATCAAGGCATTCCTTGCTGAGAGACCACGTAATACCGCGGAAATTCTTGAGCACATCAACACCACAATGAGACACGGGACAACAAGCCAACAACTTGGCAATGTTCTCTCTAAGGATAAAGACATAGTGAAGGTCGGATACATCAAGAGAAGTGGGATTCTCTCCGGAGGGTATGATATCTGTGAGTGGGCAATTGTCGACTGGGTAAAAGACAAGCATCCAGAATGGAGACCAGGTCAGCCATTTCTTCTTGACCGTGACGGGCCTGGGTTCTGAAGTAACTGATTGCAAATCAAGTTCTTCAATCGCGAATGGTTCACCTTCCATCGTGTACTAGTTGCCGAGAAGTACTTTGTAGGTACTTTTTGGTTCTCAATTTTCAAGTGTAATGTCCCAATCACCTGAACGTGCAAGGCTATTCATCTTGGCACGGTGTGAAAATGCATTTTGGCTATCTTGTGGAGTCCCAGTAGCCCAAGATTGTAGTGCTGCTGCTTGTAGAGCCCTACCATACGAGTACGAAAGTTGCCACGGTGGGTTTTCTTCCATTGAATTCATCAAATTGAGATGAGCGGTTGCGTCTTCATCAGATTGTCCACCAGACAAGAACACTATGCCGGGTAGGTTTTGAGGAACATTCTCCCTTAGGCACTTGAGAGTTAACTGAGCTACTTCTTCTCTAGAGATTTGCTCAGAACAATCATTTCCAGCGATTATCATGTTTGGTTTCAAAAGGGCCCCAGGAATGTGTACCCCCTGATCTTTACAAGCCGCAAAGGTTGCAGCGAGTATTTCTGCAGTAACAGAATAACAACGAGCGGCATCATGACCCCCTTCCATCAAAACTTCTGGCTCAATAATTGGCACTAATCCTTGCTCTTGACATATTGCTGAATAGCGAGCTAATGCATGTGCATTTGCGCTGATGCAAGCTTGGGAAGGGATTCCATCGCCAATCGTGATGACGGCACGCCATTTTGCAAATCGTGCACCCATGTTGAAATATTCCATACATCGAGATCGTAATCCATCTAAGCCTTCTGTGATTTTTTCACCACTGTGATTTGCCAAAAGATAAGCGCCTGTGTCTACTTTGATTCCGGGAAGAATGTCTTTCGCTAACAAATAATCAGGTATTGATATCCCATCATCCATCATCTGTCTGATGGTCTCATCATAGAGGATTACACCACTTACTGCTGATTCGCAACCTGGTGCCGCGAACAAGTTTGCTCGGTAAGACCGACGTGCCTCTTCAGTTGGCTCAACCCCAACTCCTTGAAGTCGGCTACTCATTGTCCCCGTACTTTCATCTGCAGCTAGTATCCCTCGCCCCGGAGTGACCAATTTATTTGCATTTGCTTCAAGCATCGTAATGTCCATGCGTACCACTTATGGGGTACGAGTCGGCTTGGTATTTTCAAGTCATCGCAGGAAGTTAATAGGCAATATTAGTCTCATCATCAGGTAAAATAATTGCACAATCATACAATAATTATTAACCAATTTATTTAACTACGTAATGGTACTCAAAAAAAACAAGTCATGGCTGTAATACGTAGTTAATGTGCTGAAGACGAGTAAAATAATTGAACTTGTAAATAGGGGGCATACGATGGTTAAAAGTAACTTGACATGCCCCGAATGTAGCCATATTCAATCAATTGAAATGCCTACTGATTACTGCTTATTCTTTCATCAGTGTAATAATTGTAAAATTACTTTGAAACCCAAAAAAGGTGACTGCTGTGTGTTTTGCAGTTATGGGGATAAGTTATGTCCACCAAAAGGTGGTTGCTAGTAACTCATTGAGGATACTCTGTACTGATGTAGCGTCTTACTCCACTTGCCACATCAATTACTTCTGAGTGTACAGCTACCCGACCACCAAGGTCTTCTACTCCTGGAAGATACCCTGAGCAAACGCCACTGGCAACGAATAAAGCGTCTGAACTCGAGCACAAATCATCCCTACCCCACAGCCGATAAACGTCATCCCCAAGCATCTCCTTTGCTCGACGCTCGTGGTCTTCATTTGTAGTTACGAGACGCCCTTCAAAATGACCACCTAAACCCCTCAATGCTGTTGCTGTTATCACGCCTTCAGGAGCCGCGCCTATCCCCATCAGAAGATCAATATCACTTTCTGGGTTTGCGGCATCAAGAGCTGCGGCAACGTCCCCATCACCAATGAGAGGGACTGAGACACCGAAATCTCTCAATTCTTTAATCAAGTCAATGTGACGGTCTCGGTCCATTACAACGATTTTTAGGTCTGTTATTTCTTTGTCCAACGCGGATGCGGCGGCTTCTACATTGTATGCAACATCCGCTTCAAGTGAAATTTCACCAACAACTTCTGCAGGACCTGCTAGTTTGTCCATATAACAATCAGGCGCATGTAAAAGGGAACCACGCGGAGCGGCGGCAAGCACTGCGATTGCATTAGGTAGATCCTTGGCAACATGATTAGTACACTCAAGAGGGTCTACTGCGATGTCAACCTGTAAGGCTCCTTCCTCACCCTGCATTGAACCAAGTGGTTCACCAATCCACAACATTGGTGCGTCATCTCTCTCGCCCTCACCAATAGCCACTCGGCCATCAAATGGTACCGAGTCAAAGACACTACGCATCGCTTCCACAGCAGCCCCATCAGCCAATTTGCCATCACCGTGACCGCGCCATTTTGCTGCTGCTATTGCCGCAGCCTCAGTTGCTTTCACGAAGTAAGATGTCAAATCACTAGTCTTCGCCATGGTTGGCCGAGGACCCATCTGTTCTCAATGTGGCGGTCACGAACCCTTCTTCTTTTCAAGAACTTGAATAGACTCAATTTGAGTTTCGGGATATTGTCCTTGGTCATCCTTTTCTAATGACTTCACCATATCCCACGCGCATAGAAGTCCTGCTGAAACACCAACAATTGCTTCCATCTCAACACCAGTTTTCCAATGGGCTGAAACAGATAATGTGCAACGAAGGGAATCTTCTTCCCAATCCCAAGACACATTACAACCTTCAATCGGAATAACATGACAATGAGGAATGATTCTTGGCGTGTCTTTTACCGCTTGTATTGCTGCAACAGTAGATGCTTCCAGCACATCACCCTTGGCGATTAATCCGTTCCTAATTGCATCTGCTGAATCGGAGGATAAACGCAGTAATCCTGTAGCAACCGCGCTTCTCTCAACTATTGGTTTATGCCCAATAGGGACTATTCCATCAATGCCGTTGCTCATCCCAAACCACCTTTCCAGATTGTGCCATCAGCCCTAACTTCTTTTTTCCACAGGGGGGCTTGGGACTTCAGTTCATCTATCAACCAACTACACGCCTCAAATCCCTCCGCCCTATGCGGGCTTGCAACATGAATCGCAACAATTGGCTCACTTGGCCCCACACTTCCAGTCCGGTGTGCCATTGAAACTGAAGAAACACCAAACTTAGACAGGGCTTGATGTCCGAGGCTTGAGAGTACTTGGGGTAATTTTTCTTCCCATGCGTCAAATTCTAACCTTTTTATTTCCACCCCATCATCTTCCCCTCTAGTAATACCGAGAAAGGATACGATGCTTCCACAACCATCCAGATGAAGTTTTTCTCTGACTGCAGTTGAATCAAGAGATTCTGCCGCAGCAACTACGATAACTCTCTCATCTACAGTCATTTGATTTTACTGGAAAAGCACCCCCGCATTAAACCGCCGATGGCGAATGCTTCATGATTGAAGCGCCTCCCGAAGAAATTGATGGTGACGGTGTCTGATACTGATGGGCCCATTCAAATCATGGGTGCTGGGCTCTCGGGATTAGCCGCTGCTATCATTTTAGCCAAAGCCGGACGTGAGGTGCATGTCCACGATATTCGTAACGATTCAGGGGCAAGATTTGACGGTGATTTTCAAGGGATTGAAAATTGGACTAGCGATGAAGATTTCTTGGATGAGATGAGGGAATGGGGAATTGACCCTGACGAATTTAAGACTACTTCATTCCACCAAGTTGACGTCATTCATCCAGACGATGTCATCACTCAGGCATGGAGCCCAACGGTTGCATTCCGAGTCATTGAAAGAGGAACTGCAAATCATACCATTGACCAAGGGCTGAAGCGTCAAGCAGTCGCAGCAGGAGCAAATCTTCACTACAAGTCAAGGGTAAAACCAGAAGACTGCCATATCATCGCTGCAGGTCCGAAGGATACCTCGGCCCTCGCTTATGGCGAGATATTTGAGACATCACATCCAGACCATGTGGCTTTCCACTTCAATGACAAATTAGCACCCGGGGCCTACGCCTACCTGATTGTCATCGACGGAATCGGATTGATTTGCACCTGTCTTTGGCGTAAACAACAGAAGAGTGGACGCTACCTCAACGAAACCATAGCCTGGTACGACAAGCATTATCCTGAACTAGACAGAAAGCCGATTAAACGGGTTGGAGGAAAAGGTGACTTCACAATTAATCGTAATTACACAGTCGATGGCCGCCACTATGTTGGCGAAGCCGGCGGTCTTCAGGACTTCATGTGGGGTTTTGGTATGCGATGTGCGATTACAAGCGGCGTATTTGCCGCCAAGGATATACTTGGTGAATGCAATTATGAAAATGAGGTTCGCACCAGATTACTGCCAACAGTCAAGACATCGGTGTCCAATCGTTGGCTAATGAATCGAGTTGGGAATCGCGCCTTCAAGCGAATCTCTGTCTCTTGGATGAAGGACCAGAAGAAGAGACAGGATGGGCTTCCCTTCATCGGACGGCTCTTTCGACCCGACCTGTTCCGAGGGCTAGTCTATCACCTCGCTGCGAAGTGGATGCTGAAGAAAGTAGATGTTGCAGATGGGCGAGTAATTCATCGGCTGCCCTATCGGAAGGCTCTGAAACGTGATTTTTGGGATCCGAGTGATGAAGCCCGAGCCGTTGAGAATGAATGGAAACTTTCTCGAAAGGTCGGTGGTAGAGAATCATTCTCAGAAGAGGAATGACTCATAACGACACACTAGATGATCGGTATTCACGGGTGATGTCTTTGCCAGGGAATTGGTCCTCCGACTCTCGATAGACTGTTCTTAGATTGTTCACCCAATTCATTTGCTGGGTTACTATCCAGAACTCCTTTACTCCAATATCCTCAGCGGTGTCCATCCAACCCATCACAATCTCCATTGTCATTCTCGCTCCTTCACGATGTGGATAGGCAAACACATCCATACTGAGTGGGGGTGTAGCTACAATTGCTCTATCTTTGACGTTTGAAAGTTGTTCAAATAATGTTTCATAGGCCTTTTTGATGAGGTTCCGCCTTGAATCATCTTGGGTTGGTCTGCGACAATCTGGACCAACAACATGAATTAATTTCTTAGTTGCTAAATCATATGCTTCAGTGATAACTGATGTCCCAACTGGGCAAGGTTGCATGTTATCTTTCCTGCGCTCAACAGCAATAGCATCACACTCTGCCCGTAATCCAGGACCTGCCTGTTTGTGAATTGCGCCATCAACCCCTTCCCTTCCTGCGAGACGGTTGTTTGCAGTAGTAATCATTACATCTGCTTCAATCTTGGAAATGTCGCCAATAATGACTTTTACCAAGCCATTCTTGCACTGCCGCGCCATGAAAACATCTACCATGTTTAGAGCAGGTGAGGCCGTTGGCAATATACCCCACGCTGAATAGGCTTAAATTAACACATTTTTCTAAATATAATACTGACACGAATGCGATAATGTATTGAGCAAGAAGAAATTAACAACAGTTGTGTCCAGCGTACGCTTTAGCCTCGCTTTGGTCTTACTGATAGTGACCCTCCCATGGGCTAACTTTACCGGTCAACCCGATGGGTTAGAGACTGAGGAATCAAGTTCCTTCAGTAACGATATTTGGAATGAGACTCCTTTCAGAGATGTTGCAATCCCAGAAACATTCACTTTTCTAAATTACATTGATTATTCGGATGTTGGTGTTCTCATTAACAACAAAAGTGAGGCAAGCAAAACCATTGGTTATGCTTTTGTTGCCGCTCGTAATATTAGTACTAACCGTGTTTTCTTATTCGATAACGACAGTACACCTACTGCTGAAACCATCAACCCAACTCAATTTGACACTTATTTCGCAGAACCGTTACGACAAATGATTAGTGACCGGAATCTGACTACAGAACTCAATTATTTAGTCACCACAAAAGGAATACCCCTGAGAATCAATGGGCCAGGAAATGGGAAAGCCGCCTTTGATTCTGAAATTGGTTTAGTCAACGGTGCATTCAACTCAACAATACACCAAAACTGGTGGGCATCGCATACCTATGGGCCCGGGGCTGGCGAGGAAATGAAACAGTTTTCGCGCCAAGAGGAGGGTTTCTATTTAGTCACTAGATTAACGGGTTACACAGTTGACACGGCACTGGGCCTAATTGACAAAGCGAACAATTCGTTTGGTCAGAGAGGACAGGGTGTGCTGGACCTCGCTACAAACCGAAATGGATCGGGATACAAATGGTGGAACGATTTGCTCTATGCGGCAAATACCACATTAAATGGCAGCATGGAGATCCCAGTCCACTTTAATCAAAATTCTACTTTTGTAACAAATGAATCCAATGTAATGTTGTACGCTTCGTGGGGTTCTAATGATGGCTCGTGGAATTCAAACTGGCTACCAAATGCCGGCTTTGATTCGGCCGATGGGGGATGGGGAACTGGTGCCAAATATTGGGATTCAACTAATCCACCCTTGTCTGCTGATGAAGGATTTACTTGGGCTCGACAGACAGCAGTCAAACGTAATGGAAATGCCGCCTTAGAAGGTGAATTGACTTCCGCGGCTTGTTCCATGGTGGAAGCATCTGTGGCTCCTGGATTAAGGGCCGAATATTTTGATAATGTAGGAATCACATTCAATACTAGTTTGATGCCGGATTTATCTGGCCGAACTGCTGATTATTGGCGCATTGACACAGACATCAACTACGCCGGAACCTCTGGATATTGGAGCGGACTTGATAGCCGATTTGATGACTACTGGTCAGCTAGGCATACCGGAGCCATCACAATCCCAGAGACCGGAAACTGGACTTTCTTTCTCAACAGTGATGATGGCTCAAAACTGTGGATTGATGGAGCCGAAGTTGTCAACAATGAGGGGATACACGGGATGCAAGAGAGGTCAGGAACGGTATATCTTAGCGCCGGCGCACACTCACTCAGAACCGAGTTCTTTGAGCATGGGGGATGGGCAGGCCTAATCTTCTCGTGGCAAGGTGTGAATCAGACTAAGCAAGTAGTACCAGCAAGTGCATTCACGCGTGGGGATGGGATTGAACCGGCCCAGAACGAGTTGATTCATCACTGGTCATTTGATGATGGCAATGGCACTGTGGTTGCTGATTCTGCCGGCAGTGCCAATATGAGCCTGTTCAATAGTAACAACGGCAGTGGTTGGCAGCAGTGCCTATTTGGGAACTGCTACAACTTTGATGGCACAAATGATTACGCAAAAGTTGATGTCAGCGATTGGGGTGGAAACTTCTCAATTTCACTCTGGGTGAATACCGCTAACGATAGCCAAGATCAGTTTTCATCAGCCTTTGCAGTAAATGACATCGCCGGTGATTCAGCCTCATTCCAAATCATGACAAGCGGCGCAAGCCCTGGTGACTGGCAGGTTTACCACAATATTTCATACCCATTTGGAGAGGTTAGAGCAGACGAATGGACCCATCTAGTTGTAACTTACCAGAATGCAGCACTCAATCAATATCTTGATGGGGAGTTAGTTCAAACAACTCAAGTTCCAAATGGCACAATAGACAGTATTGAGTTGTACAAAGTTGGAGTAAATCGAGCTGGAAGCACCTACTTTGAGGGTTTAGTTGACGAACTAAAGGTCTGGAACCGAACGCTAACCGATTCGGAAGTTAAAGCCATTTTTCAAATGGCAGCAATAATTTGTCCATCATACAGCGGCGCAGGTAGTGCCGAGACTTCAGTCCACCAAGACTACGACTTTGGTGACGAGTTGGAAGGACATGCATGGATAGTCTACGGCTATGGAATGAAAGCAGGATGGATTGAAGGAGACTATCGACTAGAAGTGGATTCGTTCGACGCAAACGGGACTTTCTTGGTCACCAACACAAGTACAACTCAAACCCTCGATAGCGCATGGAATTCGCGCACCATGCGCTTCAGGCCTCCAGCAAATGCATCCTCATTCAAAGTCAAGATGATTGCCTCACTTGAGAATGTAACCACCAACGGTTCGGTCTATTTCGACACCATGAATTTGCGTGCTATAAGACCACACTTTGAGTGGGTTGATGGCAGTATTGCTGAGACCGCTGTGAGTACCGGTGGCAGAACGTTTGCATGGGAAGCGACGTACGGGCAGAGTTTGGTGGTCGACCTCTTAGAGGACGGCGTGTCTGGTGTGAAGGGGTACGTCTACGAGCCCTATATTTCAGCAATTGGTTATCCAAATTTACTTCTCCCCTACTATGCTTATGGTTACAATTTTGCTGAAGTTAATTATGCTGCTAACCCCTTAATCTCATGGATGGGTACTGTGGTTGGTGACCCTAAGATGGCACCTTATTCAGACATTCTTCATGATATAGATGTAGAGGCGGTTAGGGTTGATGGTCGATTGACCGTTGGTGTTAACGGGAGTATTGATGTGTTAGTGCAAAACCTCGCACCAGGTACTGTAAATGGTACCCTTGAGGTGCGAGAGAGAAATGGTAATGCAATCCTTGCAAATGTGACTATACAGATGCCTGGTGGCAATGATATCGGTTCTCGTCGAATCATTTCATTAAATCTTACTCCAACTCGAGTTGGCTTCAATGAGTATGTCATCCGCTACATTGCTAGCGACTGGAAAAATCCTGAAAGAGTTGTAGATAACAACCTTGCAATAGTCAATACTGAAGTTAACGGACCCCCTACCATCAATAATTTGGTATGCTCATCGTGGACTGTAAGCAGAGGGGATACTGTCGGTTGTACAACTACAGTCAGTGATGACTTTGGAGTGTTTCAAAGTCGGCTTGGATGGCGACTTAACGGTAGTGGCGACAACTGGACTTTCATCAATTCAACTAGTATTGATTACATTGCTTGGTATAGTGGTTTGACAATTCCAACTAATATTGAATTGGGTACTCTTGACCTGATTGCTGAAGTTAGAGATGAGCAATCTCAGTACACTATTCTACAACTTGATAACGCGATGGTAGTGACCAATGCCTTACACAATTGGTTCGGAGTACATATTGCAGGAGTAGATGCTGATGAATGGAACGGAGTTACAACCCTCTCACCATTCACTGCTCCGAAAACCGTAGTTCGTGACACTGATATCCTACTCAAAGCGTGTGTTGTTGATGCTGACCATGACCCTTTGAGTGAGTTACCGATGATACTCACTGATAGCGGTAATGTAAGTGGTGTTGAGCCAACCGATAGCGAATTTTCTGATGTCTTTTGCTACCAAGCAACTTGGCGTTTAGACTGGGGTAGTGAAACTAGCGATGTTACTGTATACCTCTATGATTCCATAGGTAATCTGTTTACAACTCGGTCGATTTCTGTGCATGACGAGCAATTCATTGCAAATTTAACCCTCGTTGATTTTGAAGGTGGCTTCCTAACTTTGGCTAGAGGTACAGGTGAGAGAATAGTAATCTCCCTTTCAGATTCTGACGACTTACTCTCAGACTATACCTACAATATAACAGTTGAATGGCCAGGCCATTCAAAATATACCCAACTTGGAGAAATTAATGCAGCAGAAATGATGCGTCAAAACACCTCTGTAACTTTACCTCCACCAGAGGCAGGATTAGTATTTGGTGAATTAATTGTCACATTGGAAATTATCGATATTACATTAAATGGCGACACGCAAGTTGTTGAAATGAATTGGACAATGCATCTACAACCCCCTCTTGTTTATGACATTGGCTTCTGTGAAGGCGAAGAATTACCCCTGACACGGGGCGAAGAAGCTCGTGGCTGGGTAATGATAGATCCTAACCGGCTCATTGAAGGTGCATCAGTTAATCTTGCTCAATCAGGAAACATCAAACCTATGCAATCAAGTAAATGGGACTGGGATGATTGCCAATTCCCAGATTCAGCAGACTATCATTGGGGATTCATCATATTAGCAGATAACAGTTTTACAGCCGGAGGTGCAACCCTACAGATTATTGCAAGGGATATTGATGGCTTGAGTGCGGTTGGTGAATTTACAATTGAAATTGAGTATGGGCTTCCTCAAATTGTAAACCAATCTGGAGAGGTAACCGAAGGTGTATTTGGACAACTTGAAGCTCTTGTTCTCGATTCTGATGGACACGCTGGGACTGGATGCACTTTCATCATCATTGACAAAAATGGTACGACTGTCATGGAGTCTGAAGGCCCACTACCTAGTACTGGTGTATTCGCTGCTCGCTGGATGCCACCTACTGACGGAGCACCATTTGCATCAACTATCGGCTGTACGGATGCCCAAGGGCATCAAGTCGCTCATACAAGACATGGTATCATTCCCGTACAGATAATAGACAACGAAACAGGTGAAGGGGATGTATTGAATCAAAGTTCTGATTCACCAGAATCAATTATTAAATTAGTTATGGGAGTTGGACTTGCTCTACTAATAATTTCAATCCTTGGTATTACTCTCTTAGGAATGTGGTTGCGCTCTCCGGAAGAAGAAATTGACGGAGCTGAGTTAAGTGACGAAGAATATGTTGGATGGGCTGCACCTGCTGATTCCCGGGCCGAAGGCGAACAAAATATCGCAATCGCTGAAATGGCTATGGAATCCCTAAGTAATGTCTCTGAATCAGAAAATGAATTAACAGGAGTTGAGGAAGTTCTCCATTCTGAAACGATAGAGGAAGATGATTCAGAACTTGATTTGGTTGATGAAAATCCACTATTGAGTACCGCTGATGAGCCAAAGGATTGAATGCTCGGCCATTCTCGGTGGTTCCATGGCAGTTGGATACGTACTCATCAATGTAAAACCAGGCTCAGAATTAGAAGTATATGATGCTATCAAATCATTAGATATGGTTGAGGATGCAACTTTATTGTTCGGAGATTATGACCTCTTGGTCAAAATGACTGCAGATTCCATGAGTAGCATTGCTGCTGCGGTGGTTGAAAACATCCGTTCCATCTCTGGAGTGAATGACACAAAGACCCTTGCTGGTGCCGAACTTTGACGAATCAATTCAGCATCTTGATCAATTTCCCAACCTCAATTCTTAAAGTGAAGAGAGGTTGTTTCATAGTTTAAATTCCTGATTTTTGATAATTGAGAAAGTTGTTTCCCGGAAATCATTACAATGTTATTATTTAATCCCAGATTCTATTAACCCATTAAAAATCCGTAAACGATGGACCTCTAGCCTATGCAAGTATTGCCATTCGCAATGGGGTACGGAACCTTCAATGTGGCGCAGTACTGCGTTTAGATGGGGCAATGCTTAAATAATCAACGAGTAGGGGTGACCGTCACAGAGGTAATCTGAAATGAGTAAGAAATATTTCGTCCTGATGGACGGCGGAAATGATACGAGCCAAGTGTTCGCGAGCAAGCAGCCTAGGGGCGCAGCCCTGAAAGCAGCTAGTCGCGGAGAGACAGACATCCACTTGCGTGAGCGTGGCGGTGGAGGCCGTGTTCACGTATTCAAGGGATGGAGAGCGCAGGTTGACAAACCTGCAAACGGCCCAGCGTGGCTACCTGACAAGGTCTGGAAGGCCAATGTCAAGAAGATACGCGTGGACCACCTCTGATTGAAGTCAAATCACTTGATGAACTACACAAGTAATGCGAACAGCCCGTTTGAGGGGGGTGTGAATCCCACCTCAGGCGGGCCATTTTTTTTTTAAAAATCACTTTCTTAGTCCGATTTTCTTGGCAACCCAAGCGACTGGGTCATAATATTCAGTGACAATTCTCTCCTTTAGTGGGATAATCGCATTGTCTGTGATATTAATTCCAGCAGGGCATACATCAGTACAACAACGGGTGATGTTACAATATCCAATACCATATTCATCTTTGATTGATGCTAACCTATCCTCAGTATCAAGCGGATGCATCTCCAAATTAGCTAATCGGACGAAGAATCGTGGCCCAGCAAACTCGTCAAACAATTTGTGCTCACGTAAAACGTGGCAGGTGTCAATGCAAAGCATACACTCGATGCAAGCCCTAAATTCTTGAACTCGGTCGGCTTCATTTTGCTGGAATTTCCAGTCAAACTCTGCTGGACCCGCAATAGGAGTGATTTTCTTATTCAACTCATAAGTCCAAGAAACATCAACAACCAAATCTTTGGTTAGTGGAAATGCTTGCATCGGTTTAACCAATACCGGTTGACCAGGGGGTGTCTCTTCCTCAATATCTGACATTCTCGTCATACACATCAAACGTGGCTTGCCATTTACTTCAGCAGAACACGAACCACATTTGCCAGCCTTACAATTCCAGCGACAAGATAGGTCTGGTGCATGCTCTGCCTGAATCTGGTGGATTACGTCCAGTACCACCATGCCTTCATCCATCTCAACGGTATAATCAACCATCTCACCACAAGGGTCACCATCCTCATCTGGTTCGCCCCGGAAAACTCTGAAGGTGACATCTTTGCCCATCTTACTCTTCCTCCTCATGTAAGTCTGATGCATCAAGTAAATCCTTCAAATCATCACGTATTGATGGATAAGTTCTGTGTTCTAGAACCATTTCACCTTTCTTACCCATCATGATTACACTGTTTATTTTACCCCAATTTCTGTGGTCAGGGGTTGGGAAATCTTCGCGGGTGTGTCCACCTCTGCTCTCTTCCCTAGCCAATGCCGCCATGGCACACATCCGGCTGATGTCAACCATGGCATTGATTTCTAGTGCTTGATGCCAGCCAGGGTTGTAGATTCTACTACCACCTGGAGATGTCGTATTTCCGCGTGCTGCAAATTCATTGAGGTCATCTAATGCTTCAGTGAGTAATTCCTTAGTGCGGATGATACCGACTTTTTCCTGCATCATTTTACGTAATTCATTAACCACCTTTGCAGGGTTCTCTCCGCCTTCTCTACTGAAGGGTGCTAAAGTTTCAGCAACTACATCGTCTATTTCTGACTGAGGGATTTCTTCCCAGCCATCCATCTCCGCTGCAGCCCTTGTTGAGTATTCTCCGGCTCGCTTGCCAAAGGTGATTAAATCAGAAAGTGAATTCCCCCCAAGTCTGTTGGCACCATGCAATCCAGTTGCTGCTTCTCCAGCAGCATACAAACATAGTACTGTTGTTTCCTGAGTTTTTGGATCTACTTTGACTCCACCCATCACATAATGTGCTGTAGGTCCTACTTCCATTTGTTCGATTGTGATGTCAACTCCAGCTAGTTCTTTGAACTGATGGTACATGCCTGGCAACTTTTTCCTAACCTCTTCTTCATCTCGCCAAGAGATGTCAAGATAAGCCCCCCCATGTTCACTACCACGTCCTGCTTTTATCTCAGAATTAATAGCCTTAGCAACAACATCTCTTGTAAGAAGTTCCGGAGGTCTTCGCTTTGTGGCCAACTTACCATCAATCACCTCTTGCACCCATTCAAGAGCCTCTGATTCAGTATCAGCAAATTCAGGTTTGTACATTTCAGGGACATAGTTGAACATGAAACGCTTTCCTTCAGAGTTAGTCAACATTCCACCTTCACCACGAACTCCTTCAGTCACCAAGATACCTTTCACAGATGGTGGCCAAATCATCCCAGTAGGGTGGAATTGAACAAATTCCATGTCGCCCATTTCTGCGCCTGCCCAGTAAGCCAGTGCGTGGCCCTCCCCCGTGTACTCCCATGAGCCTGAGCAAACTTCCCAGCAACGGGTAATCCCACCGGTAGCAAGAACCATTGTTTTAGATTTGAAAACGTGCAAAGTACCGTTAGCGCGGTTGTAAGCAAAACAGCCTGTTGCCTTGCCATCTTTCGTGAATATTTTACGCACGGTGTATTCCATGAATACCTCCATCCCGCTATGAATCCCCCTCTCTTGCAGAGTTCGAATCATCTCAAGACCAGTCGCATCCCCAATGTGGGCAAGACGAGGATAAGTGTGTCCACCGAAGTTCCTTTGATTAGTCAAACCGGCTGGTGTACGATCAAAAATTGCTCCCCACTGCTCAAGTTCCCTAATTCTGTCAGGAGATTCTTTCGCATGAATCTCTGCCATTCGCCAATCATTTAGGTATTTACCTCCCTTCATGGTGTCACGGAAATGTGTTTGCCAATTGTCACGTGGGTCAGCATTCCCTAATGCTGCTGCCGCGCCACCCTCTGCCATCACGGTGTGCGCTTTCCCAAGCATAGACTTGCAAATGATTGCCACAGTTGCACCTTTGCGTGTTGCTTCAATCGCAGCCCTAAGTCCTGCACCACCGGCGCCAATAATGACAACATCATATTCGTGGGTTGTAACATCAGTCATCACAATCCACCCCACAATACCATGTCAGTCCACCAACCCATTGTGCAGGCGTAGACATAAAAGTCAGCAAACATCACCCAAAATAAGGAAAACAAAGCCCAATCTTTGTGTTTTACATTTAGGTAGGTACTGAGACTCCAGAATTTATACTTAAGACGAGCAATACCTGAGGATGTCCAATCATTTGTACCACCTCCAATTAGGTGGCGAAAAGCATGACATCCTAGAGTGTAACCAGTTAGAAGTATCACGTTTAGAGCGAGAACTAATGTACCAACTGAAAAGCCCCAAGAGCCACCTTCAAAGTGAGTTGAGAGCAAAACATCGTATGATAGAATAGGTAGGTAGACAAGAGCCGCGTACATGAAGTATCGATGTAAGTTTTGAACGACAAGAAGTTTTGTTTCACCCTTGTATGCATTCCAAGGCTTACTAACTGCACAAGCAGTTGGTTGTTGGAAAAAGGCACGATAGTATGCTTTACGATAATAGTAGCAAGTCCCCCTAAATCCTGCTGGGAAAATTAGAATGAACATTGCTGGAGACATCCACCACAGAAACTCAGGAATTGGTCCACCAAGCCCATCACCACCAGGGAGAATGAGTGGACTAAACAGTGGGCTCAACACGTGACTTCCTTGATTTTCTATTGCCATGGTTTGAACCCCTGCTGAGCGACCAAATTCTGAAAATATCCAGAAATCCGCTTCCATGAATCCGCGCCATGTAGAATATGCTACCATTATACCTAGGTAGAGGGCCATTGCAGTGGGACCTTTCCACCAAGCATCTATCCTGTCGGTTGCGCCGAATCCACGGCGCATAGGTAATTTGACTGCCTCGCCCATCAACTCCAAACCCTATTCAGGTCTAGGCGAGCGCCTATATTCTATCAACTTCACTACTAAAACTAGAGTAAGTACCCACTAGGAAAATTCTGATTTCAATGACTGTGCTGCCTTCTCAATTAAGGATTCTTCAATATCTGGGACTTCACATAGAGTAAACAAAACTGCAGAATCATCGCCCCTGATACGTGTGTTATGGCTGTCCCGATAAGGATATAGAGCAATTATTTGTTCATCTATTGACAATACAAGTTCTTGACCTGTGCATGGCTTTGGTTCTGGAAATCCTATTCCAAGGAATGGCTCGCCTTGTTGGGCCATGCGCATTGTCAATTTTTTATCACTAAGATAATCTATTGAGAGCGCACCGATGCTGATGCGATTTTCAGCTGATATGAGATTGTAACGGTCAACTATTGGATTAATGCGGGGAAATGGTTTACCGGCAATTATGCGGCGTACCAATGCTTCTGCCGATGGGCGGCGTTTTGTAGGATCAATTCCAAGTCGCCAATAGAACTGACGATAGGCGGCGATATCGGGTTGATTTCGTAGTCCATCAAGAGTAGAGGAATTACGAATTACAGCCAATCGGGATTCAAGTTCTTCCTGTTCTAGAATTGGCCAGCCATCACTTGGCTTCTGAATAAGTAAGAGGCGGGGGTCAACATCTGGCAAATCGCCTACCCGTTCAATGTGATATCCAATCGCCATCTAGTATGTGCTTACAGCCGTCAGCCTTGAATGTGACCGCTTACATCAACGGCGTAATGGACTACGAACCACTCACCATTTGCCTCAAATGCGGATTCATGCCCGGCGCTTTTATTCCCGGTATGAAATGCCCCGAGTGCGGCGATGTCATGCTTTGAACAAGTATGTTTTTCAGAGTAAAGAATGATACTCAAGATAAGGCCGAGTAATCAACATCGGCTTCTTCAATCTCAATGTCTTCAACATCCATTTGTGCCAACTGCAACTTTCCGCTCAACTCATCGTTAACTGCGTGCCAGTATGAGTACGCTTCAATAACCCAGATTCCTGATTCACGGGTTCCGTTTCCTGAGCCTTTAACTCCACCAAATGGAAGGTGGGCTTCTGCACCTGTAGTTGAATTATTGATTCCAGTCATTCCGGCCTTTATACCAGTCTTGTAACGGTATGCTTCTAGCCTGTCATTAGTATATATTGCACTTGAAAGACCGTATGGACTTGCATTAGCGAGGTGTAAACCATGCTCAAAATCATCAGCCTTAACTATGGTAACAGCAGGTCCAAAAATCTCCTCGTGGAAGCATTCCATATCTTCGGTAACATCAACAAAAACATACGGCCACATGTAAACACCTTCTGAGGCATCTCCTTGGAAGCCAATTGGTTTGTTCTTGTTAGTGATACGCCCTTCACCGAATGCGCGTGTAGCCCCACTATTTTCGCACATCTCGACATCCCTTAGAAAATCCTTAGCGTATTTTTCGGACAGCATAGGACCATACAAAACACCAGGGTTTCGCGCAGAATCTCCAATTGTAGTAGATTCAACTTTGGCCATGAACATCTTCATGAAATCATCATAAATGTCTTTGTGAATGATCAGATTTCCGAGACTTGTACAGCGTTGACCCGCTGTTCCGAATGCTGACCAGTATGCACCTTCAACAGCATTTTCAAGATTTGCTGAAGGCATAACAACTAGTGGGTTTTTACCACCGAGTTCGAGGCTTGCCGAAACTAAGTTTCTGCCACAAACTTCGCCAATCATTTTTCCTACAGCAGTACTGCCGGTGAAAGATATTTTATTGACCAATCCTTCATCAACTGCATCAACCAAATCCTGACCTGCACCACTTCCTTTGCCATGTATGAGATTGATAACGCCATCAGGTAGCCCAGCCTCGTGCATTATTCTAGCTAATGCGAATGACAGTAAAGGCGCATCTTGTGGTGATTTCCAAACACAAGTGTTCCCGCACATGATTGCAGGAATCATCTTCCAAAATGGAACTGCGGCTGGGAAGTTACAAGCGTTGATGATGCCGCACACCCCAAGTGGGCGGCGATAGGTGAACAATTCTTTATCGGGTAATTCTGAATTTACCGTTTGTCCATAAAGGCGGCGGCCTTCAGATTGAAAGAAAAGACAAGTGTCAATTGCTTCTTGAACTGAGCCGGCCGATTCTTTCAGAGTTTTGCCTATTTCACGAGTTTCAAGTGCAGTGATTGCATCTTTGTGTTCCATCAATAGGCGGCCCATATTTCCTATAATCTGACCGCGCGTTGGAGCGGGAGTGGCGGCCCACCCAGGGAAAGCAGCACTAGCAGCGGCTAGTGCATCGTGAACATCGGATTTTGTAGATAGGGGGAACTCACCAAGACAATCGGTTTGCCATGCGGGATTTGTAGATTCAAATGTGCCTCCATCACTTGATTCTGTCAATTGTCCATTGATGATATTGTAGCCTTTCACTTTTGGTAATCCATTCGGATTATCGCTCTCAAGGTGCTCAAGCCCTACCTCCAACACATGGGTCATGGCCTGTTCGGGTGCGGTCCCGTTCATGAATACTACGCGGGATTCGCTCTTCTTTCCAATCGAAGCCTTGAATTAGGCAAAAAATGCTTTTTCAGCCGTAGAATCATACACTGCGCTACAATAGATAGCCGATGATTACGCTAAAAGTGGTAGATACGAAAGTGCATGGTTTTTAGTGAGTCCGCGAATCCGGTGTTCTGTAGTCGGAGTGGTGACAGTGGCAGGAGACGACAAAAAAACCCTGAATTTGAAAGTAGCGAAAGCAATTCCTAGCGATGTTGGTCACGGCAGGGCAAGGGTGCCATTTGATAATGATTTGAATCTAAAGCCTGGTGATATCATTGAAATCAAAGGCGACGATACCACCGCTGCAATAGTTTGGCGATGCAGACCTGAAGATGCTAATCTTGGTGTTATTCGGGTTGATGGTATAATTCGAAAGAATGCTGGTTCACAACTCGGCTCTAATGTTTCCATTCGTAAGGTTGAGGCAAAGCCATGCACAAGACTAACCCTTTCACCAGTAATGGCATCAAAACAGAAAGTTAGATTCGGGCCAGGGATTGAAGGCTTCGCCAGAAGAGGTCTCAATAAAAGGCCAGTTGTTGCTGGTGATAGAATATTCATACCTGGTATGACGTTATTCGCTGAGGCTCTTCCATTTGCTATAATGACGACAACACCAAAAGGCATTGTTCAAGTTCTTCCTGAAACTGAGATTGTAATCAAGGATGAGGCCATTGACGAAGAGATATCTCAAGGTAGTACATCAGTAACCTACGAAGATATTGGTGGCCTTGGCGATCAACTGCAAAAAGTTAGAGAGATGATTGAGTTACCTCTCAAACATCCGATATTGTTCCGCACCTTGGGCATAGACCCACCGAAGGGAGTTCTGTTACATGGCCCACCAGGAACTGGTAAGACGATGATTGCTAAGGCGGTTGCCAACGAAACCAACGCTCACTTCACCTCAATTAATGGGCCTGAAATTATCAGCAAATATTACGGTGAATCTGAGAAGCAGTTGCGAGAATTATTTGAAGAGGCTGCTTCACAAGCGCCTGCAATTATCTTCATTGATGAATTAGACAGTATCGCACCAAAGCGAGAAGATGTAACTGGCGAAGTTGAGCGTCGGGTTGTTGCTCAATTGTTGACTCTAATGGATGGTATGCAAGGTAGAGACAATGTTGTTGTAATTGGTGCAACAAACAGACAAGATGCGATTGACCAAGCATTGAGGCGACCAGGCAGATTTGACAGAGAAATTGAAATTGGTGTGCCCGACAAAACCGGCCGCCAAGAAATCGTTGACATTCATGTTAGAAGTATGCCAATCGCTGATGACTTTGACATGGAGTGGGTGCTAATGAACACCCACGGATTTGTTGGGGCCGATATTTCAGCGCTTGCTCGGGAAGCAGCAATGAAGGCATTGCGCAGATACTTACCTGAAATTGACCTTGATGAGGAAGAAGTACCTCCTGAGGTTCTAGAAAAGATGGAAGTGACGATGAGCGATTTCAAACTCGCCATTAAAGAGGTTGAGCCAAGCGCCTTGAGAGAAATTTACATCGAATTACCCGAAGTTAGTTGGGATCAAGTCGGAGGACTAGAAGAAGTGAAAGATCGGCTTAGAGAAAGTATTGACTGGCCTCTTACCAAACCTGAACTGTTCAAACATTTCGGAATTGAAGCCCCCAGAGGAGTGCTATTGTTTGGGGCACCAGGAACTGGCAAGACATTGTTGGCTAGAGCAATTGCCTCAGAAGCCCAAGCCAACTTCATCACTGTAAAAGGACCTGAGTTGTTCTCAAAGTGGGTTGGAGAATCTGAAAAGGCCATTCGAGAAATATTCAAGAAAGCTTCTCAAGCGGCTCCAAGCATTATTTTCCTTGATGAATTTGAGAGTATAGGAGGTCACCGCTCATCCAGTTCCGATGATGCAGGTGGACAGGTTTCAAATCGAATGGTTGACCAACTCCTAACCAGCATGGATGGAATAGAAGCACTTGATGGTGTTGTCATTGTTGCGGCTACCAACCGCCCAGAAATGATTGACCGAGCACTTCTAAGATCAGGGCGATTTGAAAGGGTCTTGCATATACCACCACCAGATGAAAAGAGTTGTAAGGAAATTATCAAAATTCATACAGCAAATATGCCACTAGGGAAATTTGACCCTACTGATTTCGCAAAGAAATTGAGTGGTTATACTGGTGCAGACATTGAGGCAGTATGCCGAGAAGCAGCGCTCATCGCAATGCGTGCGGGCAAGAAAACCGTTACCAAGAAACACTTCAGTTCTGCAGTAGGCAGAGTTAGAGCAACAGTGACCCCTGACATGCTTGAGTACTATGCTAAGTTAGAAGTCAGTCTCACGAGTGGGATGGAGAGTGTAAAGAGAGGGGCAGACACACTTTCCGGAATTGAATCCGTTTGATGAACTACGAACTGACTCAACGGAATTACTGGCGTGAACCGTCAAACCGTTTAGGAAGCCGAGTCATGATGAGAGGATTCAAGGTGTAAGGCCACCGACGGCAAAATGATGACTGCGACCTTCGGGCAGGAACTGATTGGCCTCGCTGTTGTTGATTCACGAGGAGATATCCTTGGAACTGTAGCCGACTTAATGGTTGACTTGCACAGCGGGGCTGTGGGTACTCTAGTAATTGAGTTGCAACCTTCTCTTGATGCGGACAAATTACCCTGGCCTTCGGAAGCTGGTTTGATGCTACTTCCAAGTGAAGAAATCGATAGAGTTGGGCCTCAAATCGTATTAAAGCGATGATGTCAAAGAGATTCACCTGCGCACAACCGTATTAAGGCAGCCTCAGTCGTCAATCCGTTAGACCTATGGTCTAGGGGGCGTAAGTGTGGCAATTTCTGCGAATCAATTGTTCGCTCGCATGAATACTCGACAGTTTAGAAGGAGTCTTACTCTATTCGCTTTTTACTCAGTTCTAGTTCTCCTACTAGTAACTCTACTGGGCAGTTTTATCAATCCTGCAAATTCACAACTATCTGCGTACGATGATGATTGGGATGATATCTCAGCATTCAGATATGACCTTAACGAAATGGGAGTAGATACTCATAGTCTAGTCAGTAGCCCTTTATTGCTCCATGAAATTAAGAACCCCGAAGAAACTGTATTCGTGATTGCTGGTGTAGAAAAAGATACCATCAGTTTACCTAGATTTACGGGAGATTCTAGTGTGGTCCAATTCAAAGAGAGTGATGGATATACTACGAGTGAAGTTGAGGCTATTACTTCGTTTGTAGCCCGTGGTGGCACCATCATTGTAATGGATGACTTCGGCTACAGTTCAGGAGTGGCCTCTGCTTTCGGAGTTGAATATAGTGGACATAAATTGTACGATGCTGGGGCATGGACTTTGGACTACAACTACATCTGGATTAATTCAACAGACGGTTACAAGTACACATCTAATGTTTCTCAATCCGGGATACACCCCTGCTTTGCCGACAGCGATGGAGATGGATATGTAGACTTGATAGACCCTGACCCTGGACACCCTGGAGTGCCCGGCATGATGACCATCTCCTCAGAAGAGGCTGGTCTGTGCGCTCACCATCTGACTGGTGATGGTAGTGCCCCATGGGACTTTTACCCAGGCTACGACCTACTCCTCAACTCACCATCTGCCTTTGACCCAGACCATGCAGATGATTCTGAGAAGAATCGCTACGGACTAGGATATTCTAGTACCGATTCCTATCTTGACATCAACGATGACGGTGACTTGACCGTAGGACCTGCTGGAAGCGGATTTGAGGGGGATATGCAAGGGCCATTCACAATTTATGTGAAATACTGCCTTTCACGCAATTGTGTAGATGCAACATCAGGCAAGGCACACTTCATTTCAGATGGTAGTTTGTTAATCAATACTGTTTACGATTATGAAAACAAGTATGGTAGTCAAGTTACAGATATTGATGCGAACGATAATCGAAAATGGGCACTTGATGCGATAGCTGAAGCACTTCTAATCAATGAGAACGGTACTCTTTCTGCTAGCCCAGACGCTCAGGTAATCTTTGATGAAAGTCGCCACCAACAAACATCTTTCATGGGCGATACTTACAACCTAATCTACTATGTCCTCGTCTATTTCACAAGCGATTGGATGGCTATGTTACTTCTCTTCCTCACCCTTTTCATAGCCTTTGAAGCAGTCATAATTCGCAAGACTGATCCTGAACCTTGGAGACATGTTTTCAGCATCATTTACTACGGATTTGGAGACTCAAGACGATATGGCTACTATAGTCGCGCAAACAAAGTAAAGCAAGTTCTTCTTTCAAGAGTGCGCAATCTGAACACATTAACGAGGGGTGAGTTTGATGCATTACCTGCACGTGAACTTCAGAAGATGATTAACGACCCTGTATTAGTGAAGTTCGTCTTCGAAGACCGGAATTACTCACTTGAACAACTCGTTGCAGTAGTAAAACGAGTGAAATTATGGGGGCGCAAGTAAGCGAGGTGATTTCTGATGTGGACTAGAAAGGCAGCCCTGATGATGACATCTGGCATTGCACTTGTCCTCATTGGGATGATGATGTCAAATTTCCAATTAATGGTTATTGGAATTGCTTTTATCTCATTCTTAGCAATCAATGGCTGGGTTACAGGACACGCTGAATTACATATTATTCGTACCCTTTCCGCCGATAATTTGTACAAGGGAGATGATCTCTATGTTGAATTAGCAATTACCAACAATTCTCGCCGCCGCACCCAACAATTGGAGATTTTTGACAATGTACCTCACGAGATGAAGATGAAAAGCGGCCTCAATTACATGATGGTGAATTTAGGTGCAGGACAAACCACGAGAATCAGATATGTTCTCCGCTGCCCACTCCGCGGACACTTCTCACTTGGTGCCGTTTCAATCAGACACCGGAACACCTTCAATCTATTTTCAAACGAGATGTTCATCGACCATCGTTCAGACATCATTGTATTCCCTCAAGTTCGTGATGTTGAGGAAGCAATGGTTCGGAGCAGAACACCAAAGATGTACACCGGAGCGACTACGCTCCGAACCCCTGGACCTGGTACAGAGTTCTTCTCTCTACGCGAGTATGTACCTGGCGACCCATTCAAGAATATCAATTGGAAAGCGTTTGCCCGTACTGGTGAACTGATGGTGAACGAAAAATGCCGAGATGCGGTAACCGATGTTTTCCTGCTTCTTGATAGCAGAGACGTTTCAAGAATCGGAACTGTGTTGAAAAATCCATTAGAGATGGGCACAGTTGCTGCTGCGTCTCTTTCTGCTTATTTCCTACAACGCCGAGATTCAATTGCATTAGCAGTTTACGATGATAGACTCTCATACCTACCCGCTGATGGTGGAGACAAACAACATTTCAAGATTCTAAGCAGCCTTGCTGGCGTTGCCCCGAAGGGCAATATGCCATTACAAGCGGTTACCAATGCATTGGCACCAAGATTCAGTCGTGGCAGTCCGGTTTTCATCATCTCTAGTTTAGAGGGAGATGGAACGGTACCACATGCAGTTCGGGACCTCGCGGGACGAGGCCACGAGGTAGTGGTTCTCAGTCCAAGTAGTATTGACTACGAGAGATTGGTAACGAGAATCCCAAGAATGTCCTATGAAGTGATGAAACTCGAGCGTCAGAATAGACTGACCGCTCTAGCAGGTTTTGGAGCTCGTGTAATTGATTGGATGCCAGATGTAGAATTATCACAAGCGCTATTACAGGTCAAAATGTTGTGAGGTGAAAAAATGGCAGATGATGTAGAACTACAAGGCGAGGGAAGTCGAACCCTTCATCTTAAGGAACTGCGAGTTCAATGGCAAGTTGTTGCCTTACAAACGATTGCAACCCTCGCTCTGATTTGGCTATTCTTACAACTTGGTTCTAATTTTGGCTCCTGTGAACCTTCACATGTGGATGGTGATGGAAACACACTTTGGTGCCCTGCACTTGACCATACTCTCTCACTTGACTTCTTTGAGGGTATTCTAGGAAGTGAATCAGGTGATGCGGCATATGACCTACCTCTTGCTGACTTCTTTACTGGCCAAGGTAACGAGGGACCTGGAAGATATTACGTCCCCATTCTGATATGTGGTTTGTTAACTGCTGGCTGGGTATTTCTCAACCTTCAGGCCCCACAATTACGACGAAAGGTAGTTCTTGGGGTTTTGATGGGACTTATCCTATTCCTCGCTGGCCGACTTCTTATTGGCTGGTTCTTTGGAATGATTACCAGTTGGGATTTGTATTGGCCAATAGATTCTCAGGGGTCGGGTAGAAACCATGCTGAAACGCTGGTCTATCCGTTAATTCTCTATACACAAGTATTCATTGTTGCACTGTATTTAACCCCTGTCTGGACAGGAATGATGGGGGTTTGGGGACTTTCTAGAAGGATGATTGGCTGGTCTCTTGGTACCACTTTGATTTATCTTGGAATCCACGCACTGCTTTCGTTTGAGGCAGTTACAGTATACTTTGACCTTGGATTGAATCCGATAAGTCCGCAAATAAGTGAACAAATGGTTCTTGGTGGTATGGTTTCGGAAACGATATTCCCGTTATTGATGATGGCTATGTTGATGATTATTTTCTCTGAATCAGGATTTGCAATCATCCGCCACTTGGAGTATGCATTCCGGCTTCCTGAATCTTGCAAGAAAGACCCTGAGTATGTTACCCAATTTGACAATATGTTGAATGGGCATCTTGTTCATACGGTTGGAATTTTCAGTTTGGTAATTTTCTGTGCAATGTTAGCTCTGAAATTTGACGACCTAATCCTTGACTTGGTAGCGCTATTCGGTTCCTCACAGTGGAGCGGACAAGTACAAGAATCTCTTGAGTTACAGTTAACTTATGGTAAAGTAATATCAGCCATGATGATGCTAATTTTCGTTGCAGGGTTGAAATATGTCCTGCCATGGAATCGTATTGTTTCATTCATTGAATCACGTCTTCCAAAGTTGTCATCTGATTGAATGCACCAACTAATTTGTTGCTGCGAAATGAATTACATGGGTTAGCAGTCTAGCGATTGAAAATCCTATCACAGGTAGCCCGCAAATCACGAGAGGGACGTGAATTATTCCAGGAAGTGAAAGGTCAGCCGAAAGCGCTGGGGCGATCATCAAAACCGCAGCGCCAACGCAAGCGATTGAAACAAACTTTTCCAAACCTGTTGGATAAGCTCGCTGGCCTTCTAGTTCTATCCCGGGCATTGGTTGTGCACCTTCACTCGGGTCAAGCGACTCACTCACGACTCACACCTCACAAATCAAGGTCAGAAAGTTCATCCTCAAGGGACGCTAACTCCGAGCGTTGTTCAGGATTAACCGGTGGTTCTACACCATTGACAGTATCATCTCGAGTAGAAGATGCTGAATCCATTTCTGCCAACTTCATTTCAATATCTGCTAAGTCACTAATTTCTTCAACAGTTCCAAGTACCTCTGAATCTGGTAAGCCAATGGTCATTCTACTGGTAAGGTCAACACCATCACTGTCACTAGGGGCCTCTATTGGTTGCCATGTTTGGCTTGAGTCACTTGGCTGTACATCATTTGCAGGTGTGGAAGCAGCAGATTCAGTTTGCTGTGAATCCGAACTTGGATTCATATGAGCAACGGCTGCATTATTGATTTCTGGTCTCTCAACTGCTGTGAGCGAATGCGATTCAAAAGGTAACATGCCACTATTTTGGAAGGTCCATAAATCGCCAACGGGCTCTTCACCAGTAAGTCCACTAACATCCAACCGATACTTCAACTGCTCTAGAACTTCAACGGTGCTTTCCAAACCAACCGCTTCACCAGTTGTTCGCTGGTCCGACTCGATGTAAATTTCATCTAGGGCGTGCTGAATCAACCTACGCACCTCCTTTGAAACAGATGGTAGGGCTTCTGGCATGTGTGAAACCTTTTCGAGATGTTCTATTTGGTCACTAGGTAAGCCGAGTTCAGACATTTGGCGCAATACTTCTCTTAGATGCATCAACATCGTGACTGACTGCTCGTAATCATTGAGCAGATTCTCTAAGTCAAGGACCACATTAGACACTGTTTCTGCTAGTTTATGCTCCAGTCTATTCTGAACAGACCATCTAGTCAAACCTCGGACTGTATCTGCTGTTTCTGGTGCTTGTTGACTGAGTAAATCCATGACTTCAGTAGAAAGTAGGTATCGTGGGGTTTGAGCTACCTCGTCTACAGTGTGTTGAATCACTTGCAATCCTCTCTCAACTGCACGGTCAAGCAGTACTACGCTGAAACCTCGTGAGCGGGCTGATGTCATTCGCGACAATACTGGCTCAAGCATCGCTAATCCAGATTCGTCGCCAAGTAAAGCACGGGCCAACGGTTCTTCTGAGAGGCGGGCACGAATACGATCTGCTTCTGCGATGTCAGCAAGAGCAAGTTCATGTGCAGATTCTAAATCTTCAGATTGTTCTATCAGCATTCTTAACTCAGCCTCTGAACCACCTCTGCGGGTGTCAAGATCTCCGAGTTCACGCATGAGTTGGCGGCGTTCTTCCATCAATTCACGTAATTCTGATTGCAAAAGCGTGTGCTTCCTATCCATTTCAGCACAACGAAGTCGTTCCTCCTCAACCATTCCGCGGCTTGAGTGTAAATCGCCTTCCATTGAGGTTAGTTCATCTCTACGTTGTTCAACCTGGCGCTCAAGTTCGTTAAGTTCTGCAGTTGCACCGCGATGACGCTCTCTCTGCGCCCCCACTTGTTCATGCAATACTCTCTGTACTCGCTCATCATCATCAATAATTCTCCTGACTTCAGTTAAGCGGGCTTCAGAGGTCTCAAGTTCCGACTTGACCCTAACTTCCTCAGCCAGTAACCCCTCTAAGGCGGTGAGTAATTCCTTGCGAGATTCCATTTCACCTAGGGCCGAAGCCATCTCTTCGGCTCGTTTTTTAACTTGGTTCTCTAACTCAGCAACTCGGCGGGCTAGTCGTTCTGCTCGGGCTGACTGTTCTTCCCCAATCTGTTCCTTTTCTCGAATTTTAACTGTTGAATCATCAAGTTGGGATGAAAGTGATATGCGCTCATCACGACCTTCTTCAAGGAGTTCTTGCAATGCTGAAAGTTCCGTTTTTAGTTGATCACGTTGAGTTCTTGTATCCTCAACTTTTTCCTGCATCTTAGCGCTGGCTTTTTCCATTCTTGTAACATCGTTTGCTTGGGTATGGATTCGGGCTTGTAACTCTGCTACCACCGGGCCCATCAGACTCTTACGTGTAGTACCAGGCAAACCATCAGCCGCCATTCCATCATCAACAAGTTTCCAATCTTGGCGACCAGATTGCATTGATTCAAAACCTAGTTCAAAACCATATAATACCCCCATACGACCTTGCAGTAGGGTTTTCCTATCCTCACTCCTAGTACGACAGGAGGCAATTGAATCACATAGATTACGAAGTGACCAATCCTCAACAGTACTTGAGCGCAGAAGTAACCTCATCGCTCTATCAAGTCTAACGAGGCGTAGACGACTTGAGGATGATGTTGCATTCGTGACTGCTTTCTCAGTAGAATCAATTCCTTGACTACGAATTCCAACTGGAATACCATCAATCAAGGTGATAGCAACGGTAACTCCTGAAGTAGGAATCGATTCTAGATAACCGGTGGTAGAATCTTCCTTTGCCATTTTCAAAGCGGATAGAGTCTGGTCAATTCCACTCTTAGAATCTTTGATGACTGTTCCTTCTGGCAGAGGTTCCCCAGCATCATCACCAGCCAGACCGGATGATTCTGTCTTCAACATGGCAGCAGCATTTGCTAGCAGTGCGGTGTGGTCTGCCTCAGCATCTGTCCATACCGCAATCGCAGAATCACCAGCTGGAGCGACTAATAGAGCACCATCAACAAGAGAAAGAGAAGAAGCGAGCGGTCGTTCTTGCCCCATTCCTTCAGCCAATGATTCCATTGCATTGAGGTGGTTTTGAACCATAATTGTGAATTCTTCAGAATCTGCTGGAAGTGTGCCTTCTGTGTGTACAAGCATTCCTTCCTCTAGTGCACACGCGCCTCTAGTAATGTCACTCTTAACAAGTGTTTCAACTAGTAATGCAAGGTCCTTTGTAGGAATATGTCCCTCTATCCTTGGCATAGGAAGCAGAGTGCCTAATGTAGCTGGGTCAATGAATGCCTCAAGCAATCCTCGAGCCACCTGCTCAAACTCAGATTGAGTCCAAATTACTGCTCTTACTCTCAAATCTGTTGACTTAGATAGAGTTCGTAATTCAGTGCGGGCATCTTCTGCAGCAACAAATTTCTTGGTTTTGCCTGAATCTGCAAGCCATCCAGCCGACTCCCCAGCACAAATGAGGCGGTGTCCAACAGGATTTTTTGCCCTCGGCTTGAAGTAAGTTATCGCCCCAAAATCAAATGGGAAAGTATTCATTTCCACATTCAAATCCATTTCTCCATCAACTGGTTCGCCCATTGGTAGTTCAAACATCATATCACCTCAGTAAATCCTCTATTACACTCGTTCTCGCTTGCACTTCATGTCTTAGCCTGCCAATATTGGATGTACCTTGACTAGAGACAAAGAGAGTGAATCCTCCTGAGAGGGGGGCGAGGATCAAATTACCCGATTCTGATTCTACCCAGAATTGTTGTAACTCGCCCAGACTAGCTTGGGAAGCGGCTCGGCCTGTCTCTCTTAGAGAATCAGAAAGACCGTGTGAGATTTGTAAACCCTTCAATTCTGGAGTTAGGAAGGTGGCTATTTCATTCATATCTACATCAACGACTGCTGCTGCTTGGACACCATCAATGCGTCCGAATGTAGCCAGTAATCTCTGTAGCATGTCCACTCCCTGAAAATACATCACGTCGCCTACGCCTTCAAGAGGTTTTGCGCGTCCGGCCCCTAAAGGGCCGGTTTGAGTAGTAAAATCAATTCGCCAACTGAAAAATCAAGATTTTAGCATAATGGAGTGCTTTTTCAACTTCTTTGAACCCTGTATTCATCTAAATAAAAATAATTTTTCCGTGACTTGATTTTCAATTGGAAAAAGTAAAATTCAATTGAAATATTTAGTAATTAGTCTACACGCTCATTTGAAAGCAAACGGCTGAGTGGCTCAATTTAATGAGTGCAATCACTGTTGCATCTTGCAGCCGCTGTCAAAGCCAAGCGGTAATTCATCAACGGTATAGTGGAGTTCACCTCTGCCATCTCCACCTTGAGGACTCAATTCGTAAACGTACATCCAAAGCTATGCGGGAACAACTCAAACTCCCTAAAGATGCTCGAAAAGAGGACGGCACCCCAAGTATAATCCTCGTATGTATTTCTGGTGGAAAGGATTCTGCAGTACTGCTTGATATGATGGTAAAAATTCTAGGACCAAGAAGAGACATTGAATTGGTAGCCGGCACAGTAGACGAAGGTATTGATGGATACCGAGCCCCTTCAATGGTGAAAGCACTTGAACTTGCCAGTAGTTATGGAATTAGAGTTGAAACGATTTCCTATCCTGAACTTGACTTTTCTCGCATGGACGAAGTTGTTGACATGATGGATGATTTGGGTTCTGCAAACAAAGAGGCAAAAGGACTCAAAGCCTGCTCATACTGTGGGGTATTCCGTCGTCAAGGATTGAATGAGTTGGCTCGGAGAGTTGATGCTGAATGGATGGCACTTGGCCATAATTTAGATGACACTGCACAAACTATTCTAATGAATTTACAGAAAGGAGAAATAGACCGGACGATTAGATTAGCCCCTCACACATGGGCCCCAATTGATGGACTAGTCCCACGAATCGTACCACTAAGATGGATCCCTGAACAGGAAATTCACGCTTATGCACAAGGTGCTGAATTGCCAATTTTCCACGGTGATTGCCCACATGCCCCAGGAGCTTTACGGCAAAGGAGTAGAGAGATGATTGCTAGGCTGGAGCAAGATGTACCCGGTACACGTCATGGGCTAGTTCACTCAATGGATGCGATTCGGGAATTGCATATAGAAGCTAAAGGAACGCCACTTTCAACTGAATGGGCACGTGATAGAATGCTCAATTGTGAACGATGTGGTGAGGCAACAAGTAATCCGATTTGTCAGGCGTGTAAAATGCGCGGTTGGATATCAGACCTCAATGATTGATGCTCTAAAATGAGCAGACATCCGGGGCTGAAAACCAGCGCTTTCTTCGCTTCGCGATGAATCGATACACAACATCTCGAATTGGTAGAGGAATTAGCCAAGTTAACGACATTGGCTTCCACCACCATCGTAAGTAATTGGAAAGCCTGACAATTGCTGCTGAGCGTATGTAGGGTTTACCGTTTTTGAACAAGTAAACCGTATCCGCATTCTGTTGCTTTTCTGGTAGAGTGGAAATCAATTTCTTACCTTCTTCTGACTCAATTGGTATTATTCTCAGCGACTTTTTTGGAGAAATCCTCGGCTGCAAAAACATGGCTCCGCGGTTACACAAACCGCAGTTACCGTCTAACAGAAGTGTATCCATGGAATTGGAGAGAAATTACTCACAACAGATTGTCAATAATTGCATCCATATCTTGTGCACGACAACAGTAATGGCAACGCAATTGCAATGGATCCACTGAAATCACTGTCAATCGATGTGACTGTGGCTCACGATTTCCGTGAGTGATACAATTTGAGAATGTACATTTTGCAACATTTACTAATTCATTATGAGCCTCTACAGAGCGCTTCTTTGCGACTGTATAATTTCGGATAATCGCAACAGAAGCGTGTGGTGCAATGATGCTTAATCGGTCAAGTTCTTCTTGAGTTAGTTCTCGGTCCTCAACCTTGATGATATCTTTTGCACCATACTTTCCAGATGGAACGTTCATCACCAGTGAAACTGGATTTGAGCTTTTTCCAGAAATTCTCAGCATGCGTAGGACTTTCAACGCCGCACCTGCTGGAATATGGTCAATTACTGAGCCATTGCAAATCGCAGTAACTCTGCGCATCTCAGTCACTGACTCACCTCCTTAGGAATGTCTACTCCAAACAAGTAGCAAAGTAAGGCCATTCGAGCCACTACGCCATTGAATGCTTGGTCAAAGTAGGCAGCGTGTGGGGTGCTATCGACATTAGGGTGTATCTCATCAACTCTAGGAAGAGGGTGCATGATAATCATTGATTCTTTGACATCCTTCAAGTCTTTACGACTCAATTTGTAGATGCCAGCGACTTTTAGATACTCATCTTCATCAGGGAATCTTTCTTTTTGAATTCGAGTCATGTAAACTACATCTGCGGTTGGAAGATTTGACACCAAATCTTCTGAAACCTTGATGTTTGACCCATTGGCTTTCAAATCCTCTATTATCTCTTCTGGCATACTCAATCCAGGAGGAGCAATGAAAGTCAAATTTGCTCCGAAGCGAGAGAGAGCATGTGAAAGGCTGTGAACTGTCCGACCGTAGCGTAAGTCACCTACCATCACAACGTTCAGGTTGAGTTTGCCATGGGCTTGTTTTATGGTAAACAAATCAAGCAGAGTCTGAGTAGGATGATGACCTGCGCCATCACCACCATTTAGGATTGGAATCTTGCAAGCGTCGGCTGCATATTGAGCCGCTCCTTGGCGTGGATGACGGAGAACTGCGACGTCACAATAGCCGTCAACCATCTTCATCGTGTCGAAAAGCGTCTCACCCTTGGTGACTGACGACGATGCGAGGGCGCCGAGATTGACGACATTGCCGCCAAGCCGCTTCATTGCTGTCTCAAATGACATCCGAGTACGAGTACTTGGTTCAAAGAACATATTACCGAGCAGTTTGCCTTCTAGCAATGGTAAATAGACTTCTCCGTTGGCTGCTGGAAGAAGTTTTTCAGCATCTTTTAGGAGTGCATCAATCTGCTCATTTGTCAAGTCATCCATGGTGATGAGGTCGTCCGCCATCTCCTTCGCCTGCTAAAGCGGGTCGCACCACACCCATATTGATTGCGACCGATGAAACCACCATCTACCACCTAAACTAAGTAGTTAAGAAGACCGTTTGTGTGGCCCTGTCCAATGCTCATAGTGAGAACACCCGTTAGGGTTTCGTTTTGTGGTGGTGGGACCGACTTACCGGCGTTTTACAAAAACAGCGATGAAGGTGGGCTGGTTACCTCAATGGCACTAGATGCCTACATCTATGTCACAGTGAACAAGCGTTTTGACAATGCAGTTAGAGTCTCCTATAGCCAGACTGAAAATGTTGATGATTTTGAGAATCTTCAACACGAATTAGTTAGAGAAGCAATGCGGCTAACAGGTGTGACTTCTGGAATTGAAATAACCACTATAGCAGATATTCCTGGTCAAGGCACTGGGCTTGGCTCTTCATCGTCAGTAACAGTGGGATTACTCCACGCTTTGCACGTATACGCTGGACGCAAGGTTACTGCTCAACAGTTGGCAGAAGAGGCTTGTCACATTGAAATTGAAGTCTTGGGACAGCCAATTGGCAAACAGGACCAATATGCAGCCGCTTTTGGTGGATTGAATCAGATTCGATTTAATTCAGATGAATCAGTTGATGTTATCTCACTGGATTCCTCAGCAAGTTCTAGCTTAGGCGAAAACTTCTGTTTAGTCTGGACTGGATTGACTCGTAAAGCATCTTCAATTCTTGAACAACAAAGCCGGAACACCGCATCAAAAATGCAGCAACTTGAGGCTATGCGAACACAAGCAGAGCAAGTGTCTGGGCTAATTGAATCCGGCGATTTCTCAGCGATTGGTGAACTTCTGGGCAACACTTGGGAGTTGAAGAGAACATTAGCAGATGGGATTTCAAACCCTGAAATTGACACATTATATGACCAATTAATGGAACTTGGTTGCACCGGCGGAAAACTGTTGGGAGCAGGTGGTGGAGGATTCATTTTAGTTCAAACACCACCAAATGTACAGCAAGAAATTGCTACAAATCTTGCAAACAAATTGATTCCACTAAACCCTGATTTCCACGGGTCGACTCTATTGCTTAACGAACAGGGGGAGTGAGAAATTGCGACTAACTGCATTACTACTCGTATTCATTCTGAGTGTGACTTTGCTCACATACCCAACTACACTTGAGAATCAAGAAACTAAAACGTGGTCAACATCATCTGCTTCCCTTGACATGATTGTTCTAGACAATAATGGCTTTCCTCTATCAGGCGCAGTAGTTACTGTTACTGACGCTTGGACTGGATTAACGGTTGCTGGGCCTGAAACCTTGGCCGGTAGTAGACTTGTGTTTGATAATCTGCCTGCAGGCCCCGTTAGAATCTTAGTTACCCATTCTAATTATGCGAGTGGAATGGGATTCGTTAACCTATTCGCTGATGATGTTTTTGAAACCGATGTCGCACTGGTTCCATTGGATGGAACTCTCAACATTTCAGGCACTGCTGGAAGCGATATTACACTGACTCTAATAGGGCATACAGAAGAGTTGCAAACAACCCTCAATGCAACAGGTAACGCCACTTTGGCTGTGCCTAATGGCGGTTCAGGCTGGATTTCAGCAACAAATGAGAACAGTGCATCACTGATTGGCTGGAGTGGAGAGGATTCAATTGCAATTTCAGACAACGGTACAATGCGAACATTTGGATGGCCTGAGAATGCAAGCGATACCGGTGTGTTGCGCATTGAGCATCATCCATCAGGATATTGGGAGTTAATTGATTGGACTGGGGAAGTAGATGAATATCTGCCAAGGACCACAGAAGGTGAATGGAAAATCTACAACTCAGAAGGTGGGCTCCGAGTTGGGCAACCGCTCACAAGTAATGATTCAGACCAATTCAACATTACCAATCTACTGACAAATCAAGATGAGGCACCAAGTCCAAAATGGGAAGGGCAGGCGTATCTGAACATGACGAGCGCTCCGGAAAAAGGAGAGACATTCAACTTGACTTGGGAAGCGAGTTTCACCATACCCACCGACTTTGGCGCACCACAAATCCCTGAACGCTCACTCGGACTAATTGGGCAAATAGACCGTTGGTTTGGTAACCATGATGGTAACCTTGGTTTCGGTGAACAGTCTGGTTTTTCGATGTTTCACGAAGAAAATATGTGGGTTGAAAGCAACCATCTTTTCCTGTTTGATGAGCAACCATTGAATGGGCTTGTGAATCGATCTAATTTTTCTATTACTCAAAATGACAGCATTGGAGCAGGATACTACAGTTGGGATGAAACAGCAGCGTTGCAGGGTGAGGCTGCATTCGGTAGTAGCCGAATTTTCTGGTTCCCTATTCGTGGTGATGCTTTAGAAGCGATTCCTATCACCGTTAATCTTCCATCAGGATGGGAGGTGAGGTACAGTCCTCAAATTGACCTGCTTACAGGAAATCAATCAACATTCACAGTGAACCGCTCTCTTTCACCGACTGTGGGTATGTGGACAGTCACTGTAGGGCCTAATCAAGCACCAATCGCAGATGGCCATTTAGAAGACCGCCCTGGTTTAGCAATTCCACTGAGCGGAAATGTAACTTTAACAAGTGAATGCAGTGATTCAGGAATGTCAGAATTGTCAAGTCATTGGGAATTAAGGCGAAGTGGCGAAATTCAAGCTGAATCTGATAACGAATCCTTCACGTTTATTCCAGAGACTGTGAATTATTCACACAGCAATGTTGTCAATGCAACACTGACTTGTAGTGACTGGGATGGAGCAAGTTCCAATTGGTGGATTGATTTGTATGTCGATGGCGAGGTGCCAATGGCGAACATCAACGCTACAGAAGAGGCGGGAGGGGATATTCTTCCTTACTTCCACTACTTGGGAGACGTTAGTGAGTTTGAGGTCAGGGCTGGCTCTCTTCTTACTGTGATTGCCGAAACGGAAGATGATTCTGGCGCCGGTGTCAGCGTTATTTGGCGCTCTAACAAATCAGAAGGTTGGGAACAACATGATATTGGATTTGCAGACCAATTCAATCAAGGAAATGATGTTAATTGGTTGCATATGTCCGTTGAGGAGCGACATTTGCAAAGAGAATTGACTGTCTATTCATTAGAGATGGAATTGACTGATGGTGCAGGAAATAGCAATGTGACAAGTTGGAATATCACAATGTTAGATGGGACCCCTCCAACCATCACCGCTGAAGTGATGGTTGATGGGTATCCAATCGGACCACTAAATCCAGCATTCGCAGAAAGTGAAATTGTGTTGAATATGACTCGCTCATTTGATGATATAGACGCCATTGAAAATACAGTATGGGCAATTTTCTTGGACAACATCCCATTACTCACAAATGGTACTTGGGATGATGCAAGAATTTTCACACTACCGCAAATGTTTGTCGGAACTCACGAATTAAAATTGTACGCGATGGACGGGTCTGGAAATATTCGCGAGGTGATTTCTAACCCAGTAGTTGACCCACAAGTTGCAGCATCTGTCAGCGGTGTTGAAATCAATGTAGATGGAATCCCAGTCATCGGAGATTCTGGAATGATCTCAGTTACAATTGTCAACATTGGTTCAACCAATGCCAAAGTAACTGCCTGCTACCTAGACCAATGTGGTAGAGAATGGGATTCTGGTGAGGCTACCGCTGATAAGCCAGCAACAGTAATTCTTCCTTTAGATGTAAATGAGTATAAACGCGGGAAGATTAGTGTTGAAGTAACTTGGACTGACCAAGTTACTGGAGAGCGAGGGACATTCACTCTTGAAAGTGATATTTCACCTAAGTCGCCATGGACTGAGAAGGCCGACGAAATCTTTGCTGTCATTCTAGTCTCGCTTTTGGGATACCTGATGTTTAGGAATCGGGAAGAAAGAGATAACACACCTTTCTGATGTGTGTTTACTCTGGAATCATTCAACCCAAGTAGGGAGCACCTTATTGAGAACGAAGCGGCCGTCGCGAAGCGATGTCAGAGGTTGAGGGGCTTGAGGACATTGACTCAATACTCTCTAAATCAATAGCACTGCAGCGTAACCGTTTGGAAACTCTAGGTATCGTTTCAGCGATTTCGTTGGTGATGGCTGCTGCATGGTATGTCTGGCCAGGTATTGATGGCAGAGCAGAATTCCTGCCAAGATTTGGCCCGGGGATTATTCTGATGGTTTTGGCTTTAGCAATGCAAGACTTTGTGGATTATGGACCAAAACACCGCTCAAGATTGGGTTCCCTTGCAGCCGCAGCTTGGGCTCCAATGCTGTTGCTGGGGGTTACTTCTTTTGACGCAGAACTTGAGACTAGTGTGAGATTAGGCCATGGCCTTCTAGGACTGATTGGCTTGTCGTGTTACCTATTCTCCACTAGTGTTCTGACCGGCTCACTGCAGGCGGTTCGGTTCCGTGGATTGGTGCAACTATTGGGGGCTACATCAGCCACTGCACTACTGTTGTCAAACCTATCGGAAGGCGTTGTGATGCTTACATCATCAGGAATCTGTGTACTCGCTTTCGGAGTTGCACTATTCGACATATTTGGTAAAGATCCTGACCGAGAAGCACGTAAGAAATTCAAGCAGTTAAGAGATTCACTTGAACTGCGTATTCTAGAATTACGGGCTAAGGGCATTCAAGTTGACCAAGCCGCCTCACTGCTACAAAATGCAATAGAGGTGGGATATACAGACCCAAGTGAAGCGATGACAATTCTACATTTAGCAGAAGATGATATTGAGAGAACATTGGCAATGTCTAGCGATATCACTGATATTCGTGAGGATGCTGCAAAAGCCGTGTCTGAAGCAGATGATATTGCACCGACTGCTAAGAAAGCAATGCGACTTCTGACGCAAGGTGACAGGGAAATGGAACTCGGCTCACTAAGAGATGCGGAAATGTTGTTCAGAAAAGCCAAAACTCACGCAGGAGAAATTATTGAGTTCTGGACTCAAGCAGAAACTGCAATATCAGATGCAAAGAGAGCGCTATCTGGTTGTGAAGGTGTGCAATTCGATCCTCTATTTAGCAGTGTGAAAAATGCTGAAGAGGCGCTAGAAAGAGAAGCACCAGCAGAAGCCGCTGGCTTGGTGATGGCGGTTCCTGAGCATGTTGAAAACCTCGGTGAAACCGAATCAGGAGCTGAGGAAGTTGTTGAGGAAGCAAGCCGAGCTGTAAATGCTGCTAGCGGTATTGATGATACTGACTTCGCCGCTAGAATAAAACAAGCAAGCAACGCGCTGAAAGTAGGTAACTTCTCCCTTGCAAGAGGTATGGCGGACTCGGTTATTCGTGAGGTCACGCGTGAGGCAGAAGCGATGGTTGAAGTGCAAAAGGCATGGCGGCATCGCAAGAAATTAGTCGCTCAGTGGAGCGATTGGGCTAATGCAAAAGAGTGGGATACCCGACTGGCAGAAGTTGGCAATTCTCGCAAAGAAAAGCAATGGTCGCATGCGGCGATGCTGTTAGAGAAGATCACTAGAGAACTTGATGCTGAGAGCGCTCAAACTGGTGAAGCGATGGAGTTACTAGAATTCTTACAAGGTGAGTGGCGAGGGGTTCGCGACCGTCTTCAAGCGGCTGGAATCAAGGTCAATGATGCTGAAAGAAACGCCTGCGAAGCGGCGATTGGTGAAGCGGTTGCAGCGCTTGACAAGGGTGATATTGACACCTGCCTAGGTAAACTCGGTGAGGCTGACCAGATGATGGAAGCACTGCGCAGAAGAATCTGAGTTGAATTATTGACACCATTGAAATAGTGTCAGTGCTAAGCAGTTAGTGATAAGAGCACCTCGGTGCTCAATCATGAGTGAAGAAAATGATAGAAGCAACGCTTAATGAATGGAAGAAATGGTATGCTGAAAACCGCACCGAAGAGTGCAGGGTAATCGGCAAGAGACGCGAAGAACTTGACGATGATGAAATATTCATCAGATTGTGGAATACGCAAGACGGAAAGCCTCCTGAAGGTGGAGAATCATTCAACTCTAAGGCTTGGAGAAAGCCTGGTTCAACTCCTGCACCTGGGCTGGTAATTGTAACTGGAAAGGGTGAACCACCACTAATACTCACTAATCAGAAACGCCGAGAAGAGGCTGTTGAAGAAACTGAAAAGTGGGAGAAACAAAAATCCGAAAAAGCCAGCAAGTCAAAAAAAACTGCTGGTGACAAGAATGGGGCAGGCGAGAAAGCAAAGAAGGAACCACCATTATCTCGCTATCTGAAAAAGCCATATCAATGGAGATGTCGTGATTGTGGCGAGGAATTTGATGCTAGAAAACCTGAAGTTCATTGCAAGAGAAACCCTCGTCAACGAGCCGAAGTCTCACGAGATTCAACCAAGTGGTTCAATCAGTTTCTTGAGGATGTGCAGTGGACATAC
>DTUF01000042.1 GCA_012964335.1 Candidatus Poseidoniales archaeon | reverse complement strand
TTTCCTTGATATCCACCACGGCTACCTCCACGGTCGCCACCACGATTCCCATCGCGATTCCCTTGGTATCCTCCTTTAGAGCCCCCTCGGTTACCACCTCGATTCCCACCATGGCCTGCATTTGCAGGTCTTTTTGTTGGGCATCGATTGCAAGTATCTCGCCATGCGAAGTTATTGTTATGGCATTCGGGGCATTCCCAATCGTTTCCGCCTTGGTTTTGATTGCCACGGTTTCCACCCCGGTTGTCTCTGCCCCCGCGATTACCCCGGTCGTTGTTACCTTGCCAACCACCTTGGCGATTATCCCTGCGAGTTTCTTCCCGCTGTTGGCGTTGTTGAATGGTGATTGTTGCACTTCCAATTGAACCTACATCAAGTCCATTCGCCATAGGCATGACATGGACTAAGGCAGCATCTACTCTGCCGATAACAGAATCTACTCTGCCAAGATAGGTTCCTTCAGTGGTTTCAAGTGCACTTCCTAGGTGAGGTGCTTTGCCAACAAAAGAAACCAGAAGACCTCCTTCATGGCTCTCGCAGTCAAACTTACCAGAGAACTCCATAGTTCGGGCCGGTGGCCCACCTGTTTTGAGTCTTGGCATTAAATCACAATACTCGTATATCTCCTTTGAGTGGGTTCAAAGGGATAATTTGATTCTAATTTGTAGATTCTGAGGGGATATAATGCTGATTCAGGCTTGAATCTCTCCCAGAGCCTCGTTCAATTCACCGATTAGGGAGCCTACATGTTCCTCGCCGAAACCGAGGTTCAGACCGGCTGCTCCGAATAACTCGGGCAGTGGCTTGGTGTTCCCTAGACTCATCGCCAGTGCATATCGCGAGAGCGCATCCGCCGCATCCTTCCTATGGTATTGCCACAGTTGCAGTGCCCCGAGTTGTGCTATTCCGTATTCGACGTAGTAGAATGGAACTTGGAACAGGTGTAACTGGCTCTGCCAGGAGGTTTCTTTCAGTTCCTCAAAGCCACTCCAGTCGGTCCTCGGGCCGAACCTCCTCCTCAGCCCTAGCCAGTACTCCGCCCTTTCTTCACGGGTGTGCTTCGGGTTCGCGTAGACCCAATGCTGGAAGGCGTCGATAGTAGCCATCCACGGCATGAAGCAGACAATCCCCTCCAGATGGTCTGCTTTAGCCCTTCGAGCATCTTCCTCGTCGTAGAACTCGCCCCACTCGGGATGGCTCATCAACTCCATCGACATGGATGCGACCTCAGCGAACTCCAGTGGCGGGTTACGCTCATCGATGAGGTCCAATTCTGAGCTGTAACAGGAGTGGAAAGCGTGCCCCGCCTCGTGTATCATCGTAGTCAGGTTTCCTTGTGTTCCTGCTGCGTTCATGAAGATGAACGGGATTCTGGTCTTCTCAAGATTCGCCTGATAGCCTCCTGGAGCCTTCCCCTTCCTGCTCTCGAGGTCCAGCGAGTTCCTATCTCTCAGCATATCGAACATCCCTCCAATCTCGGGCGACATGTTGTGGAAGACGTTTGAACAACCTGAGACAAGTTCATCAACGGTATCGAAAGGTTGCAGAGGTGGCCTTCCGTGGATATCTACTCCTCCACCTGATTTCTCGCTGACATCCCATGGACGCAGGGTATCAACGCCCAGGGCATCCCGCCTCTCCTCGTGGATTTGGTGCATCAGAGGCACGCACACGCTCTCGATCGAGTCGTGGAATTGAAGACAGTCATCGAGAGAGTAATCGTACCGATGCTTGGCTTGGAAGATGTAGGAACGGTAGTCATCGAATCCGGCATTGGTGGCAATAAGATGGCGGATTTGAATCAGTTCATCGTAAATCTCTGAAAGTCTCTCTGTATCTTGCTGCATCCTAGAGACGACCCCACGCCATGCTGATTCCCGGATACTGCGGTCGGTGTTCTCAAAGTAAACCGCCATCTGTGGAAGGGTTTTTTCCTCTCCGTCGTATTTGACCATCATCGCCCCCGTGATGGTACTATGCTCGGTCTCAAGCTTCGCCTCCTCTATCTGTAGTGGGATGTTCTCCTCGCTGAAGATATCAATATCGGTGCGCATGCACTTGATCATCAAGTCATAACGGGAGGGTAGCTCGTCGACTGCGGGATGTCCTGCCAGTCTCCGGTTGAAGGCGTCTGCGAACTCGGACAACTTTGGTTGGACATTCTCGATGAAATCCAGATAGGCTTGCCGCTTGCCGGGATCTTCGGTGTCGCAAGTCATTGCGATGCTGAGCAGGGTGCCTGCCTCTGAGATATGCTCAGCGAGCGTTGAACAGTCTTTGATAAGACTCTCAAGGCATCCAGAGCAGTTCAACTCCCTATTCAACAGGACGCTGGTGTAGTGCTCAATGTTCTGCCATTGTGTAGCATCAAAATCCTCAGTGATGAAATTTGAGGACAATTGCTCAACTCAACCGGCGCCTTACAGCAATTCCAGCACCAAGTAGCGCCATCATCGTCAAGCCGATGCTAGCAGCTGGTAGGCCAGATTCCTCCACTGCGGGTTTATTGGTTCCACCATCATCAATATCATCGATTACTTGGAACAAGAAAGTGTTATCCACATCTTCGGAAACACTGACGCAAACACCTGAATTATCACATGCTTCAATGGTTACATTGTGCACTCCTTCAATTAGCAGATCAAATGGTATTTCGTCTGTTACCCATTGGTTTCCAGCAACACTTACTTGACCGGCTTGCACACCATCTAGTTTCAAGGTAAAACTAACTGCTTCGCCATCAGGGTCAAAGAATTGACCTCGTAAAATGTAGTTTGAACTTACCCATTCTCCACCTGTGATTTGTACACTGGGTGCTAGACTCAGTTTTGCCAGACCAAGGTCATAGTTATACTCAAATGGCGCCATTCCTATTCCACTCGCACTAATTTTCGCATTTACATTTCCTGGAATTAAAGTGGACAAACTGAGAACGATATCAGCAGCAGCAGTGTCTAATGACATACTGTTTGAAACTTCAACATTGTTCTGCATCAAGGTAACACTTACTGACATGCTGTCAGGTGCTTCTGAGGTGGGAGTCATAGTGAAAGTTAGGTCATCTAGAGATTGTGCAGACGCAACAGATACTGAAAAGATCGGTGCGATTGAGAATGTTCTAGCTCCGCTTGATTGCCCACTACTATCAATCGCTTCGCAATTGATTGTTGTTGTAGCACCATCTGATGGCGAAGTAACCATCCAGTGATTTGCCTCTGCTTCAACAAGACTCCATCCTGCGGCACCAGTACAATCAACATTGAGCATACCTGCTCCTAAATCATCATTGTACCAAGCGTTGATGTCCGCCAAGTCAACTACATATTCGCTCTCACCTACTGCTGCTACAGGCAACAATTCACCCTCACTAGGTGCATCATTCTTCCATACAGGAGGATTGTCTACGTCTGGAGGGGATGTAGTGAAATCGATGAAATATCCACGCGACGCAGGCCAATCAGCCCCATCGTAAGTGAAGCGGCGTGAGAAACTTGTCCCATCAGTTAGTGCGGTCAAGGAATAGTCAAGGTCTCCGAAGTTAGTGTAGGATTGGCACTCTTCACGTGTCGTGTAGGTAACCCCGAAGTCGTCATCTTCTTCATCATCTTCGTAGTATGTCTCATTACAATCTTGATTTTCGTAAGTATCTGTAATCCTGAGTGGGCTTACTTGATTAGGGAAAATATACTCAAATTGTGCATTTGTTAGGTTTCTTCCAACCATAGCGAGGGTGAAATCTGATGGATCAATTATTTGGCTAAATGAGACGGAAGCATTGAGGTAAATTACTGTATCACAACTATGTGGTCCACATTGTCCTGGATTAGCTGGTCCATTAGGAATTTCTTCACAAGTAGGACTACCAGACGGTCCTCCGAATTGGTCCTTACAACTACGCCTTTCAGGGTGCCCTTCTGGAATTAGATTTGTCTCTTCCAAAGTCATGCCTTCTTTAATCCAAGTGGCGTTGTTCCAGTTGACACCTGGTCCGCCTCGGTGTGAAGGGCCGCCTCTAAATCCAATTCGCGTGTAAGTTTGGGCGACGCAGTCTTTACCGACAGCTTCTACGCCATCTTTTTCGTCTGTGGAAAGCCAACCGTTTGCACCACCCGCTAAGCCTTCAAACAGTCCATCAAGGTCATTTCTTAGAGTTGTAGTGTCACTGCCATTAACCATTGCCTTTGCTCGTACATATCCACCATCCCAGTCATCGTTAATTTGGACGGTGAATTCAGCATAATTGTAGTAGAACATATCTTCAAACGATATTCCTTCACAATCTGCCGTTGGTTGTCTGCCACTGGTAGAGTCTATGGTCTCAATTTCCTCAATCTCTTCTGTTGGTTCATTTGGTTGCATAAATCCTGGTAGGGCTGAAAAAACCATCAGTGCCATCAATAAAAATGCTAAGCAAAACCTCTCGTTGCTAGTCGCCATTACTTCGGCGAGAACGCGCTTAGTGAAAGAGGGTTTTCCCTGTTGACACTTAGTGTCAAAGATTACACCGCACTGATTCCCAACCACAAATCATCAAATATAGTTCTATTTCGATGTTTTCATTAATTATTTCTGAGAAATACATGATTATTCTCAATAAAATGAGACGCAGATACACTGAAAGCCCTCAGTCACGGCTTCAGTCGTTTGAATCTGGCTAAAAATAAGGTGCTAGGTATAATTGACCATAATGCTGCAGCGGTCCAAATGTAGGCAGTATCCATTGTTGGGCTGTCTTTACCAGTGAGTTTGTCCTCTAGTAGAAGTTGGTAGACCCCGTTAGGTGAAAATAAGTCAACAATTTCACTAAATCGGTTGTATTCAATTGACTCTAGGTTGGTTACGTCAACCCCCATAAGTGAAGCAATTACGGCTGTCACTAGTAGCCAGATAAGGGTGAATAACATCCATACTCCCACACCAAGAGTAACAGACGAGCCCAAATCCTTAGCGATGCTGGATGCGAGTAGTTGGATGCAAGCATACCAATAAATCACTAATGCAGTTGGAATCATGAAGTAAATAAATTCACTAATAGTCGGCCATGCATCCATTTGGGCATTGATTAATACTACACCAATTATACATGCTAATGCAGTTGGGATGAATACTGCAAACCATAATCCTTGTAGTTGAGAACGCGCCAAGTCAGTGCGGTCAATTGGTTGAGATAGTTCAATTGCTAATTCACCTGTTAGGCGCTTACGGCTGATACCATCAAAACCAAGTAAAACTACACCAAGAGTTGATGAAAAGAGGACAAATAGACTGACTAAAAATAGGATTTCGTAAGGTGTGTCCAATTGCAACTGTGCAGTTACCGTTGAGTTAGTATCTGATAATCCCCAACTTCCTCCCCCAATGAATAGAGCGAGTAAGGCGACTAAGGCCAGCATTCGCGGGCTTCGGAAGTGCTGGCGCGCCTCGAACCAAGAGAGACTGAGTACTCGTTTTTCTCGGTCCAATCTATTCATCTTCTCCAACCTCCCAAGTGCGAACTGGAATCATTGAATCGCTAGCGATTTCAAAGCCAATTTCATCTGCTGATTCACCCGTGGCGGCTGACAATAAATCTTCAAGTCTAGGAAGCACCGTTTGAAGCAGACTAATTCTGCCGCCAGCCCCTTCAATTGCTTGGAGAACATCGTGTTTTTCGTCTCCGCTCCAGCCATGATTTCTATGTAATGTAAAGCGCCACTCTTCTCCATGCCATGGTTCAATCATTTCCATTGTTACTCCTGTGCCAAATGATCCTGCGGATGGAGGGCACCATCCATTCCCTGCGACTAGTAGTGAAGGTGAGCATCCAAGTGCCTTTTCCACTTCATTCAAAGAGCCGTAAGCAACCATTTGGCCGCGGTGTAGAATCGCTAATGAATCTACAAATAATTCCATTTCTTGCAGGTTGTGACTGCTGACAATAATGGCTACACCACTATCAGCAAGATTGCGCAGAAGTCGACGGAAAGCTGCCTGCGCAACTGGATCAAGTCCGTTCATAGGTTCATCCAATAGCAAAATATCAGGTGAGCCGAGTAGAGCACAGGCAAGTGAAAGTCGTTGCCGCATTCCTTGGCTCATATTGTCCAAGGGCGTGTCCATTCGACTACGCATGCCAACTAATTCCAGCAGTTCCTCGGGTGTTTGTTTCTCACCTCGCATAGTTACAATCCGTTGGAGTGCTTCTCGTGGTGTACTAGTGCCAGACCAATTGACTCTCTCAGGCATTAGACCGATGTGTCGCTGAGCGTTAGCCCAACCTAACATTTCTCTGTCTTGACCTACAAGACGAATATCCCCTGTATCATGTCTGTGAAGGCCAGCAATTGTGTGTAAAAGTGTGGTTTTTCCAGCGCCGTTTGGCCCAATAAGTCCCAAAATAGAGCCAGAATGGACTTCTAAGTTGACCTTGTGAATGCCCGCCCCTAGTCTTTTCTTCCACGGCTTGGGCCAGTTTGGTACACGATAACGAAAAGTGACTTCTGAGAGTTGTAGCACAGGCTCACCTCCGCTCATAAATCTGAATGATGGCTCATGTTCTCAAAAGTGCCGCCTCGGTACAATGCTTGAGAAGGGGTTTATGCCATCCGCCTCTTACATCGGCTTGAAGGCGATGACTATGCTGTTTTCACTACTCACTTGGCTGGCGCCAATGGTTCTCATTTTAGTGTGGCAGTGGAGCCAATGGCAAGAGAAACATCCTGAAGTTCTTTTCAGCGATTGGTTGCGGGCAGATCCTTACATTGCTGGGTTCCTCCTTAGCCTGTTGTTACTATGGTTTATTCCTCTTGGAATTTGGATGGTGTTAGTTGGCGGTTCAGTCATCTCAGCAATTTTAGCCGTCAGAAGCGAACAACAACGCCGTGAGTGGCAACAACGTAGTAACGCAAGGGTTCTTGCCATAGTTTTTGTACTGATAATTCACTTGTTAGCAGGCTTCGTTCCTCCAAGTACGCCGATTGGTGAGGAAGTATGGGGTCTTCCACTAAGTGAAGGGCAAGAGAATGCGCCACCTTGGCCAGCATCTGAACAGTACATTTGGGTATTAGTTGATGGGGCGATTGTGGTTGAAACACATTTGCAAGTCCCCGGAGTTTTGAATCCAGTGCTTGCGCCACAAGGCGTGAAAATGGTTTCACAGGTTACTGGCGCGAAGGAGGCGAGGTTTCAGGAAGCGGTATCGCTGATGGACGATTGGACCGGTCCAAATGCATTTTCTCTCTCACCAATTCATGATGGAGTGGTTCATGATTATGACGGGGTTAATCTTCTGTATACTCATGATGACATCATGCTTGATTTGTTTGGTATGCACCCATCTGGAGAGATGATCACAGTTTGGATACCAACTTGGGGTGGCGAGATGTATCTTCTCACTGTAATTAAAATGGGACCTGACCCATTTCTAGGAAACCCAGGGGCCCAATCTTATGTTGATGATTGGCTATCCGTATAAAAAAAAGGTTTCCGATTTTATCATATTTTCCATCAAATAATTTTGAAAGTTTAGGGCAACCTAATCTTTATTAGGGCAACCTAAACCGCACAACCACATGGCATCTGCCTTCTTGTGGTCCGACATTTGGGCTGGCGGATTAATCGGATTCCGAGAAGCAGTTGAAGCGGCTCTTATTATCGGGGTTTTACTCACTTGGTTAGCCCGTAGCGAGCGTGGGGACCTAGCAAATTGGATTTGGAAAGGGGTCGGTGCTGGGGTTCTAGCTAGTATTGTTGTAGCAGTACTTTTCGCTTGGGTTTGGGGTGGAGTTGAATCATTCAAAGAGCATGCAGCAATGTTTGAGGGGATTTTGGAAATTGCTGCGGCAGTTCTGTTGACAGCGGTGATTATTCACTTCATTCGCCATCCCTCGGCGGTAGAACTTGAGGAGTGGGCGGACGAAGCGTACCGAACGAAACAAGGCGCAGGCCTGTTCATGATTTCATTCCTCTCAGTCTGGCGTGAGGGCAGTGAAACAGTCATTTTCATCGGTGCAGGAACCGATGGATTTGGCGCGGTTGTAGGGGTTGGAATTGGTATTGTTTCGGCCACTTTACTCGCTTACGCATTTTTCAAAAGAGGGATGAAAGTCGACATCACCAAATTATTCAAAGTAACAAATGTCTTGTTAATTCTGTTCGCAGCAGGCTTGGTTGCCCATGGATTCCATGAGTTGCAGCAAGCAGGGGTAGCTCCCATTGTGGTTGAACACATCTGGGATGTAAATCCTGATGTTAGCGATGCTGATGTTGCAGATGGTAATTATCCAGCATTGCATGAAAAAGGTGTAATTGGTGGTATTTTCATGGCACTTTTCGGTTGGAATGGAAATCCAGCACTTCTTGAAGTGGTACTTTGGAGTGCTTATGTTGGTGGAATGGTATACTTTTCAAAAAAGTTGGGTGGAGCAACTCACACTTCAGAATAACCCGAATTATTCTGCAGAAACACGGATTGCACCATCATTATAGTGCACGTAAATATTGTGGGGAATCTTTGAGGTTAGAGCAGCAAGAGCCTCGCGAATTTCATCTTCAGTCACATCAAAAGCTTCTGCTGCGCGTTGGCTAGACCAAGGAACGGACTCAAAGTCGGATTTCTTGATCCACTCAAACAGCCGTCGCTCCAACTGAGACAAATCCTCCATCGCCATGCTTCTGGGAGAGGGCTCTCCTCTTTGGTATATTTGATTGAGTGAGATGTTGTGAAAAGGTGCGGAAAAGGAACTCAGAGACTTTGCTCAACCATACGCCTAACACACTCTTCTGCAGTAATATCACCGTCCAAAAGAATGTTGAGGGATTCAATGAATGGGGCAGGGCAACCAACTTGACTTGCTCGCTTGCGGAACATCCGTGCGGCGCGAACCCCTTCAGCCACCATGTGCATTTCTGCTAAACCCTCTTTCAAGGATTTTCCTTCGCCCAATTTTTGGCCAAGTGTCCTATTTCGACTGCGCGGAGAGGTGCTTGTGACATACAAGTCACCTAAACCGGCTGGGCCAAGTGAAGTTTCTTCCTCGGCGCCGAGTAAAATCAACAATTTTCTGCCTTCAGCAAATCCAATCGGCACTAAAGCAGCTTTCAGATTGTCACCGCCAATACCATCGCGTAATCCATCAACGATTCCGCAAGCAAGTGCAACTGTATTTTTGAAAGCGCCCCACAATTCTGCCCCGACTGGGTCATCCGCAGCCTTGAGGATGAGGGTATCCGTTGACAACCGACTTGCCACTCTTTCAGCGACCGAGCGGTCGTGGGCTGCAACCAAAGCGTTTGTCAAGACTCCACGAGCAACTTCCGGGGCAATAGTTGGACCAGTTAACACAACAACTGGGTTAGTAAGGCCAGCACCATTCAGTCGCTTCTCAATTGCTGCCGAAATTAGGCCACTATCTCCTTCTTCTTCAGGCGCAATACCCTTAGCCAAGTCAACTAGGACATGTGAAGGTCTGAGGTGAGGCAGAAGTTGGTCAACCACCGAGAGGATTACACCAGATGGGATAGCCAAAATTAGAAGTTCAGAAACGTCACATACCTCGCCGATATCAAGAGTTGCATCAACTCCAGGAAGTTTCACATCAGGTAGATACTTTTCATTGACATTGTTTAGGACCATTGACTCGTAAACCTCGGTTTCCACCGTCCAACCGATAACGGAGTGTCCATCCTTAGCCCAAATGTTGGCTAACGCAGTTCCCCAATTACCAAGTCCGAGTATTCCTATCTTGGTCACCTGAACTCCTCTAATCCGTTTGACCCGATGCGTGGGTTAAGAAAGAAACCCTCAGCAGCGTTGCCTAAAAGTGATTAATCATTGATTTTTGTGAAGGGAACAGTTCCCTTTGTTTTAGTCAAATAATTTGGTGCAGGGAACAGGATTTGAACCTGCGAAGCACTACGCACTGGGACCTAAACCCAGCCCCTTTGACCACTCGGGTACCCCTGCTTGGTGATTTGGCGACCACCTATCCGACTTCAATTAAACGGTCAAGCCATGAATAACATACGCTGTGACTCATCCGTTGAGTTCAAGTCTGAGGTTACTACACGCTTCATGCAAGGGGCGAGACAGAGCATGGATTCAACAACCAAAATTAGCCGTGAAGAATTGGTTGCATTTGCCCTAAAGGTTAGCGAAAACGCGGTTGCACAGCACTCCAATTTCCATGTAGGTGCGGCTCTTGAAACCACACAAGGTGAGGTGTTCACAGGTTGTAATGTGGAATCAGACTCGTATGGCTTGACAATTTGTGCCGAACGGGTAGCATTAACCAAAGCGCTCTCAGAGGGTGAGAGGGAATTTACCCGTATAGCAATAGTTGGCATTCAACATGATTCAGAAGGTCGGCCAGCATTTGCTGAGGATAGTGGTCAAGCCCTTGGGCCGTGTGGGGCTTGCAGGCAACTTTTGTGGGACCACTGTCGAGATATCGAAGTGATAGGTGCTACACCAGAAGGTGAAGTTGGCAAAGTGTGGCAACTTGCAGAACTGCTACCTGACGCTTTCAATTATGAAAAGAAAACTTGAGGTGAAAAAATGGCAAATGACTCTGATCCAATGGTAGTAGTTCCAGAGCATGCGCTGATATCACACAAGTTGACGCGCCTACGCGACGTAAACAGTTCATCGATGCTTTTCCGCAACTTGGCAAGTGAGATAACCCAAGTTTTGGTGGCCGAAGCGACTCGTGATTTGCTGACTGTGGAGGATGTGCGCAACACTCCTTTGGAGAGTTTTTCAGGGCAAAGTTTGGCACATAGAATCGGCATAGTTCCAATCCTCCGGGCTGGCCTAGGGATGAGTGATGCAGCCCACAAAATGTTACCCATGGCACGGGTTCTCCATGTTGGTTTGTACCGCGACGAAGAGACTCTTGAACCGGTATATTACTACGACAAATTACCTACTCCACCAAACATCGATTTGGCGCTTGTTGTTGACCCAATGTTGGCCACAGGCGGCTCGGCGATTGCGGCTGTAAGCCGGTTGAAAGAGACCGGAATTACTGACCTTCGCTTTTTGGGGCTAATCGCTGCCCCTGAAGGGATTGCGGCCTTCCGAGCCGCGCACCCTGATGTGAAAATCTGGATGGCAGCAATTGATGAAAAACTGGACGAAAATGGCTACATTGTCCCTGGCCTCGGAGATGCTGGTGACAGAATCATGGATTCAATATGAGGTGACATCTGTTGAAATTAGAGATGCTACACGGCGATTCTTGGGCAAAAACCTACTTACTCATTGATGAAGAATCCAAGCAAGCAATCCTGATTGATTCGGTATTTGGGCGTCATGAGTACGATTTATCGGTTATTCAAGCACGTGGTGCAACACTTCAGCACGCTATTGCAACTCATACCCATGCAGACCATGTCACAGCTTGTTTTGACCTCAGAGAGAAGACCGGTTGTGAATATGTGATGTGGAAAGATACAGTTTCGTTGGGGATTAGCAAATTTGTTGACGAGGATGATGTGTTAATGTTGGGGAAAACACCGCTCAAGTTTCACTTTTCACCAGGCCACACAAATGATTCAATGATTATTGAGATACCCGGGCACATCTTGACGGGTGATTTTCTGTTTAACGGGGAAGGTGGAGTTGGCAGAGATGACCTACCTAGTGGTAGGCCGAAAATCCACTTTGAGGCACTATCAGTGTTGAATCGGTTTGATGATGAGGTGATGGTCCAATCTGGTCATGACCCACCGGGGACTGTAATGCGGAATTTGGGTTGGAATCGGGAAAATAATCCGATTTTGAAGATGAAGACTTATGCTGAATATATTGCTTGGCAGGAGCGGCAGTGGGAAATTCTTGGGCCAGTGACCCAAATCAAGATTGCAGTGCCGGCGAATATCTTTGCTGAAGCCCCGGAAAGTGATGTGATGAACAAACCCTCCTAGTTAGCAGGGATTTCATTCATTCTTCTTTTTCTTTCCTGCCTGCGAAGCCAGCGAGGGCGATGATAGCCAAAGTTGCCATCAGCGTAAATCCAGGAGTTTGATCATCGTTAGGGTCGGAATCTGCTGCTGGTGGGGCGGCACCAGCAAGGGTCACCACAACCTTGTTCCACTGGTCATCTGAACTTGCTGAACCATCACCATTTACTGCATTTCCATGCGCGGTGAAAGTGATATCTGCAGTATTATCTTCGGGCGCTGTCCAATTGACTTGCCAAGTGCGTTGGTCATTGCCAAATTCTGTGTGAGTCATTTCCCCATCCATGAGTTGTGAGGTATTATCGAAAGGTGATAGCGTTCCTGCGCTCGCAACTAAGTTGAATCCCCCATAATTCTCAGGTCCTTGCGATGGTCCGCCTGTAATGGTTATCGTGAAGGTAAAACTCTCTCCAGAGAGGTAGTTATCTGGCACACCATCAAGGGTGACTACTACTCCTTCTGTAGCGCTGCTTGAGTGGCAGGTACAGCCAAATTGTACATTGCTAATTCCAGTTGGTCTTGCACTCACTTGAGTAATACTTGAGCCGACTAAGAGGAGAAGTCCTAGTATGGCAATAATTGTAGATTTGTTCATATTTTTCATTGATTTCACATCGCCAGCAAGTTGCTGATGTTGGTTGCAGGTGCTTAACATTTATCAAAATATGCGTTTTAAGTCATAATTTCTCTTCAATTTATGACAGATTTATGACAGATTTATGACAATGCGCAAATCTTGCAAGAACAAATCCACAGGGATTTCAGCATCAGACCAGACAACTCTTGGGCGCCCTTCTGAATCAATGATGTAAGTTGGTTGAGTATGGCTGAATCCATAGCCCTCTTCAGAATCATCATCAAAGTTAATTGGTCCAACTCCATAGGTTTCAAGCACAGGAAGAACAGCATCTGGGTGACCGGTCAGGTGGGGCCAGTCGTATCCTCTGTCAGTGGTCCAATTTCTCAAGTGTGAAGGTGAGTCGTGCCAAGGGTCAATGGTAACGGAAACTAGGGAAACATTCTCTCTCTCTGAGGCATTGAGAGATTCATGAACCATGTCTAGTGAGGCAGATATTACTGGGCAGGTATTGTAACAACGTGTGTAGGTGAAAGCCAAAATCACTGTTTTGCCACGCTGTTCTTCCAAAGACCACAGGTTTTCGTCCATTGATTCAAGAGTGAAAAGTGGAGCATATTCAGTACCTAACCACTTAGTTCCATGAAATGTTGATTCTTCAACTGCGGACCCACCGATGCATCCAGATAGTGGGACTAGTAAGAGGAGTAAAGCGGATAGAATCGCTTTTGGGATTCGCATTTTGCCACACTTCCGCTTTGATTTCTGTTCGGCCTTTGACATATCAGTTGTATTGGGAGCAGGCCTTGCAGTAGTCTGCACCGTATGACGGGATATGGTAGACTTCCATTGCCCCACAATGCTTGCAGGCGTTTCCGGTTGAGACCATTTCTCCCGTTTGGGCGTCACTCTCAGGGCTAGCAGCAGGTGCTGGGGCAGGTGCCGATAGTTCTGCTTGAGCTTGAGATAGAGAAGGAATTGCTGGCATTTGGGAACCATCTTTCTTGCCTCCAGTTAAGGCTAATACAGCAATTCCAATTAACAGCAGAACGATGACTGCAGCAATCGCACCGATTACAGCAGTGCTAAGACCTTCACTTGCTGGTTCAGAAGTATCATCCGTGTTGCCTGTTCCGTCACCGGTGTCGTCTCCAGTACCATCATTTCCATCAGTAGTATCCTCTCCTAATCCAGGGAAGTCAAGTGCATACAATGGGTCGGTTCCGTTCGCGATTTCATCAGCATCTGAATACCCGTCACCATCATCATCGTCATCAATATCGTTGGCGATTCCATCTTCATCTAAATCAGGACAGCCAACTAGTTCCCCTGTTGAAGTTCCTGATTCATTCGGGCAGTCATCTCCATTAGTTCCGTCAGGGTTGTCTCCGTATCCATCACCATCAGAATCAGTATGTTGGCTAGGATCATTAGGCATGAAGTCGGCTTTGTCATTGACGCCATCCTCATCGTTGTCACGCTGACCAGCGCTACAGCCATTTAAATCCACAGATTCTCCTGGTGGAGTATCAGCACACTGGTCTGTATTATCATACACTCCATCCCCATCGGAATCACGTTGTGCATCCGAGCATCCAGTATTGTCCACTGTTTCTAGGTCAATGGTGTTCGGGCACAAGTCTTGAGCATCATTTGTCCCATCCTCATCAGAGTCTTTTTGGCTCGGGGAGCAACCGTCAGAATCTGCTAGGTGCCTTTCATGACCCGGTGTGTTAGGGCATAAGTCAACAGCATTTGAGGCGCCATCAAAATCATCATCTCGTTGTTCCTCAGAACAGCCCCACATATCAACTTCTTCAGCCCCGTAAGGTGTGTTTGCACATTGGTCATCATCATTGTCAACAAAGTCGTGGTCAGCCTCCCACGCAAACCTCTTGACCTCGCGTAATTGTTCAGGGTCACCATTACTGTGGTACCATACATTTTCCCAACCATTTTCATCGGCTAGTATCTTTGGATATGTACCTCCATTTTCACTATCAAATAAGGTAAGAGTCTCCCAACCAGTGGGCGTAGGTGATGCAATTTGGAGTGAGCCATATCCGCTATTGTACCATGCTGAGTGAATTAATCCCGCTGAGTCAATATCTACTGAAAGGTATGAAATTCCGTCGTCAGTATTTTGGTGTAAAATATTGTACGTAAAGGCTGTGCCATTCCATTCAGCAACTTGTACTGTACACTCTTGAGGTGCGTCACAAGTGGTGTCAGATGAAGTATCGTGGCCGCGGAAAAAGTTGATTAGAAGTCTTCCATCATCAGATACAGTTGTGTCAAGGCGGTATGAATTCACCATTCCACTGGTAGTTACATTATGAATATCCCATCCACCGCTTCCATTTTCAATTGCTAAGCGTATCATTTGTGGATTTGAAGAATAATAACTCACATGAGCAACATCGTTTAGGAAATTGACTTGAGCAAACGTTCCGTTTACTTGCACAACCTCCTCACTCCAAACTCCTGGTGAGGTCTCTCTTGCTAATTTTAGGGCTGAGTATGAACCAGTATTGTCAGTATAAGTCACTACTCTATTTCCTTGTGAATCAATTGCTAAGTCAGTGTACCAACCGGTTGAATTGTCTTCGGAAATGATGCTGACTGACCAACTTGTACCTGATTTTGTGGCGATTTTCGCGGCGGTTTTTGTCACAACACCAAAACTGTTTGTTTCTGTTTTAGCGTGGTAAGCAATACTTTCTGTTCCGTCGGGTGCGATTTCTATGCTAGCGTAGCGCCCAGTTTCGCCACCTTGGTCGACCCACTCTTCATTGCCCCAAGTACCGTCTGAGTTTTGTTTGCGGTAAGCTAGGTTACAATCATCTGTGTTGTTAGCCACATCTCTGTCACAAGAGAAACCGGAATCATCAGACATCCCTCTGTAGTGTGCAAGACGCAGAAGTCCATCGGCTCCTTTGACTACATCCACATACTGCGAGTCGGAGCCTGAAGAGGTCAAAATCTGCTGCTCGTAGTGACATCCCGTATTGTCAATCACCTTGTTTAGAGGCGTGTTCATGCAGCGGTCTTGTGCATCGGCTAATCCATCTCCATCAACATCAGGTGCCGGTGTGGCAATAATCAAGTCAGAATTGTCAAAATTATTGTATGAGAATATTTCCTCAGCGTTGCTATTTAAGGAGATATCAGCGTAGGCTCCAACTGAGCCAATAGTGTCAATTTTCACAGTTTCCCACGTGGTTCCACTGCCGCGCATTAGCACGAGATCGTCGTTGGTGACATCTTGGTAAACGATGTGTAAGTCACCGGTATCATCTGATTCAACTCTAATGTATTCGCCCAGATTATTGCTGCTATTGGCTATCAGGGAATGGCTCCATCCACTACCTGTGTTGACTGCTAAGCGGACACTATCCCAGCCAGACAAATTTTGGTATGCAATGTGTTCATTTCCGTTATCATCAATTTCTAATTGTAACCACCATGCTGGCCAATAATTGCTACCAGATTGATTAATATCAATGTCATTAATACTCCAACCAGCCCCATCAAATACAGCATATCTCAAAGATTTGTCATACCATGCGCTAATCACAGTTCCAGTAATAGGATCACTGATACTGTTGACAATTGCACAAGTATAGGCCACACGTGGCCTGCCATTAGCGCCGATTTGTAGGCTGCTAAACTGACCCGCATCGGTCCAATCATCGTAATTTGCACTATCTTCGCCAAATCCATCGTCAATAACTCCGTAAGCCCATGATGAATCACTGCTATCCCAATTTGCGAATGATAAGATATACTCACCCACGCTTTGGTCAACGACATAGAATGAAAACCATTCAGAATCACTATCATCTATTGCGAAACCAATCCTTCCTTCTCCGGAGTAGGGATTGCCATCACCAGTGTTCTCGCCTGGTGCTACTGTATAGGTGCTCCAATACGTCCCTTCAAAACGTGAAATTCTTAGAACTCCATTGGTGATATCAAAGGATGCAATTCTAGGGTCACCGTTGGAATCGATTGCTATTTCAGAATATTTTCCGATATCACCGAAGGTGTAGACATCATTTACTTCCCAGGACCATCCGGTCCACTTTGCAACTTTTAGGTCACGGCCTGCTGCTGAGTAAAATGAAACCCAAATGGTTCCATCATCAGCAATTGCCGAGGAAGTCCATTGGCCAGTGTCGCCATCAGAATCAGCGATTTCTTTGAGCCATGAAGTAGCGCCAGAACGCGCACCTGCTGGCCAAAATTCAGATTCTGCTGGCAAGTCAATTTCCGCCGATGAATCAGATACTTCTTGTGGCGAAAATTCCACAATCAACATGGGAGATAATGATGTGAAAATTAGCACCAATAACATGGCGGTTGGCGCGGCTAGGGTCTTGCGGCTCATATGTATCACTCTCCGGAGGAGAGCGATATGGATTAAGTGATGCCCTTTCGGGTACTTGTTATTTGATGTGTCAAAGTAAGGGGAAATAGTAGTATAATTGGAACATTTTTATTCTTTATTATTGGCAATTAAATTTGCCTTTATCCACTCTTAATAACATTCTATTTTGGTTAACCAAGAAACACGTTTCTGAGAATAAAGGAAAAGCCTCATTGCCTTTGGCTGATTGTCATCACATAATGTCGGAGCGGGAGCCATCCTCAAAAGATGCGTATCCCCTACCTGATGACCTAGATGCGGATAATGATGGCATCATTACTGCCGATGAATTAGTCTCACATTTTGACTCTGACCATGATGGCACAGTATCAGTTGATGATTACATCGAAGTTTCAAAATACGATAAAATCGACAAGAACCTTGACCGCATCAAAGCTCGGCGTAGTGGGAAAAAAGGTTTTTTTCGTGGCCCTGAGAGCATCACTTTTCTCGGTGGCATAATTTATGGAGTAGTATTTTTCAGTATCATGTCTGCTCTTTCATCTGGCTTTTTATCTTCAAGTGTCAACAATTCAGTATGGCTTGACCAGGAAATATCCAACACGTTTCTTGACCCTGCAGGAGAGGAGTGCTTAGACAGTTCTGGTGTGGTTTGGATTAATATCTGGATTGATAATGACGCCAATAAAATACGAATGCGTGTTAACAATGCTCAACCGTTTGAGGATGACGCTAAACAATTACGAATGCAATTCGTTCAGACCGATGGAACAATTGTTGGAGAAAAAATATTTGGAAATACTTCTGAAGGCTACTTTGATTTTTCACCCTACTATGATGATGAGTATATTATGGAAGTTTATTTCCACAATATGTCAGGAATTAATATGTCCAACCTTGACGATGAAGAGCGGGCTGATATAATTAAAACAGCACCACTTTACACTGAAGGAAATGGCCCAGCAACTTTGCCAATTGAGATACATACGAAGGAGCCAACTTTCTTACCATGGGATTCGGAAACGGTACAAGAGGCAAAAGTGACCGAGAAAGGCCAGCGAGTTTGCCTCACCTTCCGTCAATTAGGAGGGTGGAGTTGGGCTCTGATGGGGGCTGAATGGGCAGGTGGTCGTGAAACAGCAATGCTGACAGGTGGTTCTGCAGGTGTTCCAGCATGGTGGATGGCTTTTATTTCCCTCTCAATGAGTATCTTTTTCTTATGTGTACAATACCCACTAATGTATCGTTTTTATCACAAGGATATTGACGATATTCTATCTGAGGAAGAGATTGAAAGAGTTGTTGAGGGTGCTCTTAAGCGATGCGAAAAACAACTTCACCTAGAAATAGACTGGGATGGGTTCGGTGTACGAGCGGGTTCTCTATCGGTTGATGTATTGGTGCCATACCGTACCACTGAATCGTCAGTAATTGAGCTTGGTAATGTTAATTCTGAAATGGTGAAAGTGGTGCTTGATGATTTCAAAATCTATGGTGAAATGACTACCTTCCAATTGAAATCTCAACCTCTTGATGACCATCGAGGAGCGTTTGAAACACTTTCTCATGGTTTACAAGATATTGAACTCCCTGAGTTGAATGCCGAACGCCCAGCCTTGGTTCAAGATTACACCGATTTTTTCAGTGGTATCCACGACACTGCTGCCCTTGAGAATCGGGTTCTCGGCTGCGTTGAAGATTTTTTCAAATTGAATGACAAAATTGTAAAGGTGGGTGAAAGTATTGGAGTGGATACGCAACGAATTTTCGTGCGTCTAATTTACAAACCAAAGATGAGATTTGCAACATTTAGGTTTGGTCAAACATACATTGACATTGAGCATGATATGAAAGAGCATCTCATAAGAACTCTAGATGAACATTTAGGAGATAGAGACATAATCATATCATGCCGTAATGAGGTGGCTACTGTTGCGGATCGCACAGGCGCGGGAAGAACAGAGAGTGGGGCAGGTGAGCACCAGGGTCAAGCTTACGTAGCACGTCAAGATGGGTTAGCTGGTACGCTTTTGCAAAATCAGTTTATGGGAGATATTCTATCATCTGTAGAATATGTGGCTCAGGAGAATCGTGCGAAGATTGACCGATGGGGTTTCTTTGGCTTAATCGTCTTTGTTTGGATTCCATTCATGGCATCAGGTGTTCTTGTTGGGGCAATGATGGGGCTTGTTGCTAGGATGCCATTCCTCAGAGTTCTAACTGCTTGTTTTATTGGTGGTGCCGCCGCTTCCATAACTTGGGCGTATACTGCTGAAAGTATAATTGAAGTGTTACATGCACTGAATGCAGAATTGTTCATTCCAATAATAATCATAGTGATTTTTATTGCTGCTGTCATGCATATTCGCACCAACAAAAAGAGGAGACAAGAAGAATTATTCAGAGAGTCAGCGCGGTTCTTTGCTGGCGAAATCTAGGATTAATCCACTATTTTAGGGGTGGATTTCATGGGCTTTGGCCCTCTCTCAGCCACACATGGTATGGTGGCAGTTGGCAACAAGATGGTTGATTTCGGGGGGCTTGGTAGTTGGTGCAAGTGAGTTAGGAAAGCGAAATGAGTTGATTGGTGCCTTGCTTGTGTCAATCCCCTTAGTCTCAATATTGGCAATCATTTGGCTTTATCGTGACACTTCAGATACTGAACAGGTCGCTGATTTTACCACTGGTATACTTTGGCTAGTCATCCCATCTCTAGTATTATTCGTGACACTTCCTGTTTTCTTAGGTCGAGGCATGGAGTTCTGGCCTTCACTGGGGCTTGCTTGTGGATTAACGATTATCGCATACTATATCGGACTTCAACTAGCAACAAGATATTCTGGAATATCTTGAGAGTTACTGAGATAGATCCTTGACCTTCTCAACTAGGTCCATTTTCTTGATTCTCCACATGCCAATAGGTGTAAGTGCAATTGAGATTACAGTTACGATTCCAACTAATAGTAAGACAGAACTAATTTGAGGTTCTACTGTGAAGAAGAAGGCCCACTGGACCATGGAGTTAATCATCGCAACCGTACCGAAGTATGCAAAGATTGCACCTAGAATCCCACCAACAATGCCTATGGCTAAATGTTCCCAAAACATCATCATTCCCAATTTATCTATTGGAGCTCCAAGTACCCTTAGTGTTGCCAATTCAGTATCTCTTTCAGAGAGATTCATGAGCAGGGTGTTGAATAAAACTACAATTGCAATAACGATTCCAAGCGCTTCAATTGCAACAAGCATTTTTTGTTGCTTTTCTAATAATGTTTCAAATGATTTAATCATATCTTTTTTGATTACAAGCCCCACCGTAACTTCAGCAAGCCCTTCAGTATTGCCATCTTCTGGCAGTTGTAAAAGAACCGTTGTAGCCTCAATTCCAACGATCTCTGATAAATCGGAGCGATGGAAATATATTGTCCTAGTAACATCTCCTTTGGTTACACCGGTGATTTCAACTTCAACTGGTGCTGCTCCAACCATCACAGTTCTCTTTTCTCCCACATTCCATTCAAGAAATTTGGAAGTGCCTTCATCAATAAGAATTTGAGGTGGTGTAGCCCCATTTTGAGGCAGTGTGCCATCTTTTAATTCAACGACAATCATAGTTTCACCATTATCTACTGTAGATATTTTTTCTAGACCGTAACCCATCAATTCGCGAGTATCATTTTGAAGACCAATTGGGAATGTAAGCATTGGTTCATACTGTACGCTATTATTTTCAGCCCAATCTATCACTGCATTTTCACCTCCAGGATACACGTATGTCATCACATCCCAGTTTTGTTTTTCTTCAATACTACCCACCATCATGTCTTCCATTGAACCCATCATGAAAAACATGGAACCGAATAATAGCATTGAGAGGCCTACAGCAAAAAAGGTGAAGGCCAATCTCATTGGTTTGCGTAGACTTGACCTGATTGATAATCCGATAGTAGTCGGTAAACTTGCAGTAATTTTCTGTAATCCACGGGATGAGAGTTTGACTTCATGATGTCCACGAAATACTTCAAGTGGTTGCATACGGGATGCCTGCCATGCTGGCCGCAAACCAGAAAGCATTACGATTACCAATGCAATTGAAACATTTTGAATGATTAAACCAGTATCAACATCTATACTAATTGGCAGACCAATCATCTCTCCATACAAATTGAGCATTGCAGGCGCCCCAACATATACTCCTAGGATGGTGCCTAAAATGGATCCAACAAATCCAATAAAAATTGGGGCAAGGACATAACCGGGCATGATGGATTTCTTTGGTATTCCTAATGTTCGAAGAACAGCAATTTCTTTGGCTTGGGATTGGATTAATCTTTGCAGACTTAGGAAGATGGTGATGCCAGCAACTATGGCGAGCATTCCAGTAACATATGGGAACATTTTGACTGCACCCTCAGCGTCTGCACGTAGTAATTCTACTGATTCCACACCAGATCTATCATGAGCTGATGAAGGTGCATCATCAAGGGAATTTACTATTGTTTCAATGTGGGCAATTATTGCATTCAATTCTTCCCCTTCATTTTCATCAGTTGATTGTAAATCATAGGGTGGGGTCCCATTTATGTCAATCAACAGGCGATTAGAATCACCAGGCTCAAGATTAGCCAACCTTTCAAGTCCAGTGTCAGTCATGTATCCGGTAGCAAAGGTACCAGCCTCAGCGGGCAACAATACACCTTCTTGGGAAAAGAAGAGATGTTGGGAGTGAAAACCAATTCCTACGACCGTGTAGTGCTTTTTTCCATGCCCCGCTCCAAGAACAACTGTGTCGCCCACATCGATTTCCATACCTAATGCAGTGTGACTGTCAAGAACAATTTCAGTTTCTGTTGTGGCTAAACTTCCTGAAGACATATGGCTTTCAGTAGGCATCCATACTTTGTCGACTTCCCCTTCATCAATGCCGTGCCAAACACCTGGGATAAGTACCTCCTCGCCCTCTGAGTTAGTATGGTACATTAATCCATTCAGAATTAGACGGGGTTCACAATTTTGGAACGATAATTCTGCTTCGGGCCATTCATCAGAAATTGATTGACATAGAATATCTGAGGTGCTTTCATTCCAAATCCCTACAGGATTTTCAACCCATACATCTGGGAGATTTACGCCATCTTCGCTATCATAAATTTCTTCGTAGAGGTTGGCCGCAGCATGAGCATACGATCCGAAAGTAATTCCAGCAAAAACCCCTACTGCAACCATTAGAATTACTGCTGAAAGTCTCAACTTAGTACGCCACAGACTTCTAGCCAATCGCTTTGTTAACAACATCGACATCTGTTCACCTCAATTGCTTACCTTTTCATCTGAAATTATTCTCCCACTATCTAGGCGAATTACTCTTGTTGCATATTTTGCTAGTGACTCATCGTGAGTTACCATGATGACTGTGATATCTTCCGATTCGCATGCTTTTACTAGGACTTCCATCACCATTGATGAGGTCGCAGAGTCTAGGTTACCAGTCAGTTCGTCACCGAGCAATAACTTCGGCTTCTTGGCTAAACTTCGAGCTATTGCCACTCTTTGCTGTTGTCCGCCACTGATTTCTGCAGGAAACCGATTAACTTCTCCTTCAAGACCAACCAAAGTGAGAAGTTCAATCGCCCGCTTCTTGTCTCTCTGCCCTGATAATTCCTGAATTAACAAGATATTTTCCAGTACTGTAAGGTCTTGTAGGAGGTTGAAGAATTGGAACACATAGCCAATATTTTCTCTGCGGAAAGTAGTCATTTTTTCCGCGTGCCCGCGCGGAACTTCTTCTCCATCAAAGGAATAGTCTCCAGCGGTAGGGTTGTCAAGCGCGGCGACGCAATTTAGTAGGGTAGTCTTGCCAGAACCAGATGGTCCAAGTAAGATGATTCTCTCTCCTTTATTGATGCTGAGGTCGATTCCATCAAGGGCCCTCACGGTCTCGGAGGCCATAACATAATGCCTCTCCATTCCTGAAATTTCAACTAGTGTCATTGGTATCATTGTTTGCGATTAGTTGCCATTATATTAGTTGCGCAGTATTATGATAGATACCGAGTGGAAAGTTGCTATTGAACTGAAATGATTATTGAATTAATATTCTCAATATTCTATTTCAGAATATTTTCAAGCCGGGGTGATTCTTGAATAGTGGTGGCTAACTTGGTGCAATACCGGGGTCAGAAAGTTGCGTGAGATTACAATTTTTTGGAAGCGTGAAAGATTAGCCCTCAATCGAGTATATATTGCCACAGAAATTTTTGAAAAAATTGTTTTTCTGGGCTATCTTGAAAGGACTTCAACCCTTGTTTTGGCTTTCGTCCGAGGAATTTGCAAGCCAGGCATGACTCCTTATGATTTGGATGAAAGCGATGATTATGAGGTTACAGAAATTTTATCTGAACCATCTGAAATTGATCCAGCATGGATGTTCGTCCTCAACATCAAACATCCACTGACTCTTCTTTCGGCAAAAATTGGTAAGTTGACAGTTAAACCGGGTTCTTGTCTAAATGATGAAGGATTATTCTACATTATCAGAGGTAGCCCATTGTCAATCAAAGTTGTTACTACTGCTGCAAGAATGATGCTAAAACCAGATAGGATTTCAGCAACAACGATTTCACAGGTTGATTTCAAAGGCAACCAAATTCTATCTGAAAAGCAGATGAATGTTCTCCGAATTGCATACTCTGAAGGTTGGTACAACACTCCAAGAGACATTAGTTTAGGAGAATTATCCAACAAAATTGGTTTGGGCCGAAGTACAGTATCAGAACACCTGATTAAATCAGAGGGGAAAATTATACAATATTTCCTTGAAGGAGACCCGGCATTGTTTGGTGAGGAAATGGATGGGAAATGATGTCAAACTCCAAATTATTATTTCATATTAACAGAATATCGTAGGGTTAGTTATGAGGATTGTAACTTGGAACCTCAACGGTATACGCGCTGCGCATCGAAAAGGATTAGATGATTTTGTATCGCGTATTGATGCTGATATTTGGCTTTTCCAAGAAACCCGTGCATTACCAGAACAGATGCCAAATGATTGGCAAGCGCCAGAAGGTCACGATGTGATTTGGCATCCTGCACAAAAAAAGGGGTACTCCGGTGTAATGACTTGTTCTAGGGTTGGACTTGAGGAGAAAGGTCGAGGGATTGATACGGATGTTGACCAAACACGCGACCCAGAAGGTAGGGTATTGCATACTAAGCATGGTGAACTACATTGCATCAATATCTATTTGCCAAATGGGGGGGCAAGTATTGAAAGGCAATTGTACAAGGACCAGTGGGTTGAGGATATGCTTGTTTGGTCTAAGCAATTTATCAATTCTAGTGAGCCGACTTTGCTGTGCGGCGACCTCAATATTGCACACACTGAAGATGATATTTGGAATCCATCAGGTAACCGCCGGACATCGGGATTTTTAGAGCATGAGCGTCAGTGGTTCTCACGCTTACTTGATGCTGGATGGTATGACCTTTTACGAATCCATGAAGGTTTACGTAAAGGCCCGTACACATGGTGGTCAAACAGAGGGCGCGCAAGAGAATTGAATAGGGGATGGAGAATTGATTACATTCTTGCAAACCAAGCGGCAAAGGACTTATTCAAATCAGCTGAAGTTATGCGTGAGGGTGGTTTGGTGGTCTCTGACCATGCCCCTCTAATCGTTGATTTAGAGATGTGATATTTTCTCACATTGTCAACGGAAGGTAGTGCTATTACTCGTTTTCAACAAAATTTTGGATAATTGAACGGTCGGACAGACTTTAGCATAGTTGCCGCCCCGTAGGGGCGGAAGGGGTGTAAGTAGTGTCAGAAATCACAGTTGATGAATTGAAACTCGAGCGCCTAAAGCAACTACTTCCAACCGGGCGAGGGGTATGGATACCTATTGACCACGGAGCATCTGATTGGCCAGTATCGGGCCTAAGTGATGTTGGTTCGTTGGTTAGTCAACTTACATCTAGTCGAGGACCAGATGCAATCCTTTCCCATCGCGGCCCTCTTTCACATCATCAATCAGATACTAGAGAAAATTGGCGTGGTGGATGGGTACTTCATCTATCAGTATCTACTCGACATGGGGGAGGGAAATCAGACTTCAAAGTATTAGCAGGTGAACCGAGCAATGTTGTTGTTTCTGCACTTGAGAGAGGCGCGATTGGTGTGAGTGTTCAAGTTAATCTTGGAAATGAAAACGAACCAGAAATGCTTGAGTTTTTGGCATCAGTTTCAGATGAATGTCACTTTTTGGGTGTACCACTTCTAGGTATGATTTACCCACGAGGTCCTAACTTGAATGTCTTGGAAGGTGATGAGACTAATGCTGTTGCTCACGCAGCAAGAATTGGTTGGGAATTAGGCTGTGATGTCGTAAAAGTGCCTTGGACCGGCTCAATTGAGTCATTCCAACAAGTCACATCTTCTGTGCCAATTCCCGTGTTGGTATCTGGTGGTTCTAAACAAGATGACTTCAAATCAGTCGTCAGAGCAGTAAGAGCCGCAATGGCGGCAGGGGCTAGTGGAGTGTGTATGGGTAGACAAATTTTCTCAGATTCAGATCCAGCGGCTAGAGTCGCTGAGATTGTTGAGGTGGTTCATGGAATTCCGTGGGATGCAGATGGGCGATTCAAATTTGATTCTGACGAAGCAGATGACTTGGAAGATTTGGTTGAATCATTCCGGGACAGTCTTGGTAAATTCGGTAATAACTGAGGTGTTTTTGTGGAATTATGGCTTTCTTCAAAAGATGATGTCGGGGAGCATCCTGCAGATGCTTTGGTTAGCACCAAAGAAGAATCCTTCCCGAATTGGGCTAGTGATGAAAACCAAATTAGGAAATATCAAGTTGATGATGGGGAAGTTACTGATTGTGATGGCAGAACTATTGGCGCCTTCATTCAAATTGAAAATGATGAAGGCCAAGCGGCAGCATTAGAATTCGTCGGCTTAGCTGACTGGTTACTAATTGACTGCCCAGATTGGAAGATGATTCCACTTGAAAACTTAGTTGCAGCCGCCGACCAAACTAGCACCAAACTAGCGGCTACAATCTCAAACTCCGACCAGTTACAAGGTGCAGCATTTGCGCTTCAGAGAGGTGTTGACGCCCTCATTCTCCCAGATGATGAGGGGATTTGGCGAATTGCTCAACAACTTGCTGCTCAACGATTATCAGATTTAGGCGATGTCAATGAATCAAGTTCGGAAGTGATGACAGAATCACCTGAACTTGTGGAATTACAGGTTATGAGTGTTGAAACTGGTGGGATGGGTGACCGAGTATGTGTTGATTTAGTGCAGATGCTAGACATTGGAGAAGGTGTACTCGTTGGTTCAAATGCTGCACTTTTAGCTCTCGTCCATGGAGAGACCCTGTCATCTCAATTCGTCCCCCCTCGTCCTTTCAGAATTAATGCTGGGCCGGTTCACTCGTATATTCTCATGGCTGATAGTTCAACTAAATACCTCTCAGAATTAGTGGCTGGTGATGAAGTGTTGGTAGTTTCCCCAACCGGCTCAAGAGCGGTTGCAGTAGGGCGCTTGAAAATTGAGCCTAGACCACTACTTTTGGTTCGCTTCAATAATTTACAGTTTGGTGAGGGTCAACTGTTCCTACAACAGGCTGAGACGGTCCGACTTATGTTAAACCTTGAAAAGACAGTCTCCGTCACGCACCTTGAGGCGGGGATGAACATTCTCGGTGCTGCAGGTACTGCAGGGCGACATATCGGTCAGGCAATTAGTGGAGATGTGGAGGAAAAGTGAATGGGTGTTATAGGTCAAGGTGAAGGTCATGGAGGGATAAGTCTCCTTCATGCTCTTGGCGCTGGATATGGTTGTTCATTGGGAATTAACTTGTCAATAAAAGTCCGGTTGCGAGATGATAAGCCCGGGAAAGGAGTTGAAGACCCAAATGGTGTCTTAGATGCGGCTGTGGATGCTTGGGTTGAGGCCGGTTTAGAGAAACCAGCAGATGAACTATTCTGGCAAGTACGTAGCACTATTCCAATGGGTATAGGATTGAAAAGTTCAGCAGCAATTGCAGTCGCTGCCATCAAGTCTTTGATGGATGCCACAAAAATTGAATTGTCAAATGCTGACATTGTTGATCTAGCATCTAGGGCTCAGTTGGCTGCAGGCGTATCCTTTACTGGAAGCGTTGATGATTCTTGGTCTGCTGTTGAGCCTGGATGGAAAATCGTTAATCCAAATTTACCTGCGGCTGAAGGCGTGATATTAGAGGGTGAATTCGTTGACCCTGAGGACTGGAAAATTCTCATTCTCCCGAGGGGAGAACGTGAGTTATTACCCGACCCAGAGCGATTTTCCCTTGTTGCTCCGCAATTCGAGAATGCAATAGCGGCAATGGAGCAAGGCGCTCTGCTCGTTGCGCTAACTGAGAACGGGAGGGCTACTGCCAATGCATTGGGTGATGCTAAAGGTCGTCGACTATCCAATGATTTGCTTGTGTGGGGTGCGCGTGCTGCTGGTATAACAGGTTCAGGACCTGCAATTGCTGCCGTGATTCCAGTACAAAGTGAAGTTACTTTGAGGAGAATTCTTCAACTTGCAGAACAACGTGGCTACAAAACAATCGTAACTGATGTCTGGGTTGAATAGTTGAGGAGGTGGAATCCTGTCTATGCGCTTGGGTGACACATTAGCGGTAACCTTGTTTGGTGAGAGCCATGGTTTGGTTGTTGGTGCCTTAGTTGAAGGCATACCCCCTGGGATCAAGATTGATGCAGAATCTCTTGCTGATGATTTGTCAAAAAGGAGCCCTGGTGGTCATTTATCCTCAAAACGTCGTGAAGATGATGAGTGCCACATCCTAAGTGGCATCAATGAAGGATTCACAACTGGTTGGCCAATACTGTTGATAATTGCCAATAAAGACGCTCGCTCTTCTGACTATTCATTTCTTCCGAACCATCCACGTCCCGGTCATGCAGACCTTCCAGAATTGATTCGTAGCAAAGGCCATTCTGATCTGCGTGGAGGTGGGGGAAATAGCGCTCGGCTTACAGCCGGCTTGGTTGCTGCTGCTAATCTATGTAGACCAATTGAAGACAATTCAGAGTGGCAAGTTGAAGCACATGTCCATTCAATTGGTGATGTCGTATCTGTTGGAATAGAGATGCTCCCAGCGGGTTCTGGGAAAGAATGGGAAAGAACACGTTGCCGCGACCAAGCTGCGGCTAGAAAAATGGTCGAGTTAGTTGAGAAAATGCGTTCTGAGCGTGATTCAATAGGAAGTTCAGTAGAACTGAGAATTTCAGGACTCCCTCTAGGATTTGGTCAACCGTGGTACGATGGAATTGAACCTGCTTTAGCAAAAGCCCTGATGGCAATTCCTGCGGCAAGAGCAGTTGAATTTGGCCGCGGCACTAAAGCCAGCCAAATGCGCGGCAGTGAACATAACGACGCATGGAGCGAAACTGATGATGGCCCGAAACCAACCGGAATACGAGCCGATGGCGCACTTGGAGGGATGGCCACGGGTAGAGACCTATTCGTAATGGTTCATTTCAAACCACCAAGTAGTATTTCGCAATCACAGAAAACTCTCAACCTCGTGTCAGGTGAAGAGGAGGAACTTGTTGTACTTGGAAGACATGACCCTGTAATTGCTCCACGTGCTGTTGCTGTAGTCGAATCTTCAGCACGTCTCGTTTTGTCTGACCTATCTCTACAAGGGGGATGGTCTAATGAGTGAAGTGAAAATATTCAAATTTGGGGGTTCTTGTCTAAAGGAGTCAAGTGACCTTGAAGCAGTTGTTCAGAGAATAGCGGAATCAAACTGTGAAAAAACTGTAGTTGTAGTTTCAGCATTACATGGTGTTACTGACAGAATACTTGAGAGATTAGAGCGTAACGAAAGAGAATCAATATCTGCTTTTGTTGCTTCAATTGAGATGATGCACCTAGAGATATCACCAGCATTGGTTAACGACGCGTTTTATTGTAAGTTTCAGGATGCTTTAGCAGGCCTTTCAGATGCTCTTTTAGATAATTGTGATAATCCATCAGAAATGTCGCGTGTCAGAGCACAAATTACTGGGGAACAGTTGAGCAGTGTTACAGTTTCTGCGGCAGTTGCAGCTTGTGGAATTGATAGTATTCCTATCTGGTCTGAAGAAATTGGAATCAAGATTCACAAAGTGAAGGGGGAATCTGTTATTGACATCAATTCAACAATTCAATCTCTAAATCTTCCTGATGCATCAGTGGTAGTGGTCACTGGTTGGTATGGTGAGTATAATGAAGGTCTTGGCCTACTTGCAAGAGGTGGTTCTGACTTAACTGCGACCTCTCTTGCGGCGGTATTGAATGCATCAGAAGTAACCATTTGGAGGGATGTTCCCGGCGTATTGGCTCTATCTCCTAGGTGGGCCATTCCATCTCGTAATCTGCCGTATTTATCATACACTGAGGCGCAAGAGTTAGCATTGTTCAGTGAACCGGTTTTACACCCCTTTGCGGTTGAGCCACTTAGAAAAGAAGGTATCCCTTTGCGGCTGAGACCTTTGCACGACCCGAATAATTTTGGTAGTTGTATAGGTCCATCAATAGCAACTGGGGAGCCAAGAGTTTGTGCCGTAGGCTGTCTTCCACATCTTGTACCATTAACAATGAGACTGTCAGGAGTGATGTCGGTTGCTAAGGTTGTTGCAGACGCTACGACATTGTTAGATCGTGCTCGGGTTCGGATTTGGTCACTTCGCGCAAGACCAAATGAAGCTCGATTTTTAGTTTCAGAAAGAATTGCATCTCGGGCAATGCGTCTACTTTCACAAAGCCCAGGACTACCAACACCGAATCAGGGTGACCCAATTTCTATCCTCTGTCTTGTCGGTGAGTCAATAGGCAATAATTTTTCAATTAGTTCTGAGATTGAAGAATTCGCCCGCAAATCTACATTGGAATTGACCCGTTTAGATGAAGGGCAGAGAGACCATGCCTTACATTACGCGGTTTCTGATGGTCAGACCCAAGACGCTTTGATTGCAATTGCAAAAAACTTTGACCTTCTCATTCCTTGAGAATTAGTTTTAGTTAGTTATTCGTCGCTGCCGCCTTCACGCATTTTCTGATAACGACCAGGAATATCAGCAATGAAAACAATAGCAACCAACATGAAGACAATCATGGTTCCTAGAGCAACACCATATACGCTTTCAAGTTCAACACTTTCTTCTAGTCTTAAAGCAGAAATTTCAGAAAATAATCCAACAAAACCTGATATTACATCTTTGAATAATAATGTTGTAATTGCAACTGCTGCAGCAATTATTGGAGTGATGACTAAACTAATGTGATACTTGGTCAAGACTTTCTTGACGTTCATCACATAGACTTCACCAGTTCGAATACTAGTGTCTAGCATTGAGAACCGGATTACGCCATTGGTCAATTCAATGTACATCACCAATAATACTGCGTAAGCGACTAATGCAATTTTCTGCAGTAGTTCATCATCAAATGTGAGCCATTCAAAACTTACTTTACTGGCTGCAAACCGGAATGACACGATGATGAACAATACGTAGGAGACCAGTAAAAATCTTGAGTCTCGAGAAATAATCCCCCAAAAGCCGCATCCTATTGCGCTGAGTACGAGTAACAAATGGATCGCTAAACCAAGTACTTCAATTCCAATGGTTTCTCCAACCCAAAACCATGCTGTTCCAGATACAGGTGTGACGATGTAAGTGAGGACACCTAGCATTATCATTACTGCGCCAGCAGCCATTTGCAACGTTTGAACCATTTTATCTGCTGGAAGGAATTTCATTTTTGGTACCAAAGGTCCGCCAAATAGACTTTCAACGAAGGATGGGATATGAACTTCAGGAATTGCGTCCATCGGTATTTCCGCCGACCCGCCGGCCATCTTAGCTGCGAGCTTTTTTCGGCTCGGAGGGGCTGAACTGACCCTCTTAGCATCGTACAGGTGGCTAGTATCTTTGCTAACTCCTTTCTGTACCATATTAAACCACCTAGAATCCTCT
>DTUF01000041.1 GCA_012964335.1 Candidatus Poseidoniales archaeon | reverse complement strand
CCACGCAAAGCCCATTCAAACAACAATCCCATTCGCAAGGGCATTCGGATGAACCCTTGGAGACGCTTTTCAATCACAATGTAAAGAACAACGCCAGCGAAAAATGCTAATGCACCGTAGATGATGTGTTGTTCCATGCCATCAACCACCAGAATACTAAGATAGTGAACTCATAACGAATATGAGAGTTAGCCCCCCCCCACCGATGACTGTAACAGCCACCATCAATATATGACGAAATAATGTTGAAGGCTCTTTGATATCCATCATACAATCGGGGCAGATAAATTGTCTAAATCCCTCTTCATTGATTCTACTCACAGTTACAAGTGGATTTGTGCCAGACCAATCACACCACCCACAATCTGTTTCAGAAATCTCTAGTTCACCAACTTCGATTGTTTGGGCTGCGTTGACTGCAGGACTGTTGCTAAGTTCGTATTCCCACTTTGAATCGTGAATTCCCTCAGGAATGTCAATGGCACCCTCATCCAATTGTTGCTTGAGTAACTTCTGATTCTCGTCACTAAAGTCGTCGATGACTCTATGAGATTGTTTGAACAACAACAACAATGGAGATTGCGCAAGAAGAATACCCAGCGATGCCAAGATAACGGTTTGAATTAGCTCCTTTTCGGGTATCAAAAATAGGTGTAACCCCGCACTGTAGAGCGTAGTACCAAGAGTAACGACTGCAACAAGTTTGTATCTATTCCAACGGTGTGAACGAACATCTAGGCCAATCCCCAAACCAATCAGAGATACACCCAATAGGATTAACAGGCTGTAGAGATAATATGATGCCTCCATTAAGTTCTCCTCCCATCATCCAGCAAAGTGTTGCCCGGCGAAGTACGCCCCTAATAGAGCTAGTATGAGTACGAATGCTGTAATAACTTGTTCATGTCGGGACGGACTTGGATTTGCCAAGAAATCGCCAATAAAAATTCCAGCTGAGAGAGACCGTACTGTTCCCAAGAGACAGGCGTCGAGTCACTCCCTGATGTGCCGGACCCTAGTGAGGTCACTCTTCCTCTTGATTCTCGGCCCTCATCTTGGTCCGCACGACATTCGAGAAGACCACGAATACCATCAGCCCGAAGAACATCACGAACTCCTTCGTCGTGATTGATCCGGTGGACCACCAGTATATGTCGCCGACCATCATGCACACGGCCACTATCAAGAACACTTTGGAAGAAACAAAATCATCCAAATTCATTCTTCATCACCTTCATTGCCAACCCCCTCAGGCGCTTCTGAGGGTTCGCGAATCAGCCATATGAAGAACACCGGGCCTACGAAGCACAAACCCATGCCAATGCCTGCCGCCGATGAGATGTACTTCAGTGAAAATTCGGGGTCTGCAGTGACAAAAAATAGTAATCCAAAGAAGAAAATTGTCCACAAACCTCCAGAAAAAAGATGATACTTGACTGGCCTGGCTTTTATCACAGGTTCCTCAGTCCACCACCATCGTTCGTACAATAACCACAGCCCAAATGCGCAAACGAGAATGCCTAATCCTAACTGAGAATAAAACGAATGCACTTAATGACCCTCCTCCCATCATCCAGCAAAGTGTTGCCAAGCACGGTGAGATATGTTGGTTGGCTACTTCCATCCTCATTGATGTCT
>DTUF01000040.1 GCA_012964335.1 Candidatus Poseidoniales archaeon | reverse complement strand
GAAGAAGAGTGAAGTCCTAAAGCCGTCTTCTTACTGAGATAGTTTGATGGAATGGGCTGGGAAGCGAGTCTTTGTCACTGGCGGGGCTGGATTCATCGGTTCTCATCTCTCTGCGCAACTTCTCTCTTTAGGCGCCCATGTAACAGTAATAGACGACTTATCAGCCGGAGATATGGAGAGAGTTCCAAACGGTGTAAGTATCATTGAAGGTTGCATCACCGACTCCGCCTCGTTATCAAATGGCATGCAGGGTTGTGATGCGATTTTCCATCTTGCAGCCATTGCATCAGTGCCATTGTGTGAAGCAGACCCAGCGTGGTCGGATAAGGTAAATCTTCAAGCAAGCCTTGAGATAATTTCAACTGCTAATTGCCCCGTAATCTTTGCTAGTAGTGCAGCGATTTACGGTGAACCTGTTGAAATCCCAATCACCGAGAATCATCCCATTACCCCTGTCGGGTATTATGGTCATCAAAAAGCCGCTATTGATGCAACAATCTGTTCTTTAGGTTCACAATCAACACCAGCCAGTGCACTACGATTCTTCAATGTCTATGGTGCAGGGCAAGACCCCTCTTCACAATATAGCGGTGTGTTGTCAATTTTCATTGAGCGCGCATCAACTGGAGGCCATATTACCATATTTGGGGATGGTGAACAAACTAGAGATTTCATCCATGTTTCGGATGTTGTTCAAGCTCTACTTTTGGTAGGTTCTTCTCTTCTAGATGATGGTGTATCATCACCAGCACACGCTTCTGCGTTCAACATCTGTACCGGTTCCCCAGTAACCCTCAATGAGGTGGTGGAAGTAATATCTTCTCAGGTGGGGAGAGAAGTTACTGTAGCCTATGAGGACGGCCGTGACGGGGACATCAAGCACAGTAGTGGCGACTCAACGAAACTACAATCAACATTTGATTGGAGGCCGGAAACATCTCTTACAGATGGTCTTTCATCGCTCATATCTCAATCTAATTAATTGGATATCGGAAAAATCTTCGAACCAATAATTTACGCATTATTCTAACTCCATCATGGATGCTTCCTAGTTTTGCAGTCCCTAATCGATTATGGTATCTGATTGGCACTTCTCTAATCCGCATCTTATTGTGACAGCATGCCGCATACATTTCTGCCTCAATCTCAAACGAGATAGAATTCAGATGCATGGCACAAATTGCTTCCCGCTTGAAAGCCCAAAAGCCGGTACATAAATCGCTGATAAAATTCCTGTATAGGGCAACAGCCGACCATGTTAGAATGTGGTTTCCGAGGTAGTTCACCCGCCCCATCGCTCCATCATCCATATCTCCTCTAAGGCGTGAGCCAATTACTACATCACATTCTCCTGCATCCATTCGTTGCAGGAGATGGGGAATATCTCCTGGATTGTAAGTGCCGTCTGGGTCAAGCATCACAAGTGCTTCATCACCACTTTCAATATAGTGTTTAAACGCTTGACGTAAGCCCATACCTTTACCGATTCCACCTCGTTGGTCGTAAACAGTAATGCCCAAATCTTGAGCCACTTTTACAGTTCCATCAGTAGAATATCCGTCAACTAAAACGAGTCTATGGTTCCATCCCATATTTTTCAGTTCAGTAGTTGGAATCATTTCCACAACAACCGCTAGGCCTTGGACCTCATTGCGAGCCGGCAGAAGAATGGTAAGATTCCTCATCTGTTTTTCCATGCTACCAACTCCTTCATTCAACCATCGGTCTGAGTTCAACCCAATGTATCCTCACTCCATCATGGTCAATCAACTGATCCCCACGACCGGTGATGGCCAATGGATTCACCCAACTGCTACCACCTCCAGAGACTACAATTTCAACTTTCAATTCATCTGCTAGGCTTGTTTTTATGATGAGAGTTAATTGCTGCCAACCCCCATCAGTGGTGTAGTGCCTACCTTCAATTTCAGTACCATCAATAGAATAGATTCCCACTGACAATCCAGCAGGTGCATCTACCATGACATTGATTTTCACAGTCTGGTCCCGACTCCCTCTTTCAAGGGGGACACTCAATGAGATGTCTCCTTGACTAAGGAAAGGATGTGAATCAGGACGGTTCATCAACTGGTCAGCATCAACCATCCACCAAGGGTCAGCTCTCCATTGACATGGGTCAATACAAGATTGTTCATCAGGATATACAAATGTGCTACTGGTTGCAGACCTACTAGTTGGGATTTCCTTCAATGTCCATAGCCGACTACCATCAATATCTCTGCTTATTTCCCAATATGGTGAAACCGCAAAAACCTCACCAAAGGTGCCCATTGGACTAGTTAGGGCATGGGTCACTCCAAATTGTCGCAGGGTTTCAGTGTCATCCTGAAGAATCGCTGTGCGCACATGTCCTTGGTTATTCACTCGAACATCCACTAAACCAAGAGAAGGGAAAGTGGTCAAGCCAATTTGTGCATCAATATCGTATGCGTTTCCCCAATGTGCATCCTCTGTGAACAGTACCGAACCTGCAGGAAGTGTTAGAGTGCTCATTAAATCTCGGTCACCTTTTGTCTGTACACTAAGTTCATCGTGACTTGAAAGTTCAATTAACAGTGCATTTGCTATTGTTAATTGGAAAATAACGAAGATGAATACCGCGGCCATCCACTTTTTGTCTATGGGTTTTGGTAAGTTCATTGGTAACCACATTAATGCAGATTCCTCGTCAGTTGCTTCCTTTGCACTGGCTGAAATTTCATCAGCGCTTAAATTCCGACTTGCCTCAAGCATTTCTTGCACCATCGCTTCCCCGTCCTGGTCAACTGAGATTGGTCTTTCTCTTGGAGTTAATTTCACACTATGTGAAAGAATAATTCCGCCAACTATTGCCAATGGGATGTGGAAGGCGTGCAGAGCCATGCTGTAGAGTACATACGATAGTAGAGTAAGGAATGAGAAGGCGATGACTCCATTGAACAGGTGGACTAGAGTCAGAATCCAGTTGATACTAATCCAAACAGCTAACATAACCACTTCAATACTGGCTCTAGTTCTCCATAAAGCCCATCCAGCTAAGGCAATAGCGATTGGGCCGTTGAACATTATCAGGCTAAATCCACCTTGCCATCCATATTCCGAAAATACAGGTTCCGAAAGCAACCTTGGTGCAAAGGTAACCAGCACTATATACGCAGCAATGCTGAGTATCACTGTTGATGTTAGTGCTAGACGACTGACGGCAATTTGCCGTCTCATTCCAAATCTATGAGTAATAAGATAGGCACCAAGTAAGGTTCCTAGATAGAGTGCCCCAGTTGGGTGAATAGCTCCTGTGGTGATGACACAAATAGCGAATAAAATGTCCTGCCCTCGCCTTCTCTCAGCAATTGGTCTTAGTAGAACTAACAGGCCTATTACCAAACCAAGTTGACTGGCTACTGTGGGATATCCTGAATCATGGGCCTTAACAAAAAGTGCGGGCACAAGTGCTAAGCAAAGTAGAGTTGGACCACTTGCCCCCCATCGATCAGCAGCTCCTGCTATGCCCCATAATAGTGCAAAAAGCGAGAGTTGGCCAACTAGATGGATAGCACTAGCTGGAGAGATTCCTATTACAGATTCCAGCAGTGCTGCAGTTGCAGGTAGGGCTGGAGGATATGTCCAATTTCCCTCAGAGATTGCTGGTAAGGACAAATCTCCACTAGTTGCTAAACGATGTGAAAGTGTTGAGAATCCAATCCAATCAACCCCATTTGGATATTCGAATAGTAGAAGCGGGAGGAGTGAAAGAAGAGCCGCAGTTGCCAATGCTAGCGGCAACCACCAAGAGCGAGAAGATGCTAGGTCAATAGCTAGATTTTTCTTATCCTCAATATCCTCCTCTAATTCAGTAGTTTCGCCATTTAATGATTCAGTTTCAATGGCTTTTGGCAGTTCACCTTCAGATTCAATTAGGTCTGCACGTTCTTCCATTAACTCCCACTGTGTTAGTCGGCGAACTCGAATTACATCTCTCTTCCAGTGAAATACTACTGCTATACAATTTGCAATAATTAACAGCAACATTAGAGTTGCAGAATCAAATTTCCCAGTGATGACTACCATCCATCCTGAAATACCAAAAACCACCAACAGAGAAATTGCTGGTAACAGCATCACTTTGCGAAAGGTGTCTGCTAGAGGGTCAAGAATTTTTATAATGAAAAGTCCAGGAAAGAGTCCACTTCCAAAAAGGAGAGTAGCGCCAGCCACAAGATGCCACAAAACAGTCGCAAACTCTCCCTCCATCACATTCCCTAGAGCGCATCACTCTTCAAGTGATGCGAAAATCACATCATCGATTTCAAGTGCAAACACTGTATCGCACTCATCATGGAGGCGTCAATTGATTGGGCTGGGCAGAAGTTCTCCCAAGTCGTGAAACTTCCGGAAAAGTATGGTGTTTTAGACCTCACTGGTGGGGTAATTCCAGAATCAAATTTTGAGTACTCAATTGGACGTTACGATGAGGATAGACGGGGGTTATACAACACCGACATTTTTGAGGGAAAGCGATTCATTCACATGGGTATCGATATTGGTGGACCTATAGGGACTGAGTGTCACGCTTTTACCAATTGTGAAATATCTCATTTTGGCTACAATCCTGCGGCTGGAGATTATGGCAATGTCGTGATAACAAAACAGGAAATTGATGGTGTGAATGTGTGGGCCCTTTTTGGTCATTTGAGCAGTACTTCTTTGGCTGGTAAAAAGATAGGTCAGAAATTGTCAGCAGGTGAATTGTTGGGATGGTTTGGTGAATATTCTGAGAATGGAGGCTGGGAGCCGCATTTACATTTTCAGCTCTCGCTTGTTGAGCCAACCACTCATGATTTACCAGGTGTGGTATCACCTGCTGAAAGAGAACAGGGTTTGATGGATTTCCCAGATCCTCGCCTAGTACTAGGTGAACTTTACTGACCAAGATGTTCTTTGAGGCTTTGAATAGAACCAATAGCACTAGGGTCTTTACCACGTAAAATTGCTACCGCGCAGGAAATCCAGTCCATTGCGATGCAAGAGTAGAGCATTGCTTCGAGAAGTGACTCGCCTTCACAATGAAGTTGCCAAGCGACATCAATTTCGACATTTTCCATCATCCAATCAACTCGCTTCTCAACTCTTTCATGCATTCCACTCCAAGTGAGTAAAATGAGGGCTTGGCTATTTTTTGCTGATTCATCAGTCCAAGCAATTATCTCATTGTGATTCATCTCTGGGAGTGAATTAGAGCGAGCAAAAACCCCCCCATTCTCATTGAGTTGATTAACGAATCTAGTTCCGGCGCATTCTAGTTCTGCAGCGGTAACTATCCCAACTTCTCGGTTAAGCAGAGTTTGGGCTAGAGCAAGTGAAGGTGAGTCCGGATTATTGACAAAATTAAACTCTTCAACAGTCTCTTCTAATCTCTCAATTAGGCCTGATAAATTCTCATTTGGGATAATTCCTTGAGATATTGATGTGCGTAGCAGTGCCCCGAATAGGTGGCCAAAAGCCGAGCGAGGAGGTTGTCCGCCTGGAACTGAAATATGATTACCGAATTCCGCAAGTTTTCCACCGCTTGAAATCACTACAATGTCAAGGCCTTTTTCAACCGCCTCAGAGGTGGCGTCAAGAGTTTCTTCGGTATTTCCTGAATATGAAGTTGCGACAACTAATGAGTCATCTTCTATCCAATTTGGAAGTTGATAATTACGCCAAGTTGTAACTTGAGTATCACCTTGATAATTTGCTAGTGAAGCTAGGAAATCTCCTGCCGCTGCCGAGCCACCCATTCCTAGACACAGAACAGATGAGGGTGTTGTAGGGTTGACTTCAATTGTATCATCAATCTTCATCTGTGTAGCAAAATCAGTGGGGAAAAGGCGCAGAAACCCTAGCATATCTTCGCTATCAAGAGACGCGACTAAATCTGCAATTTCTACATCACTCACCAATACCACCGCCTGCTAATGTGGGCAGAGCGACCCATTCATCTGCTATCAAAGCGATGCGCAAAGAACTCTGAACACCATCATCATCGTATGGGAGTGAAACTGCCTTCACTTTCCAATCACTCGGGTCCATGAATTCAGCAGCCGAAGAATCTCGATTCAATACTTCAATCACAATATGTTCACTCACTCGGCTAACCACGTTAGTCTTCTCTAAGTCTCTCCAAGTTAAGCCAGTCCTCTGTAATCGCTCAACGGCTGAGATGATTGCACCTTCTTTCTGCCACGAAGCGATTAACCAATACTTGTCTTTGCGGCGAATCACATCCCCAATATCAAATGCTGGTTTTCGATATGATATAGTCAATCTTGTTAGGTCTTCTCCGTCTTTTCGTCCAACCACACTGTTTGTTTCTTTTGAAGTCCCACCGAAATTTCTCAGCAGGTGCTTTGTCCATCCCCGCGCAAGTGCTTTGTTGCCTAGAACCATATCATAGCCCCCCTGAACATCACCTTCGCTGTTTATGAAAAACATCGGGTCTGGGTCAATACCTCCTAAATAGTCGTCAAAAGTATCCCTTAGTGCCTTCAATTCGGATTCTGAAAGGCGGCGACCAGATGAGCGAAGTTGCACGGTCGCCTCAAAATAATTTCCAGCTTTGCGCGTACAAGTTGGGCAAACAGCATTTGAAATTCTCACCATTGTTGAATGAATACTCTCAAATTCAAGCCCGCCGATAAATCCGCTAACTTGCACCGAAAGTCTAGTATTTCTATCATCCATGACTTCTCTTAATATACCGATTCCTAAGGCTTCAGTATCATTGTGAACCTCAATTGATTCCGTGACCAATCCTTCTTCGTATTCTTCATCAGGGTGGTGGCCCCAGCGCTTCTCATGTAGATACATCATACATTTTGGACAGCGAAATCCCTGGATAGTTTCAGGTAGAATTGAAAGGGTGGTTCTGTCTTTGAAACATGGTGTACATAATCTTTCAGAGGTCAGTTCACCTTCATTGCCACACAACACGCAAAATGCCTTGCCAAGTGCCATGACGGTGTCCTCCTGATGGTTTTTCGCCACGTGCAGTGCGCTTGAATCCTTTGGTTGCCTAAATTCAGTCCTATTCTTCCTCTACATTTGGTTGAGAGATTCCCAGTGTTGATTCCGCAGCAGAGAGCCGTTCTGACAACTCTCCTACGCGGGCGAGCAGTTTCCAAGTCCAACCTCCGATGATACCAATCATCGCTATATACGCAATCGCTAGAAATAATGTTCCACTCGTCATCTCAAAACCTCGTATCCAATTTTCCTTGTATCTCGGTGAGTCTATCTTCTAAACCGACTATGATATATCGTAACATCACCTGTCCAGCGACTAGGATTTGGAAAGAGAATAAACCGAATAACAAAACCATCAGAATCTGAGGGTCTAATCCGCTGCCTTCGCCACCACCTATAACCGGGCCAGGATGGCGGTTTTGCCAGATTCTAATTGCCATTATTGTGATGGGTACTAAAATGAATCCAAATAAACCTACAGATGAAAAAGTATCTCGTGTATCTTCAGTATCTGGTTGTGCTTGATGTCCCATCACTAAGAATAGTGAGAGAGAGGTTAGAACTGCGTAGGTGTTCAATCTTACATCAGTTAAATCCCACGGAGTCCCCCATTCAGCGGTTCCCCAGATTGGGCCACTGATAATTACACAGAGACCGAAAACAAGTCCAAGTTGAGCACCGACAACGTGTAATTTCCAGCCCCATTCTAAGCGCTTGAGAAACCATGCTCCTGAGCCAATAAAAAGTAGAGTGAAAGCCTGGAATGAAGCCCATGCTGCAGGTACATGCCAAAATAAAATGCGGTATGCTTCTGGTGCTTTCCAATCATCTGGGTTGACACCTGGAGCCCAAGTGAATCCAAGCCACAAAGTGATGGCTGCTAGCATCAATCCTAGAAGAGTCAAGGCGACCGCAACAGTCAGCATCTCCCTTCTCATAAAATTGGTGAATAATCCTTCACCCTTCAAGGTGATGGCCTTCTTTTATCATTCAGAAGCAATCAAAGGCACAAGAATCCAAATTGCCAAAGGCATCAGATAAGTAGCAAGTATTTGGGTGAGGGTTTCATCATTGATAGAGAATTCATCCATGGCTAATAGATCTACAGATAACAGAAATGGCCAAATTAGAATCAATAGAAGTAGTAACACTAGGGTTGCGCCCTGACGAGGAAATGTGCTCTCAAGAGAATGAATTCTAGCCGCGGCTAATGTGAAACAAATGAAACCCCCTGAAACAACCAACATTTGTTGGATATTTCCAAACAGGAAATAGATTGACAGAAGTGCTAGTAGAAAAGGAACGTAGAATTGGTTTTCGATTCGAAAACTCATCTGTAGTGGCTTTCCAAGTTGTGCATTCCACCAATCACCCGCACGGGAGTCTGAAAGGTGGTTCAGATAACCCGGTTTTACTAGTGCTGAGATTAATGCAGGGGTCAGAGCTAATAGGGCAAGCCAAGAGTTGTTTGCAGGTGGTTCAAATTGAGATAACATTCCTACTATTACAACTAAGGCAATCAAGCCAGAAACGGAACGGTTGATGGCTGAAATCCTAGTTCTTTTTTCAAGAGTTGAAGTCCACTTTCCTTGTGGTTTCAAAGCATAGGTATCTACCTTACTATTTGGTAAAGATTTGACTTTCAAAGCATCACGTTTTTGGCTTGTTCCAACCTTGTCCTCAGTAATATTTGAATCACTTACAGTGATGCGTCTAGTGGCTAAATTTGAGAGGCTTTCATCATGCGTAGCGATGATGAAAGCGTGGCCTGATGATGCTAGGTCTGAGATTTGATTTTTTAATGTTTGAATACTCGTCTCGTCTAGCCCTTCAGATGGCTCGTCTAGGAGGACAAGACGCGGCTCGTCGCTAGCCAGAGCAGGCGTGAGTCCAGCAATAATTCCTACCTTCCGTTTCATACCACCAGAAAGCCAAGCTATTCTGTCTTGAGAACGGTGGCGCAAACCCCATTCCTCAAGGAGGTCTGAAACCCATTCTTCATTAGCATCCCTTCTAGAGGTTGATGCCGCAGTTGCGACTCGCTCACTGACAAATTCATCTTGTGAAAACCCACCACTTTGTAGAGCCAATCCGAAGGGTGGTGGTTCGGTTCTACGGCCATCTGAATCTCTGATTGACTGGCCGCTATGCTGTACTTTTCCTGCGCTTAGATTGAGGATACCAGCAGCAGCTTCAATGAGAGTAGATTTACCAGCGCCATTTTCTCCAACAAGAATAACAACATCTCCGCTAACAATCTGTAAATCAACGGAATTCAGGACGGTTGATTTTCCTCTCTTCACTGTCAGTGAAGACAACTCTAGCAAAGGCACCTCACCGTTCATGAGCCGGCGAGAGTGGTTTTTGGCTTGATATCTCCGCATCCACCCATAGGGTGATTTGCAACTTACCTTTCCGCAGACTGAGTCAGATGGCTGGTTTTGAGTGGGCAAGCGTCACAACCCTTGGTTGGGGTTTAATACTCATTTTCCTCATCTTAGCAATCGCTCCAATCGCATACGCTTGGCGACAGCGGATTCCGATTTCGTTAGCCATCGTTATTTCCCTCCTTGCTTGTTGGTTTTTCCAATCAATTCTTCAATACTTTGACACCACTCGCGACTTCCTAACTGTAGCCTTTGCAGTTAACCCACTTTGGCAACCTTCACCATCAGAATTTCATCGATTACTGACTGCTGGCTGGCTACATGCTGTCGGCCGTGGTGGTAGTGATATTGTAATTCAGCATATACTAGGAAATGTGCTTGTAATTGCTTTAGTTGGTGTTCCATTAGAACAGCGTCTTGGAAGAGAGAGATTCCTTCTTGTTTACCTGATCGGTGTACTCGCTGGGAATCTGGCTTGGTGGTTTTCCCATTGGGGTGAATTCCGTTTCGCCTTGGGTGCGAGTGGTGCGGCCTTCGGGTTACTGGGGACCTATTTGGCGTGTTGGCCAAGAGATGAAATTGAGTTTCCCCTAGTGTTGATTCGCAAGTGGCCGGTTTCATTGATTGCGCTTTTGAAAGTTGGTTTAGAAATTTTTCAAGTCGGTATGTTGTATGGCGGTTGGACGGGCTCATCATCAGTTGCTCATCTAGCTCACGTCGGTGGGTTCTTCGTCTGTTATGCCCTTGGGAGAACAATTGCTAGGGGAGGGCCAACCCAACCTGAAATCCGTGACCTTGGTCCGAGTGCAGGCGCCGCTGAAAAGGGAGAGGAATTTTCTCGGAAAAAGAAAATGGGTGGTCTCAAATTTGACCCTTGGGAAGATGCTGAAAAACCTCTGATAGGAAAGGCTGCAAAAGTCTTGGAAAGATTACGAGAAGAAGGCGATGAGTTAGAGACTCGGCGGGCTTGGCTTGAGGAGTTATCAGAAGTCGCTCGGTGTTCGGTGTGCAATTCGGAATTAGATGTTGAAATAAACGATGAAGTTACTAGGTTGGCTTGTTCTAAGAGCCGCAAGCATCTGTTGTGGCCTTAAATTGAAGGTTTTACTCCTATGGAGTAACCACCTTTGATGTGAACTGACTGCAATCGTGCTTATATCACACTTCGGAGTCTTGGACTCCGTTGGGGGATTGATTCTTGTCAAGCCGGACTAATACAACCGCAGTTCTACTCGTCTTGTTGATGCTTGTCCCTAGCATCATTTTGACTTTTTCTTCAGCAAGCCAATATTCCTCATTGGATATCGAATCGGAGGATTCACCAACCTCTGCTTCTCCAGTACCACAACCACCAATCCTAGTTGAGGGGCTACCCCCTCTACTCTGTTCGGAGACAGAAATTTGTCCAACTCCTGTTCGCCTTCCAGACATCCCAGCTGACAGTTGGAGTCATGAAGACCATCAATGGTGGTTTAGATACGGTCCGGATTTAGATTGGAATGGGATGGATGACAGACTCCAATACATCTTAGCAGATGTTTACCCATCACAGTCACCAACCGCAATAACCGGGGAAGACGGCCGACTAACTCTTGCCTTAGTGATTGATTTTGCCTGGCACCCAGAGGAAAGAGAATTGGCGCAAGTGAGAGAGATTTTGCTCTCTCATGGCTGGGTAAGTGAAGAGGGTGATGCTAGATTTTTCACAGTCGGCGAAATAGATTCAATAATTGTTGACAAAGTCCCTCAAAGCGCATTAATGGATATTTACCATCTAGAAGGTGTGGTAGTGATTGAACAACAAAATGTGATGGTCCCTTCAATGGTAGTTGCCTCCAAGGCAATCAAAGCAAGAAGTAGTGAAACCTACACAAGTGGTGCTGATATGTTGGGTGTTCGCGGTGACGGAGTTGTTATCGCAATACTTGATTCAGGAGTTGATAATGAACATCGCTCACTGAATGATTTTGATGATTTAAACGATGACCCAGATAATGATGCTAACTCATACAGCGACCAAAAATGGTTGGCTGGTTTTGATTCTACAGATTCTTTAAACAGCCAAGTATCCGATGGTTCAGTTGACCCGGATGATACAGCAGGACATGGTTCCCATGTTGCTGGTATAGCACTTGGAACTGGTGATGCTAGCAGGAATCACATTGGAATAGCGCCTGGCGCATACCTTGTTGACGTCAAGGTGTTTACTGATATTGGGCGCTCAAATTCCCAATACACTATTGCTGGTATGAACTGGACAATCAATAACAAGAATACCGATTGGGGAAATAATGCTTCAAGCAATGGCATTGATATTATGTCAATGTCTTTTGGTAGGGCTCGCTCACCAATAGGTGGCCAAGATACTGGTGATAATGGTTCAGATGCTGAGGCACGTTTGGTCAATGATGCATGGGATGCTGGAATAGTTCCTATTTGTGCAATGGGGAACGATGGTGCCAACTATGTGGCATCTCCAGCTTCTGCTGACCGTTGTATTGCAGTTGCTGCATCCGATGATGTTGATACCGTTGTTAGAACTGATGATGTTGTTGCAGATTACTCAAATTATGGTCCACGTAATGATGATGGTGATGATGACTCATGGGATGAGTTGAAGCCAGATGTAATTGCTCCAGGGACCAATATTTTCTCAGTTCAGCATGCTGCGAGTGGGCCTATCGGTGGTGCTGTTATGGCAGACGACTCGTATACCGAGATGTCTGGGACTAGTATGTCGACTCCTGTAGTAGCAGGATTGTGTGCCTTAATTTTACAAGCCAATCCATCTTATGAGCCAGATGATGTAAAATCGGCATTGCAAAATTATAGTGAGTTTATCGTTGATGAAATCACTTCAATAAATGGCCAATCATGGAATGCAAGTGAAGGATTTGGACGGGTTGACGCGGTTCAAGTTCTTGAAAAGAGTGGCGGTGGTGGTGGAGGTGGTAGCCCAAGTGCTGCAGGCCGTTGGGTAAGTCTCCATTTGCCAAATAACGGAACATGGATGAATGTAGGTGACACCTATCGTTTGCGTGGCAACGCTTCTATTCCAGCATCAGAATTATTTGATTCAAACAACAGTATTGTTTCGATTAGAATATCAGCGAGATACACCTATTGGTCACCCAATTCTAATCTAAATAATCGTACAGCCTTCGGTTGGACAAATGCGACTGGGGTTGACAACTGGACATTTGATTTCACTCCTGAACTATGGCATGATGGTGCAGGCCTATACATGGAAGTCCGTGCCTTAGATAATTTAGGAAGATGGTCACAACCTGCATGGGCTGAATATAAAATTGGTGAATCGACATTAACTTTAATTGAGCCCAGTGGGCATGGCTCTGTGTCTGGAGATGTTGAACTAAAGGGTGAGTACAAGGCTGTTAATGGTCAGAGAATTGAATACCGAATCGGCTCAATTGATGATTGGCAGTTAGCGTCAGATAACATTGCATATCCCTACGTTTGTGTTGAAGCAAACAGAGATGATTGTGATGCGAGAGAATGGTCTGTAATGTGGGATTCGACTGAAGTTTATGATGGGGGATGGGTGCTTTACACGCGACTTGTATCAGATAATGGCAGGATTAGTGACCCAATTGACCGTTATATCAATGTGGATAACATACCAGCAGCGCCAGACCTTGAACCGGTTAGTGACATTGTTATCACTGAGAATGGTATTCCCGTGAGTACTGCTTTTGTAGGTACATTCCTTGATGTAGAAGTCACGATACGCAATAGTGGAGATGCTCATGCACGAAACTTTGAAGTTATCTTAATTGATGATGGCTCTCAAGTAGCAATTCAAACAATTAGTAAACTAGATTCAACTAAATCACTAGCGCTTAATCTTGGATTCCACCCTACTACAGCAGGTTCACACAACCTTGAGGTAATCATTGATCCAAATGACCAAGAAGAGGAATCACGTGAAGATAACAATGAAGTTTCAACAAGTTTCACTATCAACAACAGGCCTAGTGGAGTAGATCTTGCAATACGGCAAGGTGCTGCAATTACGAAACCATCGGTTTCCAATCCAAACGGAGATGTCACCATAGAAATCCGAGTTGAAAACCTAGCCGGAGATGGTTCTTCAGGAGCAACATTTAGTTTAGAAAAATGGAGTGACTTAGGGTGGGAGTCACTGGAGAGTGGACGTAGTCTAAACATTGTTCCTGGTGCGGGTTTTGTGGTGGTTCCTTTCACATTATATGAAGGCACGCTTGACCCTGGACTGGTGAAATTCCGTGCTACCGTTTCCCTTGAAGGTGGCCAAGATTTGAATCCAGATAACAATCAACTTGAGTTCACTTTACTAGTAGATGAAGCTCAATTACAGGGGGCTAGAAGTCTAGACCTACCTGGTGGCCATGAAGTACTAGGTTTCTTTGGGCTTAGGGGTGAAAACCTCATGTTTACCGGTGAAGGTTCTTCGCTTTGGGTACACCGAATTAACTCTCAATATGACCTAATAACTTGCCTAGAATTAGAAAATGATTGGGCCGGTGAATTCACAATAGATAATGGTGAATCAGATAGTGCTTATGTGAGTTGGACACGTCGATACACTGACCAATTCGGCGTGACTCTTTCAACCCTAACTTTCTCATCTGTCGATCTTTCATGCACTTCTACCGTAAAAATGGATTTGTTGCCTTCTCTAATGTTAGCAGAAGGAACCTATTGGGGGATTGATTTGACCGTAAATGGTGGTGAAGCGCTGATTGGCGGCTATCATCGAGATTTATTCACTAGTGGAACTTACGATGATGTAACATCTATTTTCCTTCTTGCAGCAGAATCTCCTCTTGATAGCGAATCTTGGAACTTGACTGAAGATATAGTGTCTGATTTAGAACCACCAATTAACAGGGAAGGCAGTGTAAAAGTGGCACATGGTGATGATTGGACTCACATCACCTATCAAGCCAACCGAGATGATGAAACCGGTGTTGAGAGGGTTGGAACCTTCTATGCTCATGGTAGATTAGGCATAGGTAACTGGTCATTCCGAATTGCCGTGGGTGATCAAACCACGATAAGCGAGTTAGCGGTTCTTCCAGATAACAAAGGTACGGATGTAGTAGTGATGGCATGGCGTGAGGGAACAGGCCAAGACGCCACCCTAGTAGTTGTCAGAGCTGACAGCAGTATGCAAACTCAAGATACAGTGAATCTGTCAGCACCAGGGATGGGAATGATTCAGTTCGTTAAAACCAAACGTGGAATCCAGATGTTCCATGATTCAGTAGGTCCGTCAGGGCGCCAAATAGTCTATTCAATTATTGAGGCGAATCAAACCATCATTGGTACTCCAATAGGTGAAGGTGAATTGATGAGCGTTGGGCGTTCTGACATCGCCGGAGAAACACATCTGTTTTATCTCTCTCCAACTCAAGACTGGCGAGCTAGAATGCTTATTGATGACAGTGCGCTAGATATACCAAATCAGGGTATACTTGATAGAATTAGAATTTGGACTGGTCTAGATGCTAGCACCTTTACATTGGCTGTGAGAATTGTGGGAGTCGCTTTAGCGGTCGGTTGTTTGCTGGTATTCTTAGCCTCTGCAGGGATAATCACTCATCGGAGAAGACAAGGTCCAAAATTAATAGTTGAAATTGAAGATGATGAAGAGGTCATTGATGTTGATGAAGATTATGTGAGTATAATTGAAGAAGATGAAGATGAGTCCCAAAATATTGATTCATCAGAGAAATCTGATTTAAGCGATATAGAAGATGAAAATGTTTCAGAATTAATTGAAGCAGGTGAAAGTAAAACCGATTTAATTGATGATGATTCTGGGGAAGAGGATGGCACCACTAGGCGGCAAAAGAGGCGACAAGAGCGCCGCAAAGCAGCAGAGCCAAAACCTGAAGAATTACCAGCACCACCTTCACCGTCTGAATTAGAAGGTGAATTACCACCGCCACCTACGCCGATGGAACTAGGAACTCTACCTCCTCCCCCTGGAATTGATGTTATCTGTGAATGTGGGGCAAACTTCAGGGTCAAATCTATTGAATTGAAGTATGTACCATGTCCTGTATGTTCGGAGCGAATAAATCTGTAAGGTGATTATTATGTGTGGAATTTTTGGATACATTGGAAATCAGCAAGCGACCAACTTGCTGATAAATGGGCTGCGAAGACTTGAATACCGGGGCTACGACTCCTCAGGAATTGCAATTCTTAATTCTAAAATTTCCCATACAAAATGCATTGGCAGAGTTGCAAATCTAGAGTCAGTATTACCTGAGAATATGGATGGGAATTGTGGAATTGCACATACTCGTTGGGCAACTCACGGTGGAGTAACAAAGGAAAATGCACACCCTCATCTATCAGAGGATGGAACCGTTGCAATCATCCACAATGGAATTATTGAAAATTCACGGGCTTTGAGAAATTGGTTAATCGCTGAAGGAGTAACACTCCAGTCCGAAACTGATTCTGAGGTTTTAGCCCACTTGATTCACAGGGCCCGTTGTGATGGTTTGTCTCCTCTCGATTCAGTACGTAGAGCTTTGAGGCAAACACGTGGTACCTGGGGATTGTGTGCCTTGTTTGAAGATGAACAGATGATAGTCTGTGCTAGAAACGGGTCACCTTTGGTAATAGGGGTAGGGGATGGCGAGTCTTTTGTCGCCAGTGATCCACATGCACTCACTCCACATACTCAACGAGTGATTTTCCTCGAAGATGGTGACTTAGCGGTGTTAACAGCAGGCGGTGTTCAGACTTCACGTCTTGATGGAGATAGTTCTGATGCCACTGTCACTACAATTGACCAAAGTTGGGGAGTTGCTGACATCGGTGATTTCCCTCACTTCATGTTGAAGGAGATTCATGAGCAACCAGAATCCCTTCGTCAATGTATTTCAGGGAGAACCGTTCTCTCAGAGGGCAATGGAAAGTTAGGTGGATTAGATTTATCAGCAAAAAAGTTGTTAGAGATTTCACATATCAGATTAATTGGTTGTGGCACTGCTCTACACGCTTGTCAAGTTGGTAGATTAGCGATTGAGCATATGGCTAGAGTCCCAACTCAATCGCATGTTGCGAGCGAATTCCGCTACAATAATCCAGTAATTTCTCCAGCAGCACTTTACCTTGCAGTAAGTCAGTCTGGTGAGACTGCAGACACCCTTTCAGCAGTAAAAGAGATTCAACTAAAGGGTGGGACAGTGATGGGGGTCATCAACGTGGTTGGCTCATCAATTGCTCGCCAATGTGGCCGTGGAGTGTATATTCACTCCGGACCAGAACAAGCAGTGGCGTCTACCAAAGCATTCTCTAACATGGTTGCATCATTGACAATTTTTAGTTTACAAATTGGGCGTGCTAGGTCCCTCTCTAAACGAGATGGTAAACAGGTAGTAAAAGCGTTGAATGCAATTCCCAATCAGGTTGAGAAATACCTAGAAGATAGTGGGCCAATCATGGAAGCGGTTCAGGCAGTGAAGGATGCTCCTCATGTACTATTCCTTGGGCGAGGGGCATCTGCACCAGTGGCTCGAGAAGGCGCTCTGAAATTAATGGAAGTCGCTTACATCCCTTGTCTAGCATACCCTGCTGGAGAAATGAAACATGGGCCAATTGCTTTGCTTGAGGAGGGCAGCCCAGTCGTTGTGATATGCCCAAATGACAAGTTCAGGGCCAAGACCCTATCAAATGTGCAGGAGTGTAAGGCGCGTGGAGCGAAGATTATTCTTATTCATGATGAAGGAGATGATGAAGCGGCGATAGAAGCAGATATTGCCATTGCTGTGCCGGCTACTCATAGTGTAATATCACCATTATTGACTGTAGTACCACTACAATTGTTAGCATATCATGTAGCAGTTGAACTTGGTAGAGATGTAGACAAACCGCGCAATCTTGCGAAATCAGTTACGGTTGAGTGAATTACCAATTCACAATGGTTTACCATCAAAGTTCAGTTTACTGTAAATCGACTGTTGCTAGAATCCCAGCGATAAGGCTGGTAGCCAAGAACGTGGTTTGTATGTCTCATCTTAACGATGGAGAGTTTCCTCTCAACAGCATCTCCTGTGCGCTCCATTGTGAGATGTATTACACCATCAGATAGATAATCTTCAATTCCAAACTCACCATACTGATTCTTTGATTCACCCATCATTTCACAGATAACAATCCCAGTCAACCCCATTCTACGGATTGCTTCAAAGAATCGAAATACTTCATCACGAGGATTTTCCATTTTGGTAAGTGTAAAGAATGCGCCAAGACTATCAAAAACAACCACCTCAAAGCCGATGCTATCCCGGTAGTTAGCTAATTGCTTGATGAGTTGCCCCATCCAATCTACGCTTTCTGACATACCCTGTGCATCTAGTTGAACTCGAAGGTCTGCTAGGTCAATAATCGCGATGCTACTTCGGACACGTGGGTCTTGGACATCCATCCCCATTCCTGCCATGTGAGTTCCCAAACTGTCTTTTCCTTGCTCTAATGTCACATAGATACCTGAGGTTTTTCCTTCCATCACTGCGTTGTACAACATAGAGAAACCCAAACTTGATTTCATTGAGCCTGATACCCCAGCAAGAAGCACGATATGGCCTTTAGGGATACCCCCCTGCATATTCTCATCAAGTCCCGATATGTAGGTTGGAATCCGTTCTTGTGCACCGCTCACTCTTATTCCCCGCCCCCGCCTACAATGGTCCGCATGATAAACGCGCTCCCCATCCCGTGTAGTTGATGAGCCGTTGCAAAGTGCACCTTGCGAGTGCTTCAAGCCGCCGATATGAATGGCTAAAAGTGCGACTTGATGCTGATTTTGTTGATTTTAGTGCAGCAGGATTACTCAGTGCTGAGCAACTACCGCCAAGTGGCTTAGATGTCAGAAGTCAAGTGCAGAAAATTCTAGCATCAAAAGTTGAAGCGGCTAAGATTGAAATGGCAATTCAGCAGATAGGAGAAATTGAAATTCCAGATTTTATTTTGTTAGCCGATACCCTAGTTGAAGATCCTGATGATTTACAACAGTCATTAGGCCAACCAATTGACCGTACCTCTGCAGCTGGAATGTTACTTCGGCTAAGTGGAAGACGGCACAATGTTTGGTCCGGAACCACCCTTCTAATTAGGAAAGGAGATAGTTGGGAGGAGAAATCCTCTGTTGAACACGCAACTGTTGAAATTAACCAGTTAACCGATAATCAATTTGGTGAGTTGTTAGAGTCAAAAAGTTGGCTTGGAAAAGCAGGTGCATATGACCTCGCTGGGGAAATGGGAAATCATGCTAACCTAATTTCAGGCTCAGAAGTGTGTGTGCTTGGATTTGCACCTTCAATAATTGAGGAATTATTGCAACTTTTATCTCAATGAGTAAACATCAGTATTGTTTTTTCATTCTTCGGGGTCAATATCATCATCTGGCATTTTCAATTTGACAATGATAGCTGCCAGTAACGCTACGATGGCTGCAACAACACAGGCTCCAACCATACCCTCAATGAAAGATTCTCTCGCGGATGCAATCAGTAACGCACCATCTGGATTTCCAGCCGCTAACATTTGCTGACCAATTGTCATCGCCGCAGGAAATGATTCCTGAATAATCGAAGATTTTGCCGATGCTGATGCAGGGATTACAATTGTTGATTGGTAAATCTCGTTGAGTACACTGCCACCTATGGCAATCCCAAGAGCACCACCTACTTCTCGACTCGAGTCATTTGTAGCACTACCCACACCCGCTTTGGATTCTGGAATGGAATCCATCACTGCTGTTGTTGATGGAGCCATTGTCAATCCAATACCCAAGCCTAAGAGGAAGAATGTAGCAGCAATTTGTGGATAACTTGTATCAATATTTACCTGGGTAAATAGAAACAATCCCAATGCTACAAGACACAAACCGGTAGAAATTACATTTGGACGACCGAATTTCGCAACTAATCTATCGCTATTGGCTGCTGCTGGCATCAGGCCTAGTGGTAATGGTAAAAATCGGATGGCTGCAGATAAAGGTGAATGACCTCTAACAAGTTGGAAGTGTAACATTTGCATAAACATGAAAGAGAACATTACGAAGAAGGCCATGGAAATAGCGATTAATCCTATTGTAAATCTCTTGTCTTTGAAGAACTCTAAAGGTAGGAGAGGGTATTCAACTTTCTTTTGCGAATACACAAATAAGAGGATTGTAATGATGAAGATGGCAAACGCACCGACCACTCGAATATCGGTCCAACCTTGGCTAGGCCCCTCAATAATTCCATACAAAAGAGAACCTAAGACAAGCACCGATAAAATTGCTCCACCACCATCAAGGGGTCGTTGTTGTTCATCTTTTGAACGTGGAACAATAATTGCACCTGCGATTAAGGCGATGAGAATGACTGGGACATTAATCAAGAACGCCATTTCCCAATTATAATTTTCAACTGCCCAACCACCAACAAGCAGGCCAATAGGGGCACCTATTCCTGCCATTGCGGCCCAAATACCGATGGCTTTTCCGCGTTCATTAGGTGGGAAGACCACCAATACCACGGATAATGTGGATGGCATTACCAACGCCGCTCCCAGCCCCATAGTTGCTCTCGCAAGGATGACATCAGTGGATGAATCAGCAAAGAATGCTGTCCAAGCAGATGCAGTTCCTACAATCACCAAACCGATCTGTAAGGCTCCTTTACGGCCAAATCGATCCCCTAGTGCACCCATCACTAGGAGAGTCCCACCAAATACAAGGGCATATGCATCCATTATCCATTGTAATTCAGAATTATCTGCACCAAGGCTAGTAGATAGATTTGGAAGTGCTACATTTAGAGTGACATTGTTCAACATCACAATTACAAGACTCAAACTCATTACGCCGAGAATCAACCACCGGTTGTCAGGGTATCGAGATTCTGAATCATCCATGGTTCTGCCCAATGAGTAGAGTATATTATTTTGTTACTTCTAAATTTTTTACTTGGTTACTCAGATTCGCTTGAGAAGTACTCATCATCTGATAAATCGTAATTGTCCATATTACTGTAGTACATTGGCATTCTATGCCATCCATCATGATTAAAAATCCCATCTCGAACCAGCCAAATGAAGAACTCAAGGGCTGCAATTAATAATGCTAGAATGGTTATTGCCACCACAATTTCAGGATTAATTTTACTAAGATGTCCGCCTGCATTCAATGCTAAATAAATTATACCAGTCATTAGGGTTAACATCATGATAACACTAATCCATCTTGTTTTTCTATCTTCAATCTCAATGTGATTATGATCTTCATGTAAATACACCGACGAGCCCCAAACTGTTTGTATCACTACGCCGAAAATTAGCATGAATCTAGTATAGAACATGCCACTTTCTCCCACAAAATAAATTCCCTCATAAATGCCAATTACTGCAGTTGCCAACAGCCAAGAGTGAGCGGAAAGGATTTGAGCGCTGCACTGTTTCCCAGCGAACACATTTTTCCATATTCGGTCTGGTCGTGAAACAAAGAAAATCCACAGAATTGGAGCTGAGATACTAGCTCCTACAATACCATTAGTTATTACCCCGCTTTGGTGAAATAGGGATAATAATATGTGTATAATTACGAGAACAGAAAACACTGCAAAGGCTCTGCCAGTGACTTTTTGGTCCATCAATTGCCACCCCAATCGATCTTGGAAATGGGCAAGAATGAGCGTAAATGTTACCATTAACCAAAACCCATCTAGTATTACTGTCCAAAATAGTATGTAAAACCAATCATTGTGGACGAATATCCAAGATAGAATAGTGACTACTCCTATTACCGGTAGGGAAAGCATTGAGCCAATACCCCATATTCCGACTTTTACATTGTCTTTAGCTGAGCGAGCCTTAGATAATCGCCAGGCGAGTGGTCCTATCAAAATTAATTGCGCCGCCAAAAGTGTAGCCCCCATTTTTGCTAGACTTTCTAGATTTTCATGGTTAGAGGTTAAGATTCCAGCGATAATGAGAATTTGGCCACCAATATTCAATGCCGCAATCGTTGAGATTAGAGAAGGGTCAAATGGTGCCGCTTTGTAATCAAGTGGGAACTTGTCAAATCCAATACCAATAGCCAGCGCCATCCCCCAACCAAGTACTGGTAGGGTACCAATTGCTAAGATTGGAACATTTGAGCCAACTTTTAGCGGTCCGCCAACCCAATCAGTATCACCAAGGAATGTCCAGTACAGTCCAATTACAAAGAGTACTTGGGTCACCGCAGAAACAATGAACAAATCAACGTAAGAGCCGGCTGCCCAATTGTATGACTCCTTTGAGATGCGCCGCATACGAGATGCTCAGGCCACATTAGGCATATAACCAAATAGCCGGATATAGCCGGTTGAAAATGTTTGAATATAAGTCAAATCTCAGTACCTTTTGCTGATTTAATCACTTCAGAAACGATAGACAGGTCCACATTTTTTGACAAATCCCCCCCTTGCTTTAGAGAAGTCCCAACAATGGCACCATCTGCGTGTCGGAGATATTCCGGTAGGTTTTCGGAGTTTGCTCCTGAACCGACTAGTAAAGTAGCCCGAGGTGTAGCAAGTCTAACCCGCGCAAGGTCTTCTGGTGAAGTTGGTTGACCAGTCCCACTACCTGAGACTATCAACGCATCTGCTAGGCCGCGATTCCAGCAATCTTGTGCTTCTCGTTCCAGTATCCATTCTGAATCTAGAGGTGTCGCATGTTTGACACCTACATCTGCGAAGATAGCGATGGGGTGAGCGGAGTCAGGGCCGTGACCAAGTTGTTCACGTAAACGCAGAGTTTCGGCTGCCTTACCTTCAATTAGGCCTTGGTCTGTCATCATCCCGCCAACATGAATGTTGACGCGGATGAAATTTGCTCCACTAGCAATAGCGATAGAAAGTGCCGCAGCAGCATCGTTTCTCAGGACATTGACACCAACAGGAATTGCTTCTGGCCGTGCTACTTCATCAACAATTTTACTTACAATACGACTCATTACAGCGATTGTAACTGGCGTCACTTCACTTCCGTGAAATGGGGCATCACCAAAATTCTCAATCATTATTGCATCACATCCGCCTGCAATCAATGTCCTTGCATCATTGATTGCAAATTGCTCAATTCCGTCAAGGTCTCCGGAAAACCGAGGTGAACCTGGGAGAGGTTGGAGGTGAACCATACCAATTATCGCTCTTTCAGGTAGTGGATTGATTCTAGTCATTTTGTAACCTCATATTCTAGAAGTTATTCATCAATTTCTTAACCAAATCAACATCACTCTACGTCGATCCATTCCCAACAACGTAACATTCCTTCTGCAATATCAACGGTTGATGACCATCCCAGTGCTGCTTGAGCTGCTGAAACGTCAGGTACACGGCGAGTTGAATCACCAGGGTGACCCTCAGTCATCACGATTTCAACATCAGCACCTGTGACTTCACGGGCTAATTCTGCAATGTGGTGGATTGATACCTCATCGGTTGAACCAATATTGAATGAGGCTCCTTGAAGTGGAGAACCATCTAAGCCCTCATCCAGTTCACCAAGTGCAATTATGCCATCAATCAAGTCGCTGTACCATGTGAAACAGCGAGTTTGCGAACCATCTCCATGAAGTGTGATATTCTCACCTCGATGGCATTGGCGAAGGAAAATTGCGGTTACTTGTCCGTGTATATTTCCCATCAATCGCGGGCCATAACCATTGAAAGGTCTGATAATTCTCCCATCTAATCCTCTCTCTTTTACAGCATATTGTACAATAATTTCTCCAAGGTACTTGCTAGCCCCATAAGAATGCCTGAAATGGTCATGTGGGCTGGGAAAAATCGCATCAAGATGTTCTCCTAATGGCATTTCATCTTGCAGGCCAAATGCTTCTGGACTACTAGTGAAAACTAAGCGTGCACCTCTGTCAGTGGCGAATTTGACGACAGTTTCAGTTGTTTTGATGTTAACATCAATTACCAAATCAGGCCGTTCATGAAAGTAACGCGTACCATTAATCGCCGCGAGGTGAAAAACGATATCCACGCCATTCATTTTTTCTTCAGCCTTCTCAAGTTTCTCAACATTTGCGCAATCCCCAAGCACGAAAGTAAAGTCTGGCATAGCCTTGAAATCTACCATGTTTGCTTTGCGGCCACGAAACAAATCATCTACCACTGCAACTGTGTGGCCGCGGGTCAACAATGCTTCAGCAAGATGACTTCCTAAGAAGCCACCTCCTCCAGTTACAAGGCAGCGCATGGGTGGCGGAGAGGGGGGTAGCGTATGGCATTGTTGACCCAAACTTGCTCCGAGCAGTATATTCAATATTAATGGCCTGTAAAAGACATCTCAGAAGATAAATTTGAGAATCTTAGGAGATACAGTAAGGGCATGATTGCCCCTCGATATAAGCCTCGGATTCCTGCTCATGAGCAAGAAGTGGTTCGCGACATGTGAAACACATTACAGTGTCAGTTTCCTCCAATTCTGGATTTACACCTACCCGCTTGTCAAAGACGAAGCACTCTCCATCCCAATGGGCACCACCGCATTCTTCGAAGTAGCCTAATATCCCTCCTTCAAGTTGGTATACTTCGTTAAATCCCTCTTCTAGGAGAACTACCGAAGCCTTCTCACAACGAACACCACCAGTGCAGTACATTACTACTGGAGTACCCTTCAATTCATCAGGAAGTTGCTTAGCTGCAGTTGGGAAGTCACGGAATGATTTGATATTCAAATCGATTGCATTTTGAAATTTTCCCGTTCTCATTTCGTAGTCATTTCTAGCATCAAGAACAATAATTTCTTTTCCCTCGTCTAACCATGATTTGAACTCTGTTGGTTTAATTGAAGGGCCGGTGAATTTTGCTGGTTTTACCTCATCATGGCCCATAGAGATAATCTCTTTTTTGAGTCTGACAAGCATTCGTTTGAAGGGTTGGTCGTCTGAATAACTAGTTTTGACAGGAATTCCCTTGAAGCGTTCATCCTTATCCATGTGAGCGATAAATTTTTCAGTGGATTTTTCTGATCCTGCGACGAAGAAATTTATTCCTTCCTCACTTAGCAGAACAGTTCCTTTCAATTCAAGGTCAACACATAAATCACGTAATGGCCAGCGCATCTCAACTAGGTCGGGAATCGCTACAAATCGGTAGCCTGAGATATTGACGAATTCCCCACTCATGACAATTCCTCTCACTTCTTGCTGATGTGGCTCCCACTTGATTTTAATGGCCAAGAGCAGCAATTCCGGTTGCGTCAAGAATCAACAAAAGTGCCACCATTATCAGTGCTCCTGATACCACTTGAATCATCGCGCTTTTGCCAGTAGCAGCATGATGGACTTCAGGCAATACATCGACAGTTGCAACATATAGGAATGTTCCACCAGCAAATAGAATTGCTAATCCGAGAAACTGCTCTGATACGTCTCCAAGAAGATAAAATGTCACTAAAATCATGATTGGCGTGGCGAGGCTAAACATCAACACATCCCTAATTGATGCCGAGCGTTCTGCTCTTTCATGCATGCTAAAAAGACCAACACTGAAAGCGGCTGGGACTTTGTGCACTAGAACTGCCAACAAGACCGAAATAGTCAGCACCAATGATTCAGTCAATACTGCTGCTCCAATTGCCAAACCATCGGTGAGAGCATGAATACTTAGTCCGACTACGATGCTGTTAGCATTACTTGGATGGTGGACATGGTCGTGACCATGGTCCTCCTCGTGGTCATGATGCTCCTCGTGAATATCGTGCCCAAATCCGAAACATTCGAGCAAGAGCATTGTCAGGAATCCAGCAAGTATCGCTCCTCCGACTAGCAGTTCTTTGACCCCATTGTTCATGGCAATTTCGAAACCTTCTGGAAGTGCAACTAAGAGCGCAGAAGCGAGTAAAACACCTGCGGCTATTCCAGTCATCCACTTGAGAAGCCCCTCCTTTTCACTAACCTTTGTCCAAAGTGGGAGAAGACCTGCACCCAAACCTATTGCTAGAGTTACTCCTGCTAACAGTAGCGCATTGGACCCTAACATGAGGTGTGCGAAAGTGTGTTGTGTTTTGACCTATGCGCCAATGCACGGTTCAAGAATAAGCAGTTTCCGAGTTCTTGACTAATTCAGAGATTGATGGAGTAGCATTTATTTGCTGAATAATTGATGGTCAAGTTGATGGTGTAAAACCACCCGCCTCATTACAATGGAGATTCCTGAGCCGCTAGCAAAGATGCTTGCAGGTGAATCTGGGCCGACTAAGCAGAAAGCGGCTCGTTTGGTTGTTGATTTAGCGGCCAGTGCAGGTGCTGACTCATTTGTTGAGTGCGCACATGCACACGTCAGCGGTGTATCAGTGATTACCGGTGGTCACGGATTACGGCGATTTTTAGCAGATTTAGCCGGTGATGACCAAGGAGTTGTTGTAATCCCTACAACTCTCAATTCAGCCGGCTGTGATAGCAATAAGTTTGAGGAGATGGCAATTGAATACGAGGATTTTTTACAGCAACAATTTGAGATTGTAATGGCTTACGAAGGACTTGGCATAGAAGCTACCCTTTCCTGTACTCCTTATGACCAAGGTTTGGATATCGAGGGCATTGGTTCTTGGGCCGAGTCAAATGCAGTGTGCTTTTCCAATTCTTATACTGGATTAGTAACCAATCGCGAATCAGGCCTTTCAGCATTAGCCACTGCTCTAACTGGCTGGGCACCACGTTGGGGTCTTCATTTAGATGAAAATCGTCAGCCAAATATCTTGGTGAATGTTGAGGCAGACATGTCAGATTTAGCGGACTGGAGCGTGCTTGGAGATTGGGTCGGCAAGCAGGTGCAATCCGATTGGAATCTCCCTTGGGGACCCATGCCGTACATTATTGGTTTACCAACATGGGCATCCTTTGAGATGAAGAAAGCACTTGCTGCCGCAGCAGCAAATTATGGCTGCCCGATGTTGTGGGCTGAGGGCCACACCGTCTCACCACCCGTTGTTTCGGATTATGAAGGTGAACTTACTTTCACCCAATCAGATCTTGAATCTCGCTATCAAGAACTCGCACCAAATGGCGAGGTGGATTTGATTGTAATCGGTTGCCCGCAAGCGAGTTTGGGTGAAATTCGTACCACCGCTGCAGCAGTTAGAACCCACATGGAATTAGGTAAAAGAATCCCTGATAACAGACTGTGGGTTTTCACCAGCGGCGCTAACTACGAGTTGGCTGATGCCGATGGAACTCTTGACCTATTAGAAGAGGCAGGAGCGCTAATTCTCAAAGATACTTGTCCAGAAGTTACACCATACAATCGTAAATTATTCAATCATTTATTGACAAATTCACTGAAAGCAGAACACTATCTGACAAGTGGGCTAAATCGCATGCCGACATCTGTCGCAAAAATCGAAACCTGCGTTGCTTCAGCATTTGACCCACAACTTTTCTCAGGCCCAAGGCCAACCCTTGACTCTCGTGCGAAGGAACCTCACAGTTCAGGCAAAACTACTCAGAATGGATCATGTGAATTGAGTGGGAAAAACTTGCCAAGTCAAAGAAGTTGGAATGTGTCAGGAAAAGCCCTCGTAACCGACGTACCAATCACCTATTTGGGATATGTAAATCGTGATACAGGGGTCATTGAAGAGCCAGGTCATCCGTTGGATGGAGTTGCTTTGGAAGATACAATTCTGATTTATCCGAAGGGTTCCGGCTCAACCGTTGCGCCATTCGTTTTGATGGGCCTAATTTACACCGGTAAAGGGCCCAAAGCAATAGTAAATCGAGATGTTTGTCCGCTAACTCTGCCAGCCGCATCCTTGTTGAATGTACCATATTCATACGGCTTTGATAAGGACCCATGTTTGGCTGTAAACAATGGTGATGAAGTTGAACTGTCACTTGAAAATGGGTCAGTCAGCCTCAAAGTAATATCTCGGTGTGATTAGGACTAATCCGACATCACTTTTTGGCCGCTAAAGGCTGACGCCAACCTTGTCCAAATGCCCGATTAGAAACCCTAGGGGCTGGAGCCATCTGCCAGCGCTTGTGTTCATTGGCATGTAGTCTCTCAAGAATCCATTTTACGAGGGTTTCATCAAAGCCGCTTGCAATCAATGTTGAACTAGAGGCGCCATCCTCAATGTGGGCATGTAAAATTGCATCAAGAGTCTCGTATGGTGGCAGCGTGTCTTCGTCGGTCTGGTCGGGTGCTAGTTCTGCCGACGGGGGTTTTGTCAGCGTGCTTTCGGTAATTGGAGGGGTTTGTCCGAACTTTTCTGCCTCACTATTCAGGGCCCGCGCTACATCGTAAACCTCTGATTTGTAGAGGTCACCAATGGGTGCGTATCCACCAACCATGTCTCCGTATAGGGTGCAGTATCCCATCGCCAACTCAGATTTATTTCCTGTTGTAATCGCCATAGCACCACGTGAATTTGCTGCTGCCATCACCATCATTCCTCGCAGACGAGTCTGAATATTTTCGCGAGCCACTGGATTACCATCCACTAACTCCTGTTTGAGTTCTGCCTCTGCTGCTTGATGGAGTGCTGTAATTGAGTGGGAATGCAACTTAATGCCAAGAGCCTTTGCAGTTGCTTCTGCATCAGCGATTGAATGCTCACTTGAGTAGCGAGATGGCATTGATAAACCGAGCACATTTTCTGCACCAACTGCTCTAGCAGCAATGGCGGCGCATACAGATGAATCTAAGCCGCCACTCATTCCAAGTACCAATTTATTGATTCCTGATTTGCGACAATAATCACCTAGTCCAGTGGTTATAGCAGATAGCAAATCAATACCGGATTCAGGGACTTTAGGTTCACTACCAGCCGCTACACATTCTACTTTACAATTGCATTCAGTACAACATTTACCATCAGGCCAAGGAAGCCATTGTGCGGAATCACCATCACCATCTTCAATGTCAACGAGTAACACTCCAGCGCACCAAGATGGGGCTTGAATCATACGACCATCTGGCCATGCGGCTAAAGAACGGCCATCGAATAGTAAGTCGTCGTTTCCACCGATTTGGTTACACAGAAGATAAGGGTGTCCAAGTGTTTTTGCAGCGGCGCGCACCACATCTCCACGAGTTCCTTCTTTGTGTAGGTGATAGGGCGAAGAAGAGAGGTTAACTGACAGTGCAAGGGGTTCTCCTTGGTGTTGCCAAGCCGCTAATTGCTCAATTGGGTCAGCATCGTAATCGGCTGGTACTTCGCCGGCATGTTGCCACGCGTCTTCACAGATTGTTACACCGATTGAGAGGTTTTCTGAAAGTCTCAGGATTCCAGGTGCTTTGTCAGGCTCAAAGTATCTTAATTCGTCAAAGACATCGTAGGTTGGGAGTAATTGTTTGCGGGTCGCCACCTTGGCTTTCCTGCCAGGAACGATTCTCATCGAACCATTGCCGGGTAGGTGGCGCTCGGAAGTTGGTGGCAGAGGTGTGCCAACTATTAGCGGGATTGGAGTTTCAATTGCCGCTGTTACATCAGCGCACCTCTGAATAAATTCAGGGTCGCGCAGGAGGTCTCTAGGAGGATATCCCGAAATCACCAATTCGCTAGTGATTGCTAAATCAGCTCCGTTAGCGGCAGCAAGAGTGACTGCTCGCTCTACTTCAGCGGCGTTTCCTTCTAAGTCGCCAACCGTTGGGTTGAGTTGAAGTAGAGCCACTACTAATCCCATGTCATTACCCGCTGAGGTTGTCAGTCATTCAAAACTTCGGTGTTCTCTGAGTCATCCAATAATCCATAAATCGTTTATTTTGATTTTCTACGCATCAAATTATGAATTGGCATCACAATCAGTAGAACTGATAAGGCTCCAACGGCAAATCCAACAGATGACCAAGCAAATTTTATTGCGACTTCCAACTTTCCGTCAATCATCATTATCGCCATAGAATAACAAGTGATTGAGAGTAGAACTAGCAGGGCGGATAACTTCCTTCCCCGCCTGCGGCTTTGGGCGACAAATTCGTCGTCGCTCATCTCAAAGGTCGTCATCTTGTATCTTCGCCCCCCTTACAAGTCAATAACACCAACGACTGAAACCACCGATTTAGCATTGAAAAATTAGATTAGTTACAACTGAATGAATTTCTAATGGCACGCCTTTCCAAGTTTCTTGAGTCGCCAATAGTTGTAGGGCCACGGTGTGATGAAACCGGCGAAGAGCATGATGGGCAACACCCACCAGGTCAACATCGCACCACCAGTCAGCACGAGGTCGACAATGTTCATTGCCGCCTCCATTGCGAGCATGGAGATGAGGGACATACCGATGGCCACTCGAAACGCTGCTGAGAGCACCATCTGCTTGGATAGTATCACGGTCTCAAGACCAATCGAAGTCAACAATCCATTGAGCATGGCGAGGAGCATGATACTCATTGATGACCATCCTGAATCCGGGAATACGAATTGGAACATGGCAATCGTTCCAAAATCGCCAATTGAACAGCCGATGAGACACCACTTGGTGTTGTGAGCAGATTGTTTCCAAACTGAGGAATCTCCCCAGTTGAAATCGGAGCCGGACGAAGTTTCACCTTCAATCCCAAATCCACTTGCCATGACTGCTGAAATCAGAATTGAGCGAGAAACATCCGCTCCAGTTGTGACGGTGGCTTTGCCAGGATCAATGGTGACTTCCACCGCTTCAACACCTTCTACTTCCTCAAGGGCAGTCTTGACACTACCAGCACAACCCATGCAGGTCATTCCGGTAACTGCGAGGTTAACCACTTCTGTCATGGCTCCGCCCAACATCCACTCCTTGATGTGTCTTTGTATCAGAATTGAATACCAATAGCGAACCGGCAGAAGGGTAACACATCCTTAGGCACTTTGAAGAGAGATTCGCGGGTCGCCAAGTCTACATGGTCGTACCAAACACCGTTACAGACCTCAACCCGGTCGCCTTGGAAGAAGCCCTTATTGAGGCTTGGAGAGAAGGGGGGACTTTCCAAAATTCAATTTCACAGCGCCGTGGTGGTGAACCTTTCATCTTCCTAGAAGGTCCTCCTACAGCCAATGGGAAACCCGGAATTCATCACGTAGTTGCTAGAACCTACAAGGATTTAGTTTGCCGCTGGAAGGCAATGGAAGGCTATTTCGTGGAACGAAAAGGTGGTTGGGATACTCATGGACTGCCAGTTGAAATCGAAGTTCAAAAGCGGCTTGACTTGATGAGTAACGAAGCGATTGAAGAGTTCGGCATGGAAAAATTCAATGAAGAATGCCGAAAATCTGTTTGGACTTACGAAGATGCATGGAGAAAAATGACCGAGCGCATGGCATTTTGGCTGGATATGGATGACCCATACGTCACTTTACACAATGAATATGTGGAGTCGGGATGGTGGGCACTGAAGCAGATGTTTGACAAGGATTTGCTGTACAAAGGTCACAAAATTTTACCCTACTGTCCTCAAACTGGGACTTCTTATTCAACCCACGAAGTTGCTCAGGGATACAAAGAGGTAGAGGAGCCTTCTGTATACATCAAATTCAAACTTACAGATGAGACGGCTGGCGACCTAGCTGGTGCGTCGGTGTTGGCTTGGACCACTACTCCGTGGACTCTACCTGGAAATGTTGGTTTGGCAGTTGGCCCTGAAGTGATTTATGCTAGAGTTAAGGTTACCGCC
>DTUF01000039.1 GCA_012964335.1 Candidatus Poseidoniales archaeon | reverse complement strand
AGGAGAGAGAAAGGATGGAGAAAATCAATTTGAGGGAGAAATTATCCAAATTTTCAGACCACTGGTCGCCAAAAGTAATCGCGGAGATGAACGACTATCAGTTCAAATTGGTCAAGATCAAGGGTGATTTTGTTTGGCATAATCACGAAGATACCGACGAAGTTTTCATCGTAATTGAAGGTAAGATGAAGATTGAATTTGAGAATGAAACTGTAGAATTGAATGAGGGTGATATGTATGTGGTTGCGAAAGGAATTCAGCATAAGCCCAGCGCTGAAAATGAATGTAAAATCATGCTCGTTGAACCTCGTGGAGTGGTGAATACAGGTGACACAGAAGGTGAATTGACAACTCCTAATGATGTATGGATATAATACACTGAATGTGTATTATTGGTTGAGGATAAGGATGCAACAACTTGCAAACTCATCAAGAGGTAGGATATGAGCCCTAGAGAAAAGCCGCTTGTCAGGGTCATCTAGGTTTCGTCGTGAGTGTTTTTCATCCGAACCTCTTGCCTTTTTGACAATCTTCCAGAGTTTTTTGGTAGGGGCAACGTAGATTTTTTCTGAATTTGCCATTACCCACCAGTCAGCATTTTTTCGTGCTAATCCAAAAGCAGAAATTTTCCATCCTGAATCGCGGTCAGGACGTTGTTCAAGTTCCAAATAATGGGCGTTTGTGTCAAGGGAAAGTTCGTCAAATCGAATTGCAATTTTTTCACCATTTGGGGTGATCATGTCCCAACCTTCGGCCTTGTAGGCACCGTTTAGATGAGTCCAACCCATCTTGTCAGCAATTGTTCTCTCGCGTTCAAGTATAGCGTCGTTCAACCCGCTCACCCAAAAAGGCAGACAATGGCAACTGATTTTAGCACCGCGCAAGCGAGTATCCTCTTTTTCCTGCTCAAACCGTTTATCAATGGTGGGCTACCGGATAAAATCGTGGGTCGTAGAAGAGAGGAGACTGTAGACAAGGAATTGCTCGCCCAGATGGAATCTGGTGACGAGAAGATTCGCGTCAAAGTCCCTAACGAGCGAGTGAATGAAATGTTCGCAATCGCTGACCAAATCCTTGGTGGTCGTAGGATTCGAGCCATCTGTGCAGATGGTGAAGAGAGAATTACAAGAATCCCAGGCAAGATGAGACGCCGTCAATGGGTGCGCGAAGGAGATTTAATCATCATTCAGCCATGGGATTTCCAACCTTCAAAGGCAGATGTCAAAATGCGTTACACAAAGACTCAGGCTCTATATCTCTCAAGAAAGGGAGTTCTACCAGAAATTGTTGATGTCTTTGGTATGGGTTCCGATGATACTGGTGGAGAAGATGACGGCATTTGGGATATGGGTGCAGATGATACTGCAGAACCAGTTGCAGAAGTTGAAGAAGAAACCGCTGAAGAATCTGATGACGATACTGCCGATGAGGCATGAGGGATTGGCATATCTCGTAAAAAGGGCGTCAAAAGCCGCTCCTCAAAGCGTGAATGGGTTGACATTACAGAAGAACGGGCTAAGGCAAATTTGGAAGATTTCCCAGACCAAGATTGGTCAGAATTTGAAGCAGATGATGAGCGGCCAGAAATTGAAAAGCATGAAAAATTAATTAACAAATCCCTAGATAAATTTGACCAAGACTCATCTAAATATCATTGGATGAAAGAGAAGAAATATGCCTCAATGTTTTCTGCAATTGAGCATAAATTGACGGGAGTTCTTGGCCGGGGTCAGTATGATTGGGTTGACCGGCGAGTGTTTGACCAGGTGTTTGACCAATCTACTCTCATGTCAGTGTTCAAGTTGATGCAACAAGGTCATATTGACACAATAGAGTGGCCAATTGCTAGGGGGAAAGAAGCGCATGTTTTCTTTGCGAAATCACAATCTGGTCCGATTGCAGTCAAAATTTTCCACACTTCAAATGCCGTATTCAAGGGATTGATGCAGTATATTGAGGGTGACCCAAGGTTTGGTGGATTGCGGCGAAGGCATCGAGAGCTCGTCAATGTCTGGGTACAAAAAGAGCATCGGAATTTGATGCGGATGAGAAAGAATGGTGTACGAGTACCTGAGTCTTTGATAACACGAAATAATGTACTTGTCATGGAATATTTGGGTGACAAAAATGGCCCTTCCCCAAGACTTCGAGATGTGAAAGTTGATGATCCGGAAAAGTTGTTCAAAGAACTGCTGAGACAATTGCGAATGATTTGGCAAGATGCTGGGCTAGCGCACGCCGATTTTTCTGATTACAACATCATGATTCACAAAGGTGAGGCATGGATTATTGATGCAGGGCAATCAGTGACTCAACATCATCCAAATGCCAAGGAATTTCTGGTCAGAGATGTGACAAGGCTTTGTCAGTGGGCACAGAGAAATGGGGTTGAGGCTGATTTGGCTGAAGCGACTTTATTCGTCATTGAAGAATGAACAATCACAATTTCTAATTTGTTTTTTGAATTTTACTCAAATTTTAACTGTCGGCGACTTGAAAGAGGGGTGGCAGGTCGGCTCGCTTCATGGAGGTTTCAATTCGGGTTCCAATGGACCGCGTTGCGGTATTGATTGGGAAGAGAGGAGCGACTCGGAGATCGCTTGAAAAGGCGGCAAACGTTGCTCTTGAAATTGATTCTGAAAGCGGTGATGTTTCAATCAGTTGGGACCCTGTAATAACTGACCCAGTAAAGATGATGAAATTCCCAGAACTCATCAAAGCCGTTGGCAGAGGTATGTCACCTCAAAAAGCAATCAAGTTGTTAGAAGATGATTGTTATTTCAAACTCATTGATATGCGTGAATGGACTGGTAAACAGTACCTTCAACAAAAGCGCATGCGAGGTAGATTGATTGGCAGCGATGGCAAAATTCGCCGTTTTATTGAACAGAATTCAGGTTGTGAAATGGCCGTTTACGGAAGTACCATCGTTTTGATTGGCGATGAGGAAGCCCTCCCTCTAGCCAGTCATGCTGTTGAGCGAATTTTACAGGGTGCTGAACATGGAACAGTCATTAAAGCATTAGAGCGCGAACGTAGAGAGCAAAAGTTGGCTTCCCGCCGGCTTGATTACATTCAAGAAAAAGGTGAAACAGCAATCGCAGGATTTGATGAATTGGTTCCTGGTTTATCAGATGCAAGAAGTCGTGAGCGTCGTTACAAAAATGCGCAAGTCGATCCAGACGATGAAGAAGCAATCAACGAGATGATGGAACTTGCAGATGATGAAACGATTCAATATTCTGAAGAGTAATTATTCTCACAGCAAATTTGCAAATGCTTCAACTCAAGCATTTTTCTGACTTAGGCCTAGAAATCTGCAGTCCGATGTATAGTCCGGCAATAATAGTCATCACCAAAGTCGGTGAAAATGAAGGCACTGCGCCTACCATTTTTTGGCTTGCTCCTTGAGCAACCATGTAGGCATCGTTGTTCGCTTCATCTCTCTCAGAAATGGAATCTGAAGAGTCGGCTGTCAAGCGGATATCAATTTCCCCTGGATTCAAAATAGTGACCGTCCAAAGCATCTGTTCTTGCAAATCTGCTAATGAATTAGGTTGTAAAGTTCTAGTCTCAATTGTCGTCCAAACGACATTGCTGTTTCGGTCTGCAGGAGCTGTTTGTAATCTTACCACAACACTACCAGCATACGCTTCGTTACTTACAAGCATAGATGTCACATTTACCCGTCCTTCAGTTCCGGCCCGCACAACTAATCGGTCCACAGAAGCGCTATTCCATGACAAGTCAAGGCTTGGGAAAACCATGAAATGTTGGGTGACAGAGTTATCAGAATTACTGGCATTATCTATTAGAACTGCCCGAAGAGAGAGGAATTGATCTTGTTTGGTTGACCAGTCAATTGATGATGAGAGGCTACTTGATAATCCATATCCTACATCTATCCAAGAGCCAGTAATATCAGGTGTTTGACCGACTCCATCTGAGTCAAAGCCATATTGGATTTTAGTTAAAGTAGAGTCAATTCCAGACAAAGCATCACTTGCTTGAACTGTGATTCCAACTGCTCCCGACTGGGCAGTGGTTAGTTCAGGCACCAACCATCCTCCAGCAACTGGTGCAACGTGGTCAATTCTAACAGTATAATCGCTACTGCTGCCACTGTTACCAACATTGTCAACAGCTCGGAATTGAATTGTCCGTACCCCTTCTTGTAGGCTCAATGTTCCTGCGCCACCAATGCCAACAGAGTCCCAAGTGGTGTCAACGGAATCTCTAACTTCGTATCCAGCGATTCCACTTCCGCTACTATCTGAAGCGCCATTGAATAGGTTAGAGAACACAAGATTTTGAGCATTGTTCCAATCACTATTAATCGATAGCGTTGGTGTTCCCACAGTTGGACCAACCATGTCAATGCCAATATATCTGGTTTCAGTTGAAGTCAGTCCAGCCCCATCATAGACTGTTAAGACAGGGTCCCAAGTTCCTTGTGAAGGGAAACTTCCAGTGGCCCAGTCCCATCGGTGAGCCAGAAAACCTGGGCCATCATTCGAGGGTGAGCCGGGGCCGGGGACGTTTGTGAGTGTAGCATAGCCAGGGTTTGCGTCGGTCGCATTCCATGTGAAAGATAGTGTTCCAGTACTAGGGATTGCATACCAAGCCCGGGTGGAAAGGGACAAACCAGTGCCATAATCGGGGTTTTCGGTTACGAATGCAAGATTACTCGGAACCGTGTTATCGACTACAAAATTTGCTCCATTTGTTACACCGGTAGATACACCACTAGCCCATCCTTCAAGTCGGAATTGATAATTTCCATCACTAACTGAAGATGAATCCCAGTTGTACAACCAAGAAGTTGCAGAGGTGATATTTGTCACAACCGACCAAACACCATCAAATATTTCGAGGCTAGCAGCATCCAGACCAGTTGTAGTAGAAACAAAAATTGTGACACTGCCAGCGACAATTTCACCTTGCGTAGGACCAGTTCCAAATGTTGGTGGATTTACCTTGGCCCCTTTTGCAGTGACTTCAACAATAGGAAGTAAGGCAAGCATCAAGGTTGCAGTAATTACAACAATCACGGACGTGCGTCGCATGGTCACCAACTTTAGGACAACTCACCTTCGTCTTCAACCCTTCCTTTGTATTCTACTTGTAGAATACCTTGTTGCGTAAGATACTGGTTAGCGGTATCAATCGGCAGGGTTGAAGTGCAGTATGTGGTCTCGTGTGTATATGGGGCGGGCTTCAGCCATCACCACTTCTGGATTTTTACTACTCCTATTGTTGGTTCCAGTCATTGGTGCTGTTAGTGCTGGAGATGTCAATTTCAGCGTTGACAGTCTTGCAATCTCGCCATCATCTCCAGGCGAGGGCGATGATATCGAAGTGACAGCGACCCTAACAAATGATATTTCTTCAAGCATCACGAACGTTGATGTTTCTCTACATCCAGATAGTTTTGGAAATACTGCATTTCATACTGAGACAGTAGGCATTTCTGGTGATGGGTTTGTTCAAGTCACCGGGACTTGGTCAGATGTTCCGTTTGGCACCCATTCAGTTGTTCTTGTTGTCACACATAATGGCTCAACTAATTCAGTATCAAAGCAGTTTGAAGTTTCGGGGAAAATTGACTTAATTGCCAGTAATATTATCCTCACGCCGTCAGTCGATTTGCATCAAGGAGATATTGTAAATCTTTCAATTGATGTTACTAATCAAGGAAATCTTGACGCACCATCATCGCATCTGTTGATTCAACTTGATGGTGGTACTCTGACAGAACTTGAGATATCGCCATTACTTGTTGGCATTTCAACAACTATCCAAACTTCATTCAATGCACCTGCAGCTGGGAATCATCAGATTAGTGCAATAGCAAACTCAGCGGCCGATGGAATTAGTGAATCAGACACCAGTAATAATGCTGCAACTCCAGCACAATTCACAGTCATTTCTAGCCCTGATTATCTCCACCACCAGCAACCGAATCCTGAGATTACGGTTACATCAGATATTGACACACTTAGTGGTCCTTGGACACTTAGCGGTAACATTCTTCGAATGGGTGGAAGTGGAGATAGCACCATAACAATAGGCATCTATCTCATAGATGGTGCTGCTGAAACTAGCGTTATTTCGTTTGATTTGACCTTTACTGATAGTGCCACATTGCAAGGATGGGAACAAGAGTTGAATATGGCCCAAATGCCCTCACTTGAGTCTGGTGTTCACACTTTGAGAGTGCGCATTGACCCAAGTAGACAAGTCCCTCAATCAATACAGTTCAACGACGAACTTGACACCCAAATCACAATCCATCCTGAACCTAATGTGGTTGTGTCACCTTACGCCGCAGCATCTACTGATTCAATCCTATCAGGTGAACTGGTTGATTTTGATGTAACAGTAACAAATACCGGTTCAATACCCGTGATAGGTGATTTATCAGCGACATTTGATGGTAACTCATTGTCGCCGATGTTGGGGTTGGGGATTCCGGGAGGAGAAGAGCGTACTTTCAGATTCTCAGCAGTAGCTTCTAGTACAGAAGTAGGGTCTTTGCAATTTAGTGCAAGCTGGCTGGCAAATCCCATTAGTTACGATTCAAATATCAACGATAATACTGCATTTGGTTCAGTATCTCTACATAGCAATCTCCGCTTGCGATTCCTTCAAGAAAGTGAGAGTTGGACACCTGCTCACACACCATTAGTAGTTGGAAATACATACACATACACCGTTGATATTGTTTCTGATGAAGGTACGGGAAATGAGGTATTCACATGCCTTGACCATGGAGAGGGGGAGGTGCTGAGTACAATCTCCCTCAATTTCACAGCATCAAATGGTAATAATACAGTTCTTTGCTCATTTAAAGCAGTAAATGCTGGTTCTTTTGAGTTGTATATAGTTCCAGCAGGGAGCTCTGTTGCTACTTGGACTGCAGCATGGTCAATTTCAGCGACTAGTAACGTTGACCAGGAAAGTGAATCATCAAATTTCACTGCTGCAACATTCTTGTTCGTTTTTGCGGGTCTATTGCTAATCATTATCCTAGGAGCGGCAATTCAGTTGTCAAGGGTCAATTCTGAAGAAGGTGAGAGAGAAACCTACGATTACTGCCCATCGTGTGACGGTGAGATTGAAGGTGACGAGGAAGTTTGCCCATACTGTGAGTTTGACCTTGTTGAAGGTCTATCACAATTCCATGATTGCCCATCTTGTAATTCAAACATCCCTGATGTAATGGAGTATTGTGCATATTGTGGAACTGTTCAGGATGTCTCATCTTTCTATGAGCGCCGCACACGTAAGGAAATTGTGCAAGAGGGTACTGAGGAAGAGATTCAAGAGGACGAGGATGAGATTGTACGTGGTGCTGAAGATTATGGCGATGCAATTTCTGAAATGGGATATGCAGAGGACCAATTGGAGTCTGATTGGGAAGAACATCTCACAGTCGCCGAGCAAGAAATTGATGCCGCAATAGCTGATCGTGAGGATGAGTTTGATGTTACTGATGAGGGGTCAGAAGATGAAATGGTGATTACATCAATGCGAGCTGCATATGAAAAGGATCGAGTTGACATTGACGATATCATTGGTGACAAAGAGGGTCGCCGTCATCTCCAAGATTCCGATGTGGAGTTAAGTGCATCCGATGCAGACATCCGCGCTGATATCTTTGAGATTACGGGTGAGGATGGAATTTTACCTGGTCAACAGGTTGAAGTTGAATTACTTCCAGATAATACTGTAGTTGGTAATGTGTTGAAGGATAAAAAAGAAGTTACCGATTTCTCAGTAGAAGACGGAGAATCTCCACCTCCAGCAAAGGCCTCAGATATTGATGATAAATCTAAAAGTTCCAAGAAACGTCGTCGGCCAAAACGGCATGGTAAAGATAGTGAAGATTGAAATCAGTACACTTACTGGCATAAATTGCCTGAATGATGACGAGTCAATACTGCTTCAAGCGTGATGACCCCTATGAGTGCTGACAGGCAAACTTAGCCGTTGAACCACCCCTATATCCATCGCCTTGAAATGAAAGGGGCGGTTGAACGCAGTCTGATGAGAGCCGCCAAACCCGTATTCCTCGCGGTCATTCTGCTATCAATGAGCACCTTTTCAGGTTGTATTGGATTGGTTGTTAGTCGAGAGTTGATGGAGTGGAATCGAGGTGTTCCTGAAACCGAGGAAGCAGTTGTAGTGTACGGTTTTGAGCGTGTTTTTGATTCTACAGACCCTGAAGATATCATTTTCCATCCAGAGCCACATCAAATTCGTATTGACTCTGAAGTCAAAGAGATACAGGTTTTCTTCCGTGTGCAGATGGATTTCAGCGAAATCGCAGGTGTTGAGACCAGTAACCTAACTAGCACAGTGAGATATGTGCACGCAATGTTATGGGAGCCAGGCGCTAACAAAAATACTGACACCCCATATTGGGAAGAGAATGCCACGACAGACCGTTATCCACCATTACAGAGATTTTCCCCGCCGTTTGAGTTAGGTGTGTGGGAGTTAGAAGTTGAAGCTCAAGGGTACGGTCTGACATTTCCTCCAATTGACCAAATTTCCTTCCACGATGAGTTTGAAGTCTCAGTTTCAGTCATCCGCCCTTGCATTGAATTCCCTGAGCGTGCAGACCCTGACGAATGCATCCCTGTTTAGTCAAGTGCTTCTGGACAACGATGGCGCCGAGAGCAATTCCGGCACTTTCCGGGTCTATCGTGGTTTCTCTTTGCTCCACCTTCAACCATCAATCTTTGAATTTCTTTCAAATGTCTCATCAGGACTTTACTTTCACCATCTCCCCAATTAATTTTGTGAATAGCATCATCACCGTAACGGAGAATGCCATAATTGAGTTGATTATTGGTTATCTTTGATACAAGATGTAGATATGCATACACCTGTAATTTGTGACTAAAGTGAGGTTGTGCAGGAATTTTTCCAGTTTTTTGTTCCACAGGCACCACTTCATTTTCAAAGATAATTACTTGGTCCGGCCGACCTCTAATACCTGTGGAATCATCTTTCAGAAGATCTGAAGAAGTCGAGTCATCGTTGTAGGCAAGTACAGAACCACTATCAATTCCAAGCTCCTTACCTTTTTCTTCAACAGCAATATTCGCGATCAATCCTTTGTGAAGTTGCCAGGATGCAATAAGAGTCCAGCCCAGTGTAGCCACTAATAGGACAAAGGTTGCTATTGAGCGCTGTTGCGCCTCAAATAGTGCTAAGCCGTGCAGAGCAATTGTCATACTTCCAAGTAGGATTGTAAACTCAACTTTTCCTCCAGCCCACCAGCCACTAGATTTCGAGTCACTTTTCTCAAATTGATAAAGTTCAAGGTCAACAATATCAAATTCAGTCGGTGTTGGCGGCTGAGCCAAACCAAATGGAGTTCCAAGATATCTTCTCCATGGGATGAGCAATAGAAGTATTGCCAAGATTAACCAAACCAATGCGAGAAGAGCAAGGTAACGAGCAAAGCGGGCAAAGTCGGTATCAGCGATCATGCCCTCTTCAACGAAGAAAAATGCGGCAGTGTCAATGGTTAAAGTAACCACAATTGCGAACCACCATGTCCAGATGACCATCTCTCTTCTTGCTTTCAAATCATGGTTCTGGTACTTTTTCATCGCTTGCTCAATTTCTTTGTGTCGCTGTTTGCCAAGTTCAATAGCATCGCCTGAACCTTTTACACCCGAGCGTGCTAATTTCCATGAGAGTGGGCAATATGCGTGACGTTCCAAGTCACTTGCTGAAACTGGAAGTGCGATTCCTTTTGAGTCTCGCCAAATCCCATCATCATCAGGTGTTGCTTCGAATAATGTGGCTTTATACTCATCAGAATTTGAGTCGTTTGAAGACACGACGCTGGCTGATGAAGAGTCACCCATCATGACAGACTAAGTGGATTCAGTCAAGAGCATTGCGCCTGCCTGATGCAGATAGCATACACTATTGATGGGTTGATTAAAAGAATCTAGATTCAAATCTAGAAGGAAGATTCCCAACTCTCAACTTTTTGGTGGTGTGCCCATGTAGCATCGTCGGTTTCCCCACGAGCCTTGAGAATTTCACGGGATAGTAGCCAGTAGACTAGTGCTAGACTGCGTCGCCCTTTGTTGTTAGCAGGGATACAGAAGTCAACATTTCGAAGGTGGTTGTTGGTATCACAGATGCCAATTACTGGTAAACCACTCTTAACAGCCTCTGAAAGTGCCTGAGAGTCCGCTTGAGGGTCAGTCACGAAGATAACTCGTGGCTCAATGTAAGTGCGTAGATTTGGATTTGTAAGAGTCCCAGGGATAAAGCGGCCAACTATTTGGCGAGCACCGATTGCTTGAGCAAACATTCGAGCCGGGCGCTGTCCATACTGACGAGCGCTAACAACAAGTATGTCTCGCCCGTCGTAATTATTGATGAAATTAGCAGCAAAACCAATTCTTTCGTCAGTCTTAGTGACATCAATTAGGTGGATTGTTGCACCGTCGGTTTCAGTCTTGGCAATGAATTTCTGCATGTCCTTACTTTTAGTCTGAGTACCTATGTGCACAGCGTTCGCTTCATAGTCCTCGTACGCCAGCAGGGGAGCACTCTGTTCTTCCATTCGGCTCGGCGACCGGACAACCATTCATAACCGCTTCTATCATCTCTTTTTGTCAAATTAGCGGGTAAGTTCAGTAGTATAACACTCCCTCCCCCCGATTAATGGTCGTGGAGGTTGAACAAGTACCACTGTTTCTTGCTCCAATGTCTGGGGTTACAGGGCTTGCATATCGTCTTTTAACCAGAGAATGTGGCGCTGATTTTACTATTACCGAATTCACCGCCGCCGCTGCATTGACGCGTCAAGATGCAAAGAGTTGGTTGAAACTTGAAAGCGATGAGAGAGAAAAACCGTTCATTCCGCAAATATTTGGCGGTAATATCGATGAGATGGTAAAAAGTTGTGAACTTCTGCAAGAGAAGGCCGATATCATCGATTTGAATTTTGGTTGCCCCGCACCGATTGTGACTAGGCATTGTGCTGGCGCCGCACTAATGGGAAAACCCGATGAATTAGTTAGCATGGTTGAGAGATGTGTTGAGGTTTCAGAAGTCCCCGTCACTGTGAAGATGAGGCTTGGAACAGGTAACGGATTGACCAACGCTCTAGAACTCGCCAAACGTTGTGAGGATGTCGGGGCCGAACGAATATGTGTGCATGGCCGGACACTGCGCCAACGATATTCGGGGGAAGCTGACTGGCAGGCTATTGCTGAGATAGTCAAGTCAGTTGATATTCCAGTTATTGCAAATGGAGATGTTGTAGATGCAAAATCTGCAACTGACTGTTTAGCAATTACGGGAGCAGCCGGATTGATGATTGGCAGGGCCGCAATTGGCCGGCCAACAATTTTTCACCAAATCAAGAGAGATCTTGGCTGGGATAATTCTGAACCGTTATGGGGCGGGACAGAATTCAGCGGTGAAATTGAAGAAACGATGTCAGCGAGATTGTGGGCTTGGAAGAGATATATTGAACTTGACAGAGAATTAAGCGGTGGAGATAGCAGTAAAAATCGTCTCCGCCACGCATTTGCTTTCACCAAGGGGTTGCCAGGAGGCAAAGCGTTTCGTACTCAATTACATACCAATAGAGAAGCAGAACAGGTGTCAGAATCTGTTGAAAACTTCCTCTCTAATCTAGTAAGAAATATTCACATTAACCAGTAATGATAATTACAAGTTATCAATGATTGAAGCAACTCGCTTTAGTCGACTGAATACGCTCTCAACTTTCTGCGATACTTGGCGAGCCACATCTTCTCCTGAACTACCTGAGAGTCTGTAGCCGTAAGGGAGGCGCCCTCCTAGGAGATTTATGGCTAAACGTTGTTTCTCAATGCTTACAGAAGAGAAAAGTTCAGCGCATCTTTCTGAATCAAACTTATCTTCCCGAAGTGATTTTGTAACCTGTTTCACAACTTTCTTGTCCAATCTACTTAGTCCACCTTTAGTGAGAATCCACTGTTCACCTCGTCGAGAATATTGAGTTGAGAGTCCATCCCAGAGAATTACCGAAAGTCGGTCGTGACGAAGTACTCGTTCTGCCAAGCCTGCTGCTCTGAAGCGGTCAAAAGTTCTAGCCAGTCTTGGACGAGTAGCCCCCCATTCAGCGACCGCTTCGTCTAGTGAAATTGGGTGATTTGCCGAAAGCATTTTTTCAAAAATAAGGCGGGTGAGGTCTTTGCCACTTTTTTCTCTAGGGCGCTCACCGCGTAGGCCAAAATCGTTTAGGAAAGCATCAATTTCATCCTCTTTTCCTTGAAGAGGACGTGGTTCGCAGATACGCAGTTTGAGGTCTTGAACATTCATGTCAGAATCACCTTCCTGAGTTACTGAGCCTGTTTGCCATTCTGTTAGGGGAGCAAGCCTCAGTGCGAGTATTCCACGTACTTCTAAGTGAAGTAGGTCAATAGCTGCTGACAGTGAACCGCAACGTAGATGGTGCATCTGCCATCCGTTTTCACCAATTTCGGAGGCGACAATTCTGACCGATTGAAGTCCTTTCAAGTGGTGGTGAAGGGCAGTCATACTGATTCCCAATTGTTCTGCCAATGTCTTTGCATCAACCCCTTTCATTGGGTCTTTTACTAAATGGTCACGCATTAGCCTGTGAAGGGGTCGCTGAGTTGCGTCAGTAGAATCAGCGTCATTGCGGCGGCGCACTAATCCGATTGTGTCAAGGAGCCAAGCAAGAAGCATATCAGCATCTTTCTTGCCAGTGGGTGCGGGGTGTTGCTCAAGACGAAGCCTCAACATCTAGTAATTGGCGAAGTCGGTCGGTTCTAAGTGCTATTGATGCTATCTGCTGATTCAGAACTACTTAACGCGAAGCGCCTTCCATCTCGTAGATTCTTTTCAAATCTAAAAAAGTGTGGGATTAACAATTCATGCTGCAATAGGGCGCTCATCAATCCACTCGTAATCAAGAGTCCCAGTGCGTAGTCCATGCAGGTGCTCGGCCAAATCTAGTTCCTGGGTTGATAGAATACCTCGGCGTCGGAGTACGAGTACTGCGCTGTTTACCGAAGCACGACTTCGACTGATGTCGCGAGCTAGTGAGGCTTGTGATTTTGGTAATGGGTCTTGGACTAGGCGAGTGACAACTTCTCGCTGAACTTGTGATAGTCCAACAGGAAGCATCTCTGCTGCTTTGTTGTCCCCAACATTCATGTCACGAAGAATTTCAATCTGACTTGGTGCTCCTGCGTAGTAGCAAGTTCTACCATTGACTGGTATTGTGGTAACAGTTTTTTGGGTTTGCAACACATCAAGATGGTGACGCAATGTACCATTTGCCACATTGAGGTTACGTTGTAATTGTCGGTAGCAAATACCTGGATTTAAGTCAAGGGCATCAAGGATTTTACTTCGCAGGGGGTGCTCCCAACTACGATTGTGAGATGAACTGATAGTTCCAGAGATTGACCAATTCCATGGGAATATGCTAGTGGCTAACGAACCAAATCCAGTTAATCCCGCAACTGCGACACCAATCAAGGCATGACGGCTACCCATCTGATTCAGTAGTGCCATAGGATATCTTCTGTTGCCGGTCCCTATTGTATGTGTTGGTTAGATGACCTCTATTTTTCGAGTAATTTCAACGTTTTTTCACGCTTTCATTGTTGAGTTTCATGTAGGCTACTAATGGGCTGAGAAGACGTCCTGAACGCTTACCGTGGTCTGTAAGTTTGTAGGTTACTTTTACTGGAGGCCCATCAATTACAATCCGATCAACAAATCCAGACAATCTTAGGGTGGTCAACTTATCAGACAAGGTTCTGCTAGAAATCCCTACTAACAGTCGCCGTAGTTCGTTGAAGCGGCGCTCACCTGCAATGTATAGTGTGGCTAGAATTTCAATTGTCCAGCGTGATGCAAAGACATCTAGTGCTTCAACTGCGGCATCTACTTCCCATGAAATATCGTAAACAACATCATCAGAATTGTTGCGGAAAAGTTGGCGAACTTTTGAACCGAGTTCTTCAGTTGAAATAATCGCATCTTCAATCTCAGTATATTCATCATTATTGAGAATCATTGGTGGTTCTGGCATGGCTTCAACTCCGGTGTTGCTAATGTTATGTGGTGTAGTCATTGCACTTAGGTTTACCCTATTTCACTTCATGGTTAATATAAACCGGGCTACACCTATTTATTGCCCAAGAGGCAAAAACGGAGGCTGGGAGTATGGATATTTGGTTTGATGAGTGGTTAGACAGTGAAAGTGAAAGGTTGAGGGATACTGAAGCGCGTGAAGTGCGTCGTAGACGAACATTAGCAAACTGGCGAGCAATGCGATTTTGGCAAGGTAGGAAGTGAAATGAAATACCTTACAAAATTGTTTGATTTATTGATAGCAGGCATAGCTGCTATGGCGCCTCCTCATTGGCATCGATGATTGGGTACCTAGCCTTCACTTAGGCGAAAGAGAAACGCCAATTTCAACAATTGAGTCTATCAGATCATCTATGACTTTTTCATCCACTCTTGGATTAGCGATTACAGCGCGTAGAATTGGTCTGCCGTTTATTTGTGAATGTGATACCATGAAACGACCGCTAGAAATCAATTGTTTTCGAATCTCCGCGGTGATTGAATCTTGCTGTGATTCATTCAATCTATAGCCAATGTAACGAATACATACATTTGTCATTGAAGGTTCAACGACTAGTTCAAGGCGTGAGTGTTCCTTTACTTTAGTAACTAGATAATCGGCTAGAGAGAAGTATCTCTCAATTTGAGATGCCCAACCTTCATTGCCTTTTGCCCGCCAAGCAAGCCATAGTTTGAGGGCGTCAACTCGCCTTCCACACTGCAAACTCATGTGTCCTAAATCATTATCTTCAGCATCACCTAATAGGAGATAATGTGCTTTCTCAGTATGCACACAAACCTTCCTCAAAGTACCACTGTTTTTGACAAGGAAAACCGAACAACAAAGTTGGACTCCCATCATTTTGTGTGGGTCCCAACAGATAGAGTCTGCTAGGTCTATTCCATGCAGAAGAGAGCGAGTTTTTGGTGAAAGAAGGGTAGCACCTCCCCACGCAGCATCTATGTGGAGCCAGAGTTTTTCTTGATGACAAATATCGGCGAGTTCATTCATAGGGTCAACAGCCCCAGTGACAGTAGTTCCTGCGGTACCTATTACGCAGAAGGGGAAATTCCCAGCTCTTTTTTCAGCGCCAATTGCTTCTTGTAATTCAGCAGTAATCATTGTTCCACTTTCGTCGGTTGGAATGGTTATTAGATTGTCTAATCCAATACCAATTACATTTGCGGCCATAGATGTAGAATAGTGGGCATCTTCAGAGATGAATGCGACTAGTTGTTTCCCAACTAAACCGACTCGCTGAGCATCAGGGAATTTGCGGTCTCGGGCGCAGAGCAAACCTAGAAGATTTCCGTTGGAGCCACCTGTTGTGAAGATCCCTTCACCAGCCTTGTAACCAACCAATTTCAACATAGTATCAACCATTTCGTTTTCAATTAAAGTCGCCATGGGAGCGAGTTCAAAAGTGTACATTGAAGTGTTAGCAAGAGCGGTGATGAATTCCCCAGCCAGAGACGCGACATCGGTGCCGCCCCATAGCGGATTCATGAAGTGAGGGTGGCTGGTTTTTACCGATTCGTTCAGATAATCATCAATATCAGAAAGCATAGTGTCAACGTCAATTCCAGTTCTTCCGACAGCTAATTCCAGTTTATTTTTCAATTCTTGATGAGACCTAGCTTTTGTTACTAGAGAGGATGAATCAGCAGAGTCACCAAGATAGCGCCAGACACGGGCAAATACTCCTTGGAGCAACCTCTCATCAAAGTCGGAGAGTACCTCGTTGTCGTCTGCCATCAAATCTCCAGTCCGGCGCTACAGCAACAAGCGCTTCAATGATTGCCTAAAGTCGCTCTAGTTCGTGGCGATGTGCATCAACAGAACAAATCGCCGCCATGTGAACTACTTCTCGAACCCCATCGCCTTGTTGAAGAATTTGTACTGGTTTTGCCATCCCCTCAAGAATCGGGCCAGTCAATTCAGCATCCCCTAGATGGTCAAGTAGTTTGTAGGCGATATTTGCAGCCGCGAGATTTGGACAAATCAGGACATTTGCCGCTCCACCAAATTCCATGAATGGGTATTGTTCTTGAATATCCTCTAAAAGAGCAGTATCAGCTTGCATTGGCCCGTCAATCAAGATGTTGGGGTCTAGTTCGCGGGCAATATTAATTGCATCTTCAAGCCGAGTCGAGCGTAGCCCACGACTTGAGCCAAAGTTAGAGAAAGATAGTAGTGCTACTTTCGGTTTGATTCCAAAGCGCTTCGCCACGCGTGCTGTCTGGACACAAATTTCTGCCAAAGTCCGAGCATCGGGATAGACATTTACAGTTGCATCACCGATGAACAATAACTTGCCTTTGACAGCCATCATGTACATCCCGACAACCCGATGAGCTTCTTTTGAGGTTCCAATCACCTCTAGACAAGGTTTGAGGAATGTAGGATAAGCACGAGTCAATCCACCCACAAAACCGTCAGCATCTCCTACTTCAACCATCATCGCACCAAAATACGTTCGTGATTTCAGTATTCTCTGAGCATCAATAACGGTCAACCCTTTGCGACTTCGCATCTCAAACAGGGCGTCACGATAGGAACCTTTTCGGCGATGGTCCTGAATAGGATTAATCACTTCACATTCAAAATCAAGGTTATACTCCTCCTTGAGAGCATCAATGACTTCAGGACGCCCCAAAAGAATAGGTGTGCAAATATTCTCGTGGTCCAACTCATATGCAGCGCGTAAAACGTGAGGGTCATCACCTTCTGGGAAGACAATTTTCTTGCGAGAGGATTTTGCACGATTCATAACAGTGCGCATTACTGAATGGGTTAATCCTAATCTTGCTTCAAGTTCTTCTTGATACGCAGTCATGTTGAATGATGATTCTGAAATACCTGCTACACCATCTTCAACTGCTGCTTTTGCAACGGCCGATGCGACGCTGACGAGTACACGTCTGTCAAATGGTTTGGGAATGATGTAATCCTTGCCGAAGGAAATGAAATCAAGGCCATAGGCTTGGCTGACTTCCTCTGGAACGGCTTCTTTTGCCAAGCCGGCAAGTGCAGTGGTTGCAGCCATTCTCATGTTTGGAGTAATTTTTGTTGCCATACAGTCAAGCGCACCACGGAAAATGTAGGGGAATCCTAGAACATTGTTTACCTGATTTGGGAAATCTGAACGGCCGCTAGCAACGATGGCATCAGGCCTGGCCGCTAAAGCCACATCCGGCATGATTTCAGGGTCTGGATTTGCTAAGGCGAAAATTATTGGTTTTTCAGCCATTGAGCGAAGCATATCCGGATTAACGATGTCTCCTTTTGAAAGACCTAGGAAGATATCTGCACCTTCCATCGCAGTAGCGAGGTTGCCTTCATCTACTTCACTAGCGAATCGTTCTTTTTCAGCAGAAAGCCCATCTTCCTCTGCTCTCTTTACGGTGATGATGCCTTTGGAATCAATCATCTTGATATTGTCTGTCTTAACACCAAGTTGCACCCAGTGGTCAGCACAAGAAATCGCTGATGCACCAGCCCCAGATATTACTACTTTCACCTGTGAAATATCTTTGTTAACTAATTCAAGAGAATTTAGCATCGCTGCTCCAGATATGATTGCGGTGCCATGCTGGTCATCATGCATAACTGGAATATCCAATTCTTCTTTCAAGCGGCGCTCAATCTCAAAACACTCTGGGGCTTTGATATCTTCTAGATTGATACCGCCGAAGGTTGGAGCAATTCGTTTCACAGTTTCAACAAATTTGTCTACGTCAGTTTCATCAATTTCAATATCAAACACGTCAATATCAGCGAATGCCTTGAACAACAATCCCTTGCCTTCCATTACCGGTTTACTAGCCAGAGCACCAATATTTCCTAATCCAAGTACTGCAGTCCCATTGGTGATAACTGCTACAAGATTCCCTTTTGCAGTATATCGGTAGGCATTTTTCAGATTTTTCTCTATCTCTAAACATGGATAAGCAACTCCTGGAGAATAAGCGAGTGACAGGTCGCGCTGTGTTGCATGTGGTTTTGTGGGTACAGTCTTCATTTTCCCGAAGGGCTTTGCTGAGTGATAATCCAACGCATCTTGACGTAATTTCTTCTCTTTCACGGGTTGCCCATCTCCAGTGTCGTTTTGAAACGGCGGCACTACTATGATATTTGCATTGCCCAATACGTTGAGTAAGGATTTCAGTGTAATCAGTCAATGTATACAACGTATACACGTGGTCCATGAAGCCATTTCCTTCATAAGTAATGCAGAAAGCGTTGCACACATGAATCAAAGACATAGAACGACCAGCCCCCTTTTTCTGGTCGCGCTGATGTTAATCGCATCTCTCTCCCCTGTTTTGCAATTAGGTGGAGTAATTAATCCACGAAATGCGGTTGAATGGGGTTCAGGTGGTTCCAATGATACTGGATGGATTAGTCTGGATGCTATTGGTGCAGATCCGGCAAGTGGAATACTTGCAGAAGGGGATTTACATCTCACTCTTGCACCGGGTGCAATAGTTGAGAATTTGTCTTTTGAAGTACGGGTTAACGGTTCAAATGGTACTTGGGTAGAACAACCTCAACTCTCATTCGTTGATACTCAAACACAAATCATGGATTGGCGCGGATTAGGCGGTTTTGGTCAACAAAATGATTTGATGGGTGCCGACCCTTACTCTTCTCGACTCACACCCAATGCTAATGCAGGTGCATCTTGGTTACTCCCTGGTGATGCTGAAGTCACCGATTTGGTTGTTGAAGCTTTGAGGCCCGCTGATGCGTACATTACCTTCACTCCATTCACAGTTGATGTAAGTGCTACGGCAATCCATCCAGTTGATGGCCGCATGTATCTTTTGATTGATGAGACATTAATCCAACTTGATGCAACAAATAACCCGCCGGTTATTGAGTTAGCAGAGAACATTACTGGAGCAATTACAATGGTTGTTGATATCAACAATGATATGCTTCTTGTCTCGGTTGACGATGGTGTAACAAAATTCCGCGCTTGGTCGCTAACAGATTCTACTGAGTTAACAGGTCCCTTTTCAATTGAATCAAGTATGTCTGCAAATAGTTCACAGATAGTGACAGTGATGATGACCGATTCGAGTGGATTAGTTTGGGCAGGAACAAATGAGGCAGATTTGATGGCCGCTGGAGTTGGCGTTACAAGCAACCCCTCTGCAGGTTCTGATACTGTTACTGATATGCTAGAGGTCGGCGGTGTGGTCTACCTCGCTACTGATGGTGGTGGTGTTATGCGTTACGACACATCAAGCAGTCAGTGGCTTTCTTCTTGGGATACTCAAAACTCGTTACCAAGTGACAGTGTAGTCGAGTTAGAATTGATGAACGGCATCCTAATGATAGGGTTAGCAGATGCTGGAATTGTTCGTTATAATATCGCAACCAGTTCATGGCTCGCAACTTGGACAGATGCTAACTGGCTTAATTCAAATGATATTCATGGAATGGGACAAGGTGGTGAATGGTTACACATTTTAGCTGGCGATACTATCCATTTCTATAACATGACAATGGGTGCATTCTCTACTAGTAAGGCACTTCAAGATGTAGGCCTAGTGCGTGATGGAGTTGATTTGATTGCCTGGCCAAACGGTGGTTCTCGCTCACCCGGAGTAGACACGATTATGGTAGGGGATGGCGGAGGTAGTTTCGCACTTTTTGAACCAGCAACCCCCCCGACCCACTCATCCACAATGTTGCTCGCTTCAGGACCCACCAGCGCAGTGATGCACGACGCATTGGAAGTAAACAATGTAGTGTGGGTTGCCGGCAATGAAGTCATTGACCGCTTTGACAAAAACTTGAATCGTTGGTTAATACCAATTGAGACTGGTACAATCAATCAGGCATTAGAAACCGATGGGAATTCGGTTTGGGTAGCGACTAGTGATGATGGAATCTATAATTTCGCTTTCAATGGAACCCTAATAGCCCATCTTACTACAAGTAACAATCTCAACTCAAATGATGCCGATTATCTAGCCTTTGATGTTAGCACAGATACTATCGTGGTTGGCCATTCAAACGCTGGAGTCACGCTTGTTGATGCTGTAAACCAAACAGTTGCATCGTCATGGTCATCTGGGCGTTCTGATGCATTTACAAACAATATCAGAGGGGTTGCGGCTCGTTCAGCAATCGCTTACATCGCATCTAACCAAGGAGTTCTCCGCATCGATATTGCCAATGATACCTTGTTATCCTCTTGGCGTTCAACAGGAATGGATAATGTAGCATATATGCCAGTAGAAACCGATGGCAATCACCTGTATTTAGGACTGTACGGATATGGTGTGCTCGTCTTTGACCGCGTATCAGGGGATGTGATTGACACATGGCAAGCAAATCGAGGAAATAATGGAATCTCAAACAACAATGTATACTCCCTGCACCGTGATAGTGGTGGTTCAATGTGGGTTGGTACTGCTGACGGTGCTGACAGGTGGGACGGTGTTTCATGGACTCACATTCAGGCACAAGGAGGATTCAACCCCTCAAACTTTTACGATCTAGATTCGGATTCAACTTATCTGTATGCGGGGACAAATGCAGGTGCATGTCAATATCGTCTTTCAGATTTACATGAAGAGAATTGTTGGAATTATTACACTAATCCAGATGGTTTGCCATCTTCATGGGTTTACGCAGTATCCATTCTCAGTAATGGTAATCTCTACGCTGGAACCAATTATGGTGCAGGAATAATTGATGTTGTTAACGATACAGTTGTGGACGTCTGGGTAGCAGGAGAATCCACTTGGAATGCACCAACTTACGAATACAATGATGTTGCATACATCGGGTTGAATGGCATGGGTGTTGCTCGTTATGATAGAATTAACGATGTTTGGCTTCAAGAATGGGACTCTTCAAATTCAAATAATCTAGTAACTGATAATGATGTAACGACTTTAATTCCTGATCGCCTATCCCATCGAATTTGGATTGGTGGTGATTTTGGCCTTCGTCTACTCGACCTTGATAATGAAACCGTGGAGGAAACCTTCAGCAGAGAAAGTGGACAGAATGCGCCGGCTGAACTCGTTATTATTGGCAATGTTCTCTACTATTCAGAACAAAGAGCAGGAACTCAGTCAAACGATAATATCTATCGTTACGACATAGATAATATGACAGATCTATCAACCTTAGATGCTGGTCAACAGATTAGTCAATCAGGTTTGGTTTATGGGATTGGAGAAGGTCCTGATGGAATGTTGTGGATTGGTGTTACCCCCTCTGGATGGTTTGGTTTAGATGCGGGTAGTGTCGTGCGTTGGGACCATGCAAACGATACTTGGGGTAATGCACTGGATGCGACTGGTTCTATTCTGCGTGTAAATGCTGTATACGCTGGCGAATGTGCACCACTCAACACTTCGGCTTGTTACATCTTTGCATCTTATGGTGAAAAGGTACATCGTCAATTTGACTATAATGGTAATCTACTCAATGAATGGGATGACACTGTGATACAGGGTCCTATTCGTTCAATTGATTTGTATCAAGGGTTGATTCACTTTGCAACATACAATGGAATTGCTAGATATGATATGTATAATGATACTTGGCTTACCACCCTTACCGCAGATAATGGCGGACTTCCTTCAAATTCAGAAGATATAATTTTTGACATTGAAATTGTTGGCGATGACCTTTGGTACACAACAATGGCTAACAGTGGATGGAATCGCAACAGCCGCATTTTCCGCTACAATGGCACAACTCACGCATGGAGCAGTTGGGAAGCAGGTAGCACCAATATCCCCCCAGGATTTGGCTTTTCAATGGAAGTTTGTAATGAGATAATGCACATTGCAATGGCTCGATACCAAGGGTTTGGGACTCAAGGTGGGGTTGCCCGATTTGACCTGAATACCAATGCATGGTTAGCAGGTTGGACTCAAGGAAGTACACAAAATCGTGGGCTAGATGATGACGATGCTGTTGCATTAGCTTGTGATGAAGTTGGCGACGTTATTTATGTTGGATTTGAACAAAATAATGTAGGTATTTCACGATATAGTTACACTGCTGGAAGTTGGTTATCATCTATTTCCGAGACAACAAACGGCATCATGCCAGACCAAGTTTTCCCTGATGGAATGCGCTGGATGAATGGTGTCTTGATGGTTTCACATACAGATGACAATGGCGGGTCAGGCGGTATTTCTCGAATTGCTGCAAATGGCGGCCAGCTTGGTTCAGGGATGAGAATTGATGTGGGTACTCAGGCATCTAGTATGGAAGTCATCCCTTCTAACAGTAGTCGGGTTGATTGGCTAATAGGTAGGCCAGGAGGTGATTCTGGCTATAACAGGGTTGACATCATTAACTCAACCGGATTACACAAAGGTGCAGTTGATATTCTTGCGGGATTATCAAGTGGCAGAATGCTTGAGGTTACTTTTAGCGGAACAGATGTTTGGCTTACATCTGCAGATGATTCCCAACAGTATTATGGCTCATCAATTCTGCATGGAGAGTTACTTTCAAACGGCACAATTGAATGGATAGAAGCATATCCATTCGTTTGGGATATCGTAAATGAAATACTGCCAGTTAACAATGATTTATGGGTTACAACTAGTGCAGGACTATACAGTATTGATATCGCAACAGGTCAGATTTCAGGAACCCCTGTTCCATTGCATTATCAAATGGATGGTATCTATCGCTCTGGTAGTGATTTAGTAATTGGATTGATGGGAACAACAACCACATCAGCAGGATTCCAAGTTTACAATCTAACAACTCAAAGTTGGACGGATGGTTCGCTACTTGCAGGTTTACCTTCAAACCTTGTCCGTGATTTTGTTGAATATGATAACCGAATTTGGGTCGCTACTTACGGTGGACTTGGTGTGTGGAACACAACCGCACAAGCATGGGATGACTCTATCACCACTCAAGATGGGCTTCCCGGTCCAATTATTGACAAGATTTGGGTTGAGGGAACTGAATTGATGCTGGCTACTCCCGCAGGAATGGTTCGCTGGGATGTACCTAGTCATTCGGTAGTCGCGACGTATAACAGAAATTCTGGTCTGATTGGAAACCGTGTCAATGGTATAGCATATGCTCCTACAACAGTGATTACAAGCGGTAATTCAACTATCACAATTGGTCCAACACTATTCTTATCACACAATGGTGAAGGAGCCTCAAGACCTGGGGCAACCGCATTTGATATTTCAACAATGCAAGCAGGGCAACATTATCGAGTTGATATGTTGCCATCAAATGACGTTCAGGCAATTGCAGCTGATTGGTGGGGTGTACACGTTGCTACCCATGAGGAGCCACTCATGCATTGGAATGCTGGCGCCAATCAAATGGAGGCAGGAAGTCCTTCCTGGGCATTTGCATCATGGCCAATCACTGATATTCTCAGTGACGGCACAACTCTAGTAGTTCTCAGCAGAGGTGGAATTGATTGGGTTGATATTTCTTCAACCCAGCATAATGTTGTTCGTCAAGAATACATATTATCGTTGACTGGTGGTTGGGTTGGCAGCAATGGTATTTGGTTGACAACTGCTGATAATGGGTTATTTGGATTTGGCCCTGCACCAAATTATCTAGATGTTGATAGAGAATCAATGCGTCGCGCAGATCCATTGACAGCGACCTTTTCAGGTGTTGCGTGGGATATTACAAATTCCACGACCCCAGGTCAAAGAATTGCTCTAATTGGCCCAACTAACTCGGTGATACTTTCTAGTCAAGCAAACAGTGCTTCTCCAAATGGAATCCCCGTTCATCAGATGCCTCTAACTCTCTCTAGCCCCGTAGAAGGAGCAGCAATTTGGGTGGCTTCCCATAGTGTGAACTATTCTGGTGTATGGAACCTCACTGGATTGAATAGTAATTTAGCCAATGAATTCTCATTAGCAGCGCGCCGTGGTACATTAACACAAGATGGCCGTGACCTACACATTCGTTTGCAGAGCCCACTAAATGGTACTATAGAAATACGCATTATGTATGATTGGATACGCTCGGAATCTCCAATTGAATTGTTAGATTTATTTGACCGACCTGATGATGGTGGAGGCGTATTAGTTGCTGAGTGGACTCCAAGTCAGGATAGTGGTTGGGAGGCATATCGGATATATTTGCAAGAAGGAAACTGGAGTTCAATGCCAACTACTGCTGACCTAGTAATGCGAGCACCAGATGCTCGAATTCCAATGTGGTCCACAACTCTTGCAGAAATTGCTACTGTAAATGGGGTGCCAATTATTGATGGTGTAGATATCTACGGTGTTGCTCTGATTGAGTACGATGACGGTACTCTAGGTGAGCCTTCACCTATCATGGGGCCCGCTTCAGCGAGTGACGAGGTACCAAATCCTCCGGAATGGGCTAACGCTGGTCCTGCTGAAGGTGGAGCAGATGGGGACCTCTATGTTGAGTGGAGAAAGTGTACTGCAATTGATCACGCAGGTACAAGAATTTGGGCTGTAACTCAAGAAATTACTGATGCAGTTGGCTTACCAACTCAAGGTGCCGATATCAACTCGCAAGCCAACAGCACTGTCCTGCAACTTGAGAAGGGTCGTCCGTATTGGGTGGCACTAACCTGTGTTGATGAAGGTGGACTTCATGACCCAGCAAATGCAACAATAATTGGACCAGTAGTGCCAACAGGGGGTATCAATGATGGTATTCCACCGAATCCTATTGAGAACATTACCGCATACGACACTCCTGAAGATGAAGGAGGTAGAATCACTGTGGAGTGGACACCAAATAACGAGGACGACTGTGCTTGGCATACAATTCTCATTCGGCCATCATTAGCCGATGAGTTAACTCCAACTAATGCCGAAGATTTTGCTAATGCAACAATTGTTGCTGATTGTACAACAAATTCAACCATCATCTCTGACTGGGGTGGAATTCTTCTAGAGGATAATACCCTGTATTGGGTAACTGTTGTAGCCTTTGATGCATGGGGTAATGGTGATTATGGTAATGTGACAATTGTTCAGGTATCACCAGAGAAGAATGTTCGAGGCACCGACCCTCCTGGACGTGTAGAGAACCTCTCTGCATGGGACCATCCTCAAGATATGGGTGAGGCTATCGATGTTAGTTGGGCAGCAACTGACGTTGGTGACTTTGGTTACTATGTCGTCTGGGCAAGTAGTCAACCAGTAGACAATTTAGCGGCTACATGGGCAAGATGTAAAGATGATGTTGGCGCTTGTGGCGCAGTAAAAATGGATATCCAATACCCAATCAATTCAGAGCAAGGATTGATTGGTTTAACTCTAACAAAAGCGCTCTATGATGGTGACAATGTTGAGAATTCTGACCCCGATACCATTCGCCCCAATGTGCCTCTTTCAGTAACCGTCACAATTCATGATTTGTATGGTTCAGCTTTCTTGACGGGTTTGCCTTCAGTTGTGGTGACCCCAATAGATAACCGCGATGATATCATCGCTCCTGACCGCTTGCAGGCACCAATTGTAACCGATGTTCCTAATGATAATGGAACTGCAGTCTATGTTGAATTTGAATTGAGTGATGCGAGTGATATTGACCATTATGAGGTATATTCTGATATTATTGCATACACAAGTAGCGGCCACAGACAACCAATAATGATTCTTGATCGTATTGTCCAACAGCCAATTATGGTCAAGGTGATTGACGGTGGAGAAACAATAATGTCTGGAATCCCAGTTCACATCGCAATTGTTCCAGTTGATTCATCTGGCAATGCTCACCGCGATTTGTTGAACGTTGGTTCAGGTAAGGCAATTGATAACTCAGGAGATGACCCTGGAGGACATCTCCCAGATGTTGACTTCACCGTACAGTGGAGTGAAGATGGTGGGGCTATTGAAATCGAATGGCAAGAACTCGTCAGAACAGATATTCGCAGTTATCGAATCTATGTTAGCGATTCTCGCTTTGAGAACACCGATGAAGCGGATATGGCTAAGGGTGGAATCATCGGTACATTCTGGTCATTGGAAGAATTCAATGAGACCTTATCATACGATAATTCAACACACTGGTTCATCGCAGTTTCAGCATTTGATGGCAACGTCTGGAAACATTTAGTACAAGCTAAGGAATTGAAGCCTTACAAGGCTCCATCTGATGGTGATGGTGATGGCACTAACGATGGCGAAGCAAGTGCTGGTTTGTTTGACTTAATTGACATGAATACGATGTTGACCATCCTGCTATCATTAGCGATAGTCACTGTTCTATTGCTCGCTATTAGAGGACGCAGTAACCGCTCAAGGAATGAAGCCCTCGAACTCGCTCATGCAGCGTGGGGATTGCCTCAAGAAGAGGGTTGGGGGGACAACGAAGATGGTGAAGTTCCTCGCAGTCCTGATGCTGACTTGGCTGGAACATTGATTCCGGCGGCATCTCAGATTCAAGCATCACAAGAATCTCAGGAGACCCAGCCGGGCGTTGCTCCACAAGTAGAGGCACCTCCAACAGATGCCAGTCGGCGCCTTGCTGAACTTTCAGATGACATGTTTGGTGATACACCTTCAAGCAAATCATCTAGTGGTGATAGTGAACTTGATTCATTAATTGATGATTTATTGTAACCTTTTCCTCAAGGTGAGCATTGATGGGTACGAACCTCTCGTAGGAGAGTGGTGGTAGGATGAACGAACTGGCAAAGAGCTCAGTATTTACCACCTTAAGGTGGGACGGTGGCTATTCGGTGGCCCATTTCGAAGCCCACCTCACACGACTCAAAGAACATGCGGCTCGCTTGTCTATCGGATGGCCGGTTGATGCCCGTGAACAGGCAATAAGTTCGATGCTTTCAGTATTCACAAACACCCAAGAATCAAACCAAGAGGGTAGCGTTGGATTGGTAAATTTAAATCTTAATTTGAATGGAGAAATATCTGCCTCAACACGATGGAAGCCTGTGAAGTCAGATTCACATCTTAAAATTGCTAGAGTGAGTGCGACCGCAATCCCTGCACCAAGGTGGGAGGATGGTATTACGGGGTGTAAGCATGGTGATTGGCAACCATACAAGGATGCAGGAACACAAGCTGATGAGAGAGGCTGTGAAATTGCGCTTTTTATTCATGATGACGCGGTAGTTGATTGTCAGTGGGCCACGCCATTACTTTTGGATGATGATGGTACCGCTTGGTATCCATCTCCTTCAGAGGGGGCACTTGATTCAATTTCCCTTGCTTCTATTGAAGGTCATCTTGAGCGAGAAGGAATCCCTCTTATTCCTGGCCGTCTAACAAGAAACCTTCTTTCTCGGGCGAGAGCGTTAGTGGCGATTGGAACTGGAATTGGTGTAGAATTAATCACAGAATTAGATGGGCAATCGGTTGGCAATAATCCTGATAATTTTGCCAACCTTTGTCTTGAATCATTTAACCAAGCGCTAGAATCAGGTTGGACAGATATACGGAAGGAATCGCAGTGACTGCAAAAAAACAGTGGCCTGTTGATGACAGGGATGGATTTGCACCATCTCTTCTTGAATTCTTGCGCGAATTAGGACTGATTGGGACATCTGCAAGTGAATATGGTGGTCCCGATGAACTGCTTCTTCAATCCAGTGGGCCGATTTCGGTTGATTCTAACTTTACATCAATTGCAGGCCCACCAATGATTAGAATCACCTCACAACAGCCTTCACGACTTCGTCAACCTGAAGCAATTTCAACTGGTTCTGCATTACAAGGCGAAATCAATTTGGGAGGACCCCAATCAACTTGTGATTGGCGTATTGAGCAATGGGAAGAAGGGTGTAAATGGAATAAAAGAGTGACTGTAGAAGGTAACGATTTATCTTCAGCATTGAGGGAGATGAATCATCTTTTACCAAATCTTGATGATAATTTTAAAGGCTTACAACCGGGTTGTTTTGCTGGGCTTTTAACCTATGATTTAGTTCAATGGACTGAACCCGTACAACTTCATCACTTGCCACCAGTAGGTGCTCTTTTAGGGGTACTTCTTAGGGTTGATAGGTGGGTTATCCATGATCGGTCTAAAGGGACAATTTCAGTTGTGACTACGCACCACGATGAGTGGTTTGAGAAATGTTGTGAAGGTATTGAAAATTGGCTTACAACTCCAGACACTCAGCAGGAATCGCTAGCAGAAAAGGCTGCACTAGATTCCACTATCCATGATGAGGAACATTCTGCAATTGTTGACACTGTGCGCCAAGCAATACGTGACGGCCAGTTCTATCAGTTGAATTACGGGCGTATTTGGTCGGGTAAGTTACAAGACCCTTGGGGTGTTTTCAAGCGTTTAGTAGCCACTAATCCAGCCCCATATTCTGGATGGTTGAATGTTCCAGATTACGATTACTCACTTGCTAGTGTGAGTCCTGAACTTCTTTTATCAATGAATGGAAACGAATTATCCACTAGGCCAATCAAAGGAACCCGCCCACGCGCACGCTCGCGAGGCAGGGATTTGGCTTTGAAGAGAGAATTGGCAGCAAGTCGTAAGGAAGTTAGTGAACATATGATGCTAGTTGACCTAGAAAGAAATGACCTTGGCAAGGTCTGTGCAGTGGGTTCAGTTCGTTGGCACGATTGGAGAATAGAGTCACATCCTACTGTACATCACCTAGTTAGTGATGTAAGGGGCCGACTTAGGGATGATTTAGATGGATGGGATGCATTGCAAGCATTGTTTCCTGGAGGAAGTATCACCGGCTGTCCTAAGACTGCCACGATAGCTGCAATAGATGAGTTAGAAGCAACTCCACGCCGAGCATGGACTGGTTCTCTAGGATTTTACGACCCACGTTCTGGTCTAGCATGTTGGAATATTTTAATTCGGACATTAGAAGCAGAAAGTGGACTTTCAGGGGATTGGTTAGGAAAAGTTCAGGCAGGTGGTGGGCTAGTTTTTGAGTCCGATTCCCTGCAAGAGGTTGAAGAAGCAAAATGGAAAGCCCAAGCACTTCTTGATGCTGCTTGGGGTTCTTCAGCGAGTAAAATCCCCCAAGGTGAGATGTCAATTGAACCGGTCCCGTTGCTAAATTCAGCAACCGAGGCATTACACAAATCTCTCAATACTAAGCCGCAGGTATGCATCGCTCCAGCCGAGCCAATTGAATGGAAGTCTGGTGATCCACGATTTGTACCAGTGAATGAAGGTGAGAGGCGCCTGTTATTCATTGACAACCTTGACTCTTTTTCATGGAACATCATTCATGCATGTGCTCAACTTGGAGCAGAAGTAATTGTTGTAGAAGGGCGTGGGGTAAAATCAATCTCTGAAGTTGAAACTCTCCTTTCTGCTATCATGCCTACTCACATCATCTTGGGACCTGGTCCTGGGTGGCCAACTAATTACAAACTAACTCAGCAACTAGCTACATTGGCTTTGAAAGGTGAAATTGTTGATTTTGATAAGAACCCAATTCCTCTTTTGGGAATTTGTCTGGGCCATCAAGCAATTGGTGAAGCGGCAGGATGGAAGTTACTACCATCTCCAAGCGGGGCAGTGCATGGTGTGACAGTTGAAATGAATTTTGAGAATGACTCACTGTTTGCTCGGATGGAATCTCCACAACGTATGATGAGGTATCACTCTCTAATTGTTGAGCCCAGTGGTGAGCAACTCAAGGTGATAGCAACGGATGCCGAAACTAACTCTCTAGTCATGGGTATTGCTCATCATGACTTACCGGTTTGGGGGGTTCAGTTTCATCCCGAGTCTTGTGGGAGTGCTGACGGTTGGATGATTTTGGAAAATTTCTTAGTCACTGCAAATAGTACGGTTGGTCAAAGCGTTGAAGTGCCTCTCCTTGGTCGAGAGGGTTGAGGGAATAGGATGCCAACCTGCCGCCTATGTCGTAGCGTTTACCCCGAAGAGCATTTCATTTCTGGAAATGGACCTCGCTATCTCGTGTGTGCTCGATGTGGAGTAGAGCATGGATACTGTACTGCAGATGAAGCTCCTCAATTGTATGATGACGCAACCGTAAGGGCAAGGCTTACACTAATCGGCGGTAGATATGCACCAGTTCTATGGTTGATTATTGGTTGGGTTCTTTGGACTATGTTCTTCTCTACTCTACCACTTTGGGGCAAAGCATCACTGGTGATTTTGGTAATTGCAACTCTAGCGGTTCCAGTAATGCATCTGTTGGGTGGCGCTAAATTTCAAGCTCAATTACGCCGATTAACACCGAAATGAAACCTGCTTTAGCGTGATGCTAGGTTTCAAATCGTTGAAATAGTATCACAAATACCGGTGATTTAGAGGGAACATTGGGTTCCCTGAATGAAACAAGTGAAACGGCGTGGAAATAGGAGAAGACAATAGTAGTCACAATACTGAGTTGAAATCGGGGCATGGTGCCTCGCAGTCCATCGATTTGATGGATTTCTCCTCAGTTCTCTTCGCCCTTAAGATTACTAAGTTTAGTGTATGCTTTACTGGTGGTCTTGCACACCCGCAATCCCAGAGATTGTCACCCCAGCGCGCTGGGGCTGTCCTGGAAAGAGAGAACAGCGGGTTCTCTGCAAATTTTAAAAATGGAGAAATGAAAAAATGAATAGAAAAAACCTGAGTGTGTTGGTCGCACTATTGATGATCTTGATGTCAGCAGCAGCTGCATCAGGTGACGGAACCGACCCCCTTGACCCTTCCGACGGAGGGGCTGATTGGGACGGCGATGGATTGACCAACGCTGAAGAGCAGACACATGGAACAGATATGACGAATGCAGACACCGACGGAGACGGTCTTCCAGATGGATGGGAAGTGGCTAATGGCCTCAACCCTAATTCTGCTGGCGATGCCAATGCAGACCCCGACGGTGACGGTCTAACGAACGCCCAAGAGTACGCGCGGGGTACTAACCCTAACAGCGCTGACACTGACGGCGACGGACGACCTGACAGCACAGATCCGTTCCCGAACGACCCTAATGACGGCGAGTACTCGGACTCTGACGGTGACGGTATACCCGACGCCTACGATCCTGATTACCAGCAACCAGAAGATGGCAGCGGAAACGGTGGCACCTCTGGCGGCGGTGGCTCAGACCAAGATGGTGAAGGCGAAGGTCAAGGCCAAGGTCAAGGCCAAGGTCAAGGACAAGGTCAAGGCCAAGGTCAAGGCCAAGGTCAAGGCCAAGGTCAAGG
>DTUF01000038.1 GCA_012964335.1 Candidatus Poseidoniales archaeon | reverse complement strand
CTTCAGAATTGGTGAATGAATGGGCTTTCAGTGGGCCGAAATAGACGCTACCCTTGTGTTCAGAGATCCTCTTGATTTTTCAAAGAAGAGTAGCAGATGACGGGCACTCATTACGAAAACCACAATTTTTACAATTTTTCTTTGTACCATTCGCTGCTAGTTTATCCAAATCGACATCTTCTCGATTTGCTGAGTGAATGAATCGCAATTCCTTGAGATCATGTGCTAACATCACTTGGCTAGCATCTTTCCAAACAGCACTCCCATGTTTTCTCCATCCAAGCCAACGGTGGTTTACCCAACCGATTCGGTGGATTACAAATTGCTCAACTGAATCTGGCAGACTTGGTTCTTCAAGAGCCCACTTCAACATTACACCCAATTCTAATTGTTGAATTTCAGAAGGCACACGACTCCACATTTGGGATGAAAGACGCACTAAGTGCCATTTCTCTCCAATTCTTGCAATCAGATCTGGAACGGTATACACTCTAGAATTTCCCACCCAGTGCGCTTCTAAGCGATTAAGAGGCATCCACTCATCTACATGTTTCCCGCTAAGTTGAGACAGTAGTGGTGCTCTATCTAGGGCTGAGATTCGAGGGAACCCCTCACTAATCATTTTGTTGACAAGGCCATCATCAATTTCTCCACTACTATTTTTCAGATTATTCCTAAGTCGCGCAGTCATCTCATTTTTCGCTTGAACTTCTGACCATTCCTCACCGCGGTATTTCATTAAGACCCAATCTTTGACACCGTCACCCACCGCACGTAACATCAAATCATTTTGATTTCTTCTGTTTCCAAGTTGCCACGCGTGGGCCACCTTTGGAACTTTAGATCGTGGTCCACCTGGCCATCCACCACTTCCTACCACATGAAAGTGGACATACCTTCGGGGGCATTCATTCAGCATTCGTACTCTACTAGGGCTCCAAACAATTGATTTTGTCAACATTAACCGCTAGCCTAAATTTCAGGGTTCTTGATAATATCGGCTAAATTCACTTCAATTACAGTTCTATCTAACTCCCCACGCTCGCGTAGGCGCGAAGTATCTATTTTGAAAACACTTATTTTCAGAAAAAATAACTCTCAAGTGAGAAGTGCATTTCCTATAGGCCCTATCAACAACCAAACGAACCACCAGACAGCCATACCAATTAGCAAACAACCCCACAAGCGTGGACTCTCAGTATGTCCAAGGTAACCAAGTAGTCTTGAAAATGGGCCGCCGATGGATGCAATTCCGCGAAGAATTAGCACCACAAAACCAGCAACTAGGCAATGGAAAACCAACATCACAGGGGACATAACTAGGCCAGTAAGAGAAGCTGCAGCAACTGAACCAATTCCTTGAGGAATCATCAGCGGATATGCTAACCATGACAACCAAGCAAGCCAGTGACCTAGCAACACATCTCTCGTAAAGTCTGGCCCTAATCTCCATTCACGGTAAGACTCAGGCATTCTTTTATGCACTTCTGAAGCGATGAAATTTACTTCGTGTACTTCGCTGTGAATCGCTAGACTAAGGCCTTGCCAAGCAAGCCATATTACTAATGCAAGTTCTACAAACGGCCAGATTCCACCGGCAACAAGTGAGAGAATTGCAACCGGTATGCTCCAAATTGCAAACCCAATGCTTGCCGCCATAACTGTGCCACCAACTCCAGCGAAAGGAGGAAGAGGGGTATCTGGAACATCCATACGCTTTCTTGGGAATGCAAGAATGAGAAGTGGTAATGCAATGAGTGTTGGAATCAGGAGATTGAATAGATTGAGCATTGACTGGTCTGAACCTTTCATGCTCTTTTCAACCGATTCAACAATTCTTTGGTCTGACATTGATCCTGAAGATGAAGTTGAAATGAATCCTGCTGAATCAATAATAATAACGCCATCAGCAATTCCAGAAGGTAATTGATTTGCGACCTCACCTTTTGATTCATCAATTAGTAGCGGCCAACTTCTATTGAGTAAATCGGCGTAATAGTCAAGGTCGGTAGGTTGTACACCTTCACCTGTCGCTATCTGTGCGAAAGCAACAGAATCTCCGAGTCGTTCACTAGCATTGTCGAAATCCCTTTTTTGTTGCTCGGCATTAGGAGAGCCTGAGGTGAATACACCCAACACAACAGCATCATGACCAGACAATAGGTCGCTTAGGGAAACTGATTCTTCACCAGTAGAGGGATGTTGAAGGAGAGAAAAGGTTGGGGCAGATGAATCATCTCTTGTAGCGCCAAACTCTAGTGAAGGCAAAGTAGCAGCAGGAGCCATTGAAGAAAGTGCTAGAACAAGTAAGAGAACTAGTGTGGGCCAAGGTAACAATCCACTTTTCAGACGCATTCCAAGATATCCCAACAAAGTTGAAATTGAGACTAGCCAAAACCAACCAGAGCCAGCGATTGCATTGTCTTGAGATGTCACTTCAAACCTGTAAACCGCAACTATGTGGTCTGAATCTTCCGAATCACAATCTTCATTATAATCACCAGCCGTTAGAATAAAACAAGAGTCAACCATGTATTTTCCTGGTTCTAGCGTAGCATTTGATACCCAAACTAATGCAGTACGATTTGCTTCCACTAATCTGCTCCCATGAGGTATCTCAAAATGTTCAACATGACTATCTTCAGCGGGTTTAGTTGTGAGATGTCGTGCTTCTTCCCAACCACCAAGTGGGCCAACAATATCGATGAATTGCCAACTATAATCCTCACCCCCCCATGGGCTAATTGGTGTGAACTCAATTCGCACCATGCCATTTGCATCAGCGTTTACTTCCAATTCGGGTTGTAACATTTCACCCGAAAGTACAGCCCTTGTAGCAGATTGGTAAGCATCCCAGTACACTCTCCCTTGGGAGGATGAGCAGCCATGAGTGACTTGGATTGTTAGTGTGACAACATCCCCTTCTCCAAGTGTGACATTGCTGTAAGTGCTATTGACATGAAATTCAGTAGGCTGTTCCCAGCCGTCTTGCATTACCTCAGAATCTGTCTCTTCACCGTCAATTACTGTTGTTGTACCAACATCCAGCCAAATTGTGAATGAGGTTGCCCCAGCACCAGGTACAATCGATTCAAGGAGACAACCAGGCGTATCTGAGACAAGTGATGAGTAAACAAAAACATCAGCTTCGCCTGAAAGTACAACTGTTTCAACTGCTGGTTCTGACTCTACTTCAATTACAGTTGTCGTGCCAAGGTTGAAGGTTCGGAAAAGTGGCTCTCCAGTGAAATATGGGTACTCGCGATTCAAATTGACAGGGTTGTCTTGTCCTTCAGTTCCGTTGACAAAAAGCATGTGAGTGTCGGGCATTGTCCAATTTAGTCCCGGTCCAGTCGGAATGTATTGGCCCGGTTCTTGGGCACTTGCTGGAGCGGGTGATACCGCAGACAGTGTGACTGCAATCAGTGCAAGCACAATCAATACGCTGCTAAAGCGGCTTGCAGGTTGAACTGCAGTCATTGGTTCGGCGTGGCGTGCTCTCTCTCTTCAACCTGCCCGCACCCTAGGGTGCGCTTTTCTGTCAAGATGAGTTTAGACTGTAAAAATTCAAGCAGGCCAGCCAAGAGTGAAGAACAACTGCCAAGCGATGATTGAACCACAAGCAATTGAAATAGCGTTAACTTGCCCTTTACCGATTAGACCCCGATTTTCAAGTGTAGCACCTAGCACACTGTCAATTTGACATCCGAGCCAACCTACAAGGGTTACTACGGCGACGAAAGGAATCGCTCCAGTTGTACTCCCACCTTGTAGAACCCATCCTAAGGACCAAGTTAGAATTGCGATAATTAGAGCACCTAGAAATGCTGCTAACTGACCATTAGGACTCCAGCCTCCGTTTACACCTGGCTCACAACTCTTCATTGTAGTAATCATTCGGACCCGTGGGTCTAAACATCCAAATTCGCTAGCAAATGTGTCTGCTGCTGCAACAGCAATTGCCGCACCATAAATCGGTAGCATAGAGTCCCATGATTGGTTGTAGAAAGCAATGATTGCGATAACTCCTGGAACTCCACCGTTTGCAACAACATTGGACCATTCTCGATGCCCATCCTCTGATTCAGCAAATCCCTTTGCTAATTTCTCCTCCCATTTCCAATTGGTAGCTGCAGAACCGGCTGAAAGGAACCCAAGTAGAATGACTAACCAAGTCCAGTGACCAAAGACACCGACGATTGTACCAAGAATGATTGCAGTTGCAATACCTGGGCCATCCAAGATGTTCCGCACCTTTGATACGACAGTCAGTAAAACAATGAGTGAAATTGAAATGATTAGATTGGTATTATCAAGGCCGCCAACAATCTCGGAGATGTCAGAGGCTGCGATTTCAACCTCGCCAAGTAAGTATTCAATTACCAACAATACCGCCTCCTCAATTAAAACCACAGCCGACGGGTTTAGTTCAAGAATGTGACTACTGAATAAACCTAGAGCCGCGCGTTCGCGCGAAAGTTAGTGTACGCCACGCGGCATTCAAACTGAATCCGGAGAAGCGATGACTGAGCGGATGATTTCTCTTCCAAGCAATAGTACACCACATACGAGTAGCCCAGACCACAGTAGAGAAAGGGCGAATATCTGCCCATCGCTCAAATCAGCTGCAATTCCAATTAATTCAATGACGGTTAATGTACCATTCCAAAATGCATGTCCTGCAATCGCTAGTGCTAAACCAATTAACGGGTGTTTAGGAATAGGTATCCTTGCTTCACTATGCTTTACGGTATATGGTTCAAGAAGAGGTAAACGGAATTCCCCTAGTAATTCAGTTGCTGGTGCAACTACAGCTTGTTCTGAGGTATCTGAACCGACAAATTCTCCACTCTTTGGGTCAAGAAGCTTCCACTCAAGTTGCTGATCCTCAGAAGGTTCAGATATATTCTCTGGAATTTGCATGTTCTGTCTATCCCTTGCCTTTCTTTTCATTAAGAACCAGCCTAGGCCAGTGCCTGTAAGTCCTGTCCAAAACGCGTGACCTGGAATAGAACCTATTCCGCGTACAAGCGCAGTTAGTGTGAATGCAATTGGTCCACCAAATGTAGACGATAGAATGTAGATTAGGTTTTCAAGCATAGCAAATCCAAGGCCAACAGTGAATCCAATCTGGAAACCCCGCTTCGGTGAATCTATAGATGAGGCGAATGCGAGCACAAATAGGCCTTTGCATATTTCCTCACCGAATGGCGCAGATATCACCGGCATGAGTAATTGAACGACATTATCTGAAAAGAAAACCCCTGCAATAATTGGGAATAGCATTGAGTTGATTGTTAGCGCTGGAATCGCTGAAAGCATTCCTGCTACTAGCCATGATTCCGCTTCACGCTGCCGTGTATGAAGTCCTAGACGTCTTGTACACCAAGACCACCATGCAACGACTGGGATTGAGAATCCAAGTAACCAAGCTGGAATACCAATGATAATGAATAACAATATTGCTACAATAGCACCAGCCTCAGATGTGAAGTAAAGTCCAGTGAGAAATGTTGTGATAACTAGAAGTCCTGCGAACACCATCCAAGCAGTCTTACTTGGCGGTGTGTCAAGAAGTGAGTCGTCCCTTACTATGTGATGAGCAAAGCGAGTTTTTGCCGGTGTTTGGAGGGAGCCACCCATCGCTAACCGATGTACATTTGTGCCAAGTTCATCAGGAACTGCTCGTTGAAGGTGGACTAGTTTCGGTCGTCTGAAAAATGTTAGAAGAAACACGAAAGGAGCGGCACATATACCTCCGCAAATTGACATGAATGGGTCATTTAAGGCAACCCCATAGGGTATCAAAAAAATTAGTTGGGCAAGGAAAGTAGCAACTATCACAGTGCCGAGCATCCGGCCATATATTTTCCATGGTTTACTAACTCTGATGAGTTGTAGGTCTGTAGGAGGTGGAGAAAGAGGATTGACTTCTGGCATGATGTATGTGTAACCAGGCGGGGCCGCGCCAACTGCATGTTGTGCTTGAATCGGTATTTGCAGAGGCCTAACTGCTGCTGAAGGATGGCTGGTCCCAGTTAATGGGTATCCGCCATTTGAGGGCTGCATACTATGGCCAGAAGAGGCGAGTCACATCAACCTCGCCCCTTATCAATCACTTGCCAAGCCTTTGTATTTTAGGGCAAAGGAGATGAGCAGGGTGCTTCTGGGACAACTACCTGCGATGATGAAGACTTGTGGCCGACTGCTGTTACCAACTTGACGATTGATGGGCGAACTGAGCGGGTATTTCTTTTCTACAGGATGTTTTGTTTGAGCAGAAAATCCTATTCTAGTTCATAGTCCAACGGTTGAGGGACCACCCGCAGGAATTGGCGGTAGTGGTTCTAGTGTTCCACGAAGAGTAGGTCCTTCGGTAAGTGAGGCGAAAATTCCTATGTCACCTGCAATGTTGTGGGAGAGTGCGAACCACACTCTGCCTTGGACATCGATTCGCATGTCCAAGAAATCACCAAGTCCACCGCATCGATTGTAGCCACAATCATCCAAGTCATCAATTGGATCATTTTCTTCGGTGATTTGGACAGTGGTGAATAGCGGGTTATCACTGAACGCATCAGTAACTGTTGTGATGTAACCATGCCAAGCCTCAGTTCCACTTCCATTTGATATGACTCCAACATAGCCGAAGGCTACGCGGCCTTCGGAGCCAGCCGTGACAACTGGGAATCCGGTTCCAGAAAGTCCGGCTGGAGGTGCAATCATCATTGCATCTGACCAAGTTTCAGCTTGGTCACGTGAATAAGCAAAGTATGGCATATTATCAGCACCCATCCACATCGCGTAGACGTTTGACTCTTCATCAACTCCAACTTGTGCTTCCTCAGCATTCCAAGTGGTGGCCTTACCACTTTCTTCAGTTGGAAGCACATGCTCACTCCATGTGTATCCACCATCATCGCTCTTGTAAATCGCATATCCTTGAGAATCACAACTTGGATTGCCGCGGTAGAAGTTACCATCATCAGCCCCTTCTAAGTGAGCAGACAATCCTCCACTACCACAACCCAGCGGGGCTCCAGGTACTTCTGGACTCCATGTATTGCCACCATCAAAACTCGTTGAGCACAGTGGGGCTTCCCAGTTTCCATTGATGCAGAATACCCAGGTTGTTTGGTGTAATGCAGCGGGATAGGGTGCTGAAGCAATAGTTTGGTGGTCCTGAACGGAATAGGACGTTGCAACTGTCGGTGCAGACCATGAAGCGCCCTCATTGTCAGACCATTCAACAGTCATTCCCAATAGAGCGTGCATGTCGAACTTCATGATGCGGTCAGTCCACGGGTCAATGTACACATATGGGTCATTTGAGTTTGCCACAGGGGCAATAGGGTCGTACACATTTGCGCACGAATATTCTGATAGGTCGGTCATTCCGATGAGCCCAGTGCATTGAACTATAGCAGTTGAGCCAGCAGGTCCATTACCCCAACTTGTCATGTAGATATTATTGTCAGAGGTGATCCCCATAGTAGGCTCAAAAGTGGTCATGCCAATTCCGTAATAACTTCCGTTTGCCCAAAATGGGGTGTTGAAACTCGTAAGGTTTGCAGTAATGTTTGCATCAGCAACCGCTGATGAATTCAGAGCGTCAATTCCCCCGGCGTAATGATACCAAGTTGTTGCAGGAATATCTTTGTCAAATGTGAACGGTGTATCTTCTTTTACAGAATCGGAATCCTTGGTTCCAAAACAGCCTGAAAATGCTGTTAACATCATTAGTAGGGAGAGAGTTACTGCCATTCCAAATCTCATGCCACCCCTCCCTACTTTGGCGTGGGATGGATTCTAAACTTCAATACAACGGATGAGCAAGAAATA
>DTUF01000037.1 GCA_012964335.1 Candidatus Poseidoniales archaeon | reverse complement strand
AGCCGAGATCGCATAGCCTGGTATCGCGCGTGACTGGAAATCACGTGGGTTCGTCCCGCGGGAGTTCAAATCTCCCTCTCGGCGCCATTAATTGTTGAAAATACATCCAACTTGAGATTTTCAAACGAATCCACCCTCTTTTTCTTAGAAGAAATGAAACAAATATCTCAGACGCCCCTAAGGGGCGAAATAGAATTGAAGAGGGAGCATTGAAGGACTTTGACAAACCGCAACATAGGTGGAGAGGAGCCTATGTCAACACCAAGAACAACACGGACAAAGGTGATATTCATCCTTGCCCTCATGATTCTAACCCCACTTAGCGCAGCTGATTTGGTTCAATATTCAGGGCCAAATGTAGTTTCCTCATCAGGGAACACTAGGACGGTGGATGGTTGGACAGTTCCTGGAAACTCAACTATCTTGGATGGCTGGTTGAACGTACAGTCAGGTAATTTCCCTAGTCTAGGAAATGGTAGTGGATGGGACGGTGCATCTGCTAACTCTAACTTCTCTTCTGGAGCATATTTTGATACAACCTCTACCCACTTTGATGAAATGCTTTCTCTGAGTACAAATGGGTCATACGGAAATATTGACGAGTTCAACAGCGCACCGCTCTTGAGTTTAGCAGCAGGAGTCTATACCGGTGGCACCGGTGTAACATGGTTGCCTACAAACCTGAATTATTCAGGAACTCCTTCAACTGGCGGCGGAAATACAGTAGCCAACGGCACCATCCCTGCAAGTGCAACAGAAGGTAATTTGGTAGTTGGAACTAATCCGAATGGTGGTATTCCGGCAGGTAGCGATTCTTGGATAATGGGTGACCCAATCACCTTGCCTGCACCAATTGTCAATTTCACTTTTGAATTTGACCACTGGTATCACATTCACACACCGAGCAACATCAATGGCAACATGGATGGTGTGTGGGTAGAATATCGTCTAGATGCTGGTAATTGGACTTGGATGGAACCTGCGTCAGGATACAACAACACGATTTCACCAAATGCATCTGTACCAGCGGGTACATCAGCAAATGGGACAAACGGATTCCCTGTTTGGGCTAAAACCGCTTACAGCGGATGGGAGCACTCTGTATTCGAATTAGATAACTTGACTGGAATCAGCAATGCAACACAAATTGAATTTCGATATCGTATCTGGACTGACAGCAATAGCACAGTCAGACCGGGATGGTATATTGATAACATCACCATTCAAAATATCGGTGGTGGAACGGGATTCTGGCACCATGGATGCTATGTTTCAACTGGGACCTGTGGCTACTCTAACAACGCAGTTGGCGCACTTCAACTAATTCAACCAATGAATCTCTCTGGGGTAACAGGAAATCCAATTCTCAGAACCCATCTAGAGTGGGATTTGGAAGGGTCAGGTTGGGATAATTTCTGTGTTGAACTATCTTTGAACAACAACACATGGGTGGATATCTCTAGCACATCGAATAGCACGACCACCGCTTGCCGTAGCAGAGCCGGGGCAATTCCTGGCAGTGGGTATACAATTGGCACCACCACCTATGGTGACGAAACAAATGCTTTGATTGATCTTGATTTGGCAATCCCGAGCGCTTTCCACAACCAATCAAATGTATATCTCCGTTATCGTCTTGACACCGACTCATCAGTCACAAATGGTGGGATACTAGACGGTCAAGAAGGTCTAACTCTTGACCGAATACAAGTTCGTTCAGGGAGTTCAAACAATTCCTCAGTCTATTTTGATGACCATCTGACGAATTCTGGAACAATGTTCCATTATGGAATTGGTACCACGATTGAAGATTGGGGTTACGTAATTATTGGCGCTGGAGGCTTGCATGAAAGCTACGGATTCGAGGATTCCCCTACCATGCCACCCGGTGGATGGAATGTGGTTGATATTGGTTCAGGTGATATTTGGGAGTATGGACAATTACCAACAGGCGTCATCACAGGACCGACATCTTGGTCAACTGGAAATTATGGCTTTGCTACCGACTTGGATGGTGATTATGATTCAAGCACACAAACGCATTTGTTTTCACCCGGTTACATGCTACCGTTAGGTGCAAGTGCCCGATTAACCTTTGACCAATGGCGTAAAGCAGAGGCAAATTACGATGGTGGAGCTGTTTTCATCAGTGTAAACAATGGTTCTTGGCAATATTTTGACCCAGCCTTAGCAAATGGTAGTTCATGGTATGATGGCTCACAAAACGGATTTGGCGGCCATATATTAGCCAACTTGGATGTTTTTGATGGTAGACAGTTCCTAGCAAATGTACCTTGGGAAACAACTACTGCTGACCTTTCAAATTTCAGCGGTTCACATGTGAAATTCCGATTCACATTTGCTGCCGATTCTATCATCAATAACCCAGGATGGTATCTTGATGACATCGGGGTAGAAGTTGATTTCTTTGAGAACACTGGAACTTGGTTAAGTCCCACTATCACTCTTGACGAACTCGGAAATGGATTTGTTGATATATCAGCATTAACACCAAATGGCACTTACGTAACCGGTACAATCACAGATTCTGCTGGAAATTCTTTAGATGGTTATGAAAACCTTTCATTCCCAATTTCACTCGCCGGAATTAACCGAGACATCTTCCCTACTGCAAAGATACAACTGAATATGGGTACTAATGACCCATTCATTTCACCTCTTGTGACAGATGTTCATTATGGGTCTGTACGTTACTTTGCAGGACTGGATGCACAGAATGGATGGGATATTGACGCCGGACTTGTACTTGTCAATGGAAACTGGACAAATCCTACTGGAACCCCTCTAACTATAAGAGGAGATTTCGTAACCTCAACAGCCCCAATTCAAAATGTCAATATTTCAGGGGTTGGAACCGGTGTAACTGTTCAACTCATTAATAGCAAAGGAGCAATAATTGGTAATACCGGTCTAAGCAACTTGATTTCATTCACTAATCCTGAACCAGGGTACGGAGTGCAATTCAGTATCGCACCAGCAGGAGTATTATCAAGTGCGATTGCAGAAGGCGCAATTGGACAACCAACATTGAATCCTGAAATTGATGTCACAGATGATGGGACAATTGATTGGACCTTCCCCACAGCCCCGAACTTCGGGCATTATGGGTGGCAATCTTACATCCATCTGACTGATTCAGTAGGACAGACAGTTTCTGGAACGACTAGTGCTAGTGTTACATCTACATCAACAGGAAGTGGAATTGAAGTCCTAATCCCCGATGATGCAACAGTAAACTCGGGAGTGATTACTTTCCTCCCAGATTCAGCCACTACTAGTAGCCTCACAATGAGTGTCGCGGGGGTACAAGCAGTACCATACAACAGTGGTCTATCAGGCCTTACTTTTGCGCCGATGGATACATCAATGGTTGCCGCAATCAACACCATATCAACAACTTACATAGATCCCGGCACAGGAAGAATTTGGAAAATTGTAGATATTGATTTCACCTCCAGCCTCTCTCAATCTATTGACATCTTGAGCATATCAATTGGTTATGATTTAACTGAGAATGTTACGGGTCTTGGCCAGCAAATGTTTGACTATCATGCCGCGCAACTCGTAGGTAGTATTCCAGCAAGTATTGACATCCCACTCACCTATGTAGCAGATGCTGGTGCTGTTGGACTAGATGGTGGAATTATCCATGAATTGATGATTACTAATCGGCCATTCACTGTTCCTGAAACTATGTATCCTGACGGACAAGTTTACGAAATTACCACTCGACACCATCACCTTGATGACAATAACGAAATCGGCGAAGTGATGTTGATTGGAACAGCCTCAGATGGAGAATTACTCACTTGGTACGTTGATGACCTCGCTAATGGTGGACATTTCATCAGCAATGGAAGCACAATGGCTACTCTAATACCAACCTCAACAGTAACATTGAGTGGAGATGATTGGGTTGTGACATGGCGCTTTGAAATCAGTTGGCTGTGGGATGATGTCGACCAAATTGATTGGATGGCCCGAGCTCTAAATCTTACCGGCGAAGGATTAGCACCCGCCTTCGCAATGTCTGGAGGACCCGGAAGAAATGCAATTGAGAACGACCTGCAAATTGACCAACTTGAAGTGAGGGACCAATTTGACAGAATCATCGCTATCAATCCAAATCAAGACTTCTACGCAGCTGGTGGTTCAGACATCGTTGTCGCTGGTACAGTGCGGTTCCAAGACAACGTAAACTTGCGTCCTCTTACCAATGCATACGCAGTTGCAATCAACTTATCTGGAACAGAATATCCTGCAAACAGTTACGACAATGGTTCATTCAGCCTTACCCTAACCTTACCTACAAATGAAACTACTACTACACTGACTTCAAGAATTGTACGTGTAGGTCCTGCAAGTGGGGCCTTTGGTGGAGAGGATAAATCAAACCCAATGGGAGCTATTGAAATATTCACAGACATTGAAAATCCAACCAGCGAGATATTCCAAGTATTGACAACGAATGGTCTTCTTGATGCAAATGGCCATGTATGGGACCCATATGATTCCCTTACCCTTCACTTAACCGTCAGTGATACCCAAGCACTAGGAGACGATATTACACTTCACTACTGGAGGCAGGGAACCAATGATGATAGCAACGGCGATGGGATTGCTGATGAGAATGAGTATCAAACCATGACGCGTCCAATCTCTATGCCAGGTAATACAAATGAACAGCAACTCCAATTCATGGGTTTTGACCTATCTTCAGTGCCAGCAAATAATATGCTAAGCCTGTACATTTCTGGCACTGATTGGGCTGGACTTCCTATAGGAAATGACGGAATGCCAGGTCTAGAAAATGACAAGGCAACAATGGTTATTGGTACTGATGCTGATACTATTCTATTAGAGAATTCATTCACATTGAATACTAATAATGACTACCTATTAGTTGGTCAGAACCACCAAATCTCAATGGTTATTGAAGATGAAAATGGCATCAATACGATTGATGAAATTATCATCTATATGACTGGGCAATCCTCAGCCCCAGCGGGAGAGATCCACATTGACCCAAGAGAATCCACAGCATCAACCCCGATTGGCAGTTTCATCAATGTAGGTGATGTTACTATGGAAGCATTAGATGCAACCTCAAGCAGAGTCACTCTTGATTTCGTTGTAGATTGGCAATTCCCGTCAACATTCGGAGATAACTGGATGATGCCTGGAATCCATGTGATAGATGATACTCAAACGGTTGCAAATGTCAACAACATAGGCGATTTGAGATGGAAATTAGATAACAAACTGACTGTCAATATTGACATGTTACACGACCTGTCCGAACCCATTTCAGAATCTAATAATTCAAAACTTTTCCTCGGTAAAGGAGATATTTTTGCAATAACAGGTGAAGTTGTTTACGCTGGGTCTGGAGCACCGATTGTTGAAATCCCAGAGAACTTACAACTGTTCACAATAATGATTGCAAATGGGATACCATCAGATGCAACTATTGACCTGACAGAATCCTACTTCAACACCACACTTTCGGTGCCCGTAGGATTCCCTTCAACCAACGACCTTCCTGTCATAATGGATATACTGAATATTCCTGGACAAGGTGAATCAATTTCCTATACCGACATATCTCTCACAATAGACAGCACCCCTCCAGTTGCAGAATTCCTGCCAGGAATTCTTGTAAGTATTGAAACAGACCGTATCTCAACAGTTGATGTCAGAATTAATGTTGTAGAATCGGGAGGTATGTCTGAGGATGGTGTATCCATTCACTGGGTGTATCGTCGTGGTGGGCTAAATCTGCCTGGCAGTCAAGATAATTCATGGTTGGACCATGATTCTGTCATAGGGGATATTTGGTCATACTCCTCAAATATTGATATGACGCCAGCACCTCACATTAAACTGCAAGAAGGGGACCAACTGATGGTTTGGTTGGTCGGTGGAGACCGAGCCGGAAACGATTTGTTTGGTGAAGGAACCGCAGATTCACCACGTGCCCCGCAATTAATTATCAGAGTGTTTGAGCCTGTTATTTATAAAGTTGAAATCGATGATTTAACTCCGATGTTGTACAAGAATGTGTACATCCAAACAACAATCAGGAATAATGGTTCAACTATGGGAAGTCTCAATGTGACATTGGTTGAAGAATTAGATGATGGTACATTACAATTCTATGAATCGCACAATATTACTGACCTAGGGCCACAACAAAAACAGGTAGTCGCATTCTCTTGGGAAGCATGGGATAATGGAATGCCTGACCTCTATATCATGTGGAATGGTGATGAATCAGACCTTACATTACTCCAACCTCAGATAGATGTTCAAGAAAAAGAAAGTGAGAGTGGTTTATTCGGCGCAGGTGCAAATGTAGGGATGATTCTAGGCTTACTAGCGATTATTGTAACTGGTGTCGTGATAGTTATTGTAGCAATGATGATGCGCAGCCGCGAAGAATGGGAAGAAGAGGAAGAATGGGAGGACGCAGAGGAATACGCTGAGAAGATGCTCGGCAAAGAGGAAATTGGCGGAGTGACTGCCCAACCTACTATCGTACCGGAAGATGCCCCACTACCAGAACAATCCCCACCACCTGGTTTGAGTGATGAAGAGTGGTTAGAGGATGCAAAGAAGGAGTTACCAGACTGGCCAGATGATGCACTTTTGTCTTACAAAGAGAATGGTTGGAGTGTTGAACAATTAGTTGAATGGAAAAACAACAACGAATGATTCTAATTCTCACCTTGAAACATTTCACTAATGGAAGTTGGTGAAATTAATTAAATCGCGCGGCAAATGAAAAAACTGCAGATTTTCTGGATTTGTAATCATTCATGGGTAAGGAAATTAGAGAAAGAATCAGAAGATGGGCCGCGCGACAACGTTTTTTGATTTCGCGAAATTGCATTTATTGAGAAACACGCGCGGCCGCGATTCGTAAACATCAAACATTATATGCCTGCGCGATTGGATGGCCGTCGAGGAAGAAATTCCTTAGGGATGCACATGACACAAACGAGCTTGACTCAGCGGCGAACGGAAATCACGGGTGAAATGGTACTACTCCAGGAAACGAGTTTGATTCAGCGGCGAACGGAAATCACAAGTGAAATGGTACTACTTCATGAGCATGTTGAGAAGTTACAAGCAGACTTAGACAAGCAAAAAAAACTGGTGAGTGCCCTGATTACAATGATCATGGAAGAAGCAGATGGCGTCCAATCCGGGGCCGCCCCAACTATTCCTAATCAGCCCAAGCGCGGCTATTGTATGTGAACAACTAACCGAATTTTGGTTAACCTTTGATGACTGCTAATGGACGCAATCTTACAACTGGTCTAGCAAGACCTGCTTGAGAAGTTAATCGAATCACATCATCTACATTCTTGTATGCTTGAGGTGCTTCTTCTGCTAAAATATTAGGAGTCCTTGTATGAACATGGATTCCTTTGGCCTTTAGTGATTCTAATAATTCCTCACTGTCAACACTTTTTCTTGCTGCTGCTCTAGAAAGTTGACGCCCAGCCCCATGACATGAAGATGCAAATGCATTGTTTGAACCCGACTTCGGCCCTGCTAGAACCCAAGAAGCAGTTCCCATGTCACCAGGAATCAACACTGGTTGACCAATCCCTGAAAAACGGGCTGCAAGTTCAGTGTGGTCCCCACCTAGAGCGCGTGTCGCCCCTTTTCGATGTACACAACAAGAGCAAGAAGAGCCATGAATCACATGCTCTTCCACTTTAGCAATATTATGGCATACATCGTATACAACCTGCACATTTGCATCATCGTTTCCAAGATGATGAGCAAGATTGTCTCGTAATCTTTTTGTTAAAGCACTGCGATTAGCGAAGGCAAAATTCCCTGCTGACTGCATCGCTGAAAAGTAATCCTGTCCTTCCTTTGAGTGAAATGGCGCTGCTGCGAGTTGGCGGTCTGGCAAACTGATGTCCCAATGTTCACTGTACCAATTATCACCTTGATTGCGATATTTTGACTCTAGAGCAGCGACATGCTCACTACAAACTTGGTGACCTAATCCTCGTGAGCCCGTATGAATCATTGCACATATTTGTCCAAGACGAAGACCGAAGGCTTTGGCGGCTTGTTCGTCCTCAACTCTATCTACAACCTGTAACTCAAGGAAATGATTTCCAGAACCTAGAGTTCCAAGAGATTTTGAGCCACGTTTCATTGCCCTTTGAGAAAGATTGTGAACGTCTCCTTCAAGAATTCCATTTGATTCAATGTGGCTCAAATCTTCGTGCAAACCCCAACCAAGGTCTGCTGATGCTTCGGCCCCTCCTTCGAGAATGCCTTGTAATTCTTGGTTATCAAGCAAAACCCCTCCTTTCCCTGAAGCACCAGCTGGGATTCTGTTTGCAAGGTGTTTGGCTAATCTAGCAAGGTCAGGTATCTGGCTAATATCAAGATCTGTTGAACAAAGTCGCACACCACAATTAATGTCGAAACCTACTCCTCCTGGAGAAATTACACCTCCTTGCTCACCCCAATTCAGGTCAGTAGCCACTACTCCTCCAATTGGGAATCCATAGCCAAAGTGCCAATCTGCCATGGCCCATGCATCTCCAACGATTCCTGGTAATGTTGCGGTATTGACAAGTTGTCCAGGTGAACGGTCATCACCACTCGCAGCAAAATGTGCTTCATCAGCGACTAACATTGCGTCAGTCCTCATTGAACCATGGCGATTGATGCGAAACAACGCTTCATCGACCTTCTCAATGTGCTGTTCCCATTCAAGTGTCATGGCAATAACCTCGTATCTAGAGACGGCCACAAGCCCCCTGTTCAAGCGTTTTTCGCCCAATCCGGTTAGTTGACTTCAAGAGATGTCCCGTTTTCGCGGCACTAGAAGAGGGGTTAGCATGGCATTTGGTGAAATTGATATCCCCTTTTTCCATGATGCTGGGTTCGTCCGTAAGAAGTGCCGTGTATCGGACTTATGGTTTTGGACTCGGGACCAAAATAGAGAGACTTGTGGTGACACTATTGAAGATGAATATACCTTCATCGGAAAGCCATTAATTTCTGGGTTCCCTGAACGAGGGAACGCACTCCTCAACAAGATGAGAGAGACCTTCCTCACCTTTTTTGAAGAACAAGGACACACTAGGGTACAGCCTTACCCGGTAATTGCTCGATGGAGAGATGATATCCACCTTACAATCGCATCAATTGCTGATTTCCAACCAGATGTTACAGGTGGTGTGATACCGCCACCTGCAAATCCATTAACCATTTCTCAGCCTTGTATTCGTTTGACTGATGTGGCAGCAGTTGGCCGTTCAGGACGGCATTTGACAACTTTTGAAATGATGGCGCATCACTGTTTTAATCGCCCTAAAGATGGTGATGTAGTTTACTGGATTGACGAGTGTGTGCGCCTTTGTGATGAATTATTTGTAGAGCGACTGGGGATTGATTCAGGCGCTATCACGTATGTAGAAAACCCTTGGTCAGGGGGTGGGAACGCTGGTCCGGCATTAGAGGTAATTGTAGGTGGGCTAGAACTAGCCACTCTTGTGTTCATGAGTCTAGAGGAGGACCCTGAAGGAGATTTTGAAATCAAAGGAGAACGGTACTCCGAGATGGACTTGCAAATTATTGACACCGGCTATGGCCTTGAGAGATTCTGTTGGGCAGCAGCAGGAACCCCTACGATCTATGAAGCAATTTACCCAGAAACTGTCACTTGGCTCAGAGAATTATCAGGATTTGATTCAAGAATAAGTATGATGAAAGACATCGACGCCGACCTTCTGTTGTCTGAGTTGTCAATGTTAGCAGGTATCCTCAACATTGATGTCGGCACAGATGTAAGTGCTCTTTACGAAAAATTAGTAGAAAGACTAACGAGTAGAGGGGTCGATATTAGCCTAAATGAGTTGAAATCAATAACTGAACCACTATCTGCAATTTATGCAATTCCTGACCATCTACAGGCCCTGTGCAATATGCTTGGAGATGGCCTTGTGCCATCTAATGTGAAAGCGGGTTATCTTGCGCGTATGTTAGCACGCAGGACCTTGAAAATGCGTGACCAATTAGGAATTGGTATTTCACTGAGAGGCCTAGGGGAGCACCACTTAGATGTCAATTTAGTTGGTCGACAATTCACTCAGACTAGAGAAGGAATCCTAACCATTCTTGCGTTAGAAGAGAAACGTTACATTCAGATGTTAAGGGCTGGTGAAGCTGCTGTTCGCACTGCACTCAAAGAAGTGAATTCAGATGCCGAAGAAATTGACGATGAAATCTTGTTCAATCTTGCAGAAAGTAGAGGGCTTCAACCAGACATGGTTGTTGAAATTGCAAAATCTGCCGGTTGGCCTAACCTATCCGTCAGACTTGGACTAGCAGCAGATATGGCGGCTCGCCATGCCACGCAAACTAAGGAAACTGCGCGGGGTAAAAAGGCAGATAGAATGTTACCTGATGACATCGATTTACCAGTAACTTCCCTAGATTATTATCAAGATACTACGAAATCAGAATTTAGTGCAGAAGTGCTACACTGCAACCCACTATCATCAGATGATGTGAAAAAATTGAATCTGTCAAGTGAAGTTGCTGGAGTTCCGACTCATGGAATAGTTTTGGACCGAACTTTGTTCTACCCCGAAGGTGGTGGGCAGTTAGGAGATTCTGGTACATTGGCTAATGGAAAAACAGTAAAAGTTCTAGACTCACGAATCAATGAAGGGATAGTCATACACCTTACTGATGGACCTCTAGAAGGAGCAGTACTAGGAGCAATTAACGTTGACAGGCGATTACAGTTGATGGACCACCATACATCAGTTCACATCGTTGGCGGATCTGCCAGAGCAATTCTAGGTCCACACATCTGGCAAGCAGGTAGTAACAAAGGAGAACGGTATGCACGTCTTGATGTAACTCATTTCCAACGCCTTACTCGCGTGCAACTAGATGAAATCGAGGACCATGCTAACGAAATCATTAGCCAAGATTTACCAGTTGAAAAATTGGTTTTAGACAGAGTAGATGCTGATTCTCAATTCGGGTTTGAGTTATATCAAGGTGGGCCACCAAAACATCAGCAAATTCGTGTCATCAAAATTGGTGAGCACGATGTTCAGGCTTGCGGGGGTACGCATCACGACAAAGTGGGCCAAATTGGCGATATCAGGATAATTAGGAGTAGTGCGGTTCAAGACGGGGTAGAGCGTCTGCAAATTGTGGCAGGAGAGACTGGGCGTGAATACGCCCGCAAACAAGAGGCGCTTTTAGCGGAAGCATCAGATGTCCTCGGAGTAAATGCAGATGAACTACCTACAGCAGTTCAACGGTTCTTTGATGAATGGAAATCTCAAAAGAAAACTATTGAAAATCTTGAGGCTGAAATCGTCAGACTAAGGACTAGTGGCGGAGGAAATGATAGTTTCGAAAAAGACGGTGTCCGCTATGTGATAATGGAAGGTACTGGAGACATGCGGCAACTGCTAGGGATGGTTGGGGAATTAACTCGAGACCAATCAAATCCAACAGTAGCAATCCTTGGCACTCGAGAAGGAGGTGGTAAACTCCTAGTTGCAATCACTGAATCTTGTGTAGCATCTGAAAGACATAATGCTATTGAAATTCTTAATTCGATTTCCACCCACATATCAGGCGGAGGTGGTGGTAAGCCAACCTTTGCTCAAGGTGGAGGTTCAAACCCAGATGGCCTAGATAATGCGCTTAATGCTGCAAAACAGTTACTCGGACTTCAGTGAGTAACCCTTACCACTTCTTGGAGAGATCGTATATGTCTAACTACCCACCAACCCCTTTTCCCCCAAGCCAATTACTACCATACAAGGATTTACTCATTCTTATTGGGGTAGATGGTGAAGTTACAACAATTGATTGTAATACATTGGAGCAAAAAAGTGAGACTGTGAAGCCTTTCCCTAGCTCAATTGAGGCAGCATGTATTGTTGATGACAAAATGGTTGCAACTTGGGTTCTGCCTGAACTGTCGCTCGCTAGAATGGCTGCACTCCCACTAAATGAAAAATTCACTAATGGGGTTGACATGAGTCAATTACGACTTAAGCAGATTAACAGAGGGCAAGATGTCCCTGTAGCAGGGGCAGATTGGAGCCATTCCTTAGATGCTGAACCACTGGGAATAACATCTCATGATAGCAGAATTTGTTTTGTGAATTATAACCGCGGAGTCTACTGTATTGATTCTCAATCAAAAGAAATTTGGCGCATTGAAGAAATCCAATGGATAAGCCAAGAACACATCCAAGATGCATCCGTCATCCATGCTGTCACAACAGCCCCTCATCCAAATTCCAAAAACCAGAAATGCATTTGGTTATGGGGACATGGTTCAGGATGGGTCGCCTTAGAATGGGCCACCGGTGAAATAATCGCACAAGGTAATTTACATCATCAAGGAATTCTTGACCAAGTAAGAACTGATGGAAAGGGAGGTTGGTTAATCGGTTTTGATAGCGGTGAAATTATCAGATGGGATCCAGAAAATGATACTGAAGATGTTATTCAAGGCGGCCCATTCTGTGATGCGGTTTTCTCAAAAAGAGGTTGGGAGATAATCGCTTGGCGTGAGGACATAACTTGGGATGAACAACAGGTAAGTCGAACGGCAAGAAAGGACTTGGGCGTGTGCTTTTTCAACCACAAATTAGACGGGTTGCTAATATTGAATAATTCCCAAAAGTGGGTGAAATTCAACAATTCCAGTTGAGTTTCACTCTTCTTCAGATGAGGCTTCTGCTGGTGCTTCTCCAGTAGGTTCGGTTGCGACTGGTGCAACTGATGGAGTAGCATCATAACCACAGCGACCGCAGGTTGTGCGGTTAGAATGATTTGCTAGAAACACACCAGGGCCACATATTTTGCAATGCTTATTTTTACGAATTAGTTTGCCATCTTCAACGGTGTATAGGCTTGAACGGTTTGACATTATTCCTCACCCCCAGAAACATCTTCCTCAGTTTCAATTTCTGCTGGTGGTGCAACATCTGGAACCTTTGCAGGTGCTTTCTCAGCTGGTGCATCTTCAGTAGCAACACCATGCCTATCAAGGATGTATTGAGGTTCAATCTGCATTGCTTCTGGTGAATCATAAATGAATGCTAACCCAGTAGTCAATGGTTGGCCAAATCGTGTAGTTACATCTTTCACGATGACATTAGATGCTGATGAACCTGGTTCAAGAGAAGCAACCTTGCTTCGTAGGTTACTCCGACTTGGGGTTGCTGATTGTTCATGTCTCAACTGAAATCTGATTTCAATACGACTCAATAATGAGTTTTCTTTCCTATCTACTATTTCCATAATAATTCCTCCTTCAGCGCACGTTTACCTTTAGTGCGTAGTTGCCTGCCCTCTCAATGTTGAGTATTGACGAAATTTCTGACCGCTCTGGGTTGAGCACCACGACATACCCCTGCCAATCGGAACTGAGATGTGCACCTGGACAAAATGGGCATTCAGGGTTGGTTGGTTTTACCCGCTCGATATCATCTTTCAATTCTTTAGCTAAGGCCTTGTACTCTTCATCAGAAGGGTCCAAGCCATTCTTGTTAAGAAAAACAAGTTGAACTAAGGCTTTCTTGGATTTAGCAATTAAATCATTGTTTGACTTTAGACACCATCCAAGATTTCCTGTTGCAACTTCAATGATTCGGTGACATTCGGCACAAGCAAGTTCAACTTTCTTTGACAATTTATTCACCGCCTTTTCCTAACCATGCGTGAGCACCAAGCCCTGGTTGCTTGCAGGTAAGTCCTATCTTTGATGAGCGTGGGTCGTGAGTGTTCAGTGAAAGTGTGACTACGCGAGAACGAAGAGGGTCTGCGATAGAGAGTTGATCGCCTGAACGACTGCCGGTAATTTTACCTTCATTTTGGTTGATTTGTACTGGCTCTTCAAGAATTTGTGATTTATGTAGTAGACCTTCAAGAGGGCCGATTTGAACGAATGCGCCGAATTCAAGAATCTCTGATACCGCTCCGTCAACAACCTCGTTACTATCAAGACGGAAAAGTACAGCTTTGAAACGAACATTCTGGTAAATTGCACCGTCTCCATGAATGATTCTACCTCGTCCAATCATTTCGTGATCGTAGGTGACGATTACGAAATTATCATCATCATCAAACTTACCTTCGAACGCCTGATGTGCTAGACGGTCAACGTGTTGACTCAATGATTGACCCTCGCGGATATACTCCGCGGGGATTCTGATAGTATCTTCTCTGACTTCAAGTGTGTACATCTTTTTTCCCTCCATTCACCGCTCGCAGAGAGGTGTGCCTTGGAACGGAAGGGTTCACAACCCTCCCGTCCCTCACAGGCGACGCCTCCAGAAGAGAGGTTTCCAGTGGCTCGCCGACCTACTCCCCCTTTATCAGCAAACCGGTTTCAGTGAATTGATTACAGGGGTGAATATGCTGGGAAAACATTGTATTTTAACCCGAAACAATTGTTATCAGAAATCACATTCCGATTTGATTCTACAAATTCAGTATTGGTGTCAATTATCCTTCGCATGAATTTGATTTCATAGGATTTCATCGTGACCCCCGTAGGGGTCACGTACCCATACAAACGGGTTTTACCCTCAGCGGATTTGGTGAAGGTTGAAGTAGCGGCCAAAGGGCAAAGCAGTATGTGATTGGGCCTGCCGCGAGGAATTTGCGGGCGAAAACTGCTTTCATAGCGTTATTCGTCACCTTCTCAATGGTGCTGCAAGTGGCTCCACTAACAAACCACAATCCACAATTGGATAGCCAAAACTCTAGTCCATTCGTTGGTAAAAGTTCTACCGAGTGGAGTGATGGAGGTGAGGCGTGGTCTCAACTTGGCAGGTATGGCTCAAGAAATGCCACTGCACCGACACACAGTGTTAGTGGGGGTCCTGGAGTCGGACCCGTCTCTGCAGTTTCAGAATTAGCAACTATCGATGACCCTGAGGTAAATTGGGCTCATTTTTCAAGCGGAAGTTATGGGGCACAAGGTCTAGCGACAGTTGTTGGAGATTTTGGCCCTAATATCGTTGTGACAGGTAATGCAGACGAGCGTTGTGGTAGCGGCCACCTCTTTACTGTACTAATCTCTGAACGAGAGTCTGGAGGTTCTACTCACTCATTCTTGAGTATCATTGAGGGGGATACTAGCCGGAAATCTTGGGAAGTTGACCTTGGAGTTACAGATTCTGTAAAGGCTTCACCTGTTCTTTTGGATGTTAACGGAGATTCAACTCTAGAGATTCTTGTTGCATATGATGCTCAAGGAACTTTCAACTCCGAATTATGGTCGCCAGTCTTACAATGCGGTGAGGCTGGGTGGAATACAGGTGGTAGTCACTCAGCCGAATTATTGTGGTCATACACAGACCCTGACCTCGGCATCACGGTACCATCCCCCTATGTTCTAGCTAATCATCAGGTTGGCACCCAAATTCTACTTGGGGACTTGGACATGGATGGTGACGCAGAAGCTGTCTACTCCTTAGTCAACGAAGCTGACAGCCAAGTTGTAGTGTTAGCATTGCCATTAATTGCCGGGGGTGTGCCAAGTCCGATGTGGCAAGTCAGCCTTGACTATGGAGAGATTCCATCTGACCCTGCATGGGTAAAGATAGATGACACGCACTCAGCAGTGTTGCTAACAACAATTAATCCAAGTGATGGCAATATCTGGGTATGGCGACTGGACGGAGCAAACGGCGCCCCTCACTGGGGCGGTGTTTCACTCAACAATCTTGATGGAAATACAGATTCACCACACATCAGGCTACCCGGTCCTGTAGTCGCTGAACTTGATGGAACACCGGGAGCAGAAATGGTAGTCACTATCCCGACTGATATTGATGGAGGTAGTACAGGAGATGGTGCAGAATACATTGGGTTAGAAGTCAATGACGCCTCACAATTATGGTCTTTCAGAGCGACAAATGGATTCGGCGAAGCCCCTCCAGATGTTTTTGACACCACAGGGGATGGTATTGACGACAGAGTTTGTTGGGTAACATGGTATCGTATTGACACCGACCGAAAAGGTGTATCTGGGTGTCACGATGTCACGGGAACTCTTGGCCCCTCACTAGAGTTCTCACATCTAATGGACCGAAGTTCAGGCAATCCAAATGATGAGATTGCGGTCTCACCGCCTTTCCATCTTGACTTAGACGGACAAGGCGCACCAGAAACCGTTGTCAGTTTTGGCCGCACACTATGGGCATGGGATGGAGACAGTGGAACTCAGGCAGGTATAGGGTCAGGTTGGACCGATGAACTTGACTTGCCACACAGAGTTTGGGCAGCACCAGCATTGGCCGATTTAGATGGTGATGGCGCACTTGACATCATTATTGGTGATACTCTAATTTCACGAGAAGCCCCAGATATTAGGCCATTTATTGATGGCAGAGGGATACAATTTACACCTAGCCAGCCAGACCCCGGTGAGACATTCACTGCAACTGCCTACATCGAAAATGTCGGTACTGTTGCCAGCGGGGAAGCGGTTGATGCAGTTCTCTACTATGATGGAGTGATAGTTGAATCCATCCGACTTTCAGAAATGGACCCTGTCGCACCTACCGGAGGTGGAACCTTCTCCTCATTTTCTGTTGAATTAACCGCGGTGCTAGGCTCGCACAGCGCAAGAATCGTTGTAGACCCATATGGGAATCTCAGTCAATCACGGTTTGATAATGATGAACAAACCGTAGAGATTACCATAGTAGAACCCTATGATGTTTCAATCGGTATACCGGTTGACCCACCTAGAGTTGACCCCGATTCAAGTATGGACGTTGACATCCCAATTTCATCTATTGGGCGTCTAGCAGGGGTTTGGACAATGTCAATTGATGACTCAACCTTACCAAACAATTGGACAGTACAGGACATATCTAACGGAGGATCTACTTCAATTCAAATAGAGCCTGAACAGCCATGGACAGCTACCGTTAGAATTTCAGCCCCTGCAGAAGCACTGGGCTCAGACAGTGGTCATTTGACAATTACAATGACGTTAGATGAAGATGCAAACATCACTGTTTCCTCAATTCTTCCTGTAGAAGCAAATAGAACACGTGGCTTGTCTGTCAGAGGACCTGCCGGTACTGCTGAGACAACCGGTTATGGCTTACCTGACTCACTAGGTAGTGCATGGCTATTGGTAGAAAATCTGGGCAATGCTGAGGAGACAGTGAGTAGAACAGCATGGGACCCAACCTCTTGGGGTAATGACCTTACACTTCACGACCAAAATGGAGAATTAACACTTATCACCCTAGCCCCAGGTGAACAGTTAGAACTACACGCGAAACTTCCCGTACCCGGTTCAACAACTCTTGGTGATAGTGTTACAACGACCCTGTCAATCTGTATCGGAACTGGCTCTGAAGAAGTCTGTCGAGAAATTGACATTTCATTTGTTGCCAATGGGCTTGCTGTCAGCCCTGACAATTTCCGCAGTATTCCAGCAACCGGAATTAGTTGGGGTATTGATGGTATTCTGCCACTGTCTGCTAACAATCTCTCTTGGGATTTACAATCTAGTGGAATGCTAATTAGCGGTTGGAACTGGCAAGCAAGTGGTGATTGCCAATTAGTTAGCACTTTGCTATCTTGCCACGGTATCGCAGGGTCAAGTTTCAGTGGCTTACTGACACTAGACCAGCCTGTTGATGCACCACCCCAATTTCATCCATTCGCTGTGAACGAGTCGAATTTCAGCGGTTATAATCTTGATTTCTCAATGCAAGTATTGCAAGTATTCCGTTCTCAAATTACAGTCATTAGCCCATTGGGAGAAACTATCTTAATGAATGTCTCAGAACCGACGTGGATAGTATTAAAATTAGAAAATCCAGGAAATGGACCTGACACTTTTGACTTGATTGGCAGATTGATTGCTAACGAGAACTTTACCGAAGACCCCGGAATTATTTTCTCAATCCCCACTCCAACCTTCTCAATCAATGCTGCTGGTTTGAGTCAAGTGCCAATTCAAGTTACTCTACCTCATGATACACCAGCCCGCCAAGGAATGTTATTGGAATTTTCACTTCGCTCACAGGGGGACGACTCAGTTGTTGACTCTGTAGTCATGGAAATTGAAGCTAGGCAAGACCACCGATGGAATGTTAGCCTACTAGACAATGACAGAACTGTTGAATCAGGCGGAAGTGTGTTCACTACCCCCGGGACCTCAACCTATCTTTCTCTAGTGGTAGAAAATATTGGCAACTTTGATGATACTCTAGATGTTTCTTCAAGCCTTACCCTCACGCTACAGGGTAATGACACAAATATTGGCTGGTTACTTGGAAATGGAAATAGTGGCACTTTAGACGTCAATCAAAGTAATACAATTGAGTTGGCGCTAACAATTCCAGAATTAGCATGGAATGGCACCATAGCATCCATTGAATTAGAGTTATCATCTGATGGCCTATTACTACAAACATTTACTGTTGATGTTGAAGTGATTTCTCAACCACTTTGGATTATTCGTGCTACTGGTAGTGACCTAGATGTTGCCCCCGGTGGCTCAAATATCACATTAGAATTAGACCAAAGAGGGAACTCACCCTCACGTGCTTACCTATCTGCGTCTATTGATGCAGTCGGATGGAATCTGACTTTAACAGATGATTTACCCTTCCTAGACCCTGGCGAGACAATGACGATTCAAGTGTATATTGAACCCCCAGAAGGGGCGATATCTGGACCTACTGCTGAAATGACTATCATCGCACGTAATGGTGATGGCAGGGGTACTGGTGAAACTATCCTACCATTAAGGATTCAACCAGCATATGATTTCGCCGCAACCACCCCTAACGATTGGGAGGGCTGGCAGGTTAGTGATTCGGGAGGGATGCCAAGAATTACTATTGCAAACCTAGGTAATGCTGCTAACCAACTGCATGTTGAACTGATAGGATTACCATTGGGTTGGGCACCAACTGAGGCAAACATTTCACTTGCATGGGGTGAGATGAAAGGAGTTCCAATTGACCTCATTCCAGATGCTAATTGGGACCAATCGAATTTTTCTATTGAAGTCAAAGTTACCGATTCAGGGGGGAAAATTGCAACATTAAATGCTGAAGTCCTATTCTCTGATGTGGCTTGGGCAACAAGTCCTGTCATGTGGGGTTCTATGGGTGATGATAAGGTTGTAAATTTCCATGGCAGTTTAATCAATTCTGTGACGGAAGGTGGAACCTCCCTTGAACAAACCCAAAATGGTTGGATACTGCCGTCTCCAAGTGGAGATGGTACACTGATTGTCAGTAACTCTCAAGGTGATGTGAGTTTATTTTACACAGCACATATGCAGATGACTACTAGTCGCCAAGTGACATGCACTATTGATTCAGACCTATCAACCGAACCTTTGGTATCTTGTAATATCTACAATGGTAGTTCCCCATTTACGTGGTCAATTCTTTTACGCGCTGAAGATGGGACATTGGTAAATTCAAGAAATGGTGTGGTTGAGGCAAATAAAGAGGACACTGTCAATCTCTCAACGACCGGTTGGAATCCAACTACAGGAGTGCATGAATTGACCGTCCTAGTGTTTTCATCTGATGGAAGATTACAGAGTACAAATTCGCAACATTATGTTGTTAGGTCATCAGGTTGGAATGTTGGCATTGAACTTGAAGAAACCACATCAGGTGATATCAATGTCTTATTCAACCGTGAAAACCATCAGATAATGACAGACTCCATCTGCGTTGTTGAAATGTCCCAAGGAGACTGGTCAATGGAGATTGCAGTAGATATTTCTGCAACTCTTGCCCCAAAACTATCGGTTCCTAGACCTACTGGGGATTCAACTACTCCGGTAAATGCTACATTCTCATGCCAAGCACCATGGGATATTGATGATAATCCGGCTGACAACACACATGAGTTGCTGCTCTCAACTAAACCAAATATACTCCCTGTCGGCAGTAACGCAGTCTATGCTATTGGCACAGGTTTCCTAATCATTGCAGTTCTTTGGTTGCTTGGTATCATCAAGCCAGCGTCTCTTCAACCGCTTGCAACTGCCCCAAGAAAGGCGACCAAGAAGGTGAAACAGCAAGCACGTCCTAAACCACAACCAAAACCAGAAGTTGCTGAAAGAGAAAGTTCAATTCAACTAGATGATGATACACCATCCACTTCCACTGAAGAGGATACAGATGTAACTGAAATTCAGGAAAGTCTGATTGAAATAGAGGAAGCAGAGCCCGAACCACCTGAGGAGGAGTTAGACGAGTTTGAATTAAGACTCAAACAACTCCGAGACCGCCGCAGATAATCAGGTGAATATCATGTCAAATAGTAACGAAACCCCCGCATTTCACACTTTCACACTCATACGAGGTGATATCTGTGAACCTTATATTTCAGCACTTGAACAAGCTGCTGACGGTGATGATTCTGCTCTGATGGAACTCGTCAAATCTGACAGCAATTTATCTCAGGTTCTAGAAGATGAGGGGTGTAATCTACATGATGGAAGAGAACAATGTGAGAAAAATGACTCGTCACTTCTGCTCGTTGGTCTAACACCTCTAAATGATACGGGAGAGAGAGTCAGAACATTTGGTGATGGCAAAGTTCGAAATAGGCTAGGACGTTACCCTTGGGGAGATGGTAACCCACTTTCTTACCTGAGAACTTGGTCAGGGAATCCACCGGATTCAAAACAAGATGTGATGATTTTAATTGACAAACTTGATGAAGGATTGTTTGAAAAATCTCGAGGACATGAACGGTTTGAAAACGGCCCTTTCGGAAGGCTGCATGGTATCTTAGATCATGATGAAACGGTATTACTTGAGAAATTACTGAGTGCTGGACTCTTCAAAGTCAGGGCAGACGAACCACTTGACGGCGGTGTTGCAGATATTATGAGACACCTGAAAATTGTAGTGAGAAGTGCTGCAAGACAAGGCATGGGTTTGCTACATTTTTCACACTAAGAGAGCAAGCCAACCTTCAAGGACGGCTCGCGATGGCAAACTGCCATGGGAGAGTTACTTTACTCAGGGAAGGTCAAACAGGTGTGGTCGACGGACGACGAAGATGTGCTTGAATTTCGTTATACAGACCAAATTTCTGTGTTCGACCAAATTATCCCCTCACTTATTCCGCGCAAAGGTGAGAGCCTAAATCGAACAACTTGTCACTGGTTCAAGTTGGTGGAAGAGGCTGGTATTTGTGATACACACATGATTGAGATGAATGCGCCTGACCGATGTTTGGGTACTAAGTTTGCAGTCATCAAAGAGCCTGGTGCAATTCCACGTGATATGGAAAATGTGTTCGTTCCGCTAGAAGTAATTTGCAGGCATCATCTAACTGGTTCAGCCTTCAAGCGTTATACGGATGGAAAGGTTGAATCTTCTGAATTCGGATTTGAACCGGGAACAGTATTGCAAGATGGTGTGAAATTACCCGCGCCTTACCTTGAAGTCTCAACCAAGTTTGAAGCGTTTGATAGAACCCTTGACCGTGAGGAAGCATTGAAAATCTCAAATCTCACAGATGAAGAATTTGATGCGATAATGGATTGCGTCCTAAAAATTGATGCAATTATTGAGAAAGAAGCGGGGGCACGAGGCCTCATCCACGTTGATGGGAAGAAGGAGTTCGCGCTTGGAAAAGACAGAAAACCCGTACTTGTAGACTCATTTGGCACTTTAGACGAAGACCGCTGGTGGGACGCAGATACCTATGCGGAAGGTGAAATTGTGTCCCTTTCAAAGGAGTTTGTGCGCGAGTATTACATCGCTTCTAGCCATCACAAAGAGTTGTACGACGCACGTGATTCAGGTAGGGAAGAACCCCCTATCCCGGCCCTCCCCCAAGAGATAATTGACAAGACCGCCGCTCTTTACGCCTCCATGTTTGAGCGTTTGACAGGGCAAGTGTTCTGATTAGGGAGTCAACAGATGAGTGAAAAAGACCAGCAAGAACTGAGTTACTTAGGTAAGATCCGCAGTTTTGGCTGGAACGCTCGGATGTATTTACTGCACATATTTGGCATGGATGTGATTCACGGCGCTTGGGAAGTACTGTTCAATCTCTACCTACTTGCTCTTGGATTCCCCATTTCTTTCATTGGATTGAGGCTGGCGATTCTTGGAATTGCATCGGCCTTAGCCTCGGTACCAGCAGGCCGTTTGGCCGACAAACTTGATCGTAAATGGGGATTCATAATTGGCGATGGTGGTGGTGCGATATGCTCGGTCGTCTTGATAATGTCAACCGATGGGACCACCATCTTAGCATTCTCCGCGGTTGCCGCGGCATTCGGCTCTCTGCATCATGTTACTGAAGTTCCTTTCATGGCTGAAAATTCAGAGCCTAAAGAGAGAATTCACCTGTTCAGTGTTGGCACCGGATTCCGTACATTAGCTGCGATGTTTGGAGCTTTAATCGCTGGCTTCCTACCACTAATGTTGGTTGATGATGGAATGTCAACCATTGAAGCCTACCGTTTGGCAGTGCATGTTGGAATTGCCGGCTGGTTTATTTCTCTAGTACCGGCAGTTCTGTTACGACGAAACCCAATCATCGAGGAGGATTCAGTTGGGCCTGACACAAACAAAGAGGGGGTTCAGAAGAAGGGCATCTTTTCAGCAATAAAGACCCCGCAAACTGTATTTCGTTTCGTGGCGATTTCAGCAATCCTATCCCTTGGTGCTGGTTTTGTCCTAAGACTAGCAAATGTCTTCTTTCTTGAAGATGCACATGCAAGCGAGTATGAAATCGGCACCGTTTTTGCTGTAGGTTCTTTGTTTTTAGCGATTGGAGCATTCTTAGCCCCATTTGTAGTAGACAAACTCGGAGAAGTAGCCTCAATCTACTGGACTAGATTTGCAGCTATACCTTTCATTCTGCTCATTGGATTTGCACCAGCCTTAGCCACACCCGAAACCGTGGTCTCACTAGCAGGTCTAGCCTGGGTATTACGAACCACCCTGTTCAACATGTCAAATCCGGTTATGGACTCATTCAGTATGGGTCAATTACAACCATCTGAAAGGGCTACCTTTGTCGGTATTTCTAGTATGTTCTCAAGCGCCTTGGCTGCCCTCGGCGCATATCTAGGTGCATCTATGATGCAGACTGGTGATTTCAGAACCCCCTTCGTGGTGATGGCGGTAACTTACCTGCTCTCAACCTACCTATTCTTGCATTGGTTCCGTGGCTCTGTTGGAAAATCAGACCCAGTACAAAGTGCAAATTAATACAGGTAATACCTAATCTGGAATTAAACAACCCCTAGGAGTCTTGATCCTTGAAGAAAAGAGTAGGCAATGAAAGAGCCCACTGAATGCCCATTCATTCACCGATTCTGAATCAAAGGGTGTTATGCACTAACCTTTTGCTTCACTGAGAAACAATTTGAACACGGTTTGAATCCTCATGGATTCACAGAGGAGGGTTCAATTAGTTCTGTTTAATCGGATTATCATGTCCGACGATGACACTGAGGTTCGACTTGAAAGTCTTGAAAAGAGGCACGATATTCACAATCCCCAGTTCGGCACAAAGAAATCCGTGATAGGATTTTTCGTTTTCCTTGTATTGACAGGATTGATGTTGTACTTCTTCCTCAACAATGCACCATGAAGCGAGGGTACCGAAGTGTTCGTCAAATGAGCCCAAGCGCATCTTCTATCCGATTTAATTCTGGACCAGTAGTATCGCCACCAGCAAATGCACCATTATTGCTACAAACGATTCCAGCCCCAACTAAAGGCGAACCAAAACTTACAGTTCCTACCATGGCTGTAACCCCTAAAATTTTCTCAACAATTTTCACTTCAGGTTCAGACACATCAGGGTGAACTACTACACCCATATCATTACAGACGCCAAGGCTACCAATTACTTCTTGACCAGCAATTGAAACATTAGCTGCAGGAACTTTCAATGCATCAGATAGAATTTCTAATCCTTCTTTTGGAACCACTGTACTGGCGAGAACACCATTTTCGTTAGCAAGAAGAAGATTGCCAGCAGCGTTTACCGAACTCTCCATCACCACAACATCCCCATAACTTGTGAGTTTGTCAATGTCGTCAGGACCTGCGATATCCGCAACACCCATGCCATGTGAATTACCCTCAATAAGCGAGCCAATTAGGTTTGAACCACCAATGGTTAACTGAACTGATTCTAACTCTAAAGCTGTTTCAATGATCTCAACGTCACTCTTCTGAAGTGCAAGAGGTAGGAACAAAACATCACCGATAACTGAGACATAAACCCCTGCCTGGGAATGTCCTAGAATGTCACCACTGAGCACAGTCATGCTTTCACCTAATTCGGGCGGACGGCCTACCCGTCTTAGCCATACCGCTATCATCAATTTGGAAATTATAGCATATTGACACTCTAGAAAAAATAGGTGAATGGAATTTAATGTGATTGATAGGCGAGCCTATCGGCCATTTGTGAAATAAAAGGTGTGGGGAAGGTGCTTCCACCAGCCGCCGAAGCGACTGATGGAAGCGGAAAAGCGACACAACGACGACCGTTTCCGTGGGCTCTCGCACCACAGTACCAGGAGCGACGCAGAAGGGCTTGACTGCCGGGTTCGGAATGGGACCGGGTATTACCCCTTCGCTATGGTCGTGTACACTTTCGAATAAGATAGAAAAGATTCACTGTTGAACAGAGGCCCACACAAGTGTGTGTAGCTAGTGAACAAAAAAAAGATGCTGGACGTTAGTAAGTCTGGGCTGAGCATGTCGGCGAACCTCCATGCTTACACCCGGCTCCTATCATGCGGTCTTTTACCGCCTGTCTCATATGCCTCGTCTTTGGGGTGGCTTCGAGCTTAGATGCTTTCAGCTCTTATCCACATAGGGCGTGGCTACCCAGCATTGCCTTGTCAGACAACTGGTAGACTAGTGGCCCCGAGCCCTCGTTCCTCTCGTACTAAAGGGCCCTTTCCATCAGGCATAAACGCTTCAACCACAAAGCAACAAACCTGTCTCACGACGGTCTAAACCCATCTCACGATCCCTTTTAATGGGCGAACAACCCCACCCTTGGGTCCTGCTGCAGACCCAGGATAGGAAGAGACGACATCGAAGTAGCAAGCCACCAGGTCGATGTGAGCTCTTGCTGGTGACAACTCAATTATCCCCGAGGTAACTTTTCTGTTATCTACTGCCCCCATAAATGAGGCTAGTAGGTTCGTTAGGCCCTGATTTCTCATCGTCGATCGTTATTGTGCCGATCCACGTCAAGCCAGCTTTTCCCCTTACGGTTTACGGTGGAGACTGAACCACCTAAGCTGACCTTTGGGCACGCTTGTTAGGTTTTCGAGCGCGTGGCGCCCCACCCAAACTGCCCACCTACCGGTGTCCTCATGAAGAGTAAGTGTAGTTGCACTCAAAGGACGGTGTCTCTCTGTGTGACTACTCCCCAGACTGACGTCTGAGGGATTAACATCTCCCGTCTACGCAGCACAATAAGTGCCACTACACAACGGCAGGCTGCAGTAAAGCTCTACGGGGTCTTCGCTTGCAGGTTGAAGGTACTGGACTGTGCGCCAGTAAAGTCAATTTCGCCGGACGTACCGCAGGGACAGTGGGTCCCTCGTTGGACCATTCATGCAAGTCGCCAATTAAGCGACAAGGTATTACGCTACCTTAAGAGGGTCATAGTTACCCCCGCTGTTTACCGGTCCTTCGTCAGGTTGAACCCCGATTTCAGATACCGGCACTGAGCAGGATTCAGCGACTATACTCATCCTTTCGGACTGGCAGTCGCCTATGTTTTTATTAAACAGTCGGAGACCCCTGGTCACTGCGACCAGCTTATCTCTAAGCTGGCACTCCTTCTCCCGAAGTTACGGAGCTATTTTGCCGAGTTCCCTTGCGGTACTTTTCCCGTCACACCTTAGGCTACTCACCCAGGGGCACCTGTGTCAGTTCTAGGTACGGTCTTCTGTGCGGCTTTTCACGGAGCCTAGGCGTCATCTTATATTGTCAATTGATTTCGGAATCTTCTCACCATGACGGTTCTCCAATTCCTTATACAATCTTCAGGCCTGACATATGACCTGTAAGACTAGCCCAAGCTGTCACCATAATTGCACAGAGGCATACGAATATTAACGCATTTCCCTATTCGATCATTTCGGTTAAGAATGACCTTAGGACCGGCTAACCCTCGGCTGATGAACATTGCCGAGGAACCCTGGCCCCTCCGGTGGAGCGGATTCTCACCACTCTTTGCTGCTACTTTTCCCTAGATTCTCATACATATACGGTCCAGTAGACCTCAAGGCCTACCTTCTACCCGAACATGTCGCCGCGCTACCACATCAGCTTTCGCTGGTCTAGCGTATCGGTGACTAACTTTAGCCCCGTCCCTTTTCCCGGCCCGCAAGCTTGACCAGTGATCTGTTACGAACTCTTTCAAGGATGGCTGCTTCTAAGCCCACCTTCTGGTTGTTTTCGACCACGGACACGGTTTGTCTTTGACACTTAGTTAGTACTTTGGGACCTTAACGCTAGGCTGGACTGTTCTCCTTTCGTCACGGTAGCTTACCCACCGCGACTCACTCCCTGTTTCTACAATGATTGCACCTTCGGAGTTTGACAGCATACCGAGGGATCGCTCCCCCTAAATACCCAATCAGTGCTCTACAGCACAATCTATCTCCACAGAGGTCTACCTACGAGTAGTCTCGCGCGGAACCTGCTATTGCCCATCTCGATTGGACTTTCACCCCTATACCCAACTCGTCCGAGCGATTTGCACATCAGCAACGGTTCGATCCTCCACCCAACTTTCATCGGGCTTCAATCTGGCCAGGCATAGATCGATAGGCTTCAGGTCCTCCACCATTGACTTCAGACGAGCACATCTCGTCCCTCACCCTTACGGGCTGCGGACTTGTCGGTTTCCCTACGGCTTCGCAGATCAACTGCTTAACCTCGCCAATGATCAAGACTCCCAGGGGCATTATTCGAAACGCACGAATAGACGCTGCTCATATCTTCGCTTTCACGCCTATTCAGTCTGTCCCTAACTGGTTTCAGGTTCTTTTCACATCCCTCTCAGGATACTTTTCAACTTTCGTTCACACTACTGGTCTACTATCGGTCTCGAGTTGTATTTAGAATTGGAAGTTTATGCCTCCCATATTCACGCGCGATATCCAACGCACGCTACTCAGGATTCACCACTTGGTCATGTTCACTACACATACGGGACTTTCACCCTCTATGGTACGTCGTTCCAGATCGACTTCTGCTTCGTGAATTTAGACGATAGGTGATCCATACCCCACATCTCCACAAGGTTTCCCAAGCGGATTCGGTTTGTTCTATTCCGTGTTCATTCGCCACTACTAACGGAATCTCGTTTGATTTCTGTTCCTCGCCCTACTAAGATGCTTCAATTCGGGCGGTTCCCTTTCCAGTAAATTAATACGGGAATGACTTCGTAAAGCCAGGAGGTCCTATTCGGCCATCTACGGATCCAAGGCATTCATGCGCCTCCCCGTAGCTTATCGCAGCTTGTCACGACCTTCATCAGCTCTCGAGCCGAGCCATCCCCCAGTCAGGTTGTAGCATCAATTTGCTTTTTATTCTCTTACTCCACACTTTCCTGTGTGAGTCCTCTGGTGTCCAGGAATCTATCTATCTCGATTTCATAAAACACCTCGTTTCCCCACAGGGCGAGGCGTTCTCAATCTACTTCCCTTGTAATGTGTACATCACAAGGTGCATTGTAAGCATCTCGCCGACCTACCTCCCCTTTATGAATGCACCGAATTAGACGCCTTTTTTACGATGCGGCTAAATGTGGTATAGAGTGCGATTTCACTGAATAAATTAAGGTTGTGTCAACCCATAGGTGAGATGCGGTGAAGATTACCCGAAATCAACTCGTTATCCGGAGCGAGGCCAGATGCTTGTCGGAGCAATTCTGTAGCCTCGTCAAATTCACGGATTCCAATCATTGAAACCGCCTTACCGTTTATTGATGAAACGTCCTCTGAATCTAGTGATAATGCAGCATCGTAGAACTTGAGTGCAGTATCGTGGCGATGGCAGGAACTGAGAGCGGTTGCAAGGTTGCAAATCACCGATGCATCATTTTTTGATGCTTTTGCAGCTTGTCTCAGTGCTAATACAGATGCCTCAAAATGTGGTTCATCTGCCGGATATTGACTGGGCCTCTCCTCTTGAACTAACAATGCTTGTTGCAATAATGAGAGACCAAAATTGTTGAGCGCAGCAGCATTTGTTGGTTGTGATTCGCAGATTTTTCTGAAACAATCTGCTGCCTCTTGCCAGTTCGATTGCGCCAAGGCGGCGAATCCAATATGCGCCTGCTCCTGCAAGCCAGAATCTCCAAGGTCTGTGACTGCTAATGCCCGAGCCGGCATTAATTGCGGATCTGTCCCTTCCATCGCCGTTGGGTCAAATGAAACTGAGGAAGTTGCAGGGTCAACAAAAGTGTCATAATCAACATAGACTTCACTGACTAGTGACTCATCACCAAAGTCGTGGTAGACTACATCTTCCTCATGCAGAATTACATCTTGGTCAACACCTTCTACAGTGCCCTCTGTGGTAGAATAATTTATGGCTTCACTTGGTGAAGAACCACCTTCAAAAACTTTTATTTCAGGTTCTTCTTCGATTTTGGTGTCATCATCTATAGCCTCATCAACATCAGTTAAAATTCTTGCAACCAACATCACTTCTTGTTCTGGCTGAGCCAGTTTGACCACCTGTATTTGCTCAACAGAAGTTTCAACTTGTTCATCAGGTGTTTGAATTTGTACCTCGGATGTTTCAACTTGTTCATCTATTTCATTTGAAGATTCTTCAGCTTCTTCTTCACTAGGAGTTGGGTCAGGAACATCGTTTGAATCATCAATTTCCTCTTCGCCTCTACTTGGACTACCAACCCCAAAAGGAAGTGAGGTTTCTCCACCGGTAGACCCCCCAATTGAAAATGGTAAGGAAGTACGAGGAAGTGAATTAGAAGTCTCCATATCTATTTTTTCAACACCATCCATCGAGGTAACCAATTGGTTAAGTCCTGGAAGTTCACCACTTGGAACCATTTTGCCATCTGAATCTGAGACTTCAGCAAGATGTGATATTCTGCTACCACAAGAAGGACAAATATCTTTGCCACCAAAAATCAGCCCGCAGGCGTCGCACTCCTGCATCATCCTGTGTGGATGCGTGCTCCTCTTTGATGCTACCGTTATACTGGGTATCAAAATCGCCTAAGGAAAAATGAAAATATTTTCTCAAACTAAGCACTGTAAAGGAACCAAATCAGTTCACATAATCAGCGTAATAAAATCGTCACAGATCACCAATGGCGCGGTGACTCAGGAGTAGAGAACACCATGGAATAGAAGCATGAAAATCGTGGCCACAAAACAGGTTATTACAGTCACCGGCAAACCAACCTTTGCCCATTCCTTGGTGGTGATTGGGTGGCTACCACGTTCACTTATTGCTACTGTCATCACATTAGCAGAAGAGCCGATTGGTGTTGCATTTCCACCAAATCCAGCACCCATTGCGAGTGCCCAATAAAGCGGGGTAGTATTAACTCCGTATTGTATTCCCATACCTGCGATTACTGGGATCATCGCGGCGGTAAATGGAATATTATCAATGATTGCAGAAGCACCTGCTGATACCCAAATTATGGTAATCGCTAAGTATAATTCATCGCCGCCTGAAATGTTGTAAACAAATTCTGCAACATATGTCAAATACCCAACTTCTTCAACCGCCCCAACTAGAATGAAGAGACCAGCGAAAAACAGCAAAGCTTGCCATTCAACCTTGTCAATTATCTCATTTAGGAAACCTTCCCGTAGAGTCTCTTCCTTGGGCCGTGCTAAGGCTAAAATGAGACCGGCACCCGATAGAGAAATTGCATGGATTCCTAGTTCAAATCCTAGAGCATCTGAAAACATACCTGAGGCTGAGAATGCCACTACAGTCAGGCCAAGAACTGCAAGTGTTAACTTCATCATTTGTGGGTCGTCAACAGCGTCCCACTCATCTTCTTCAAGGATATGTTCAATGTGCTCTGGTTTCTTACCTCTCCATTCCCGATAATACCACCGCATGTAGCCTAGAGTGGCAACCCATGATAACAACGTAAGGATACCTAGGTGAATTAGAAAACCATTGAAGTCAAAGCCAACTAAACCCTCTGTGTTTGCATAGGCGGCAATCATCACATTTGGTGGGTCACCAACCATTGAAGCAACACCGCCTGTATCAGAAAGTATGGCTTCCGCTAACAGAGGAGGTATCGGATTAATCTCTAATTTTTGACACATTCTAAGAGTCACAGGAGCGATAATGATAATTGCCGTCACGTTATCAATAAATAGTGAAATAATTGTGGTAAATGTACCTAGATAAACCACCAACATCCAAGGATCTCCCTTAGATAATTTTGTAGCTTTAATAGCAACATATTCAAAGAATCCGCAGAACTCAAGAACTGCTGCGAAAATCATCATTCCCATGAGCAATCCTATAACATGGAAATCAACCCAAGACAGCATTTCTTCTTCTAATGAATGCGCGCTTGCAAGATTAAAAACGTTAGTAATCTTTCCAATAAAGAGAATAAAAACGCAACCAATCCAAGCAGCAATTGTACGGTGCAATTTCTCAGAAAGAATAAGGGCGAATGCGCCGATGAATACCAGCAACACCAACTGCTCAGCCGATATCATGATTTGGCCGTGATGAAGGCTCTCTAAAAGCATCGCGAGAGATTATCCATTAACTCTACAAGGCTAAACTATAGTCACTCTTCTTCAATTGCCGCCAATGTTTCATCATGAACAATAGACTGAGTTGAGTCAGGAATCAATTCATCTGGGTCCATTACTTCTTCAAATTCTTCAAATGACGCGTCTTTCACTACAGTGATTTCTTCGTGAGCAAATTCAGATGATGCAAGAGCAGAATCAAGTCCTTTCAATGTGCTTTTAATCACGTGTGGATTCAACTGCCCGAGCCTCTCAGCCTCGCGTAAGGCTTCGATTTCGGCGCGGATGAGATCACGCCGAGCTGACTCAATTCGGCTGGCGTGAACTAACGATGTTTTTGCTAAATCATCAATTCTAATTTTTGCTTTTTCAATACTCGCATGATAGGGTGTAGCCATGCGCTCGCGGTCAATTTCACTAATCAAACCCTGAGTACTTAGAGATGATAACTTTCTCAATGCTGCGCGCGAGGCAACAAGCCGAGCGAGTGACGATTCATAGCGGGCTTCACTCTCAGCTAATCTTCCAGAAATTCCCAACTTATGCAGCAACGGTTTCATCGTTAACCCTTGCACCACCAAAGTGAATAAAATCACGCTGAAGGCTAGCACTAACATATCGTGATAAATGGTTTCGTCAAATTTGATATTAACAATCTCCCCATTGATTAATAATTTCTGGCCATCGTGAACAATATGTGAAAGCAAGAGTAGCAAGGCAATCGGAATACTTCCTCGAAGGCCGCCCCACCACATCGCCAATTGCCATCTTCGATCAATTTTCCTTGGCTCACCCATGTTTGCCAAACCGGTAAGTGGGAACACCACTAATCGGGCAACTAAAGCCCCAACAATAGCAATTAAGGCAAGATAACCCGTGTGAATGTCCCATGATAAAACAGATTGCAACTCATAGCCCACCAAGACGAATAAGATACTGTTAACAAGGAAAGATACCACTTCCCAAAAGTGATGTAAACCTACTCGGGCGGTAGGAGTCATCCCTTCTTGTACACCCTTATTGCCAACTAAAAGACCAGCAACAACAACAGAAATTACACCGCTTCCTTGCATCATTTCAGCTAGTAAAAACGAGCCAAAGGCGAGAGCAACAGTAAGAGCAATTTCTACCAAATGGTCCTCACTCTGCTGCAATAAATGATTGGCAACCATTCCACAGATGTATCCTGCAACAACCCCAATCGTCACAACCAAGATGAAGGAGGCAATACCATCCGTGATGACATTACCAAGGTCAATAGATTGACCTGCAATCACCGAAAGTGTAGTTACTAAAATGATGTTGAAAACCACAATCGCGGTCCCATCGTTAAACAAAGACTCTCCCTCAAGTAGTACGGAAAGTCGCTTCGGAGCACCTAAAGAGCGCACCAACGCAAGAACGCTAACCGGGTCCGTAGCCGCTAAAATTGAGCCAACCAAGAGCCCGTAAAGCAGACCATTGTCTTCACCCCACCAAACAAATCGCCAGCAGATTAGTCCAATAATCAATGTATTCAGTAATACGCCTGGAATCGCTAATAGTGAGATGGTTTTCCAATTCTGACGCAGTTTGTCAATGTGCATCGCTGACGAGCCTTCAAACAAGAGAGGTGGAAGCAGAATGAAGAGAATTAATTCGGCCGATAGTAACCCGCCGCCAGGCTCTAGTCCAGCGAACATAGATTTGCCGAGCCAGCCTAGAACAAGGCCGACAATTACCAGTGCGATTGTGTAGGGAAGTCTCACCCAACGGATAGCGATTGCAACCAGTAAAGAGAGAATGAGCGTCCCAAGCAGACCCTCAAGCCAGGTGGGTGGTATTACTGTCATCGTACCTCGGAGGTCCGAACCGCTGTTGAATCCTCCGCCATCGGATGATGTAATCCGAGCGAATAATTAACTCATCATCAATATCAAAGACATTTGAAGAAATCAGAATTTAACGATAGAAAACTGCGATATTGCCGCGCATGAGAATTAGTTTTGAAGAAGTTTGTTCAGCTAACATCTGCCATAGGTTTTGGCGGTCTGCAGAATTATCTGCCAAACCACGATTGAGTTTTGCCTTGACCATTGTTCGCGTCTTTAACTGTGAATTTAGTTCGCTGACAACCGAGTCAGTTAACCCAGATTTACCAACCCTAATTGTCACTTCTAAAGTCGGATCTAGAGCCCTTTTTCGTAATCTTTTATCAACTTCAACCATTATTCATCACCCTTTACGAAGTCCGGACCACGCCGGTTTGTCCTGCCACACGAAATACATGTGATTCGCAATATTTTCCCGCGCACACGTACGCCCGCATTTACCCCAGGCCTAAGTGCGATTTTACACGACCGACATACCCAAGGCCTTCTTCCGTCTGGTAAACCCAAACGGTGTTTCTTTGACAAGTTCAGTATCTCCTTAGCAGCAGAATCAACTGACGAATCCTGGTGGTTCCAAGGTTCTTGAAGTAGATTCTCAAGGTGATTTCGCGAGGACATCGCACGAATTTTTCTGGCTTTTGCGCTTCGGCCGCGCCCCCTTTTCCCCATTATATCACCCAATTTTTTAGTTTAGAACTGCTGAGATTTCGGCACCGACATCAGCCATTGCTTGATTGCCGTTGACTGTAGCAAGGAGTCCTTTTTCTTCATACCACTTTGCGAGTGGTGATGTCTGATTATGATATGCTGTTAGGCGAGTTCTAACCGCCTCTTCGTTGTCATCTTTTCTTTGAATGAGGCGCGCAGCAATTTCGGCTGGTGCCGGCTTGAATGTTACATGGTAAATATCCCCTGTGTCAGGGTCCATTCTTCTACCAACAATCCGTCCAACAATTGCATCGTCTGGTACTTCTATCGATATCACCAGAGAAACTTCTGCGATTTCTGCTAAAGCTTCTGCTTGAGGGATTGTTCTTGGGAAGCCATCAAACAATACTCCTTCACTAGCATCATCTTGTTGCATTCTCTCTTCAATCAATCCGATGATGATATCATCTGGTACTAGTTCACCTGCTTCCATGTACTTCTTGGCTTCTAAACCGAGTGTGGTTCCAGCCGCTAAAGCAGCTCGTAACATATCACCAGTAGAAACCTGTGGTTTTCCTGTTGCCTCGACAATTGCATCGGCTTGCGTGCCTTTGCCTGCACCGGGTGGCCCAAACAGCACGATAGACTGACTCATATCAATGGCGAAATAGACCTTCTCAATAAGCACGACGGTCGTGAACTGATGTCATTTATCCCTATCAGGTACATATCCAGTTGGTGGGGGCGGGGCACCACCGGGAAGTGGTGGTAGACCTTTTGGTGGAGGAGGGCCACCTGCCGGCTTAGGTGGTGCTAGAGGGCCTGGGCCTGAGGCAGCTATTGCTGCTGTAACCTCCCGTGCACTAACAGTCCCAGAAACCATGTCATCGCTGGTAACTCCAGTGTCAAGTGCTGCATCTCTACGCTGCTCAACACTGCCTAGTATCTCTGAACCTGAGGAAATGATTTGTTCACCTGAATCAAATGTGTTTGAGTTTTTCCTCAACATTATCACTGCACCCGCTAAACCAGCAAGGAAAATTAGTGCTACCAAGCCTACTGCCCAGCCGGGTACTCCGGCTGCCTCCAAGATATTCAGTAAGCCACCGTCATCTCCGGTAAGTGAAGTTGATGACAAATGGATTTCAGTTGAGCCATTAATCAATTCAGCGCCTGCTGAAGATGTTGGAACTGCTGTAATCACTAAATCAGTTGAACCAACACCGTCGTCATTTACAATCAAGATTTCAAGTACTTTAGAATCTCCTGCGTCAAGGTTCTGAATCGTTGTCAACCCTGAGACTATCCAGCCATCATTCGCAAGCATTTCGAAGTCAACCTTACATGCGGTATTGCCATCATTTTTGATAGTCATATTGACCGTCCTTTCACCGCCTTTCTCAACCCGTTCAAAATCATCAATATCGGTTGATAATGATAACCAAGCACTCTTTTCTCCGATTAGAGAAACCATCACACTACGAGCCAGTTCTTCGCCGCCAGGAGTAGTACCGGTGACTAACAGGGTTAGTGAATCACTAAGTAATCCGGTTGGTGTACCTGATGGCAAAAGAATAGAGATTTGTACTGCCTCTTCCCTATGAATTCCAAGGGCATCGGTAGGTGGGGTCTTGAAGCCAACCTGCCAACCCTCAGGAACACTTCCAAATTCCCATGTGAGAGTTAAGGGGACATTTCCTTGATTGATGATTGTGAAAGTACCATAAGCGGTTTTTCCAGGAATCACATTCATTGTGTCAAGAGGTGGGCCTAGCAAAACTAATTCTGGCCTCTCTTCTACTTTGAGTTCTGTTCTATTGATGATGAAATTTGTTAATGAATATTGAATTCTAATGTTGATTGTATTAGAATCACCATTTGAGACCTCTGGTGGAACAATAACTTGAATTCTACAATCTGTTGACTCGCCACGTTCTATTGAAAATGAAAGTGTATTATCATCTTGAACGTCATTGCAAAACAGCGCTAGTGGCCAATTTGGATTAGATGGAGTTACTTTCACATTGAGAGCGATTGGCACATTACCAAGATTAGAAACAATGAGTGAGAGATTGAGGTCTTGCCCGTTATTAACTGCCTCATCAAGAGCATTTCCTGCTGCGCCAACGGGGACACCATTAGATGAATACAAATCTGTGCCAAATTCTTCTAAAACGGCGACAGTCACTGTTGATGAATCGGTTTGGGTTAAGGCTGGATTAGTTGCATGCGATGTAATACAGGTAATATCCTCAACAATCCCCGCTGCTGGCTCCCCTCCTGACATTGAGGGGACCATCACTCTTACTGCAACTGAAAGATATTGCAGGCGAGCAAGTGGCTCAAGAGTGATACTAGACGAATTTCCATCCCCCAGAGAAATTGTCCATCGGTTTGGAGTCTCACAACTAATGTTGTAAACGCTAGGAGAGTTTCCCGGGTTCATGACTGAAACTGAGAATGTCGCCTCTTCCCCTGGGACAGCTGTAAGTCCTGAAACACCGGCTAGTGAGGTAATCATCCCATCAATGTCATCGACAATGATGGTTAGTCTGACTGTGTGTGACACCACTGGAGATGAACGATACCAAGCGGTCAAATCCACCACATAAGTGCCTGGTAAAGCGTACAATGGGTAAGGTGTCGCTCCGAGGTCTGCCGTATCGTCTCTCAAAGTTAAATCAAGTACGATTTCGCTATTCGCCCCACCCATTTCATCAAGTTGATAGAATGGTTGAATTGAAAGGAATTTTAACCAATCATCTGCAGGTGGGTCAAGCATCCCATCATTACGAAGAAGTTGAACGGGCGTGACCCTGAAATCAACACTCTCATTGCTCGTCCCTTCATTTGATATCTTTAGCCTAAATGTGATTGAATCATCAAGCGATGGGTCAATGTGACGAATCTTAGCCGCCTCCAATTCAGTTTCTCCTACCGGCGGCGAACCAGCCTCTGTATACGGGGTGATTCTAACCCCGATAGCAGAGACATTGATTTGTAAATTGTAGACATTGTTATTGACTCCACTAGTGAAGTCATTTGGTTCATCTACCGTATCATAAACATCTAGAGTCAGACGCAGGTCATGGAATCCTGTTGGAGTGAATGCGTGAGTGAAAACCAGAGAGTCACTCGACCCTCCTGCCAGTCCATTCTTAGAAACATTATACAGAATTACTCCGGTAGTCAAGTCTTCAACTTTAACATCATAAGGAGCAGTTGTTGAAGGTGCTTGATTGACCCAATTTGCGCCAATTATCAATGTTTCACTCTCTAATGGTTCATTGGTAGACACCCATAGGCTTGAGGATACGGTAGCCAAGTCGCTAACCGGGTTCTCATTACCCATCGCGGTAATTACAATAGCATAGTCTTGTGAATTACCCCCAGCGTTTGAGACTTGGATTGTCCAGTTGCCTGATTGTGTACTTCCAAACTTTACCCTCTCCACATTGTTTAGAGAATCATAAGCACCTCCAGATGTTGAGAAACCGTTTGAGAATATATTGCCCTTGTAAGTCATCCCATCTGGTGCGGTAACCAGTAGATTGAGGTTGTTGACCAATCGAGGAGAAGATTGGCTGGCTGAGGATGAACCTTCACGGTCGTTCCACACTAAGGTTACAGAGAATCCGTAAGCACCATCTATTCCATATGTGTACAAGTACGAATATCCAGGAGTAAGAGTTTGGTTATAGTCAAAGAAAGTATTCAGTGCCAAAATCCCACTAGTTGGGTAGATACTACGTTGTAAATCGATTTGCCCCCATCCTTCATCCGAATTTGGAATATCTGCCGAACCTATATCCTTTGCACCATTGATTATAATAGCTCTAACCAGATCACTTCTAGGTTGGTTGAGATTCATGTAATTGCGGAGGAATTGACGAACAAGAACTGTGGCTCCAGCAGCAACTGGAGTTGCTGCAGATGTTCCATCAGCCTTCATGTACATCGGGTCGTTATTCCCGTGTCTTGCGTTAGAACAAGACGGACCGGCTGGATACTGCGCTTCTTCGGCCCTAGCCGAACAAATCTGCACACCAGGTGATACGATATCTGGCTTGATTCGCCCATCAAGTGTATTTCCTCGGCTGGAGAATGATGCTACTTGACCAACAGATGCTGTGAATGGGCGGCCGGTTGTTGATGCGCCCACTGTAAGGACATTCTTGGCAGTTGATGGCGGCGACACAGTGGTTTGACCCGATGCCCCGTCATTACCTGCTGCGAAGAGAACGGTATAATCACCGTAATCATCCATGAATGCGTCGGCGGACCGGCTATCAGAGGTATATTGTCCACCCATGTTCTCAGCCCCCCAAGAATTGCTGTGAACTCCAGCGGACTGCTGGCGAGAGTGCCGGAACATATCGTATAACGAGCCCCACCGAGCTAGTTGCCCAGATTGGTCGTGTTCCAATTGGTAAAATTGGAAGGTGGTAGCAGGAGCCATTCCTTGGTATGTTGAGTCGCCTGAACCATCACCCAGCATGATGCCAGCCACATGAGTCCCATGACCTGTATTTGTGTCTGCACCAGAATTATCTGGCCCGAAAGTATTGTAAATTGTTAACAAACGACCAGTGAAGTCTCCATGGTCTGAATCAAGTCCGGAATCAGATATTGCTGCAACTTCCCCAGTGCCATCCAAACCGCTATTGTGATTATTCACAACTTCATCAACTCTAGCAATATTACGGGCATAATCGTTAGCAAGAACAAGATTACTGCTTGGTTCTGAAAATAGGATTCTGCCATCATTAGCAAGGACTATCATCCAAGCAGGGTCAATACCCTTTACTTGACATAACCAAGCATCGCAACGGACTTCTTCAGCACCAGTTGAAGTTAGGTGTTCCCTTAATTCACCAATCTGTTCAACTGAAAGGTCACCAGCAGGAGTTACATCAACATCAATAGCAGGACCTGAAACACCAGATAAAGCATCAAGAGAAATTTGCATTAAATCCGAGTGAATTCTCCATCCAGGATGTTGAACAACAACTGCACGAATTGATGGATGATTTGACAATTCTTCTATTGCCGACAATGCAGCAGTAGAGTCAGCAGGCAACCGCACCAAGTAACAGTCATCAGGAATGTAATCCAAATCAACTAAACCGAGACGAGTTAGCAGTTCTTCAAAAATGGTGTAATCGTGTTCAACGAGTTGCACGATAGCAAACCTAGTGTTGTCAATATCAAAGTGGTCACGATAGGCTTCTGGTGGAAGCGGCGGCAGTTCACTTGTTGGATCAAAAGAACCCAAAATCGTATGAATTTGGTGAGAGGATTCGGTTAGAGGGACAAGTGGGCCATCATTTGGAGAAGAGCTATCCCATTGTAGAGCGGCCTGTTCCGCTGTCCATTGCGGAGTTGATTCACTAAGTTGTGAAACCGAGGTTTCAGGATTTCCCACACCACCATTCGAAAGACTTCCTAAGGACATGGTGAGCATCAGAAAAACTAGGAGAAACGGTGCTGACGCTCGACTCATTGACTTGGCGACTCAATGCACCCCTTTTGATGGTTGACGCTCTAAGAGCGTCTCATGCTCGGTTTAATTTATCTGAAATTTTAATCTAAAATCACACCTGCGTTCAAAGTAGCAAGTAGATTGATTTGATTACAAGTTGTAGTAAGTATCAATCGCTGAATCGGTTTTTGCAACACTTGCTCGCCAATCATCCTCAATCCCCATGAGTGCTCTGATACAGTCAACATTTTCTGGAATAACATCACTCTCTTGATGAATTGCTTGGAAATAATACAGTCGGTCTCCGAGTAAAGAAACACCATCTTCCCACACGAAAATCTCATGCAAGTCGCCCCACTTTCGACCAATATCTCGGGCCATTTCCATCACTTCTGCTGTAGTGGTAAGTCTGTTTTCTGCACCATGCATAACAATCACCCTTGGAGTCTCCCTCCACATGTCAAGAATACTTTCAGTCGTCAGTCCGTGACCTGATGGCAAATCAGCAATTATCGCGTGGGTGTGCATGATTGTTGTCGGTACTGCAACTGCTAGCGAATTGATTTCAATTTCTGGCTTTACTGTCATCACATCTGGACCATGATGACTTGGCACTTTGAGAACCGGTTTAATTGCATTAATTGGCCCTTTGCCTGAATCACCAGGGTCAGCAGCCCTACGAATCATGGTGCACTCGACTTTGAGTGAACCACAGTGCTCATACAAAGGAACTAATGTTCTTGAAAGGCCAGTTGTGTTGCACGAAACTACCCGTGTCCCCTCAACATTCAGATTCTCTGCGTGGTTGGCTGAACTAGTATATGAGCGGCCAGTAAGAGCGTGTTTTTCCCCGCCTTGGAACATATATTTCACTCCAGCCGCTTGATATTTGGCTAGATTTTCTGCACCCGTTTTTCCGGGTGAACAATCCACAACAACATCTGCGATTGAAAGCAAGTCTGAAAGACCACCTGAGCAAACATAACCTTGGTCAGCGAAGCGAGAGATGCTGCCAGCGTCGTCAAAGGTACAATAAAGTGGGAATCCCTTCTTGACTGCTAAATCACAACCAAATGAAGGGCCAGTCTTTGTTACACCTACGATTTCCATGTCGTCTTGAGCATCAACAGCATCAGCCACACGCTTACCAATCGTTCCAAACCCATTGATTGCGACCTTGATTTTTGACATCCACTGACCACACATGCCGTTGCCGGCAATCCATTGCGATAGCCACTATTCTATGAACATCACGGCGAAATAACAGCAAATCATTAAGCAAAAGTTTCTCCATAAGAAGAAGTTTGAACCGTCGCCCAAAGGGCGTTAATTAGCAAAATCACCTACCACTTCGTGCGTCAGCATCAAAAACAAAGTGGTATCCAATGGGGTAGAGGTAGTGCTATGCGGGAGATGGTTGAGAAGAGCATTCAGTTGAATCGTGAGCTAAATTCACTACTCATTCGCGCTCTTGAATCAAACAAAGCGATTAAAATTGGCTGGGGCCGAGGAGATGACCCCAAACCCAGAGATGGTGAGATGGGTGTTGCTTCACATCTCCCAGTTGGGGCGAGAGTTCGCTTACTAGGCAACATTGGAGATCTAGCCGCAATTTGCGCCGAAGGTGGTAATTTTACTCTTGAAGGTGAAGCAGGTGGTTGGTTTGGCGCATGGAATCGAGGGGCGAAACTCGTTGTTGAGCAACAATGTGGGGCTCGTCTCGGAATGAAACAACAAGATGGGCAAATCATCTGTCATGGCTCATCTGGAGCTGAAGCTGGCGCAGGAATGTCTGGTGGATTAGTGATTGTCCGTGGTTCAGCAGGAAAACGAGCCGGTGCTGGCATGGAAGGAGGTACTCTCGTCATCATGGGAGATGCTGCGTCTGATATTGGAACCAATATGAAAGGTGGTCAAATCATCGTTAATGGGCGTTGCCCGCCACCGGGCGAAGGAGCAACAAGTGTTGCGTTGAGCAGTGATAAATTAACAGAAATCAATGAAATGCTGTCAGAAATCAATCTCAAGATTGATTCAGATGCCGCTTTGATAATCACAGATGCTGAATATTCAACAGATGTCTCAATGCCATCACGAGGGATTGACTCCCAATTTGATGCGATTACAATTGTTTCCGGTGGTAACCCTAGACTTCACGAACATGCCCCACTTGATTTGTTAACCCTCTTACAACTACGAGGTGAAGAAAAGGGTATGTTACTTCCTTTACCAGTACTCCCACGTCTTGATAGTGGCAAAGGTTTGAAGGGGGATTTCCTAAATCGCCAGCCATGCATAGTAAGTTCTCATCCAAGAGAGATTGACTTATTACGGATAAGTGAAACAAATCTTCACGATTGCACTGAAGGATTGAGTGGGGCTGCAGGCGCGGTGATTTGCCTAGATGATTTACCACGCATGAACGATGCTGAATTAGATGCACTAATCACATTGGTTAAATCTAAACTTGCAGATGAAAAGTTCATTCTTCTTGGTGGAGCTGTGGACCGGATTTCAATGATTCATAGAATGGCAGCTGCGCTTGACTGCGATGGTGCAATTGCTGACTCTGCAACCGCTGCTCACCTACCGGCCAGTGCAGTTCTGCCAATGGTTGGCCTGTCTGCCCGTGAACATCAATTGACCCGTAAAGGAGTGGCGCAGGGAATTTCGATTCCTTGGGAGGCCGCGGCGACTGATACCTTGGTAATCGCTGCTGCTGGAGCACAATTCATTGTCACCAACCCGTTTGCAAATTCTGATGTCCCGAAGACCGACAAAGGCAAAGCAGAGGTTGTTGAGAAGTGGTTGGCAACTCTAGATTCTGAAATCCGTGGCAGATTAATAGAAATCGGTGAAGATGGTATTGACCAACTCAATCGTCGTCACCTAAGGGCTTTAGACTCAGACACAGCAAATATGACTGGGATTCGTTTAGCAGGCTACGATAGACCAATGCCACAATGGCTTGGCCAGTGAAGGAGGAAGGTGGTATGCCAACCGTCACTTTTGAGCACCAAAACCTGCACATCCTTCAGTTAGGTGCTAACATCACTCACGACCCTGAATTATGGCGAGACAAATTGGATAAAATTGGCTGTGTAGTCGAAGAATGTGATGAAACTACTGTTGAAATTGAAGTTTTCCCAGACCGCCCAGACCTCCTTAGTGCAGAAACTATGGCTTATGCCACCAGAACTTTCCTGCATAATGCAGATGCTGAACCAACACTACCAGTCACTACTGGCCCAATCACGATGACTGTTGACTCGTCTTTGGAAAATGTACGCCCAATTATCTATGGTGCAGTGGTGCGAGGAGTAGATACTGGCCACACCAGCGAAGCACGGGACCAATTCATTCAGGGATTGATGGACCATCAAGAAAAGTTGCACTTCGCATTAGGAAGGGGAAGAAGACGTTCCTCTATTGGAGTCCACGACCTATCAAAACTTCAGCCACCTTTCCGAGTTGTTACGGTTGATTCAAATTACAAATTTATACCACTTGCAATGGACAATGAGATGTCAATTTCAGAAATTCTAAACAAGCACCCAAAAGGTGTAGATTACGCTCATCTACTTGACGGGTTTGAAAAATTCCCAGTGATTCTAGACTCTTCAGGAGATGTTCTTTCCTTTCCCCCCATAATCAATGGTGCTCATACCACAGTAACCCCAGAAACTAGGGATTTCTTCATTGATGTAACTGGCTGGGATGAAAAAGCATGTGAATCGTCTTTACTTCTAGTATGCCTATCAATGGCCATTCGTGGCGGCACCATTGAAGGTATTGAGTTAACAGGCTGGAATGGAGATGAATCAATTTGTCCTAACGGGTCACCAATAACTCATAAATTGCCAAAATCACTTCTAGAAAAAGTACTTGGAAGAGAGTTTAGTGATTCCGAGATTTCTGATGCAATCAATCGAATGGGTGGCCGCTTCATTCGTAGACGTGTGGTCACGGATGGACCACTCGTTTCAGACAGATGGGCCGATGCAGAAGTTGGCAGCGATGAATATCTAATTGAAATGCCAAGATGGCGCTCTGACATCCTTCACCCTGTTGATTTAGTAGAAGAAATTGCCACAGGGATTGGTTACGAAGATCTAGGGGTTGCAACTTCAATGCAAAGCATTGCTGGAAAACCACTTACTAAGATGACTCTCCATAGGAGAATTAGAGAGAGTTTGCAGGGTTGTGGATTACAACAGATTCAATCACTCACGTTATCTAATGAAGATGACCAATTTACAAAAATGCGACAAAAACACCTCGGTGATGTTACCGAATTACATAATCCAATTACTATTGAACATACGATAATGCGACAATACATTCTTCCAAGTTTGCTCAGACTTTTAGCCGCAAACCGTCACCATGAACTACCTCAAAGGGTGTATGAGTTAGGAACTGTTGTACATGATCATCATAACAACGACATGGTGGCCTGGGGTTGTGCAGAAGTAGGCACTGGATTTACAGGTGCAAAGGGCATTGCCCAAGCAATTCTTAGGGATTTAGGAGTTGAACAGGAAGAACTTGAAGTCACCTATAAGGCAACAAAATCGGCAGATGGGCCTTGGTTAGAAGGACGAGGTGCAGATGTACTAATCAATGGTCAAAGGGTAGGTAGTTTCGGTGAAATAGACCCTGCTGTTGCTGACTTATTTGAACTAAGAGTTCCAATTCAGGCTGGTGAATTTGATGTTCGGGCGCTTGAAAGACTAATTCCAGACCCGGTCCATTGAATTGGATTTTTCAATTACTCGGAATAAGGGCTGAAAGAACCATCGTCGGCTTTCACGTGAGCTGTCTCTTCAAAAGTCCCATCATCGTTCTTTAGATACCAATAGCCGTCATCACTCTCCTGGTATTCGCCTTCCGATTCATCATCAATAACTGTTTCCAATAAGTCAACTGTTTCTTCATTTTGTGGTGAATCAACAACTTTGGTTTCCGCAACCACGCCACTAGACTCACCACCAAGGTGGGGATTTGTCAATAAGTCAAGGGCGGCTTGATATTGGTCATCCTCAATATGACTTCGATCTGTCATTATTTCCTCTGCGTGATGGTCATCCTTACTATACGTGACAATTTTTTGCCCTTCGGCCTCGGCCGACTTTTTCTTGAATGGCCATATACTCCCCATAATGAGCCTAACATGGTATCTCATCTTAGAATGTGTGCTTGGAATCATAGAAAAGGGACAAAAAATGACTTGTGCCGCACACAAGCCGGAGCAACTCTTCAAGAACCATGCCAAGTCCGAGAACCATGCACAGGTCGCTTTTACCACCGATACTGACACTAATTCTTGTGCTAACTGTATCTATACTTCCTGTACTTGAGACAGATAATACTCATAATCAGAAAGCCACCTCACTTGTTGAATCCTCAACCGCTGGAACATCACACAACTCAAATAACTCAACAAGTAACCTAACTTGGGGGCCAAATTCTGGTCTAAACGCATTTGCGTCTGTTGATACACCGCTGACTATGTCAATTAACATCACTAATGGAGCAAATGTTAGTGATGCGGTTGATTTTATCCTCACCAGTGATGTTGGCTGGGATTGTATCTGGTTCGGCACAGTCATCCCTTGCCACCAACCATATCAAATCGTTATTTCATCAGGAGAATTAGGATGGCCGCAATATACGATTACAGTCCCACCCGTTGTAGATGGGGCTCCTCTGGCTTTTGTGAGGCATCCGTTTCAGTTGACTGCTATTTCTAGCCTAGATAGTGCTCAGGTCAAATATAATTTCACATTAGAACCAGATGAATGGTTCCAAGCGAAATTTGATTCTCCGAACAGTAATATTAGTTTAGAGCCTGGTAAATTAGAGAGAATTACGCTGACCCTACGGAATACTGGAAATTCACCCGCACAACTGGTTGCGCGTGTAGTGCCCTTAGATTCCAATAATTTACCGTTGCCAGGATTTACCCCAGAACAGTCCTATCAACATGAGCAAAATATTTCCTATCAACACGATGGGTGGTGGGTCGGCATATACAATGCTCACAACCTAAATGGGCAGGGTGGAAATGGTATGGGAGCAAATTTTCAAACCACTATTGATATCGATATCCATCCACCTTCTCTATCTTCTGGATATATGAAGGTTGGAATAGTGGCATGGAGCAATTACAATCCAACTCAGAGAGTAATGATCACCATTGATTCAACCATAGTTTGGGAACGAGGAGGTGAATTATTTGTAGAGGATAATTGTGATGATAGTGATGTATCTCCTGAACAAAGTTGTAGCGCTACAATTAGTATAAGCAATACCGGAAATTTTGAAGATTCATTTGAAATATATGTTGAAAAAGAAAGTTGGTTGAGCGCTGAACTAAGCCAACATACGACGGTAGTAAACAAAGATGAAACCAAAGAGGCTGCAATACTAACACTGACTGTTCAAGAGATGGTCCCAGCATTTTCTCATGGTTCGGTCACAATCACATTGAAACTAGTTTCAGGTGAAATTCTTGGTAGTCAAACCATTGGATTACGAGTTGCTCCTTTGGTTAATTGGGAATTACAAGCAGTAGAGAGTAGTACTGATTCAAATGACAATGTTTCTGTTGCATTTACAATGAGAAATCTAGGCAATGGAAATGATGGTTTACAGGTTAGTTTACATGTAGATATGAATGTAGAATATGGTTTCATCCCCCCTGAGCAAGCAGAACATGGTTCTTTGACAGGTGCTCCTCGTTACTTTGAAATCGAACAAATTCCGCCAGGAGTCAACTTCACTTTCCGATCTTGGATGCACATCCCACGTAACTCTGAAGCAAATGGGACAATTACAATGACTGTAGAAATGCAGAGTGTCTTAAGACCTGACATCATTTTTGTAAACGAGACAAAAGCAGAATATCTAGCTGAATCATGGCGACCTGAAAATATTCACGAAGATTCCGCTTGGGTTAAATTTGAAATTGCTGCTGCAAATTTATGGAATCAATATAATGGCTTGGTAATGACTATCCTAGTAATTCTAGCGGGGTCACTTGGGCTTTTACAGGCGCTTAAACATAGGGCAGCAAAAGATGCGTTATGGAAGGCTAAGTTAGCAGCAGCGGAACCAGCCGCACCTGAAAAGCCAGAACAATGGATGGGAAAATTTGACAATAAGGGTGTTGAAGAAAACAAAGGAATTATTGGAACTGTAGTTGAAGCGCCAAGAATTGCTGCCAAGGTGTTTCAAGATTTGTTCACATCCAAGGCCCCACCCAAGAGCGTGGAAAAAGAAAAGCCATCGGAAGTCCTCCTTGATGCTGCTAAAACAGTTCTTGAACATCATGAAACAAGTATAGAAGGTGACTTACTAGATGACTTAGCTGGTGAGTTGGTCAATGAAAAGAATGCACATCCTGCAAACGAATTACTTGACAAGGCTGAGCAAGAATCAGGAAGAACCGTGAGGAAACCTAAGCGTCAACCCGGCTCAAAATACCTAAAACCAACGTCAAAATCACCTAGTAAAAGCGGTTCATCACCAAAGAAAGCGAAGGATTCACACACCGCCACCTCTCCAGCCGAAGCGGTACAAGGCGACGAATTAGACCTTGACCTCTGAGATGACAAGATGTGGGTTGCTGGAATTGATGAGGCCGGCCGAGGCCCATGTATTGGCCCACTAGTGGTAGCGATTGTTGCCATTCCTCAATCGGATATCTCATTACTTGAGCAACAAGGAATTGATGATTCTAAGAAATTATCACCTGAGCGGAGGTCGGAATGCTACGACTGGTTGTATGAACAATCACAACATAGAGGCTGGAGTATTGAAGTCCTAAATGCCATGCCATATCACATTGATAACTGGATGGAATCTAGGTCACTTAACGACTTAGAAGTTGAAATGTTTGCCCATGTTGCTAACCAAATTCTGCCTTCAAATGGTGAAAATGGAGGGATTCTACATCTTGATGCTTGTGATGTTAATGAACAACGGTTTGGTGACAACATTGGAGCAAGACTACATGGTTGGCCGTGGGAAAACTGGAAAATTACTAGTGAGCATGGTGCTGATGCTATACATTTGGTAGTAGGCGCTGCATCAATTATAGCAAAACAAGAACGTGACACCTTCATTGAGAAATTAAAGCAAGAGGAGTCAATACAGTTTGGCTCGGGTTATCCCTCCGACCCATACACTAGGGAGATATTACCACAATTAGTTAGTGGTGCATCACCTCATCAGATGTTACGATGGAAATGGAAAACAACACAAAATGTCTGGAAAGAGACTCACACCTCACCAATACCTACTAGGCCGCGTGGAACGCCTTTGTTCAAAGAGCGGAATCTGTTGGATTATTGAGCCTGTAGGGGCAAATTATCCGGATATGCTCAAGAGGTGTAGCCAAGGCCGACAGGACATGAGCGATTGGATTCCCGATGAGGACACAATTCGCTTAATTCGCAAATATGCGATGCAAAATGCCCTTGAATATGATGGCAAAGGACAAGCCGCTTCTGTTCAAGGTAGAATTCTTGGCGAAGTCGCGGAACTTCGCCAGCACGCAAAGCATCTGTTTGGTGTGCTTGGCCCAGCAATTGAGGAAGCAAATCAATTGTGGCATGATGAAGGTGCAGAAGCAGTCAAAGCGGTGTTGGAAGCTGAAGCGCCTGAAGCTCTTGAAAAGCGGGTAAAAGAACGCCGAGAAGGTCTGCCTGAATTACCCAATGCTGTCAAAGGTGATGTGATTTTACGCTTCGCTCCCAATCCAAATGGGCCACTAACTCTAGGCCATAGCCGAGGTGTCATTATCAATTCTCAGTATGCGGAAATGTATAACGGGAAAATGATTCTTAGGTTCGATGATACAGACACTAAAATAAAACGTCCAGATTTGAAAGCCTATGACTGGATTAAGGAAGATTTCACCTGGTTAGCAGGGAGAAAGCCTGACATTATTCTAGAGGCCTCAGAGAGGATGCCTGAATACATGGCCCACGCAAAACAATTCATTGATGATGATTACATGTATGTCTGCAAATGCACAGCGGATGATTTCAAACAACTTAGAATTGAACAACAAGAATGTCCTTGCCGCGCTAATAGCGCTCTCAAGAATAGTGATTTGTGGAATCAAATGAACGACCCTGAAGGAGGGTTCAACGAAGGTGATGCCGTAGTTAGAGTCAGAACTGGGATGAATCATAAGAACCCAGCACTACGAGATTGGCCGGCGTTAAGAATTCAGAGATCGCCTCACCCCAAAGTAGGTGAAAAATATCGAGTTTGGCCGCTTTTAGATTTCCAAAGCGCCGTTGAGGACCACATCCAAGAAGTAACTCACATTATTCGTGGCAAGGACCTTATGGACTCAACGAGGAAACAAAAATTACTCTACGAAATGGCTGGTTGGGATTATCCGGAAACGCTCTACTGGGGGCGCGTTAAGGTTCATGAATTTGGTGGTTTTTCAACATCACAAATGAAGGTCGATATTGAAAATGGAGATTATAATGGCTGGGATGACCCACGCCTTCCAACTGTACGAGCGCTGCGCAGGCGAGGATTTTCTGCTGCAGCAATGAGGAAATTTTGGATTGAATTGAGTTTGACCCAAAAGGACATCTCAGTACCTTTAGCAACATTGATTTCTCATAATTCGACTGAAATTGATTCTTCAACTCCTAGACTTTCATTCATACAAAACCCAGTGATGTTAGCACTGAACTGTGATGAAATCGAATTGCCTGATGCAATTGATATTCCTTGTCATCCTTTACAAAAAGAAATGGGTGTACGAAGTTGGGAACTTCCGAGTGATTGCGGATTGCAAGTGTATATCGAAAAAGAGGATTTTGATATTGCCCTTGCCAGCGATGGAAGAATCCGCCTCAAAGACTTCGCTGATGTTGAAGTCAGTGAAAACAAAAGAGGAAAAATCACCTCTATGGAGCGCTCGGACGAGCGCCCGATTGTACACTGGCTAACGGAGGCTATGGCTACTAATTGCATATTACTCAGACCAGACGAGAAGGGCGAGCAACTTGATGATATAGAAGGGTTATTTGAAAAGAATTCTTACCCTAATGGAACCATTATCCAACTAGAACGAATTGGTTTTTCCCGTTTGGAACCAAACGACAGGGACCCAAGCATGACTCAAATGATTTGGACTCACACTTGAGCAAATAATCAACACCAATTTGGTTATTCTATTGAAGTGCGTAAGTTACAAGACCTTTGGCTATATAGAACACCCATGAACAAAGGCGCAAAAGTCATCTTATCAATAGGGGGCATAATAATTCTTCTAGGAATTACTTCGCTTGTTATCGCAGGGCCATCTGCAAAGCAGTATTATGTTAACCCATTAGATGAAATTCAGTGGCAAACCAATTCAACAATTAACGAAACAGTGCCTCTTTCTCCTGACGAGACTTACCAATTATTTGCCAAGAATGGAGAAGGATATCATAATCTGTCAATTACAGATCCTGATGGGAATGAATTGTTTCGAGGTGAACATTGTAGGGAATTTGGAGATGGAGATTCCTCTTGCGAATATGATTGGATTGAAATCGGATATTTTGATGCCTACGATTGCCCTTGCCAAATAACTGTGGAATCTTCGGATGATATCCTTTTCTTATTGTATGGAGAAGCTGGACAAAAAACCGACGTTGACGGTTATTTCATGTCATTTTGTGGCGGAATTCTTGCCATCTTTTTAGGAATTATTGTGCTAGTTGTAGGTGGAGGTGTGTCAATGTTCACCAAAACGAAAAGCGTTGACTTGGCACCTTCTAACCAACAACATTACCCGCCACAGTAACAAACTGAAGAATCGTTATTCGTGCTGAGCAAGACGCTTGATTGCCGGCCTTGCCTCAATATGAGCAAGGGCCTCTCGGTAATCACCTGGTGAAAAGTAGCCAGCAAACTGACCATCAGCGTCTACAGCAACAACGGCATGTGGCTTTCGTTCATTCATCTGCACAATGATGTCGTCAACATTGTCGTTCTCGTCAACTTCCATCACATCTGCATCCATGTGTTCACCCACAGTCATATCATTAGCATCTCCACCATCTGAAATTGCAGAAAGAACCTGATTGGGTGTCACGATTCCTTTTACCTTCTTATCTTCACCAAGAACAATCAATATACCTCGCTCAAGGGCAAGTAATTTTCGAGAAGCATCAGCAATGGAAGCATCCATTTCAACTACTTCATGCTCATCTGTCAAAATCAAGTCAGAGACTTTCACATCGTCCATAATAGGTACCTAAATTCAAGGCGGGCACTAAGGTTCATGAATCTGTTGGAATATCTAATTTTGGAAACAAGTGTGAAATATCACTAGAAAATGAGGTAAAAACGCTAAGGAACTGTAACACGTGAATTCTATTTTACCCCTTTCGCAAACTATTCTTAACCACAAATACTTGCTGTTTGGTGGCCCTACCACCCGTTGCCTTGAAAGAGCCAATGAGGACCCACGCACAATGGGGAAGCGGATGCTGAAGCGTACAACCACAATTCTCGCCCTTTTAGCCCTCCTATTATCAGCTTTGCCGAATAGCCATCTCATCGGTGAGGTAGATGCACAAATTACTTGCTGTGACTCAGTCGAAGTTGACTTCTATTTACTTGGTGAAGGCGATGAAACTGGTAAAGGAACACTTAGTCCATTCTCTGTTGATTTAACTACTGAACAAGATGTATGGGTTACTTCTTCAGTTAGCCAACTGACTGAAATCGCTCGCTGGAGAGTCCCTCAGGCAACTAGCGGAAGTTATCCAATTTCAACTTGGACACTATCGGTAAATTATGAGGTGATAAATGCCGCTGGCGTTCAAGCAAATGTCTCAGCAGAGGTGAAGATAGGTGGTAAGTCATGGAGTGGCTCCTCGAACACCAATCCTGCCTATAGCCCTGGTCTAGGGACAGTAGATGTGTCTATTGACATTGATGAGGAAGGCAATATCCTATCTAGCGGAGAGTTGGTTGTTGTAGTACTGAGCGTTCAAACCCTAATCTTCAATTCCCCTGATGATGATGCAGGAGTGAGATTTATTTGGGGAACAGATGAATATGCATCAAATCTTCAAGCTAGTATTCCCCTAGTAAAGATGGATTGGCAACCTGCTGTAGTGAATGGACACTCTGTTCAAATTCCAGTAGTGCTACGCTCGGGTTTCGGTGCGGCTATATGGGAAAAATCAACAACCGAATTCAAGATAGATGGAGTGGTTGTTGACACAGTAGTTGCAACAATGCATAATGACGGTGCTCAAGTATACCTAAATTGGCAAGCGCCGGATTCTTCTCAAGATGGAGTCTATGAAGTCAATCTCTCATTAACGGTTTCAGATTCACAGGTTCAACCATTCCGTGGAGGATTTTCCTATGTGTTAGCATTTGGAGGAGGTACCGGTACTGGATACGGTATATTCCCAGCAGATGAACCACTACGAAGCGGTGGAAGTAAATTAAGTATCAAAATTGATGCTGAAATCCAAGGTGGTGACCGCATTCGCAGGACAACTCAAATTGACTTAGAAGGCCCTATGGCAACATGGATGAGATGGGGGTTAGACAACATCGGTAATGATTCGCTAGACTCACTGTCACAGTGGCGAAAGGTTCAGGGTAGCTCCTCAACCGACGCAACACATAACAATCAACAGGTTGATTCATCTGAAGTTCAAGCCCTGGAGACTTATCTATCTGGAAGAGCATCCTCTCTCAAACAATTCATGTTTGATGGATTGATGCTTGATTCTGGCCGGCTTCTTGGAGTTGAGCCAATCGAAGCAGCTGCATCTCCAACAGTTAGCATTGATGTAAACGACGATTACGGCTTTAGCGACTCAACCATCACCATTACAATTGAATCACTTGAAAATATCAAAGTAGGAGAAAAGAGCATTCTTTTCGATAATTTTGTTAGACCACAAGCATCAGCAACTCCATTTTGGTCTGAGTTAACAATTGAAGCCCGGTTGGGAACTTCAATGATGGTTGGAACCTCAGCCGTTGATGGGAGTGGAATAGATTACTCACACAAGCGATTCATTTACACAGAAACTGTGACGGTCTCAAAAACTACCTTAGTAGGAGAAGAAGCAATGTCAGATTATCGAGTAGCATATGTAATCGGAAGTTTGACTCACTCACCACTTGTCACCCTATTGCAATCATTTGCAATGTTTGTTGCCTTTACCCTTTTAGCTCGTAAATTGACCAAAGACAAACCAAGAGTTGGTTTCTGGTTAACATCAGTACTTTTCGCAGTTGTTTGGGGGTATTCATACTTCTTCGCTTTGCCTCTAGCCTTCATGCTCGTTGCTTTGGGCGTTGCTGGTGTAATGATGTTGGCTGTTGCAGTTGTAACTCCAAAAATTAGTTTAGATGACTCATTGGCGGATGAAGCCGCTTATATCACGATAATGCCAAGTCGGGGAAGCCGTAAGAAGCGAGTAAAAATCCCTGTTGTTAGATGCCCTGTGTGCGCTGAATCTATTGCTGTAAAGACAATGAAGAGGCCGGCTAGGGTACGATGTGACGGCTGTGATACACGTCTAAAAATCTCGTAATATCTGAATTACTAGTTTTGAAATTAGACGGCTTTAGACAATATAGCGTCAATCAAATCTGATGCAGATTTCGGAGTCCCGTCCCACATTGCACGTGCGGCAACCATCCTAGTGTGTAAATCGCTGTCGTAATCTGACAATTTAATACGATGCCAAACTAACTCTTCAAGCCTTGCAGTAGAGGGTTTTTCACTCAACACTTGTGGTAGGATAAGTGTGCTTAGTGCGTTTGCCTTGCCGTCTACATCTAGAGAAGACCATGTTTCACGGGTACTTGCCTCAGATTCTAGATCAACCTGCTTTAGCCCAGACATATCTGGATTTTCTATCTCAGGAATTGGCACCACTCTAATCGAACCCTCCTGATACAAATGGTCGCGAAGGGCGCTATACACTGGATCATAACCTTGGTCAAGTGCGCCTGCCCACCAATTCCCAGCTAGCAACCACGGCCTAAGGGAGCGCAACCTTTTGCCATCAGGTGCAATTAATTCTGCCAATGCTGCTGCTTGAGCAACTGATGAGAGAACCCCTCTGTGGGCCGCACCCTCATGCCCTCTCACTCCCGTCGCGAACAGCGGAGTGATGACAATTTGATTCGATTCTTGGGTAGGAGGTTTGTCCAATGCATCCCCATCTTTCACCTCAATTGAGGGAGGATTTACTGTACGAGGGGAAAAACAGCGGTGATAGGAGATTTCTGCATCTAACAATGCCGCCTCTAAGAAAGCCGAACTAACTGCTCCTTCCGGTGATGGGGGAATAATCAGTGTAATAGAATCTGATTTGTTAATTGAAGTAGCAGACGCTTGGAGATTATCGGCAATTGTAGCAAATGCCTCCAACTCCAATAATGAGCGCATGGCCGCCCGACAATGTCAACTGCCAAAAAACCACTTACACAAAATGGCTTAAGATAATTAAGTGATATCTACCAATAGTGATAAACAATCAAACCTGCAAAGCAAGTTGAGGCTTAATCTACCATTAGGCGTAGTTGGTCACGCTTGTAATTCCAATCAGCATCCAATTTACCATTTGACTTGAAATAGCGAGCCGTGCGCCGAATCTTTGATTCTACAAGATTGAGTTGACGGTTGTTGTGCAAATCTTTGCGGTTGTGGTCTAAATGGTCAATGATACCTTGTGCCTTACGCATCATGTTCATCAATTCCTCAGGGACCTCGCGAGTCTTTCCAGCTTCTTCGAGAACCCCGCCGACTGTTTTACCGAGTAGGAGTTTTACACTAGGAACTGAGTGTTGGTCACGAAGTATAGTGCCAATCATAGCGTTAGAGTTACCCTGTTCATTTAATTCAACAATGAGTGACTCAACCCTTGAAGCGTCTTGTTCAGACCACTCTGGTAAGTCACTAACATTTGGGCGGGTTGAGCCCGAACGACCCTTTCCACCACTGTGCATTCGTCCCATGATAACACCTTGAGCGAGCCGCCGACCTACTCCCCATTCATAACCGCTCCGCCTCTCTATGAGAGGCTTTACAGCCTGTGTTTGGTCTTTGCCACCCTGCCAGGACTACCAAAATACTCCCACTTGGCAGTCACACTACGGGCGCTACCAAGGAGATTTCCTGCTCGGAAAAGCAACACTTCATCGCCTACCCTGATATCACCCTTGACATGGTTAACCATTGGTGAGAAAATATCCCCTTCAAGTTTCGGACCATCCTCTAAATGAACTTCTGATAGAGTGCCACACTTTGCTAAGTTGGGTAAAGTCCCCTTTGGAAATGCGAATCTTCCATCTTGAGGATGCCACATTGCTAACTGCTGTTTACCTTCAAGAATCTTCCAACGTGGAGGTTTTCCACCAACATGAGCGTTTTCGAGCCAGTCATCATTATTGTGTAGCCAGCGTGAAATGCTTCTCATTTTAATGAGCAAATGTTGCTTTTCATTCATACGATAATCAGGGTGGTATTTCTTCGCAGCATCCTCTGATGCTTCCTTGAGTCTCTGAAGGGAGTCATGTGAGCCAGCACCCTCACCTTGTCTAGTATCAATAATTTCAACCCCGATTTCATCACTATCAAAGTCAATTCCACTATGGTTGATTAGCATCTTGTAGCTGTTGTTAGAAACAAGTGATTTCACACATTTGTGAATCATCTCTAATTCTTCGCCGTCCCATTCTCCAGTGACCGGAATATCGTAGTGAGAAGCCGGCCACAATTCCTCAAGTTCACGAGGAACTAGTCCTAATGGTGAAGTCACCATTACTTCGTGAAGTGGACGATGACGAAGCGAACCTCGGAAGCGTCTGTGTGATTGTGACATTGAGTATGGCTTTCGAGCACTGCATGGAAGCAGAACTAGAACTTCGGATTGCTCTGTAGGAGTACGATAATCAGAAGTAATCCTTTGGATCCAATCAACGATGAGAGGGTCTTGGCGACTAACTGGACTGTGACATCGCCATTTCATGCCGTATTTTACAAATCTACGTAATGGGACGCCATTAATAGAAATCTCGCCTTTATCACTAAGTTGTTCACGCATCAATCGGTCATGATATCGAAGATGTTCCACCAGTTTCGGTGAATTTAGCGAACGCTTTTCCACTAATTGACGCAGACTACCATTCTTCAGTGCAGATTTTACTGCAGAAATCTCACGCTTCCATTCATTATACTGCGCTCCAATGTCAGAGTCTTCATCATATTCTTCAGCCGGCCTTCTTGCCCCATCCGATGTAAGTAAAAAGCCTAATGATTCTGCTTGCCTTGAGCGTGTGAAATCGTGCAAATCAACTCCAAACCAAGTAAGCAGAGCAAGGTTATCCGGACCACCCAAACCAGGGCACCATAACAGAGACGAAGGGAAATGGGTCCTCAGAACTGCCAAAGCAGAGACCAACTTGCCGGGATGATTGGCTAATTGAAGAGCATCCACCAAAGCAATAATTTCTGGTTGTTCCGGTAAATCCATCAATTCTGAATCATGTCTCAGTGTTTGCCATGACACAGAGATTAAACCACCATTTGAACGCCCTCTAACTCCAGTATCTGAATCTTCTAAAGAAGGGGGTAAAACATGGTTCATTTGGCATACCCATTGAGGGGAGTCATTGTCAAATGGCATCGCCATTGCACCTCTTCCAGTTATCGTCATAGTTGCAGGCAGAGAACTGCTATCATAATCAACCACAAATGGCATCAAATTAGTGCTGATACTAAGTTGAGATTCGTCATTTCTAGTGCCGATTAAAGCCGGAGTGATGCATAATGGAGCCTTACGATCACCTAGGGCAATCATGCGCGCATGTCGCAATCTTTCGGCCACCGTACGGCCCAGCGTGGAATCAGTCACGAAGGGCGCCACCTATGCGCTATAATTGAATGATTCTAAATGCCGAGGGGCGCGCCAAGCACATGTGAGCCGCCTAATTCTCGCATGCACACTCGCGATTGTGATGCTACTTACTAGCATCCCAAACCCCTCGGAATTGCCTTCAAATGTATTGCCGGACCTAACCTCAAACGTTGAACTAGTGGAAGGTGAAACGGTTTGGAGTGAGACATTAAATGTTCGCCAAAGTCCGTTTTGGATTTCAGTTGATTGCCCATCAGAAAGCAATTGTGAAGAGTTGAATCTAACAGTAACAGATTCTTGGGGGTCTGAATTCAGCACCTCAGGCCGATTTCACTTAGAACTAAGTGGAAATCTGAGTGCTGGCCCAACAACTATTCAAATTAATCGCGCCGGTTTAACTAACCAAGCATTGCTCGTTTCTCGGATTTTCTTTGACCTTGCAAATGGTGAATTTATTGACACACCCTCACAATTACCCAATCCTGGTGAAGATGCTTCTGGATGGCGTCTTATTGACATGGCAGGCTGTGGCTCACTCAGCGATTGTGGAGAAATTGAGCGCACCACAATAGATGATTCCGCTGTCTGGTGGAATGGCACTCTTGATTCCGCTGAAGATTCTGATACCTTTCAACTCAATGCGAGTGATGGTGATGTCATTGAAATCGAATTCTCATCCTTTTCTAGTGATGTTTTTATTGAAATATGGAGCCGTAGTGCTGATGACCTACAACTGATTTCTCAACAACAATTCATGGCTGGCTCAGCCAATCCCCCCCAAAGATTGCTTGTTGAAGTGTCAAATGATGAAATTTGGGTTATGGTATACTCTTCTAGTGGTCAGGCAGGACTGTATTCACTTCGGTTCGCAAGCCATTCAGCAGAACTTGAAACACCTTTTGGGGAAACCGCATCTGAGCCTTGGGTTGCTCCTACCTTTGCAGATGGAACAATATCAGGTCATCTAACAACCAATGATGCTGGAGGAGATACAATCCGATTAGAAGCAGGCTCACGCAGTATATTCAACGTTGATTGGACTTTAACTAGTGCTGCAGATATCTACTTTCAAGCGAGGAGCGGCACTTGGACCATTATCCATAATGAATCAAATCTCAGTGGAAGTGTACAATTTACAGTTCCAACCGGTGCAGATGCCGCGGCAATCACTTTTACCAACGCTAGTGAACCACTAATTTGGACTCTGACAATCACATCTCTTGGACCAAATGATGGTGCTACACCAGGAGACGCCTCAGATAGCCATCCAAACGGTGAAGCAGACACCTTAGACTGGATGGTTATGCGATCTGAATCGGGTTATACTAGTGGTACTATTGGTGGCACAGATATTCGGGATGTATATCTCATTGAGAGAGAAATAGGCTACCCATATCGAAGCTTATTGACTGCTACTATTGAATCAGACCCTGGTACTTGTGTGCTCAAACTGGTGCAACTCAACACTACTGCATACAACGCATGGACTACTGTTTCTTGGAATCTGACAGAAATGCAAGGCCAACAAGCGACTACAACACTTGACTTACCGCATGGACGTCACCTCTTGGTAGTCGAATCAAATATCAGTAACGAAGTCGAGTACACAGTTAATTGGGCTTGGCTAACTCCTGAAGGAGCTGAGCCAAATGATGGAAATTGGATTGATTATTCTGATGAAGTTGGAACATTTTACATCGTAATCGGATTTGTGTTATTATCTCCCATGTTGTTGGTGATCTACTGGCGATTGACGTCTGGTGGAGTACTGGAGATTGAAGCACATGAAAAGCGCAGGTTGAATCGCCTGCGAGAGCGATTGATTGCTGCTGACCCAAATAATGTGATGGACCCAAATGCTCTGCTGCACGCGCTTGAATCCCTCGCTGATACCGACTGGGATGCATTGGTCATGGAATGGGGAGAGCCACTTACACGTCATACCACTGAATCGCTTGATTTGATTGTGTGGGGATTGACTGCAAACGAGGGTGCACGCTCAATCACAGTAGGGCTTAGACTGCTATCTGAAGAGTGGACATTAGCCGCAATCAGATTTCAGGCTGTTGAAGGCGGTGAATGGGTTGTGACATCAGTCACCCCTGAATCATTGTTTGATGGTGACGAGGTTTTTCTCGGGGATTTGAATGCCAAGACAAATCGATTCCTTCGAATTGATATGGAAGGAGATGCTGAAGGATTTGATTTGATTCTATCAGGATTAGTCGGTGGTAAACCAGTTGCAGCAGTTCCAACAAAAGCAGTACTCACAGCCTCTGAAGAAGAATAAGGTCGTTTGCAATTGATGCAACCATCATCTGATACGACGTCTTGATTTAGCTTCTTTGCGGACTAAATCCTCTATCGAGTCTAAATCAATCCCGATTTCATCGCGTAATCCCTCTATCTGCTTTTTGACATTCTTTGAAAGTTTAGAAGGCACATACAATTTCAACAACACTGTAACATTACCTCGCCCACGACCACGTGCACGAGGAAATCCTCGGCCTTTCACTTCCAAGGTGTCTCCGGGGATTGACCCTGCAGGCACATCAATTGAGATGTCTTTTCCATCAATATGTGGTAGTGATATTGATGTACCAAGAAGTAATTCAGGATAACCTAATGGAAGAGCCATCAGAAGGTCGGAACCATCCCTCTCGTACCAGTCATGGTCTTCGATATGAACTTGGATATATAGGTCACCAGGACTACCTCCTCCGCCACGAATTGGCTCCCCTCGACCACCCATTCTCATACGAGTGCCGTCAGAAATACCAGCAGGAATTCCAAAACGAATAGTTTGTTTTTTCCTCTCTCTACCTTGACCACGACAATCGCTACATGGGTCAGTAATTATTCTCCCTGTACCATTACATTCAGGACAATCAGTAACCATTTGTTGAATAAATGGGCCTATCTTACGATTTTGTGTTACTTGGCCTTGACCAGAACATGTGCCACAAGTCTTGACCCCTTCGGGACTTGCTGCTGCTCTACCGTTGCATGTGTCACAAATGACGAGCAGTTTCGCTTCTAATTCATTCTCGCCGCCTAACATCGCCATCTCCATGTCAATAGAGTGTCTGATTAGAACATCATTGCCTCTTGAAGAACGGCGACCACTCGTCCCACCGCTACCAAAAAATTGTGAAAAGACTGAATCAAAACCACCGCTAAACAAATCATCCATTGAGATGTTTACCCCTTGGAAACCACCACTTCCAAAGGGATTACCACCGGGTGATTCATGCCCAAATGTGTCATAACTTCGGCGCTGTTGAGGATTTGATAAGACCGCGTAGGCCTCTTGAATTTCTTTGAAACGGTTTTCCGCTTCTGCATCATCTGGATTCTTGTCAGGGTGGTTTTTCCTAGCTAATTTGCGGAATGCTTTTTTCAAATCCGCATCGCTAGAATTTCTACTAACTTCCAAGACTTCGTAGTAGTCTCGCTTCGTCATGACCCCATCACCGAGTGGTCGCTGACTGCCCACCTGTTTTGAATCTGACCATCATACTGAATGAATACAGCATCAGGTTAGGGAAGAGCCACAATTGCTACAGCTCTCTCTACCAACAGCATTTCTCGCCCCACAGTCCAAACAAATCTTGGTCTCCTTGCCGACCGATTTACCGCCACCAATTGATGCACCGAGGTCATCAAACAATTTGTCCTCTCGGGTGATTCCTGCAGTACCCATCTGGCCACCTCCAACTTCTGGCTTTGGTTTGGGTTTTGGTTTTGGCTCGGGCTTTGGCTGTGGCTTCGGTTGTGGCTTTGGCTTCTTCTGTTTCTCTAATCGCTCATCTTCAGCATTTAACTGAGCCATCATGTCGTCAACATTAGTCTGACCCGACCCTGCCGCTTTCATCATCTCAACAGCTGCACCTGACATTTGTGCCATTGGGTCCTTATCTCCAGACATTCGGGCTGATGAGCGTTTGACATGCTCCTCATCGTGGAACATTTTTACTTCTTCTTGAGGTTTATCATCGCCTATCTCGCCAGTACGCTTCTCTCTCATAATTTCCTTAACTTTTTGGCCTTGAATGAGGTCTTTATCACTTGCTTCATAGCCTTCAGCATCTCTCTCAAGGCCGGCCATAGCTGCATCAGCCTTGCCCCATAATCCTCGATCTTCGGCCTTGTAGGCCTTACTTAATTTCTTGATATTCTTAACTCTGTGAAACTCGTGGTCTCTTTCACTCCGAGAACGCTTAAACAGTACAAAACCGAGTAAAAACGCAAAACCATAGTATGCACCAATTTGCCAATTTTCAACTAGAAGTAAGTCAACTGCAGGAATAATTCTACCAATTAATCCTGCGATGATTAAAGGAACCAATAGAACAGCCCAAGAATTTAGGCTATTCTTGTCGTCATCAGCCATGTCTACCAAGGCGTTGGAACCTGTGATATGGGTTCAATGTTACCCCCACTTGCTAAGCACGTTTTCAGCGATTAATAGGAGACTCTGTCTTTTGCTGGTCGGCCTTTTCTCAACAAGCCATCAAGTAACCCAATACTGAAAGTTATGTGAAGTAGGAACAGCATTATTGGTACACCAATAATCAAACTTGGTTGTGAACGCGTAAAGGATTCTAATAGCCCATGAAGAACTAGGACAACAGAATAGGCGGCGATTGGGATTTGCCAGGCAGGGTAACCGCCAACCATGCAACCTGACCAGCACAACGCTAGAGTTGTTAGCAACCCTATCCATGGGAGGAACTCAAGAATTGATGCTCTCTGAGGAGTCTTTCGTATATGCTTAGTACGCCAAAACCCGTAACGGTGGCCAAAACGGAGCCATCCGACAACGGAAGTCCGTTTTGCCATGTAGCAATACGATGCATCCGAACGCCACAGGGTCCAACCCTGGCCGTCAAGTCGCATGTTAAGTTCAGAATCCTGTGTGGTGATGAATTCAGTATTCCAACCGCCAACCGCATCTAAAGCGGCTCGCCGATACAACGTGAATGGTGGGATTATAGTTCGCTGGCAACCCGTAAATTGAGCGAATTGGCCTCGCCCACTTGCTAAGGGATTCTGTAAGGTAGCCTCTACCCAACGCCCAACCAACTTCAGAGGTTGGTCGCTCTCTTTGACAAGAGTTCCAATTCCAGCAATTTTGTCACCATCTGCTCCTAGTTCTTCTTCTAAATCATCAAATTCACTCATACGGGATTCAATATGTTTAGGAGGCACCCAGACATGCCCAATAATCTCAAGCACATGAGTTGCCTCATCAGGCAATTGTTCTAGGCTGAGATTTCTAGCCTCAGCAACGAATCGGTCTGGATTTTCTAATAACAAAATTTCTGGACCACCTTCAGCACCGGATTTTTTGGCCAATTCTGCAACGATTTGTTTAGTTCCATCAGTACTTCCACCATCTACAACATGTATCAAATGCTGTTGTGCTGGCCATGTTTGAGCCATCAATGATAACAGACATCGCTCAATATGATCCGCCTCTTGAAAGGTCGGAACTACGGTGACAACGTACGGCTCAGGCATCTGACTCACGCTACGCTGGTTGGCGAATGTCTGTCAATCTTGCCACTACTCAAGCGATAGAGTTCATCATCTAACCACCCCTCGCAACAACTGATGAGTTCTCCTTACGCAGTGGTTTGCACGACTATCCGGCCCTCTGACCACGCCGCAAGCGTTGCTGATTCACTAAGGACGCTATTCCCTGAACTTGAACCACCTGAGTTCCATGAAAATGTATTCCCTGTGACTGAGAAGATAGTAGAATGGGAATTTGAGGATGTTGACCTAAGTAGATTCCTAGAACGTATTTCCGAATTGAGAATTCTTGATACAGCATTGGATGCAATGGGCGCGAATTTATATGATAATGAAACCATTTTTTCGCTCTCTCGCCAAGCAGCCTTGGCAAGCAAGGTCGCCTTCGTGTTGAATGACGAAAAGTCTCTTGGTGGTACAATTGATGTCACTATTCGTGGCGATAATTTAGCGGCTTGGATAGAGGAAACAACTTGGCATGAAGGCAGAAATGAATATCCTCGCTCACTCAGTGATGATTGGTCAATGCACAGAGATGGTGAAGTCAGCGAATGGATTGATGAAAAATCTGACTAATGAATATTTAGATTCACAGGTTTGAAATCCCTCGCTCTTGAATTCGCTTTACAAATTCTACATCTGGTGGAAGCCATTCCACATCCATCAATTCATCCTCAGAAAGCCATCGGTTTTCATCATGGGATGTCATCACAGCCGGAGGCAATTCTCCATCCGCCTCACATAAGAAGAACGTCAGGTGAACGACCATTTCGGGCCATGCATGAGAGTACTCTTCACACACTCGTAAAGGCTTGACTGTCCAGCCGAACTCTTCGTGATACTCACGACTAATCGCTGCCTCTTTACTCTCGCCTTTCTCGACCTTTCCTCCGGGGAATTCCCAGTACCCACCCATGTATTCTGAGGCTGACCTACGGGCTGCTAGTAGTCGGTTATTTTCATCCTTCAACATCCCTCCTACAACCTGCATCTCAGGCCTTTGCACTGTGACCCCAATCACACGTTTTACTAAGGAAATTTGGGTTTCTAAGGGGATTTTATCTGCCTGAGGTAGGTGAATAAATAGAACCGGGATTGCTCGGTTCATTCGTTCTCTCAAATCAGCCTGCTCAACTGCAAGGAGGGTCTTGAAATAAGTTTCATTGCAGATGAAACGCCCAGGGTCTTCACTCTTGCATATTAGTCCCTCATCGGCAAATTCAGCCATCAACAAATTCATTGGTGCAGTAGAGTGTGACAGATTATGACCTGAATCTGTGATTTTCTGTGATGTTACTTGGCGACCTTCATTATCTGCGATACGGAATTCTAACTCATTGAAGGCTATCGCCTCCAAAGAAATAACATCTCGGTTTTCAGCCAATCCTAGATGAATGATAGCTTGTGGCAAATCCACATCTGATTCAGCAATACTTGAAGCGATTAATTCGCTTCCCGCTTTGTCAACAGTTAGAATCTGTGATTTGATGTCAACTTCGATTTCACGTGATTCAACAGCCATAGGACCAGATGACGGTCCAATTGAGATTACACCGTTGAAATCTGCCAAATGTTCAGCAATTTGTTGTGAAATATTGGTCTGATGCTCGCCAAAAGGCTCGTACCCGGTCAACCAAACTTTGACACCCATGACTAACCCTCACAATCGCTCTGAAGAGGGCCGGTAGCGGGGTATCCATTATGTCACCGATTGACTTGCAACATATTGTGGACGAGTTAGAGCGCCTATCTCTTGAGCATTCACGGGCCCGATTTGAGACAGTTCAAGGTGAAGTTACTGCTAATTTCGGACTTTTATTAGCAGATGCTATGATTTATGCTATCGGCTTCCTCTCTGTTATTATCGGGCTCGCCGATATTGCGCTAACACTCAACCCCAAAGAGTGGTTGTGGTCAGAAGGTGACCTCATTCTAGTTTGGAGTGGCGTAGCACTTTGGATATGTTCACAATCTCTCAACGATTTCAAGCGATTTCTACCATTATGGCTAAGAATGGTACTAAAATTAGGAATTGGCCCAAAGGATTTCTCAGACCAATCTGAAGCGGCGCAGCAGCGCCGCGCTGCAACTCTCGTAATCGCTTCGCTACTATCAGCAATTATCGGTTGGAGAATGTCAGTCTTACCAGATACTATCGCAACTAGAATTGGCATTGATTTCCATCTGGTAATCTATGCTGTTTCAGTTGGACTCCTTTCGCTCGCATTGTACTGGTACCGCCTCATCGGCGATGGCTTGGAGATTGAGCAATTCAATAGATAGAGGGACAAATAACCGTTGGACTCAATATGTACAACCCGGAGGAGTAATTGTGAGTGAAGGTTTTTCTGACCGCGTGAGGCAACGTTTGCACCAAAAATTAGAGAACTCTCCCACTTGGCATACACCGTTCCAGGTGGTATTAGTTGTCATCAGTGAGATTACTGGTGGAGTTGGCCCATGGGGGGCGTTACGCCCATTAATTGCTACAGGATTAGCGATTGTACCTTTCTTATTCCTTGGGCAGCATTTTAATCGCCAGCATTCCAAGGCTTTTGACTGGTTTGCTCTGCAAATCCCGCTTCTGTTCTGCTTACTCTGGCCTCTGATTTGGCTATGGTCAATATTTGATGCATACCAGACAGCGATGCTTTCTGTTACCAAGACATATTCAGCTTGAATTACTGATTTGTGAAGGACTTGGCGGCTTCTTCTAATTCCTTATTATTGAGATAATTATTCCCATCCGTATCAAACTCAATCGCATGAGTCATGAATGCTTCTTTGTCGGAAATACCGTGTTCTTCCATTACTGAATCAACGACAGATTCTGAAAAATTGTATTCTGCTGCTGGATGGTTTGCTGGAATTACAGCCTCTGCTTAGGGAGTTGGCTCATCAGTGGTTTGTTCCTCTGGTTCTGCAACATCCTCTACACTATCCGCGCTGGATTGGGGTGCCTCGCTACCACCTTGTTGGGCACGCCATGTATCCACTTGCCATTGTGTCCATCCTTGAGCCATCAACATCTCATCAGTCCATCCCGCATAATCATCACCAGCACTTTGTGGAACAGTTGTTTGCTCAGGTACAGATGAATTATCTACTGAACCCTGAACATCTGGTATGTAGCCATCAGGTGGAGAAGGCGTGGCATTTGGGTCAAATCCAGATGGGGGCGGAGGTGGAGGCGGCGCATCAACATCAAACCCAGGAGGTGGTGGTGGCGTATCCATATCGTCTACTACATCCAAAGTCTGCTCAGCGAGATCTAAATCAAGATGGTCGGTTGATAATTGTCTATTCATTGTAATCAACACAACAATTGCGATTAAAGCTACAATTAATGCAATGTAAAGAAGAACTGTACCTGTTTGTTCAGTAAACTGCTCTGAAATAGCCGCACCATCGCGAGCCACTGCTGGCTGGATTATCAATGGGTCAAGAGACATACGGTCAAGAATGACATGGTTATCTTTTACTATCAGACGATAGCGCTCTACGGTCTCTTCATCAACCTCTGATGTCTTGATTGAAATCTCTGAAGAGAAATTCCCATTTGCTCGTAATAATGCATCAGTAGAACCATTGTTGACATTTATCCAATCGCCATCCTTGGTCTTTTGTTGCAACGCAAAAGTTAGAGTACCCTCTTCGCTATTTTCGTTGGCACCGTTGATTAACAAACTAACATTCTCACCTGATACCGGGGTAGCATCCGTCCAATAGACATCCAAGTCAACAAGAGTAACGGTCGGGCCTACGCGAATAATTCTCCATTGAGTTAGTGGGGTTTGTTCGGTATTGTTTTCAGAAACATATGGGTTTCCTGCAGCGTCTGCTCCAGTCACCCAAACATCAACCGTGTAGCCGGGCAAGAGTTCAGTAACTCCTCCATCAGTTAGGTCAACCACGCCAGTCCAGTGACCATAGCCGTACTGTTCTAGTAGTGTGCCTAACTCTTGGGAACCCCTAGAAACCTCGGATTCCCCTGCTTTCACCTTGTAGTGCAGTACTGCAGTTCTTTGGGCGATGAATCCATGGTCATCACTTGAATTAATGAAAACTGCAATTTCTGATGCATCTGTAATTGCGATATCCCCTGAAGGACTGATAGCATTGATTATCGGAGAATTACCGTCTACTTCCAAAAGGATTCTTGGCTGTTCTTCACTTTCATCAGCAGCAAGACCAGGTAAATTTTCTAACCATGCCAGCATGTCAAGATGTCCGCTTCTTACATTTGGAACTAAAATATCGCTGGTGAATTCGCCGTCATCTCTTGGCACTGCGCGCCATTCCAATTCAAGATTTCCAATCACAATGTCAAAGGCACCTTCCGGAGCAGGAGTCTCATCTTCACTGAATAGAATTCTACCGTTAACTCTGACAACTTGTCCAGCTGCTATCGTCGCCTGTTCATCTCCGCCGGTGTAGAGATTTCTGCCAGTCGCTAAGTCAATCGCAGTGAAATGACCAGGCGCCATGTCAAAGCGAAGGTCATTATCTAAACTCCAGCGGTCATTACCAAGTCCATTACGATGCTCAAAGCATGCTATATCCTCGCCATCAAGGCAAGGCCAGTCAGCGATTTCTATAACTGGAATAAATGTTGTATCACCATCAGTATCCCAAACTTCAGGGAATAGCCATGTTAATTGGAATTGAATATCTAAATCAAGTGCTGTATCATTTACGACAGAAAAATGACTGTAAAGGTTTGAAACTGCCAAACCATCGCCACCTGACTCAAGATACATTGTCAGTGCACCATCAGAAAGTTTGGTGAAATTAGCCCAAATTGCAGTTTCATTAGCATTAATATCGTCACCAAGTGCCATCTTGATACTTTCAATATCATTCCAGCCATTATTGTCCCAAACCCTCAATTTCGCTGTGTATTTTGTGCCGGGATGTAATGGAGCTGAATCATCATGTCCAACAATTGTAGAATTGCCATCAAGTACTAACGCTGGTTCAAATTCTTCTCGAATTGTGTAAGTCACTAAATCAGCATCCCAGTCAGGAAGAGTTTGGGTTGGAAGTTCACCACATGGCGCATCGTCATCAAGACATACAGGGCCACCTCCCATCGCTAACACGTTACCTTGTGCGTCAGCACCAGACAAGAAGAAGGAAACCTTCTCTCTATGGTGATTCATTGAATCTGTGATAAGACCTTCAAAAATATTGATACCGCCCGGCTGTAACTCAGGAGTTCTGAGTGAGAGTGTAGTATACTCATTCTCATCTGGGATTTTATCATAATTCAAATCGTCCTGACCTTGTCGCCAGTAATGCAAAGTGAGTAATGTGGGTGGGTCAACAGAGTCCTGCACAACTATTCTTACTGGTTGGTTAGGGTTACCCTTATGCCTTTCAGAACCGTCTAATGGAGTTGCTTCTATCACCAATGGACTATTTCCATCTAGAACAATTCTTACGGAGTTATATTCAGGATTGATGTATGATGAACCATTTTGTAAATTCACCGCCTTTATTCGGAAAAGCATCCCACCTGGTGATGACTCAATCGGTGAGGTGATGGTCAATGAGTATTGCCCATGACTGGGGTTTGGCTCAATGTGGTACTGCTTCTCAGGCTCTTCTGGAATGCCATTCATCGATAAATTCTGGCCAGTCAACTCAATACTAAATTGACCTGCATGTGGAGTATAAGTCGTGCCTTCGAAAACGATACCTCCTTGGAATGTCATCTGTAGACCACCTCGCATCCAATCATTGCCTTCAAGGACCCTACCCGTTTCATCAGTTACTCCTAGGTCAAGCAAGACAATGTCGTTCTCAATTCTAATATCCATGTCATCGGTTAACCAACCATTCACTTGGCGGCCAATGTCATCGTCAACTGTTATTCTTGCTTCAACATCAGCTTCATCATTCCATTCCCAAGTTGATTCAATTGGGAAAAGCAATGATAGGAATCCATTACTATCTGTAGATGATGAGCAGTTGCCAGCGTCAAATCTAACTAAATTGTCACTGTTACTCACTAAATCACAGACATTACCACTCTGCCACTGTAACACTGAATTATTGCGGCCATTAGCCATTAGTTCAACTTGCACCTGCGTAATGCGATCTGCTTCATCACCTTCAGCAACTCTGACGAGTAGTACACGGGTATCCCCATCTGGAACTAACATGTTTCCTTCAATTTCAGCACTGAGAGCGCGAGTGTTCATGCGGTATGTAATATCAAGATTTGAGACTTTGATTCGACCTGGTGAGCCAGCAGATAGACCCAATGTGACGTTTGAAAAACCTTCACCGTTGTCAACGATGTGGCTATTAAATGCGCTAACGAGGGCCGCCCCACTGAGGTCAATTGGTGAATTTAATAGACCGGTGCCAATGTATTCGTTAGTATTGTCAGCGCCAATATCAAGTCGAACTGCTGTCGGGTATCCTTCTTCGTAATCAAGTGTGAAAGAATCTAGTAATGGAGTAAGCCCAGCATCTGTTGTTGAAAAATTGACGCGGTACTTTAGAGCAGATCCTTGGGATTGTAATTCTATCAACTGATTATTAGTTGCAGAATGCCAATTTGACCCATTGTCATTGCTAACCTCAACACTGAGTGAGGTTCCTGCAGGTGTGGTTTCAGTCCATTGTGGTTGCAGGGTTCCTATTTGAGTACCCGTTGGTATCATCGGTGAGGTCCAAGACCCTGTTGTTGCATATGAGGTACCATATTCCATCGATAACCACCATGAAACAGCAGTTCCGCCAACCAATTGTAACTTCCAACGCAAATGGTCTCCAGGGTTTGAGAAATGAACGGTTTCATTATTTGTGACTTGGACCCAATGAGTACCATTGTCGGCACTAACCCAATAATCAACTCTGTCACCCGTTGATGTCGCTGACCATGATGTTTCTAAATTTGCCATTATCACATCATCATTAGTCACAATTGGTTCTGATATCCAACTAGCAGTCCCAGGTTGGGGTGAAATCGGATAAGCCCAACCTGTTCCATATTCACGATAATATCGTGCAGACCACATATAGTGATCAATCAATGACAGCCTTGAACCATCGTAATAGAGGCCAAATCCGCGGGCACTGATAGAGCGCTCGCCAGTTTGCTTGGCAAGAGTTGTGGATGTGCCACTGATTGCATAAGCTTCCAATCTGTCTTGATAATAATTAAATTGACTTCTAAAGAAGAACATATTATTGTTAGCTACCAAACCATTTTGCTCGCTATAACTAGAAAAGTAAGAATATTGTAAATCAGAGTTCCTCTCAAAGGAGCCATCAGAGTTGAATGTGTAAGGGGTAATAGTGTTCCTTACTGAATGAAGAACCCAAATTAGGTCTCGACTTCTATCGTACGATATTCCAGTATAGGGCCCATATGAGTTTGAGGATAGGTCGTAAGTGTTCTCACAAGTCCATACATCCTCATAGCGGATATCAAAAACAACCATCACCAATTCACTAATTGAGGCAGATTGCCGGTTCAATCCAAGAATACCATACAACTTCTCGTCATCACCGATTGTCCAATCTCTGAATCCATAATACGCACTCCAGGTTGAGCCTGCGGGAGAGGGGATGTTACAGTTCCCTTCAACTATCGCGACACTGGAAGCGGTACTGAGGTTGTTAGGATATGTTTTCTTCACTACTTGATTAAGTGTGGTTGAGGCAAATGTCGAAACATAAGTCCAACCACGGTAGTTGAGAGTTGCACCTGCTCCTTGATTTCCAAATGGCGAGGTAACTGTTCGCTGGGGATTAAATCTTGTTTCTGAGGCGTTTGATGTATGAGGTTGTCGAATTGAAAAAGAGCCATTGTGGTTCCAGGCATTTCCAGAAGTTGGTGCTGCGTCAATTTGATGCGATGAAAAATTTAGGGTTGAAGATTCGAGACCGAGAGATATTGAGTCAGAACGCGGGTCTGTATCAACAGCATCTCCTGCCATCCAATCTGCTCTAGAGGTTTGTTGAATCTGATTCCAACCAGTTGAAGATGCCCCTGAAAGAGTCATTTCCACAGCAGTGACTTCTGCTCCTCTTGGTAGTGAAACTTTGATATTTGTTGCTTTTTGACCACTTTGATAGAGTGCAACCGCCTCAATTGAACCATCTGTAAAGGTGTAAACGTGCCTTGTCCCACCAGATGCTTCAGCAACGTCACTTGTGAAGTCAAGCAGCGGAGCCAGCGAAGAAAGAAGAAATAGCAAAACCAACATTGATGGAAGATGTCTCTTGTTTACTTCACCCGACATAGCGTTCCCTCAACTTATCACAAAATCTAACCACCTATCAAATCTCCCCCATTCGGTCTGAGGTGACTCTGGCCTACGGCCAGATGTCATCTAACTCTTTTATTACCGATTCAAGGGTTAAAAATTGCCAAGAACTGGACGGGTTAATTCACTACATTAAAGAGCAAAAATATACAAATTTAATTGAATTCAACCATTGTTAGTAGTTCGGTCGTCGTAACGAATTGGTGATGGCCCATTACCCCTGATTCCATCAAGCATATCATTCTCAATTTCAAACCAATCATTAAGCCAATCTCCATCCGTATCCCAATTGATTGGATTAGTGCCATCAGCAATCATATCTCCGTTAAAGTCTAACAACCACCAACCGTACACCTTCTCGCCTAGACCAGTGTTAGGCAAATGGTATTGGTCACCGAAAACGCGGTCCCAATCTGCTGTCCAATCACCCTTCACAATGGGTGTATCATCAGAACCGTTGATAGTAAGATAATCATTATCATGATCATCAATAACCAAAGCATAGAGTTCGTCTGAAAGCTGATTGATTCTAAACATCCTCAGATAATTCCAATCGTACTCATTTGCCCTGCCCGTTGCTAGCAAAGCGGCTTGTAATTCCCACCATTCCTGAGGCACGATTTGAATTGGAGGTTCTGTACCTGCGATAGTTACAGGAGTTGCTCGCGCCAATGTTGCTGACGTGATTGATTGATTTGTCAAACCGAAAAATTCCTGAAAATTATTGTAAGGAGTGTAAGTGCATCCTGCATTACTACAATCCCAATTCCCGTCTCTATCGGGGTCTTGAAGTGAATCGGCTGGGTCTGTTGGGTCAAATGTAACCCACGTCCAGTTTAAAATTGGCCTCTCTAGGAGTCCTCCATTATTATGCAAAGGACGCATAGCAATGCTACCAAGAATTGAATACTGTTCCCAAACGACTTCAACCTGCTGATAGGAAGACCAATTATCATTGGTTTCATTCCAACCGTACTTCAACTCATACCAATCAGGCAGCATATCCCAATCCGTATCATTGTCTGTGGCATCAGAACCATACTTCAACACCTCCCGGCCATCAGTCAAATCCCAACTGCGATAGTAATCATCAGTCAACATTGGGTCAACTGAGTTAGCCACGTGAACCATATTTACTGCATCACCATCAGTATCATTGAGGTCTGGTCTAGTGCCGTTGTCATACTCCATCCAGTTAGTAAAGAACATGGGGTTGTTACCGGGCGCATATTGGTCCTCTATCGCACCAGGGGTAAAGGCGTGATTATCCCATCGGCCTTGTTCGGCGGGGGTATCCTGACTAGTCCTATCAAACCAGCCGTCCTCGTCAGGATCGTAATCAACGTCAAGCGGGTTAACCGGATTAAGTGTCCAGCGATATTCGTTCACAGGCATCACTTCTTGATATGCACCATAACAAAATTCCCAACCATCTGGTAATCCATCCATGTCACTGTCGGGGTGAGTTGGGTCAGAGATTCCGATGAGACTAATGTTGAAGTTATCACTCCATGCGGAATTGATTCTTGCAAGACGTTCTGTACTAATTACATCCTTGGAAGCAAAGATATTGACAATTGCTTGTCTTGCATCTTCCCAATTTAATTGATTCTCACTCATCTGAGCAGCAATTGCATCATCTCCGAAATCAATCAAACCATAACCGGGTGGGAACATATAGCGCAATGATTCCTTTCCATAGATTCTAGCTTCGTATTCTCTAAGATTAGTATAACGTTCACTCATCTGAATTATACCATCTTGGTTGCAGTCATAAGAATCATCATCGCTATCTGCATCAATATCAGATTGTGTCAATGGATTCATTGACCATCGATTCCCATCCAAATCCCATTCAGTAAACCAATATTCGTATCCATCTATCATACCATCGTCATCTGTATCATTGTTAGTTGGGTCGGTGATACCAATTAGAGTTGCCAATAGTGGTCTTGTTACCCCTGTTGAAACCCATTCTGAATGTTGCTCAAGGGCCAAAAATGCGCGCCCGAGTTTGTTGTCAAGAACTGACTGAACTCGGCTGGTAAAATTCTGTGGTTCAAGGGCAAATGCCTCTTCCCACATCTTAGGTGCATCTGGTGGTGCAAGCCCACCGTTGAGAGGATTCTCGTAAGTCAAATTTAATTCTTGGCGGTCAGTAAGTGAATCTTGGTCACCATCACCACCGCCATCATTTGCGACTAACGGGTTTAACGACCAATTAGCGAATGTAGAATTCCATTGAGTAAATAGCAATTCAATCCCATCAAGTAAGCCATCGCCATCGCTGTCAGCATTATTTGGGTCACATGTAGGACCACTCATTGTATATTGAGCCTCGGAAATATATGAGCCAAACGAAGGGGTTCCGACAGCAAGATTCCAAGGAGTCAAAATCAGTGTATTACCTAATTTAAACGGGTGATACTGAGGTGATGTCTGATTATCGTTGGTCTCGGTAAAATTAGCATTAATGCTGTTATACTCCTCCCAATTAGTCATACCATCACCATCTGGGTCGTTGAAAATATCACTCTCATTGACAGGGTTCAAAGTCCACACGGAATCAAAAGTATCCCAGCGCGCATACCAAACTTCCCAACCGTCTGGCATTCCATCTCCATCCGTATCTGCAGACAATGGATTAGCAGAACCTCGGTCAGTCAAGGGCATACCTGGAACACTCACTATTGTCGAGAGACTAACTGACTCCCCAAACGGCCTTGAAGCGCTAGACACCCATGTCTCGTTCCACAGTGCTGTGGAGAACCCATCAGGCAGAGGCGCACCACTTTCGGTGTAGTTACCAAATATTTGCTCATCTCGAATATGATATTCCATCCAATTGCTAAATTCTTCTTCAACTTGGATTACCCCATCATGATTAGCGTCGTATCCATCACCATCTGGATTTGAAAATGCATCACTACCATTTAGTGGATTGATGCCGATGTTAGATATTAACCACGTACAAGAATATCTTGATTCCCAACCATCGGGTAAACTATCCCCATCTGAATCAGGATTGTTCGGGTCAATCTTTGTCCAAGACGCCGCGGCTTCTGCAGTCTCACCAAATGCAGGCAATCCATCTACTAATGCTGCTTGTAACAACAATTCCCATTGATATTCACACAAATTAGACAGGCCATCGCTATCAGCATCTTCCATTGCATCTGTAGGGTCTCGAGGGTCAAGTGACCATTCATTTCCTCCATGGAAATCAGTGCCAATCCATCGGCGATTGGCAATTTCCCAGCCATCAGGCATTCCATCGCCATCCGAATCCGGATTTGTAGGGTCAGTTGAGCGGTCAGTACCACCGCTAGCCTGAGTCCCAGGGTAGCCTACTGCGTATACCTGAGCCGCAAGCTCTCCTTCACTTTGGTCACACACATATTCTCCAATCTCATAATGACAAGTGAAGTTAGTCTCATCATAGAACCAACCCCAGTATTCAGAACCATCAAGCAATCCATCGCCATCTGTGTCTGAGAGTCTTGGGTCTGTACCATTCCACCCATCCGGAGTGCTAGCAATATACCTAAACTCGTCTAGATTCGTCCAGTTATGGTCAATCAAATCATCTACATAGGGATTGAGATTAATACCGTCAACATCTAAGTCCTCATCCCTATCAAATGGGTCTGTTGGGTCAAGCCCGTGAGCATTCTCCCAACCATCAGGCATCCCATCAAGGTCAGAGTCATTGCTAAACGGATTGATTAGCATGCGATTTGAATATCGACCCGGGTGTAAACCAGCAAATACAGTAGCATTACCAAGCACATCCATTACTATAATTTCAGTAACAAATCCAGGGATTCGTGTTTGTTGTTCGTCAATCCCCAATGCTCGTGCGTGGTCGCCATCTAAAGTCCAAGTCCCGAACCTTGAACCAACTAATATCTCATCACCAAGTGGTAAAATTGCATGAATATCATTAGCACCTTCTAAATCATTTTCATCATTCTGCATGCGGTCCCTAGAGAAGGCTATCGAAGGGTCTGCCTCGTCTAATAGAGAAAATTGATGCACGCCTCCAGCAGTCCCTACCCAAAGTGTCTGAGTACTAGAGATTGTACCATCAGGTTGACGCGGCCCATCCAATACAAGGGTCCTTACATTTGCGGAATGTGAAATATTCTGAGGGTTTGCTTGGCGGACATAATTTTCTGCATCTGATTCATTGAATATCCATAGGGCAGGATAATCACCGGTCACATCTTCTGTACTAGCAACTAAGAATCCATGGTCAGTGCCCACATAGAGTTTCTTAGCACCACCATTCACAGATGTGTGAGCAATTGCTTGAATTGTTGCATTTTCAATTTCTAAAACTTCAATGAGAGTTTCAGCTTCTCTCAATTCTGTGATTTGCCCTGAGCCATCAATTGTTAATGTCCATGCTTGAGAACCATCACCAGAGACTAACAAATCAAGATTACCTGAGCCGGTATCAAGTTGATAAAGACCATTGACGGGCTCCATTTCAACACCTGATATCCCTGCATTTTGATCGAGGAATCCATCACCATCTAGAGTCCAGATTTCAATTCCTCCGTTAGTAGCAAGAATTAGTCTCTGTTGACCTCCTTGGTCAGACCACAACAACATGTCGAATAGTTCACCACCTGGTGGAAGGGCTAAATCCCAACTACCACCAGTGCTCGGTTCAAAAATAGTCAGACCGCGCTTGGTACCAACATATAGCAAGCCAAGGACTTCATCGGCTTGTAAAGAACGCACATCATGATGCATGATTCTTGGGCTAGTACCTTGGTCATACATTGAAACCGTAGCATCAACTTCACCGAGAAGAGTTGATTTGAGACCGGCTCTTACCCATGTTCCATTATCAATGAAAGTATAGTATTCTTCTAAATTAGAATAGGCTTCACCAATGTAAACTGTAGCTCTTGAACCATCAGGCATTATCATCCCATCTCTATTCAAGTCCCAGCCATCAGAATCACTATCAAGCAGGCTATCAGACTCATTCAATGGATTAAGTCCGAAGAAAACCTCCCAACCATCGGGGATTGCATCGCCGCGGCTACTCTTCGCTAACTCGCGGCTTCCAGACCAATAGTAAAAATCACTATCATTACGTAGCGGATCTGTTCCAAGCCAACCAGGTGACCCAGTTGGCCTTGTGACATTATCAGCACAAGCATCCATCAACTCAAGACAACGCAGCCCATGAATTTCAGTGGTCCAATTATCCGGTGCGTTGTAATTGTACTCTTCGGCATTTGTATACCACTCATGCACCTCAATGATTCCATCTCGGTCTACATCAAATCCATCTCCACAACCAAGTTCACCGTCCCAACAACGGTCCGAGTCATTTTGGCCATCATGAGCGTTTAATGGGTCAAAACCATCACACTCCCAAGCCATCGATTCATTTTTCGCACCCGTTTCACGCATACACATCCATATTTCGTAACCATCAGGCAAGCCATCCCCATCAGTATCCGCAAGCCTTGGATCTAGGAACTCTCGCATCCCTGACTCAGTAAGTTCGGGAGGAATCCCTGTGAGTGATTTACGGTCAACAAAACAGTGGTCTAAGTCATAAGGCCAACAATATTCTTGTAAAGAATTTAGGCCATCATTGTCAAAGTCAGATTCATTATCAGAAGCATTTTCGTAATCAAGTCCATTTATTGTGAACACCACATCATCCAATGTGATATTTCTGTCAACACTGTACATTTGCTCGTGCAAGTCAGGAATCTTGTCTTTATCTGTGTCCGTTATTGGTGGCCCTTCGCCAGTCGTATCATCGGGGTGAACCGAGTCAACTTCTGAGGATGGTCTTGACATTGAGACGAAAGCTAGGCTTCCAATCAATAACAAAGTGATGAAGAGAACTGTCTGTTTTCTGCGCATGGGCTCACCTACAGCGTCCGCTGTTACGAGAGAACCCTACGGTTTTCCTTATGATGCTGATGGAGCACAGTTCATACAAGCGTTTGCGGTATGCTTTGAAAAATTACCTTATGTCAATATTTTCGTGCTTTATTGAAATGTTCAACCTTGAGAGAAGAAAGTGGTGAATCTAGGGTGTTAACACTAATCAGAACTGGTCTATTGGCGACTAATGAAGAGTGAATCAAAACTGAGTCTTCGACTCGGTATAGGGGGCTTCTTCAAGGGGTGACCGCGCTCCGGTTGGCTTGGATGACACTCTCAATCACTCACCTCGGCTCTGGCTCTGGCGGAAACGCCACTCTAATTGCCACTGATGAGACAAAAATTCTAGTTGATTGTGGGTTTTCTGGGAAACAAATAGAAAAGCGCCTAGGACTGCTAGAAATCTCTCCAAAGGAACTCGATGCTATCCTCATTAGCCACCATCACATTGACCATTCAAGAGGGGCTACCATCACCCAAAAAAGGTGGGGGACAGAAATTTGGGCCAACTTCGAGACTTGTGCACGATTAGGCATGGACCCAGTTAACGAATGCCGCTTGTTTGAGCCCCTCACACGCATTGATGTTGGTGGTGATTTGAGTATTCTCCCAGTATCTCTTAACCATGATGAAGCCGATAATGTCGGGTTCATTGCATGCCATCGCGGTGAGCGAGCCGCAGTAGTAACTGACCTTGGTTCTTGGAACGATGAATTAGCCCGCCATATGTCTGAATGCGTACACATTTCTATTGAGGCAAATTATGACTCAAATCGGTTGTGGAATGGACCTTATCCAGAACGCCTTAAACAACGAATTGGTGGGCGCGGTGGGCACTTATCTAATCGTCAAACTGCGGACCTATTGTCAAATGTTGTGGGTGACCATACCCGGAGCATTGTTTTGAGCCATCTTAGTGTTCAAAACAATGCCCCACATTTAGCTGAAAGCGAGGTGCTAATGGAGATTGATGAAATGTTTACTGGTGACATCTCAATAAGCACCCAAGATGGGCCAGAATTTTCCCATTATTTAGGCCAGGCAGAATCTGAAAAAATTCCTATTTGAAGACGATTTATATCTAGTGAATTAGAACAATTTATCATCATATTACCCATATCAATCATCGTAGTTTGGAATCTCACACAATTTAATTCTACCAAAGTCCACGTGAGCAGCACTTAACTTCTGGACAGAAACCAAGACAGAAAATATCGCCTACGGCGATGTTTTACACAGCGAACCCATAAGAACGGGAAGGTTTAGTCACATCTGTGAGGCGGAGCGGGAACCATAACGAGGACGCGGTCAGCGAAATCCTCGGAGTCACTATGCTGTTAGCCATGGTCGTCACTGTGATAGGTAGCGTGTTTGTACTACTTACCCCCTTTCTAGAGGATATTAGCGACAACCGCGAATGGTCATCAGGCACAGTAGCAGCAACTCAATTAAATGACAGAATTTTAATTGCTGCTCAAACCCCAGAGGGTAGTGGATTAGTGCAACAAAATGCTCAACTGTCTCGCTCAATGGACCCATTACAAGATGCCGAAATATGGAAAATTCAAGCAGACCTCGGTGGTAGTGACAGGACTATTGTCACCCTTGATGGTGACCTGCTCACAGTCACCTCTCTCAACCGTACAGCATCAATTGTAAAAGTCAGCGACTCAAGTTCAACACAGACATTTACTATGACAAATAACACAAATAATTTCACTGTATCTGGTTTAATTGGTGATGTCATCATTGATGTAGAGGATATTCACGGAACAATATCACATCGTTTCGTAGAGGTCACAATTGATGGAATACGTCTCAACAATGTATTAACTGACGGCGAATTTTCAGTTGATTTGGTCAACGGAGCTAGAATTGAGAAATTGCCAAATCAGCCAGTTGCGGTCAAGCAATTCCCTCGCTTCAACACAGATTTATTACTCGATGGAACCCCAAGAGTATCACTGATTCTTCTCGACCTTGACATTTCAGCTTTTGCAAGCCGACATATGACCAACGTACACCTTGATTCCAAAGGTGAACTGGAATTATTTAACGGTGAAGCACGGAATCTAATCGTTCAGGTTGAGATCGCAGGTGACCCATCAATATCACCACAATATATCCAACACTGGACCGGTGATTACACTTTGTATTTGGCTGGAGCCTCAATTAACGAATATCAGGGATTTGGGCCATACGGACGCATCTCTGGACTTGACGGGATAACCGTTCTACCAGGTGATGTGCCATTCCAATTTGTTGTGATTTTGCAATCGGTGGAGGTATACTGATGCAGCGCAGGTTTGACGATGAAGCGGTTTCTGCGGCCATCGCTACAGTGTTACTGTTTGCTGGCGTGCTTGGCATCATTGCTGGAATGATGGTTACTATCACCCCTCTGATAAATGAAAAACACGGCTCCGTTGAAAGGCAAGCAATGGCAGGACAAATGGAGGATTTGGCTGCTGAAACGGTCAGAATCTCTGAAAATGGATTACCCGGAGATTCTGCAACTTTACAACTCAGACCACACACAGGGCAACTTGGTTGGAACTTAGCCCTTGGAGGTACATGGTATTCAGTAGCCTTCGTTGATGGTGGTAGTTTTCGGCTTGATGGATTACTTGATTTAAATGACAAAACTAGAATTCGTTATTCTGAAAGTGAAGTATCTGCAGCTTGTTTTTCAGACCTTAGAGCAAACAAAGATGCAACTTGGAATTACCGTATCCCGAGTATTAGTGGGACGATTCTTGCTACACCCGCTACTACCCTTCAACAGCCACTTTACGAGACTACCGTGGAATACACATCTGGAGGTTCTAGTAGTTCCTATTCTCTAATTCCTGGCTCAGTAATGTCTACTGCATCAACCGGAGAAAGTTGGTTACAATCGGATGGCCCTTTGAAAGTCATATTTTTACGAGGTAGTGGAGGTGTCACGATGGTTCAACCTGACTTAGCCTCTCCAACAGATGGTAAAGGTAGGTCATGGACAATCCCAATGCCAACAGGATCTGTTAGCCTTCATCTTGTCAGTTCTGATTTGACCACAATTAGTTGGGATTCTAATTCCAACTCTGGAACTGCTACCAGTACCGGTTCACCCGCAACATGGAATGGTGATTTTACCACGTCAGCGGGAGATGTTATGACTGTTCATTCCAGTACCCCAGCGAGATTGATGATGGTTTGGGGTAGTGGTACAGGCGCTACGGTGTGGCCAGATGATGGCGGTAGCGGCATAGGAATTAGTCACACTCTACCTGCAGCAGCAGGCAGTATTCTAATTGAAAATCCTGAAACCACATCAATCGCTGTTCAGATTGATGGCTTATTCAACACAATTTCTGCTCAAAGTTCAATACGGATTTCATGGCCAGCAACATCATCCCAAATTGTATCCACTGGGCCAGTGCAAGTCCATTGGCTTGCAGAAGATGCCAGTAACTCATATCGCACTGGCTCTCTTGAAATGATTCCTGCCACTGATACCGGCCGCTCAAGTGGCCTAGAACACTCCTATGCAACACCAACTTCAGCCTCTGATGAAAGCGTTCTCATTCAGCCTGCTAGCCCTGAAACATCTCTAATCTTGATTGCAGACCTTGAAGCGGGTCAATCTGCTCAAATCACTGTAAACGATTCCACCGGCAGTCACCTAGCAACTCTTTCTCCAACTGCTTCAAACTTAGTGAGAACCGTGGTTAATTCAACAGACTTACTCAATGATGCACCGTTCAGAATTATTTCGGTAGCCGGAGATGATGGAATGATGGAAATTCGCCAAGATGGAGAACAGAGATGCTTACCCATTGGATACTGGGCTTCAGGTTGGGTTGAACTAGACTTCCCTTGGGATGACTTTTCCCACCATAGTACTGCAATGGTAAAGGACGCATGGAAAGATGGGTCACATCCTTTAGGAGTAGGAGTCACTCTATTTGGCCCACAAAATGGAGCCCCACATCATTCACTAGCGGCCGCTTGGGGGGCACACTTACCTCGCTTAAACTATGAATTCCAAAGTTCGGTTTCGGGTATGGAAATTGGCTATCGTGGCGGGTTTGTCGGAACTAATCATCCTGAGTATCAAGCTGATGTGCTAGTTCTTCCACCTGCACGAGAAGGGCCCGGACCTAGGTTAGCAGTCACAATTCCACTGACCATGCCTTCAGACGGTTCTACCATCGGAAATAGCCAAGTCGCTCTTACAGTTTCACTAGACCAGAGAGTTCAGTTAGTATCTGTTATGGCACATGAAATACGACGTGGATGGGATGGGCCTTATGGCGCCGCGATTGCTGCTGAATCTTCAGAGGAATTGTCTTTCAGCGCTGACTGGTTGACATTCCCAGGCCGCATTGACTTACTCGATGATTATGTCGGCTGGGTACAATTGACGCATTCCAGTCCTGAGGCAGTTTACCATGCATCTGGCGAACCAATAATGTTCAATCTACAACTTAGTCAGATATCCATTGATACGGAGTTGATTATATGAGGCGCAATTCAGAATTTATGCGTGACACTGTTGCAGCAGCTACTGAATTGGGTTATGTGCTAACTTTCTTGCTTGGACTATCATTCCTGTCAGTATTCAGTATCTGGACTTGGGACCTTCAGGATGAACGGGGAAATGTTTGGTTAGAACAGGCTATGGAGGAGAACTTGGACTCTATAGCAGAAGCGGTTGAAAGAGCAGACCTTGCTAGCCGACAGAGCGGTGATGTCACCTATGCCGAACCCGTCGAACTACTATTATCTCAAGCAGTAAATCTAAAATTACGTTTAGTATTAGATGATAATGGCCTATTAATGCAAGATAAAAGTGAAACTCTGGTATTCAGAAGAGATATTTCTGCAACTAGTGCTACAAACCATAGCGGTGAAGTGGAATTAGCAGGTTTAGAACGGGTATGGGTGTTACTTCAAGGAAATAATGTAACTATCACGAGTAACCAGCCCGGATTCTAGGCACTGATTATCCCATCAGGGCGCGATGAACCTTAGACTGAATCTCACGCATCCGGTCATTTGCTCCTAGTTCCCTAAACACAGTGAGAGAGCGCTGTAGATATTCCATGCGTCTACTACGGTCTGGAGCGGCTTCACCAAGCCGCGCCAATAATTCACCAATCAATACACGGAAATCATTTGACTCAGCCAACACAAGAGCATCGCGGTAACATTCCATCGCTTCATCACGCCGTCCAGCATCTACCAAAACCTCACCCAATAGCAAGGTGATTTCTACTTCTGCGTGATGATCTCTCTCTTCAGATAGACCATCTAAAGCCCCTGTGTAATGATGCAGTGCTAGTTCACGGTCGTCGGTCTTGGCGTAGTATCTGCCCAACACGGCTCGGGCTCTTGCTTGAAGGACTGCACTGCCTCCTTCGTTAGTCTCATCATGGGCCAAGAATGCGTGTTCTTTAGCCCTGTCATTCTCCCCCATCTCAAGGAATGCAGATGCTAGTTTAATCCGTGATTCCACTAAATCAGGGTCATCTTCAGATTCTAGAAGTTGTTCAACATTAGCGTAAACCTCCAAGGCTCGCTTGTCATTTCTCTGGCGGCGGTAGATGTAACCCATGTTGTTGTAAGTCCTAGCGGCACCTCTAGGATCGTTTAGTTTGATGAATGACTCCAATGCTTCTTTGTGCAAAGCAAGTGCTTCATCGGCTTTACCAATCGTAACTGAAATATCTGCTAGACTAGATTTAATTCGGGCTCGAATCAATTCCTCCTTTTTGCTAGAACCTAGCACTTCAATTGCTTCATTGTAATAAGATTCGGCTTCTGACCAGTTACCTTGCATTGAAAGAATATTGGCCCGAAGTTCAAGGATTACCGGCCATGCTGAATCATCAACAGAATCTTTGTCAACAGAATCAAGGATTGAATATAATTCCATGTGGCCTGCTTGAACTAGTTCTGTGCCGGTCGTAGCGAGGGCTTCACCTAATTCCCCTGCGTCTCCGGCCTTAGATAAATGGAATAGGAATTCAATTTGTTCTTCTGGGCGTTCTCTCCGTGTGCGATACCAATCTACAGCCTTTGAATGCAATTGCATGTTTGTAGCAGAGTCATGTGAACGAGTTAAAAATTCACGAATCAAATCGTGAACGTCGTACATTTCCGAATCGGCCTGCCTAGCCAATCCCTTCTCAACTAAATCATCAAGAAAATCTGTTTCTAAATCATGGCCACTTAATGCTTCCAAAGGCATTGGCTCCCTGAATACTGCAAGGGCACCAAGTAATCGCTTTTCTGCACCTGATAGTTTGCTGAAAATTTCCTGTTCAACATACATTTCCAGCGTTTCGTAAAATGTGGTCCCAATAGAACCACGATTAATCAAATTAAGAACAAGTGGGTGACCTCTAGACAATCCGTAGATGTGCTGGTAGGTCACTTCATCAACTGGCTCTAGTGATGGTAGTAAATTTCTACAAGCATCCCTATCTAATCCATCCAAAGGCACCACTAATGTTGTGATTTTACCTTCTGCATCCCGTAATGGTACGACTGATTTATACGACCGTGAAAACAGAATCAAACCAGTTTCATCTAAGTCATCCATTCGTTGAGTTAATCCTCTAATGACTGCGTACAGAATATCGTCTGCAACCTTATGCAAATCGTCAATGATGATGATGGTTGGAACATCTGTGAGTGAATCCACAATCAAGTCAACTGACATTTGCGCTACTGGTACAGGAGTAGCAGCTAGATAGTCTGACAATGAATCATTCCCAATCGCTGCTAGCCATTCACCACAAGCCTCTAGGAAAGCCCTCGAACCCTCCCAATCTTGTACTCTGTGATATAGCAGATTGCGCTTATGTGTGAAAGTCTCTATCAATTTACCAGCAAGAGCGGTTTTACCTATGCCTGCTATTCCAGGAACTAGAATTGTTGTTGACCGAGCATCAAGCAAATCAACCATCGTTTTTACTTCTGTATCTCTCCCATAAAAACTACGTAATCTAGGTAAATCCTCTAGAGAAGTTACTAATTGTTTCTCAACATGTTTTGACAAATCCCTTTCAATTAATTCAGGATTCAAAGGACGTAAATCAACAAGGCCGCTGTCATCCATATAGCGGATAATATCGACCGCCCTAATAGAAAATGGTGAACTCTCAATCGCCTTTGCTAATGTTGTGCTACTTGTGCTCCCTTCTTGGCCAATTAGCCTAACAGGGTGACTAGACAGTCTCTCCCAAGTCTCTTCGGCAACAATCATTCCTGAATCGGTTAGGAAGTATGCTTTCCGCTTACGAGTTACACCTGTGACGTGAGTCTGCCTTTCAACCAACAAACCTTGGTCCTTAAGCCCGGCAATTGCCCTAGGGACATTACTACGAGCAATTGCAACCGCGTTTGCGATTCCCATCTGAGACAAAGCAAACGGAACTTCAACCTTGCTTGAATAATCACCGAAATCACGTAGGTGCAGGAGGATTCTTTCTTGTACACCCGGTTTCGTTATCACCATAATTATCCTCTCCTAATGGAATAGATTCATGCAACCATACAATTGTTCCGCCTAATGGTCAGAATTACCTCACTGGTCAGGTATCCACTGGTTAGTCTCTGGATCCCACTTCCAACCTGGGTAGGTGGGTTGTGGTTCAGCAACTGGTTGGACAGGTGTAGCCACTTGGGCCTCTGCCTCTACTGATGCCTTGCCCCAAGCATATGGGTCCTCTTCTACTGTTTCTTGTGCCTCAACATCTCCAATTTCCGGCTCATCTTCAAACTCAACGAAGAAGAACATGAATACAGCCCCAAGTCCGGCTAAGACAACTAGAGCCAAGACTGCCCAAAGAACCCAACCTAATGCGCTCTCTTGAGCAGAAGCACCAACTTGTACTGAAATAGACTGTCCTGTTGAGTCGCCACCGTATTCAAAGGTCACCTCATTCAATCCAGATTCTAACTTATTGCTCTGCACATTCATCATCCAGATTCCATCTTCGCCAACAATGGTATTGTTTAGACGGAGACCTGTAATGGACGAACGAGCGACCACTTCTACACCAGGACGACCTTGTCCTGTGAAGATAGCCGTATCACCAGCAGTAATCTCGGAAATCCCATCAATTCGTTCAACACTAAATGAAACAGCACGTACAGTAAAGTCAATATTCATTGTATATGCACTAGAAGAGCCATCCTTGGCCATAAATTTCATTCCCTCACATGACCACAAATCAATATCTGTAGTATGGAAAGACATTCCAACAGGATCGTATGTTACTCTGCCATAAATATCAATCGAAATTAAATCGGCGCATAATTCATCATGCTGCAAATCACTGTTTGCAATTATTTCCGGGTCATCATAGACATCGTAGTCAAGTGAATCACCATCAGCATCAGAGAAATATGGTGGTAGCACGACACTTCCACCATTCCCGCATCTGTCAAGGGCTTGACTACCCTCTTCACAGAAGATAATCACTTCTCCAACCCAACCTGTAGAGTTGAAAACTGGAGCGCGATTGTCAGCATCTAGTGGATTGTGAATTATCACTTCAACCTCAACCCATTCACTGTATGAATGACCATCAAATGAGCGAGCGCTGATGAGATAGTGGAAATCATGAATCATGTTACTAGTATCCCAAGTCGTACTCCATAGACCATTAGATTGTATCACAGTCACATATGGGGGAGCATTTGGCAATTCACGAAGTGCATCTTGAGGGTCCCTGATACGAATCTCTACTCGACTCACTTCCCCATCTGTATCACGAGCTATGCCCGAAATAACAGTGTCATGGCTTGCTGAAATCGTTTCATCTTCGTATGGAGCAAGTAGCGAGATAACTGGTGCAGCGTTGCTGTTGTCAATATCAAGTTCTAATGTTACAGTATCACAAGTGTCAATGTCTTCTAGACAATAACCAGAATCAGACGCCCAAATTACGAAAGTCCATGTTTCGCGAATCCTTGGCATTACTGAAAAGTCCCATTCCCAAGACCACTCTGAAAGTGCACCAATCGGGTTACCTTCTGAGTCAAGAGGGCGAGCGATACTAGTGGTTGTAGTTATCCAAGTAGGGCTTGACATACGGAAATGAATCTCTTGAATATCACTTCCAAGTGCTCCATTGTATGCGTCACTTGCACTGCCAGAAAAGACTACTTTCCCAGTATTATGCATTGACCCATTAACTGGGGATGCAACGTTAATTGTTGGTGGATTTGTATTTAATTTGATAGTTTTCGTCACAATGGGGCTGTAATCAACTCCATCATAAGCCCTAAAGTCAAAGGTGTAATCGCCTTCAGGTTGGTCTGCCATATCATACTCAAAGTGCCAGTTTTTGAATGGGCGATTATTACGAGTTACTTCCCCATTTGTTCCACTGTCATCAACAGCATAACGTACATCGACCCATGAACTTGAATCAGGTGTCTTGACTTCAATTCTTTGAACTACACCCTGCTGCTCCCATTGAGCTTGCTGATCAGTGCCAAATACACCTGTCCCAATATTTCCATCCCAAGCATATCCAGTAAAGTTGATGTTCCGAATAAAAGAGTGGCCATCGCTTTGTGTAACAACCACTGTTGGCTTTAGATTAGTCATTGCAAGAGTGTCCTCATAAGTTCCTGTGAGATTAAATGATGACTTATGGTATCCTTTACCAAACTTGTACGCAGTCACGAAGTATTTTGACAATTCTCTCGTACCTGCGCCAGCATTGCAATCAGGGTCATCCAAATCGTATAATAAATCTCCATCATTATCGATTCCGTCAGCACAAGAATCTTCGCCAACATCATCAGCAAATCCATTCGGATTATCCCCATTTCCTCTTATATCAAGATGGAAATCTGATGGTAATGCAACCCAAGGAGCAAATCCTTGTGTGTCTGTTTGCAGATTGTAAAGATCATTCCCATGAGCATCCTCTAGCAGAATTGTTGCACCTGGTACCCTTACACCGCCAACAGTAGCCCTGATACGAACTAAAGCTGCTTCACGAACTTGAACCGCCCATGGAGTTGGAAGAGCGCCAATTTGTATCTTTGAAAGGGACAAACCAGACATGTTTGCAAAAGTGAAAACTGTAGAATTGTTCACCGCTTGTAACGATAATGGGAAATTCACAGGAGGAATTGATGTAGTAGGTGGAAGAATCACCTGATTGTCCCAATTATTGTACGCATAAGCCTCTCCTTGGTCCCACACTAACTGAATGGGCATACTTGAATTCCCACCAGTAATTGAGGGGATTGTCTCTGACTGAACCGTTACAGAACTCTTTGTGATGTTGTAAACAATATCTGAAACACCCAGCCATTGATTTCCAGAGAAAAACCCTAGTGAAGCGTATGTATCGTCGTGGTCAACAATTTTTGCACCTTGTCCCCCAACTGTAAATTGATTATTTTGTACATCTAGAAGTGAACCAATTGCACGGATTGCATCACCTGGAACTCCTATCACTATATTTCTCTTGATAGTTACACTAGCACGGAAAATATGGAAAGCAGGGCAGGGAAAATCTTCTTCGTCCCAAACAGTATCTGATGAACATGAACCTGAAACGTTGTTGATGACATTGTCACTGATAGTTGCTCTAGCAGGAGCAGGTCCAGTGACCGACCAACCAGAGTCTTGAAAGTGGTATTCGCCAACAATTACTGGTTCACGATTAATTTCCAAGAAAGTATTATTGTCAATTATCATGTCAAAGTAACCAACACCCCAAATCCCGTTATATCCAGTAATTGGTCCAATAATGTTGTTCGTGATCCGAACCTGGGTAACAACACCTGCAGCACCAGAAGATGAAACCACTTGGATCCCAGAACCTTCTGCTGCACCACTCATCACATTTCCTTCAACATGAGCATATGCAGCATCGTAAACAGTTAAGGGAGAATTGTCGCCAGTAGTAATTGTGTTACTAGTGACCTCTACTTTGTAGTCTGTGTTTGAGATAGACCTTCGACCATTGATATCAATTCCTGTACAATCAGTCTGTATAGTATTACCATGAACTATTCCTGCTGAATCAGTATATCTGTAACCATAATCGCCACTTGCCACGACCCCATGGTCAATGTTAGTGAATGACTTCTGAGCCCAAAGAACGTGACGTCCGTTATCCTCTGAAGAACAACCATTCTCAGTACCAGTAAAAACAGGGCTTAGGAAACGCACTGGCCCACTAGGGCTTCCTGCACCATAAGTTTGCACTGCATTCCCTGCTAAGCTTGAAATAACCTCATCTGAACCTACTTCAAAAGACCCGCCATTGAATGTTGGGGCTGCTAAATCAAGAACTAGGACACTGGAGGTATTGACACCGTCAAAAGCCATCTCCGTAAGTGTTGGACTTGCACCATCGAGAATAAATGCAGCCCATCTAATCTCGCCCAAATCAGCAACATACCGAGGCATACCATACGCATTCTCGACTGTTACGTGATTGAATCTGGTTTCAGCGATATCAATTGTGTCGCGTACTAGGATTCCTTCAAAGCATGAAGGGTCTGCATTCCACAATGGCTGACCGCTTGCTGGGTTCATCATTTTGTAACAACGCCCAGTGGCTGATTCGTTGGCAGGTGTCCCCCATCTGAAGGTTATCCTGCTGGAATTACTACCCATTCCGTTAGCACCACAGGATGTATCAGCAGCACACAGGTTTCCTTTCACATCCAAGTAAGTCCCATTCAGAAACGTGATTGTTGTTCCCGGCTGAATAATCAATTTTGCACCCGGTGCAATCTCAACATCACCTGTCAGAGTGTGTCCACCCTGCCAAATTTCAGTTCCTGTAATCGTACCACTTGTAGTTTCATTACTTGCTACTACAGTGGGTGTCAAAGTGACTAATGCAGTCATCGTACTAATCACGAATAAAGCAACTAGTAGAAAACTTGTGCTTCGGTTATTCATTTCCATCACATCAAATCCTTGTTAAAACAACCGAGAACCCTCTTCAGTTATAAAAAAACGCCTTACTGCAATTGAAATAATATCAAATATATATTAAAAGTATCATACAATAAACAGTAGTTTTCTGCTCTATTGTATCAAGATATGGTTAAATGTATCAAATAATTAGTTGGTTTTTCAACCTTATTATTCTCAAAGTCTAGCCCCGACAGCGTCTGACCAACTATCAGCATTGAGCGACCCATACCCGTATCTCAAATGGTGCTCACCTTGTTCCTGGAAAACACCCGCCTCAGACGATTCTGCGAGGGCGGACTTCACTAATTGGATAGGTGTGCGGTCTCCTTGATGTGTAGGACTGAGCCCTGGATTACCATTGTATCTCTCAAGTATCAACGCCAAGGCACCTGTAACAAACACCGTTGAATCACTTGTACCATCACTTCTTGACCATGTTGCTCCAGTTCTTTCTGAAACATAGGTTGAGTGAATCTCAACCCCAGGGGCAACTACCTCTGGTTTCTGATTTGGCCAAATTCTAGTTTCACCTGAGGCATTAGTTGGCGATCCTGAACTTGAAAACTGCCAAAGTGAATTATTACGGTGAACTGCACCCACTGCTATCACGCCATCAACATTAGCAGGCACGCTAACATCAGGGTAATCTTGACCTGCTCCTCCGTGATTCCCAGCAGCTGCTACAACAAATATCCCATTATCAAGCGCATCGCTAACCGCTCCTTCTGTTCTACCTCCAAATGTAGATACAAGATCGGGTTTTCCACCGAGGCTCAAACTGATGATATCTGCGCCCATTGTAGTCCAGCACCATTCAATCGCATCCGCAACGGCAACCTCTGAGCCTGAGCCACCATCCGCACCAAGTGCAGCGGCAACAATCAGTTGCACATTTGGAGCTGCCCCGATGAATGAACCGTTTGCAACGAGAATTCCGGCCATCATGGTCCCATGAGATTGTGTCAAATCATTGTCATGAGGGTTACCTTCAGTATCATCGATAAAGTCTTTGAATCCAACAATATTGACACCTACTAAATCGGGATGTGTTGTATCTATTCCTGTATCAACAATGCAAACACGTATACCCTTTCCACTATACCCATCAGCGTTAAGGGCGCGAATTCCTGAATTCTCATAAGCCCATTCTGATTCTGGAATAAACTCATCTAGATAGCCTATTAATGAACTATAACTGATTAACATAGTTACAATCAAACCTACTACCATCCATAACCCCCAGGGCAGGTTGAAAGGTAGTTTCGTTGGTTTTACCGCATCCGCCTCCTTCCATGCCTGTGGGTCCATTTCACTGGGCATACCATAGGCTTCTGCTGGGTATCCAGGTGCACCAGGGTCAATTGTGGAAAGCATCCGCGGGTCTTCTGGTTCAGGCAGAAATTCAACACCCTCCAAACCCGGTATCACAGTCTCACCTATGCTCCGGTCAATGGGGTGCTAAATGCACTCTTCGGCGTTTGGGGCTACTTGCTCACGGTTCTGAAACCGGGCAAACCTCATATTTCATCAGAAAGGCATCTGACCGCTGATGGAATCACGCATTCTTCGGAATCCAAAGAATCCGAGTACGAAAGCCGCAATGATTAGCAGTGGAACCCAAACATTGACGGATTCAGGTGGTGGCGTAGCAACCTTCAACGATCTTGTGATACTTTCATCAGAATCACCATCTAAATCAAGGCCGAACTCACTCTGTAGAGTAAATACGAAATTCTGCTTACCAATGCCGATACCATCTAAATTAATGAATAGAATGTATTCAACCGAGTTACCAGCAGGAATATCCTGTGACTCTGAAAGGATGTAAATGCCATCATATCCATCAATTGAAATATTTACTCGTATATTTTGAGCGTCCACAAGGCCAGTATTTTCAACTGAAACAATCATTTTATTGCTTTTATCCTTAACCGCATCTTCACCATTAAATGTGCCCGTATTATCAATGATGAAATTCAGAATTGGCTTTGCAGCCTTAACCTGTATTTCAATCGGGTCATAAGCTGTACCATCAGAACTATTGACATTCACACTAAGTGGAAACGGTATTGTTTCAGCATCAGCAGGTGCAAAGATAGTGAACGAGTATATTCGCTCTTCTCCATAGGCCCAAGGTGATTCACTAGGTCCTGTAGCACTCCATCCTTCTGGCAACCATGTGGTGTCAATTTCAAACCCAAGTATGTCTTGCCCATTACCTGTATTCTGTAACACGAATTCAATGCGCTTCTCTTCACCAGGGAAAACTCCAATTGTATCTTCAGGTGATGATATGACCTCTATTGAGTAGATCTGAGGAATGTGAATTGTTAGGACATATTCGCTGAATGTACCGGTTGAATGGGTCGTTCGAAGTTTGATGATATGTCCACCAGCAATTGACTGTGCGTTCTCAACATCGGCTGTTGTGACACGCATGCGAATAGATGTTAAATTTTCACCGTCCAAACCTAGGACAACGGGTGTTGACTCACTCCAGATTTCTGTACCATTTTCATCTGTTCCATTATAGAACTCAATATTCCAGTAATCTACATCTTCTGCGTCAAAGACTGTACCGACTGTATATTCATCAAATGCTTCATTGCCGTTGTAAGTTAAGTTTACAGTGAACTCTATCACTTGATAATCAGTAGCATTCTCATACAATGCGTTAACTTCGTCGTAATCATCTTCTGTTTGTTCTGCGCCACTAATGGATGTAATATTGAAATCAATTGAATGTTCAAGGATACGATTGTAATTGAGGGTCGCTGAAGGTGCTTCTTGTTGAGCAGAAATTGAACTAGTCAAGCCTGTTCGGTAAACCATTGTCATTTCTCGCTCATTGGTCTCGAATACACCATCAATGTAAAGGTCTCCACCTGGTAACAAGAAGTGAATTTGACCATTTGAGTCAACTGTTTCGTTCCAGCTGATAACTCCAAGGATTGTTACCTTTATTTCTGGTGAACCAATTATTTCTGCACCAGCAACATTAGTCTCACTCAAATCATGGCTCACACCATTAAAGTCAATCCAGTTTGTGCTGAGAACAAGTGTGCCTCCTTGAATCATAGTCAAGTTCATTTGTGCTCCATCATGGACATCAGCCTCAACAATTGAGATTCCGACAATTCCTTCATCCACAACCTTAGCAGAAAGCACCCAATCACCTGGTTCAACATCTGCAGTCCATTCGCCATCCCATGAGCCATCGTTAGCCATCACCTTTGTAGGTGTACGAGAGTCTCTCTCGATTCCAGAAACTGGTATTAGAATTAAAACAACATCATCTGAGAACTCATCCCAGACTTCCATTTGCACATAATCAACAATTCCAGAAATTGTCACATTACCTGCTGTTAACTCAATATCTGTAGAGTTAGAAACTGTAGATACTTGTGCAACAATTGACACTGAAGAGAAACCAAGTTGTGATGCCTCAATAGAGTAATTGTTCACCGATGGCACAAATAATGCCCATGTGCCGTAAGCAGAACTAGTCAAATTAACAGGTGCGTCAAGACCTCCTCCTGATACAGTGATATTAGCACCTTCAACACCTTCGTTGAAATCGTACTCGTCATCAGAATCCAAATCCCAGAACAGGTTCCCCCCAAGGGTGACCCAATGCTCCACTGAGAAGTTAATGTCCGACACATTTTGGCCAGCAGACAATGTTGTTAGTTGTTGATCCTCCAACACCCACCTATCCATTGATTCGGTGCGGTTTAATGATACAACCCAGTTACCAGGGAACAGGTAACCGACCATATCTCCCTGGTCATTTGTGAATGGTAATACTACCTCACCATATCCATCTGTGCTGTTTGCAATCATTGAGAAACCAGTTAATGGATCTCCACTATCACCTTCAGATAGATGGATTGCTACTTCAGCAGATTCTAATGAGCGCCATATCAAACCTATTCGTGATGATGTTTCCTTCGCAGTAAATGCGTCTCTGAATTGTTCGTAGGTGTCCGCAACCAAAGTTCGGTCAACTATCACTACCCAATCACCTTCCGGAATATAATCTGAAATTGTGCCGTTTTCATCTGCAGTTATTTGGAATGTATCATCTGTATCGACTGAATTAAAGACTACTGTTCTATTGTCTAGAATACCACCGGATTGATTGGTTAGAGTTGCTTCTAACTTCCACAACGGTTCGAGGATTAACTCTGCATACTCTGTTGTGGTGTTGTCTAATCCTAGTTCAAGGATTAGTTCGTTGTCGAGAAGAACTGTATCAAAGTCTGAGCCGTTATCCTTGTCTTGAGCATCAATTGCGATTGTGTAGACACCTGGTTGTAGTGATGTAAGGATATGACCATTTGACATCTCATCTGCAGTGATGTTCAGTCTAGTACCAACTCCACCTCCAGAAATAGGCACGAATGCGAAATCAATATTCACAAAAGTACCATTACTACTGTTCCCATCAAGTGAATGGTCCAAGAATGCAGAGATATCCACTGTGACGTTGTCTGGGATTGCTATCAACTCTACATGAGTAAGTTGCTCAATGTTTAAATCCGATACTTCCAATTGTAATTCATCAACATTTAGTCTCTCATCTGAGACATCCAGTGTCCAATTTCCTTTCATCAACTTCTGTGAAAAGCGTCCAGTTTCAGGATCAATATCAAAGTACCAATGTACGCCTCTATCAACCTGATATCCGTGCAATTGTACTTCAGCGAACCCTGGGACATTTGGTGAATAGGCAGTTTGATTCTCAAATAAGTAAAGTACACCATCTACCGCTAACCCTGCCTCTACATGAAGAATAACTGGTGAAACATCATCTGTTACCATAAAGTTGGTACCATTTGACATTTGATTGGCTATTGATATTGTTGTCATATTTACTTCTATACCTTCAGGTAAGAATACTGAGAAATTACCTGATTCTGCTCCATAACTAGTTTGGACTGAAGTTGTAATACCACCCCATTGGAACTTAACCTCAATGTTTGGAACTCCTTCTTCTGGTGCCTCCTCTTTTCCTGTTTCAACAAGAATTTGGCCGGTAACATTGATGCTCCTTCTTAGCACCCAATTAATGCCACTGGTATCCTCTGTTAACTCAAATTCTTCCCATAGCATCAATTCACCATCTGAAGATGTGTTGGCTATCCACTCACCTTCCGGTAATTCAACGCGGTAAGTGCTAGATTCATTGTCATAAATTGCTTCTACATATTCATCTTCTGATAACAACATGCTATGGAAATTGATAATTTCATCAGCAATTGGTTCAACTGTGCCTCCACCAAGATCTTTCATCAGTGTGAATTCCATGTCAAAATGCATGGGGACCGCAGCATCAGTGCTTGCCATTGTGAAGTTCGTAGGGTCGATTGTAGCATGGATTGCAGAACGACCGTCGCATAACTGAACCGTTGCTGGAGTTTTCCAAGGAACACATTCGTTGAAACCATCTCCATCAGCATCCATTACCACCTCGTATGAGCCGTCAGGTAACGGTCCATAACCAAACGAACCATTCTCATCAGTATAGATGATACATGGGGCAAATAGAACCTCAGTGCAAGGCTCAGTAGCCTCTTCATCAATGCTTACTTCTGTTAAGTACAGTTCAGTATTTGCAATTCGGTCTCCGTTGAACCAAACTAGTTCACCATCGAGCCAAGAACCTGGCAGACGTAATTCAACTCCACTCGTTGCAGTTGTATCAACTTCAAGTGGAGTGCTCAATCTCGTGATATTCCCATTAGGAAGCACAACATACACTCGGTATGAACCAGGTAAGGCATCAACTAAGTGGAATGAACCGGGCTCAACCATTGGACCGTTGAATATACCAGCGCCGCTGAATGTGCCACTACCGTTGATTGTGCCAAATGTATCTAGGCTTTCATCCGTGCCATCGGTAAAGAAAATACCATTACCAACAAGCGTTTCACGGTATAATGTTGCAGTGTAGTCAACTGAACCATTTGCAGTAACTTTCCCAGTACCGTCAAAAGTGCCGGAGAATAAGTATGTTAGAGGATTGGAGCCTGCCAATGTACATATTTCAGATGATTCTGATATAGTGCCATTAACACATGTTGAGATTGTTTCACTACTCGTGATAGTACCAACAAATTGGCCAGCACCAGAGAACGTTCCAACTCCAGTAAACGAGTGATTGTTAGCAATTTGTCTTGTGTAATTACCGGTGAAATCAGATACTAAGACCTCACCCTCAGTCACTACCAAACCTGCACCTGTAAAGGTCACCTCACCTTCACCACGGAACACACGTGGGTATTCTGGGGTTGATACAACTGTACCATTAGTAGTCCAGATATGCTCTAATTCTTCTTCCGTCCAAATATCAGTGAAAATTAATTCATGAGAACTCAAAGGTGTGCCATCAAATGATGAGTGGCCTTCCCAAGTCACAATACCTGATGCACTGGATGCTTCAATCGACAATGACTTTGAAATGACTGCACCGCCGTTGGTATCGGCTTGTGCACCAGTGACATTGAATTCCATCTCACCAAGTAACTTTCCGCCGCTGACATTTGTTAATATGCCGGTAATTGGATTTACTGACCTACCATCTTCACTAGTAGATTGGCCTAAAATATCTGAAAACCATGTTTGCCATTCCTGGAAGTCGTTTTGCGCCGTGACTATTGCATCACGGTCTTGATTACGCAAAACCTGGGCATCTTCTGCAAATCCAGAGAATGCTGTTACGCGAATGTGACCTGCTGGAACTCGGAAGTCAAACCTGCCATTTTCGTCTGCATCAACTGTTCCAATTGGAATCCAATATTCCCTTGGGTCCTCATCAAAGATATCTTCACCACTGTAAGCGTCACGCTCAATCAATAGACGAGCCTTAGGCACTACGCCAAAGTCACCTAATTTGACTTCACCACTTAGAGTTGCACCACTGTAGTACTTGAGTATCTTTACACCTGTATTCGCATCATACCAAGGTGTGGTACTAGTTGCTTCTGGGTTATACCAATTTGCAATTACGAAGTTAGGCATCATAGCTCCGGGAAGAGGGTATGCATGCTCCAAACTGCTGTTCTTGGTACCTCTGAGGTCAAAGTGTTGGCCTGGTTGTGCAACCTTTCCAGGAAGACCCAATTGAGGGCTACCGTAGCCAACATAGGCGCGAGCAACCATGGTGTCAAAGAATTCAGGCTCTTGATCAACTCGTAAGTCAACTGCTTGAATAATATCTGCTGAGTTCTGTGATTGACTTAGTATGAGATCATTCTTGTATTGTTCCTCATATTCTGCTTGAGTCATGTCAACAACGAAGTTTGAACTACCTCTCTGAGTAACATACCAAGTTTTCATGTAAGTCTCAGGGTCAAGACCAGCAAGTGTGGTAGGTGCATAGAAAATTCCAGTTGGATTACCGCCACTACTCTGATATGAGCCCCCTGTTGGGTATAGACGATTATCAACTGCGAAATAACGAATATCATGGTTTCGAGTAATAGTATCTCCTGGATTACCCTCTGAATCCGCAACTGTGTAAGTGACATCATTTGTTAATTGGTGATACATGTCAACTAATTCAGGCATATCCAATACAGTGGTCAAGAAAACTCTACCTAGTGCTAGACGAGCGTTTTGCCGGTGGATTGAAGATGAAACATCATCAAAACTCTCCACTATGTCTTTTGTATACCAATAATTACCAATCACTTGATGACTAAATTTATCAACAACTTCATCGTTACGGTTCTTTGATTGATTAAATTGCATCAAAGCTTCATTTTCATTGTTGAAATCTGAGCCTATTTGCTCCTCACTATCATACACACGATAGATTGTAGCAGATGTTGGCATTCCGTTGTAGTCAAGCAAATGACCTTCACCAAGGGCAATTGTTCCTGCTCTCTTATTGATTGAGAACGAACGATCTTTTAACATGTCAACCCCATTCTCTCCACCTAGAATATTTAGAAGTAGGAATTCCTCAATTTGGCTGTCAGAAAAGTGCTTCTCCAAAGTACGCTGGAAGTCAGGTGTAAATGTACCATCGTTATATCTCAAATCACCTTCTGCTAATGTCATCGTGTAGAGCGAAAGCAAGTCTTTGTCACTTTGTGCAAGCAACATATTACCAGCAGCAGGAATTCCTGACTGGAAGTTGTCAGCCACTGTTGGGTGCTTACCCTGAGCTAGTGCTTGGAATCCATAATCCCACCATGATACGAATGCTGGTCTTTGTCCGAACGGTACATCTGCATCCTGCTCTTCAAGCCATTGATATCCCTCGTTCCAATATTGGCCATTGAATCCAGGTCCAAAAGCACCCATATACCAACAACTACTTTCTTTTGCGCTACCACGACAAGACCCTGGTGGATTGTACTGAGTGGAATCTAAGAAAGACCAGCCGAAGATTGGATCTTGGGCACGCAGAATATTAGGCGTGATATTGTAAATATTTGAATCAACATCCTTAGCCTTTGAGTTACCCTGCGGAATCCCTGAGTCTAAACCGTAGGTTACGTGTTGTGCGCCTACTAACATGAAAATCATCAGAACTGCAACCACTCCAGGATATTTTCGTGCAGTCTTTGTTGTAGATGAAAAACGAGCTCTTGGAGAACCGATACCGACCCTTCGCCAAGCCTTGGCGAAATCAGTACCTCCAACCCACTGCCACATGATGACAAATGTCCAAGCACCCATCACTGCAACTGGAGGTGTGGCGTTGAAGATGAATCTTCCAGCACGCCATGCCATTACACCAGCAACTAAAATCCAGATTGCTAGAACTAACCTACTACTATCACGGCGACTTAGGCCTTGCCAAAGCGCAATGAATCCAGCAAATAATGCTGCCAATGCCACAATTGGGCCAAAGGATGCAAATAGCATTGCTCGGCTTGGAGCCTGTGCTTCAGCGATAGTATCGAAAATCTTGTTCTTTGACAGATAGTAACCACCAGTAAAGAGTACATCCCAGCCGTTGTATAATCCAATAAATTGAATCAACCAAAGAGCACCTAGGATTACACCTGCTAGAGCACCTCCGCTGACCAATACCAGAAGCCATGGTTTGTCACGGAAAGAAACAGCGACCCATCCTGCTGCAAATGTGAATCCAACAATGTAGAACATTGGTTGGAATCCACTAGCATCGAATACCAATCCCAATTGCATATGAGCATAGAATGGCATTGGGAGAATGAACGTAACTAACATCATAGTCATTGCAGTAACATACAATGCCATGCTGTCCCGTCTGCGGAACTGATTAATCACAATCTGAGCGAAGAACGCTAAGAATACGATTCCAAGACCATAGACGAATCCTTTCCATCCTAGCGCAACAGTTGAGAATGCAATTCCTGAGAGAATAGCATTTGCGATTGCTGCTTGTCGCTTTTCATATGTGGCTTTGATACCTTTGAACAAATATGCAGGTGTCCAATTTGCGTTGGCAACCATCTTGTCATCCCCAGCGGCTTTCACAGCTTTCAACCAGAAGTAGAATCCTAACGATAGGAACAGGATTGCAAATGCGTCGTGGTCAGCCAAAGCGAAGGTGCTGTGACCAACATGCCCTGGCATCAAAGCAATCAACCATGCTGCAACTGCGCCAGTAGCACGGCCGAAGAATTTGTTACCAATTCCTGCAATAGGTAGAACAGTTAGTGCCCCATAAATTGCTGGAAGTGCAGCCACAGACCACCATACAGCGTCAGATGCTGGTACATCTAGCAATGGTGCTAGCATCATGCCACCAACAGCAAGACTCCACGAAAATAGGGGTGGACGAGGATTAATTGCACCTAGTGGGTAAGAACGGTCCATATCGAGGATGAAATGGTTGTGTTCAGCAAGGATGTATTCAACAGTACGCATCATGTACCAAGGGTCAGAACCACCAGTTAAGTCCCACTCATGGGTACCACTAGCATTCATGAAAGGAAGTACATTCCATACAACACGAACTAGCAAGCCAGTCAATAGAGCGGAACCTACGGTAAGACCATACCAATGCTCTTTCCAAAATTTCTTAGCAAGACCAGGGGTTCTTCTTGGTGAACCATCTCCTAACTTCCCTTTGACACTTAACATCACAACTAGCACATTGAGCCAGAAGAATATGAAGAACCAAACAAACAGGCCATTATTTCCAGAGAAATATGAGTGCCAATTTTGTGAACCATTCATTATAATTCCATTCTCATGGAAGGAACCGACTGAGAAAATTATCCAGTTCATACCGATTAATCCACCACGGGTTCGCATATTTTCTGCAAAGCAGTACGCTGTTAGCAAAGAGATGACACCAGTAAATAGTGGCCACCATACTCCAATGGTGTCGCTGGATACTCTCTGTGCTTCTGTTGATGAGAAGAATGATGCTTCTGAAAGCAGATGGGCTAGAAGCCAAATTCCAAATGCAGCAAACAACGGAGTGAATGCTTTGTCGTTGATTTGCTCTGGTAGATGTGAAAACCAACCCTTTGTGCTTGGCTTTACACATCTGCCGCGAATACCGAGCGTGACAAGCACGCCGGTAATGATAGATATCATCCAGCCATTAAAGAACAGGAAAGCGGTTGCTTCCCTGTGTCCATCCATTGCACCCCAATAGTTCTCTGTGAGCTCAGGTAGCCAAGCACCGTTCACAAACTGTGTGCCGTCCCAAGAGGGGGCGGCAACAGATGCGAATGAAAGTGCGGCATAAAAGCCCATTACAATCCAAATGAATAGGTTCGCTTCATCGTTGCGGCCTACTCTATCAAACAAGTGAACGCCGAACGCTAAAATCAGGAATAACACTCCAAGCAGAGTGTTTCCTAAAACCAACTGCGGAATCGCTGCTGCGATTACTAGTGGCGCATAGATTAGCAATGTGACTTGTGAAGGCTTCACACCGAGGTTTGAGAAGACTATTCGTGGCACACTGCCGAACATTGCACCGATCGTGAGTAACACGAACGGCAATACTTGCGTCATTATTGCTGTCTCTTTATCATAGGTCACACCTAGCGGGTACATTGCCATCGTCATTAGCAGCAGAATTAGTGCCGCTAATGGTGCTCTAGCAAGCCCCCAAGCCACATTACGTAGCGCAGATGCGTTTCCTTCATTTTCCATTTCCATTACCTCGGTTGTTGTCAGTCTTACGACCGTCAGCGTGGCCGCCACCTGACCCCTTTTTTTAACCGTTGCCAAACGGACGCGTTCCCGCCTACGCGCACGTAAGGGGTAAAGCCGTAGTCCAACGCTTGGATTTTTATCTCCTATAACGCCCTAAAACCAATGTCGGAACGATAGTGAGAACCTTCCAAAATGATGCCATCCATCAATGAATATGCAAGATTTCGTGCTTCGCCCAAGTTTGGACCGATGCCTGTGCAAGCAAGAACTCGACCACCACTTGAGACTAATTCTCCACCGATTTCATGCTTTGTACCCGCATGATGGATGAACGCGCCGCCGTCCCCGTTCGCAATCATCGCAACATCAATAGAAATTGGCAATCCTTTGCGTGGAGAATCGGGATATCCTTCTGCTGCTAGCACCACAGTCAAAGCTGATGCATCGGTAAATTCCGGAGAGTGGGAACCTACGGTTCCAGATGCAACAGAAAACAGTAATTCGTAAAGGTCACTAGAAATCAAAGGTACCGTCACCTGAGTTTCAGGATCGCCAAACCGTACATTATACTCAACAACATAGGGGTCGCCCGACTCATCAATCATTAGCCCGACATAGAGACAACCACGGTAAAGAGAATCTTGAGACCTTAGCCAAGTGTGCATCGGTTCAACAATTCTTGAGTAAACCTTCTCTCGCACCTCATCTGTAACCACTGGTGCTGGAGCGTATGCACCCATTCCCCCTGTGTTTGGGCCTGTGTCACCCTCTCCTACTCGTTTATGGTCCTGACTTGCAGGTAAGGCCACCCATCCGCTTTCATCAAGCATGATTAGCATACTTGCTTCCTCACCACTTAGGAATTCTTCTAACAGAACAAAACCGTCTGCTTGCAAACCATCAGATAAAGCCTGACTTGCTTCTTGTCTATCTGATGTGACGACTACACCTTTTCCACCAGCAAGAACATCACGCTTGACCACCCAAGGAGGTGCGAAGTCGTCTAGTGCAGGGTCAATTTGTGAAGGAGAATTGATGTTGTGAATCCCTGCAGTAGGGATACCAAGATTTTGCATCGTCTGTTTTGCGTACAACTTGCTACCTTCAAGTTGAGCACCTTCAGCATGGGGACCAAAACAGGGGATTCCTGCGGCGGTTAATTTGTCAGCCAATCCATCTACCAAAGGGCCTTCTGGCCCGACTACAACAAGGTCGCAGCCTAACGATTGAGCCAAACCCACCAAGGATTCTACATCACCTGCTGAGAACGGATGGTTTGTTGCTACTAGGGAAGTTCCAGCATTACCAGGGGCAACGTGAACTTCACCAACAGAAGGTGATGCTACAAGCCCCATAGTCAGCGCATGCTCACGTCCGCCGCCGCCAACTACCAGCACAGTCGCCTCTGCCATCAATCACATTGGTAGCATAGGGAGGCGATAAGCAATGCCTCAGTGTAATCTCAATATAGGCGGATGAAAAATCAATCAAATGCCTTCAATAAGGCACGGATTTCAATCCAAGTTTGTACCCCATCACATTGAAAGAACGGTGAATAATTGGAGTCATTACCAAGAGTATCACCATCCCCTTGACGAGAACTGTATCACCTGCAATCGCTGGAGAGAGAAAAAGAAGTCCAAAAATGAAAGTGAAAATTGCGAAAGGAAGTGTGTCAAGTAACGGCGCCTTACTACTCACCTCACCTTCTCTCTTCAATCCACGGCGGCGCTTGAAAAATGAGCCAACTGAGTCGCCAATCATGCAACCAAGTCCTAAAATGAAGCCCATGATGAATGAGGCACCCCATTCACCGCCTATCCAAAACCAACTATTTTGGATATCTTCTGAACTGCTTGTGTAGGCACCCAAGGGGTCTAAAAATGGACCTGAATTATACATTCCGTTACCTGCTGCTAACGCATGCGTTAGCATACAAATTAATCCGCCTCCAATACAGCCCCCAAGAAGACCATTCCATGTTTTCCCATCACCTAAGAGGCGATTTCCATCAGAATGAATTTTCCCGCCATCAATCGGATAGACAGTGATCCCTGTTCTATCAGGAATCCACTTCCCACCCAACATCGCAGTTGTGTTGGATAGATACCCTGGCAAATAGAGCCATAGAACGAGAAGGGGGGCCACGATGATGGGCTCCCATGGTAAAGTGGCTGACGTCATCACCCCTCGGTTTTGGTGAAGGTTTGTATTCCTTTACCCACTAAAGCGACGGCTTCATGTTCAATGACTTAGTCGCACGGCGCAATGAACAAGCGTATATTGGTGATTTTGACTGCTACCCTGCTCCTTGGAATGGTTTTGCCAATTACTAGCCCAACAATTGCGGCAACCCCGCCATCAGATGGTACCACAGTTACTCTTACTGAAGATACC